>JBDNRH010000004.1:23213-167856 GCA_047718535.1 Sporolactobacillus sp.
GCAGAAGAGGAGCTCGATCCCGCAGAAGAGGAGCTCGATCCCGCAGAAGAGGAGCTCGATCCCGCAGAGTCCTAGTTTGACATCAATATGAGCGAAAAAAAGCGATCCGGGTCTAATGGATCGCTTGACTTTTATTTGGCTGAAAAAACAGTAAGAGTCATCGTTGCCTGAACGATTGGCGTTGTCGCTGTGGAGCTGGCGTCGTCGCTTGACTCAGAACTTGCTGAAGCGGAACTGTCAGAAGCGCTGCTCGAACTGCTGCTTGATGCATCAGCCGTTTGAACCGGCTGCTCAGAAGCTTGCATCGTATAATTCGTGATCACGAGCAGCCGCTTAAGTGTCTCCAAATAGCGCACGAACAAAGTTAGATTGGCCTGATTTGGCGCAGTCATCGTAATCGCTAGATTATCCGTGTGAAGGGCGGATACGGCGGAAGAAGAACCCATAGTCTGTGGTGTCGTCGCTGCGGCGCTTGATGATCCCGATGACGACGAAGCGCCACTGCTGCTGGATGTACTATTTGCGGTGCTGTCCGAACCATCGCTTGTGCTTTGGGCGGTGCTGGTACTCGCGGTCGATGCTGTTTCGCTGTCAGACGCCGTGCCATTTGCTGCATCAGCGGCCGAGCCCTTGCTCACTGTGTCGAGGGTCACGTCATATTTTTCCGCCTGTCCTTGAATGGTAACGAGAAAATTCTCGATTTCCGGATGGGATGGTAGAATAGACGCGCTCACCTTATCCGCGTTTTCCATGTTCTTGTCAGCAGCCGCGTCGGATTTCGCTTTCTTTTTTTGTTTTGCATAGGCTCTTTGATTGGCTGCGGTCAGATTCTGATAAGTCACTGTGTTTTGCTGCGCGGTCGCCAGTGCTTCGTGCATTGGTCGAATTTTAAGCAAATAAAAGCTGCCAAAACCTAGCAGAATAATTAAAACGGAGGCGAGAAAGACATAGACTGTTTTATTGGCCATTCGTAATGCTGCCTCCTTGATCGACATGACTCACAAGTGTTAAGCTCACTTGATAATTGGCTGTGTTTGCGCTTGTGCTTGTACCATCAACATTTGCTGAGGATTCGCCGTTCGTAATCTGCGTGAGCGACACATCACTGAAGTCATTTTTGCGCAGTTTAGCAATGAATTGCTGCATATCACTATAGCTATCCAGGCCACACGTCACGCTCATTGAACCGGTGGCGTCAAACGAAAGCTGCTGCACCGACCCACCTGCCGGCAATTGATGCTGGAGAAGCAATAACGTGCTGTTCAGCGGGATGCGTTCCGATTTAATCGTCGACACTGCATCTGCTGCAGTTGGGTTTTGCTTTGCCTGCTTTGGCGTCTGTGCAATCGTATGCCTGACTTCCGAGCGCGCCTGCCATTGACTTTCCTCCTGTTCAGCTTGCTGAAGTTCATGACTGAGGTGAAGCGTATAGCTGACAGCAACGATAAGCATTAAAAGGCAAATCGAAGCAAATAAGATGACTAGCCTTTTTGCTGCTTTAGAAGTGCGTTTTTCATAAGGAAGAAGGTTGATGTCAATCATGCGTGCACCTCTTTCATGGCTAGGCCAATGGCAGGCAGATAGGCGGGATCTAGGTCTTCCGGCGAGGCAGTCAATTCCGGATCGATGGAAAGAATTGATATCGGTACGTCCAGCACGGGCGACAGCGCTTTTTTAAACGCGGTCATTGTCTCATTGCTGCCGATTAGATACGCCTTCTCCAATTTGGTTTCACCTGCCTGCACGGAGTAGTTATAGAAGTCAACCATCCGACCGACCTCGTCCGACGCATTCATGAAAAATTCATCCGATTGCGAGGCGTTATCCGGACGAGAAACTTGCGGCAGACGCACTTGACGGACGAAGAGCGGCACTTGTTGATCAAAGAACGTCACAGTCAGTGCTTCTTTCTCAAGTTGTATGTACATCCGTTGCTGCTTGTCGATATCCGGATGCTGATAGAGCAGCCAGCGTTCGATGCCAAGCGAAGCAAATTCAGCGCTTACAGGGTCGAGTCCGGCATTACGCATAATTTTCATATAGTGGCGGACTATCGATTCCGGCGAGGCGAATAAAATCACTTTCGTTCCTGTCGCATCTTGGGCAATCGTGTGGAAGGCGAAGACCGGCTGGTCAAAGGGCAGCTGAATCTTCTTGCCAATTTCCATAAAAAAATAATTTTTCAAATCCGCATCGGTCATCAGGCCGGGCATGTCCAGCTTGCGAAGGACAAGCTGTGTTTCGGGAATAGCAAAGGAAACGGATTTTCCTTTTGCCCCAATTGCATGGACCATGTCTTTGAGAATATCGGTAAATGCCTGTTCATCAACAATTTTCCCAGCCTGAACAATATCAGGAGTTAATTCATTTTCCCAAAATTGCAGATGCGACAGATCGCTGGGATTACCGCGGTAGAGCACGAGCCGAATCATCTGATCAGTAAAAGTCAGACCTACTCTTGCCCGTGTATGCAGCCAGTCAAACATTGTCATCATCCCTCTGTCACGAGAATAGTTGCATGTATGCGCTGAACAGCCAGTCGCCGAAGAAGAAGGCGGTGAGCATCCCGAGCGCAATAAACGGGACGAACGGAACAGGCTGTTTTGGCTTGATTTTTCCAGACAGGCGGCCAATGCCGCCAATCAAGGCGCCATAAAAAGTTGAAAAGAAAAAACCGATTAATACGAGCTTGAAGCCGACAAGCAGGCCAAGTACGGCAAATAATTTGACATCGCCGCCGCCCATGCCGCCGCGCGAGAGGAGCGCGATGGCTAGCAGCAGCGTGAAACCGGTGGCGCCGCCGAGGAACGCGTTCCACCACGGCGCGGTCGGGCAAATGAGTCGAAAAATGATTGCTAGGACAAAGAAAAACAAGACAATTTTATCAGGCACAATCATTTCTTCCATGTCGGTAACGGTCACAATCATCAGCAGCGAGACGAGAATCCAGCCGGTCAGCATCGCGGTGAGCGAGGTGGCGTGGAGAAAGCTGCCGACGAACAGCAGCCCCGTTGCCGCTTCAATAATCGGATAGAGCGGCGAAATCCTCGCCCCACACGTGCGGCAGCGCCCCCTGAGAAACAGCCACGAAAACACCGGCACGAGATCGCGGATCGTCAAACGCCGCCCGCACGACGTGCAGTGCGAAGGCGGCGTAATGATCGATTGGCCCGCGACAACCCGCATACCAACCACATTGTAAAAAGAGCCAAGGGTAAGACCAAAACAAATAACGTATATAGATAGTATAATCGTCAACATTACCGATTGTAATCAATCAATTGAGTTTCCGTATAGGTAGTGTAAGCAGATGCTCCAGTGCCGTTTGTAGAACCCGTAATAGCACTTATTCCTGCAAGGTCACTGTCTTGAATAGTGTACGTATCGTCTGATGGGTTATAATAAACCTTTGCCCCCATCTGCAGCGTCCCTGAAGATTTCTTTACGTAATCACTCCAACCATTTGAAGACACAGTACTTGATCCCTGAGTAGCTGTAGAACTATCTATTTCTACCGTAGTCGTTCCACCGATATTATTATCCGATACAACTAGTTTTGCTGCATTAATAATAGTCAATGCATCTTGGACAGTAGCTTTTTGGTTCTGGTGATTAATAATCGACATAACAGCTGGTATTGCAATTGCTGCTAAGATGGCGAGAATAACAATGACGGCCAAGAGTTCGATCAGGGTGAAGCCTTTTTGATTTTTCTTTGATTTTCTGAGCAGTGCTTTTAACACAAGATACGCCCCCAAGAAATTAAAATTGTTGATACATTTGAAACATCGGGATGATGATAGACATCACGATGAAACCAACCACGGTTGCAAGAAAAAGGATGACAACGGGCTCAATCAATGCCTTCATCCGTTCGAGAAGCTGTTCGACGTCGTTGTCGTAGTATGTAGCCACATGGTTGAGCATCTTGTCGAGCATACCCGTTTTCTCGCCAATCGCTGTCATATGGTAGATAATCGGCGGGAAGATTGTCTCCCCGCGAAATGCCTCGGAAAGCGGTTTACCAAAATCAAGAGCAGAAGCGACGCGGCCAATCGCTTCACGAATCATCAAATTGCTCGTAATCTTCTTAATCGATTCAAGTGCATCGATGACGGGTACGGAACTTGCAATCAGCAGGGCAAGCATCCACAAAAGCCGCGCGAGTTCTGTCTTATAGGTTACAACTCCTACTAAAGGCACCTTCAGTATAACACCATCTAGCCATTTCTTACTAGATGGATTCCTAAAAATAAAAATCGACAAAATAATCAGGGCAATTAGGACTAATAGAAGCAAAAGCCACGTATGCTTCAGACCATTGGACATAGAAATGGTAAAGCGAGTGATCAGCGGCAGTTTGCCATGAATGCTTTGAAACATCGACTGAAACATTGGTACAATCCACGTCAGCATAAAAATAACGACAGCGACTGACATGAGCAGAACGAAAAACGGATAAATCATTGCCGTTGTCAATTTCTGCCGCGATTTATTTTGTTTCTCGTAATATTCCGCGAGATGGTCAAGGCTTTCTTCCAGACGACCGCTTGTTTCGCCAGCACGGATCATATGGACAATCATCGATCCGAAGATTTTTGGATGTTTTTCAAACGTCTTGGATAAGGTTTGACCTTCGCTTAGATCAGCTGCCATCTGCCGGATTACATTTTTAAAATATTTATTCTTCTCTTCTTGATCGGAGAGGATTTCCAAAGCCTCCGCCACAGGCACACCAGCCTGAATGATCGTGGCAAACTGGCGGAGGAAGACAACTTTTTCCTTCAGCTTGACCCCGGCGCCAAGCACCATATCCTTATACCAAATCGAGTCATTATGCGCTTTGATAGATTCAATGACATAACCCTTTTTAATAATTTCCGCCAATGCTGCCTGACGATTATTAGCGCTCAGACGGCCCTTCTTCATCTTTCCGTTCGAATCGGTGGCTAAATAATCAAATAATGGCATGATTTACCTCCTCAGCAAATAGGGATCAACGGATTCGCTGGCAATTTCCCGACGGGCAAGCAGTTCCTGTACACAATTGCCCATGGTTTGCATGCCCTCCGAACGATTCATCTGAATCACACTTGGAATCTGATAAATTTTCTTTTCACGAATCAGGTGGCTGATGGCCGGATTATTGATTAATACCTCGGTCGCCACGCAGCGGCCAGTGAAGTCTGTGGTCGGGAAGAGTCGCTGAGAGACAATGGCGACGAGCTCGGCGGCCAGCTGAATGCGAATCTGGCCTTGCTGATCGGCGGTAAACACGTCGATAATACGGTCAATCGTCTGAACAGAATCGTTTGTGTGCAGTGTCGCCAGCACTAAATGACCGGTCTCAGCCGCGGTCAGTGCCGTGCGTATCGTTTCCAAATCACGCATTTCACCGACCATGATCACATCCGGATCTTGACGCAGTGCGGCGCGCAGACCCAAGGCAAACGATTCTGTATCGTTGCCGACCTCCCGCTGCTGAATGATGCATTTATTATGCTTATGTAAATACTCAATTGGATCCTCTAGAGTGATAATGTGGCGGCGCATCGTCTCATTCATATTGTCGATCAGCGCGGCGAGTGTCGTCGATTTGCCGCTTCCGGTCGGCCCCGTTACGAGGAAAAGGCCGTGCGGGCGGTCGCATAATCTCTCCAGCACAACGGGCAAGTGCAGCGAGGAAAGACGCGGCACACGCTGCGGAATCAGGCGGAAAGCGAGACTGTAGCAGCTGCGCTGGCGAAAGGCATTTACGCGGAACCGCGACAAGCCGTGAATGCTGAACGAGAAATCCAATTCACCATTCTCACTTAATTCTTCAAATTGTTTGTCTGAAAGAATATCTCGAATCATTTCCAATGTATCCGCAGGCTTAACATCCGGCTGTTCAAGCGTACGCAGCATGCCGTTGACGCGAATTGCCGGCGGCATGCCAACAGATACGTGTAAATCTGATGCTTTTTCTTGGTAAGCGGTCGTTAGCCAGGCGGTTAGTTTTTCATTTTCCATTCCCATCATTCTCGAACCTTCTGTATTTTTATATTTAATCAGCTGATAATGGTCAGCAATTCTTCAATCGTTGTGATACCCTTGACGACCTTCTCAAGGCCGGTTTGCAGCATCGACTGACCACCAGACACGCTGACAAGCGATTGAATTTCGCGGAAAGAATGCTGGTCGATCAATTTTTCGGCGACAGTCTGATCGATTTCCAGCATTTCATGAACAGCTGTCCGCCCGTGATAACCGGTGTTATGGCATGACTTGCAGCCGCGGCCTTTCACTAGGTGATCGGGACAAGTCATGCCCGCTTTAGCAAACAGGCCACGTTCGATCGGCGTCGGCTCTGCGCTCTGGGCGCAGTCTTTGCAGACGCGGCGGACAAGCCGCTGGGCGACAACGCCGGTCAATGCCGCGGAGACGAGGAACGGGTCAACCCCCATATCGATCAGCCGATAGATGGTCGTCGGCACGTCATTTGTGTGCAAGGTGCTCAGGACAAGGTGGCCGGTAAGCGAGGCGCGGATGGCAATTTCAGCCGTTTCCGAATCACGGATTTCACCGACCATGACGATATTCGGATCTTGGCGCAGAATCGAACGCAGTCCGGCAGCGAACGTCAGACCGATTGGCGCGTTCGTCTGAATCTGATTGATGCCGTCGATCTGGTATTCGACTGGATCTTCAATTGTCATGATATTTTCTGCTTCACGATTCAAATGATTGAGTGCGGCGTAGAGCGTCGATGTTTTCCCTGATCCAGTCGGACCGGTGATCAGAACGAGACCTGTCGGACGCGTGATCATTTTCATGAACACTTTTTGCTGATCCACTGTGAAGCCGACATTCGGAATCTTCAGCAGTAGCCCCTGCGTATTGAGCAGCCGCAGTACGAGGCGCTCACCGAACAGCGTCGGCAAGACAGAGACGCGCAAGTCAAGCCGCTGCTTGCCGATGGCAACTTTGACGCGGCCATCTTGCGGCAGCCGACGCTCCGTAATATCCATCTGGCTCATCACTTTGATGCGAGTGATCAGCACGCTCAGCAGCTCCTTCGGAAACGTGCGGTAGAGGTGCAGGCGTCCATCAATTCGGAAGCGAATGGCAATATTGAATTCGTGCGGGTCGATATGAATATCACTTGCCCGATCTTCAACGGCGCTCAGCAAAATTTTATTAATGATTTTAATGATCGGTGTGTCCGGCGATGTGGCTGCCGTGATCGATTCATCTGTGGCTCGAATGTCAAGATCACGCAGTAAATCGTTGACTGGATCGTCGTCACTGTACAGTCGGTTGATGTTAGAAATAATTTCACTTGGTAAAGCGAGTGCCACCTCGACTGTGCAGCCGGTCATCATCTGCACGTCGTCAATCGCGTAGAAATTCAACGGATCAACCATCGCGATTTTCAATATATTATTTTCTTTTTGGTAGGCAATCAATTCCTGCGTGCGGGCGAAAGTCTGATCAAGCATGCGCACGGCTTGTTTGTCGATGATAATGGTTGAAAGATGCACTTGCGTGATGTGCAGCTGGTTCGACAGTGCGTCGATCAATTGCTGCTCGGATATATAGCCGCGTTCAATCAAGGCGTTGCCAAGCCGCTGAGAATGGGCCTTTTGCTCCAGAGTCGTATCCAATTGCTGCTGCGTAATCAGGCCGTTCGCCACAAGCAAATCGCCGAGCCGCTGATGCGTTCGTTGCATGAAAACGTTCTCCTTTTGTTGGCTGAAGATAATTAATCTTTGAAATCGCCTTCTCATTCTGATATATACAGTTTAAAATAAAAGTATGAATTAGGAAAGGGCTATGACGAATGAACCACAAAAAGAATAAAGGGTTCACCCTTGTCGAAGTACTGGCAGCGATCACACTGCTCAGCTTGGTGATTATTGGCTTTTCTGCGACGTTGATTCAAGCGCAGCAGGTTGTCACGAATAATGGCCTGCGCCAGACGGCGATGCAAATTGCCGAGAAAGAGTTGGCCGCAGTCTCGAAAAATCAAATTGATGTAACCCAGCTTGCCAATGTGTCGTCTGATAATCTGCCTGCGCATCCTGTTGCCGGCTATAATTGCCTTTACGATGCGAATGCGTCGATCACTCAAAACGGTGGAAATTTTAAAGTCTATCTTTTTTTGAAAAGTGACGGGAGCAGTGGCGCAGGTTCTGGGAACAGTGATGCGATAACGGAAACCTCGCCGATGGTTGTTCAAGTCTACTATACAGATGACGATTATGTGGAAGTGTATAACACATTGAATTGAAACGCTCTGAGGGAGAGTGATTGGCGATGAGCGTGAAGCATGAACACGGGCTGACACTCGTGGAGGTATTGGCAGCGGTCACGCTGACGACAATCTGCGCCGTGTTAATTATATCGGTGTGGGTTTCGGCAGAACAGTCTGCGTCAAGGACATTAAGTGAAAATAATATACAGCAAGATGCGCAGCTCGTGCAGAAACGCGCGCAGGAAGCCTATATCAACCGTCAGAATACACCGTTTATGCTGCAAGTAAACAGCAATCATCAAGTTGTTTTAGTTTACGGGGACGGTACAAGCCACGTGATTTCAGGAGATGGAATAAGCTACCAAGTCAATAACCAATCCGATGGAACGTATTCATGGCCGTCCTCAGAAAGCGGCGATTCAGGCAGCTCGGCTGGCACCAATTTTTTTAGCGGTACAAATGATGGCTCCTCAAGCCTTGCGCAGCAGCCAATTGATTTGACGGTCAGCGCCAATAACGCGGGACTTGGTGACTGGAATTATCAATTAACCGTGACATTGTCTGATGCGGTCGGAACAGGAAATTAAGTGCGGGAGGTGTTCGGACATGGGAAACTGCAATAAAAGAGGCAATTATTATAAAAATGAGGACGGATATGCGTTAATCATCGTTATGCTTGTCATTACCTTGCTGCTGATTGTCAGTGTCTCGCTGATAGGTGTAGCCTTCAATCATTCGCAGCAGATCACACATGAGCAGTACCGCGTGCAGGCGACGAATGTCGCGGAAATGGGGATGAAGAATTTCTCGGCGAATTTATCATCCCAGTTAACAGATTTGGGCAATCAATTAAACAATGGACAAATCACAGTCAGTGATACAGACAGTAATGCAGACAGTAATGATGCGAACTATCCGCTGAGCTTGCCAGGGAAAATTGCAAGTACGATACAGTCGATTGCGACGGGTCTGAACAATTCATCGACACTCAGTGGCCTGCAAAATAATCCAACGAGTTCGGTCTCTGTCGTGCCTGTAGCCCCCTCTACGATGGCGGGGCTTTCTTCAACCGATCTTCCTTTTAAGGTGGTAAGCACCGGAACTGTCAATGGCGTGATTCGGCAAGTCAGTCAGACGATCGTTGTCAACTATGCCAAAAAAACGACAACGACGTCGGGAAGTTCAGACGGAACAGGAGTTACCGTTCCAATTGATTTTTCCGGGAGCTTGACGATGGGTGACTCGCTTAACCGCTATCTTAAGGAAAATGCTGTGAGTACATCGGATTCATCAGGTACAAGTTCTTCTCAAGGGCAGTCCCAGTCAGCTGCCATTCCACCCTCTGTACCTAATAATCCCGTTTCCAGCCCGCCCTCTGTACCTAATGATTCCGTTCCCAGTCTGCCCAATTATAGTAAAAATCTGCAGCAATTTTTCGATCAGGTGAATGGATTTGCTACTCTTCTAATGAATAACTCACTTTTGCGTGCGGATAATATTTATTTGGACAATCAGACAGCGCGGTGTAGCAGTCCTGTTTTAAATAGTTCGATAGGCTCTGTTTTAGATAGTAGCGTGAAAAGTCAGTTTCCGTCAGTGAACGTGGTTGCGCCGTCGTCGTTTAACACGGCGTTAAGTGGGGCAGCGAGCGGTTCAACTCCGGTTACCCAAAGCTATCCGCAAGATGTTAATTTCTCGTCGAAGGCAACAGTCACTAAATCGTCTAATTTTGGCGGAAATGTGGATGTGAATGGAGATCTTCAATTTACTCCGAAAGTTCAAAGTGAGATTAAAGGAAATTTAATCGTTAACGGTAATTTGATTATTGGTTCAAAGACGACTGTCGCGTTTGATGGTAATGTGGCTGTGAGTGGGAATATTCTCGTTCTTCCAGGAGCGAAAGTGACGTTTGGCAATAGTTCCAGTGACACCCTTTATGCAGGTAACAATTTTTGGGGAATGTGCGGCTCAGCGATAACAGTAAATGGACCGGCCGGCTTAAATCAATCTCTTTATTCGTGGCCAGGTGCTTCATTAATCTTTAATGACTCAGTCGGGGTCGGCAGCAACTTCTTTCTTTATCCAACCAGTACAACGACTGTTAAAAAGAATCTAAGTGTTAGTGGGGACGAATATGGCTGGCTCGGCGGCCAGGTAACCGTCGGCGGCAATGCGTATTATGGCGGGTCTGTCTACCGCGCGTTCCTATGCGGCGGCGGTGATATGTATTCCGGTTATGTCTATGTCGGCGGATCATTCAATTATAGCGATTATCTAGCCGGTATTAACTCTAGTCTTTTTAATCGAACGGTGTTTGTGAGACAAAATGCCTACGTTAATGAAGTAACCGGTGTTCTTACTTTTACCCACGGACTTGTGGTTGCGGGAAATGCTAATTTAAACGGTGGCGAGCGGATTGTGACGAACTGGTTCACGGTGCCTTTGCTGAGAGGAAGTATCGTGATAAATCCGATTCATCAGCAAGACAATACGTCGACGAATCCGGTAACGACGACAACGTACACGATATCGCTTGATGCCGCCAATAGTTCACCGTCCTATACGTATTCGACTGCACCGAATTCTCAATAAAAAAGCGCTGCTACCTTCTCTTTCAGGTAGCAGCGCTTTTTTAAATTCACAACGATCATTTCGCTACTTTCTCCAAATTGCCGTTGGCGTCCAGCTGCAGGACGTCTGACTTAGGCTTTCGCGTTAATGACTCGATAAAATGAAAACGTTATCCAATTCGAGAGAGCAATAAAATACTTAATACGTACTTCTCAATTAAGCTTATAAAGTTTAGAATGAATTGAGATGATATGAAAGCGCTATTACTAATTGGCTACGAGTGGATGCTAATGAACATATTCTAATTTCAAGGGAGTAAAGATAGGTGTTTTTTTATTAAGTCCAGACATGATTTGTAAACTAGTCGCTATTCTTGTCATGTCTCACTAGGGGTAATCAAATCAAATATCGTAAGAAGGGGATTAGGTCCTATGAACCACAAAAAAAATTCTGGGTTCACCCTAATCGAGGTTCTAGCGGCAATGGTGCTGTTAACGCTCCTCATTACCGTTTTTTCCATCTCTTTCATACAGAGCCGACAAACTGTTACAAATAACGGTATTCGTCAGACGGCAATGACAATTGCTCAAAGTCAAGTTAAAACGGTTCTCAATGACGGTAACACAGATTTTCTCAGCCACTATCATTTGGTAAACGCTCCTCCTGCTGGTGCACCAACTGACAGTCATTACACGTACTCTTGTTACCAACCGAACAGTGAGGCATCGATCACAGCCAATCACTCTCAGTTCTGGAGCTATGTTTTTTTGCAGATGGATGGGTCGACTGGTGAAAGAACAGGTGAATTCACTGTTCAAGTATATTATGGACAATCGACCGGGCATTCTTACGTTGAGCTCTACAATATGTTTAACAGTACGAATTAATTATACTATTCGAAGAGGCGGTTCAATGAAAAGTAATCAGAAGGGCATCACGCTTATCGAATTACTTGCTGCTTCCTGTTTGGCTATGGTCATTGTCATTGCTGTTATTTCAATTTGGATCTCTAACGCAAATTCAGCGACACAAACGTTTTCGGATACAGATGTTCAGCAAGATGCCATGATTGTGCAACACACTGTCCAGAATGTGTATAACAATTGTTCAAATTCTTACGGGACACCTTTTCGCATTATACTGAGCTCAAGCGGACAGGTCAGTATTCAATATGAATCGGGCGGGACGAAGACCGTATCCGGGATTGGAATTATTTATCGCTATAATCCTGATAGTGAAGGCACTGCGCCGAAAACAACCGACAACGGTGAGCAGATATGGCCAGCAGCAGGATATTTTGGCGGGACTAAAGAGAATAATGATGCTCCTGCAGATAACAGTGGCAACGATGAGGACGGCGCAGATATTTTTCTTAATGCACAAAATGAAAACGATAACATTCCGTTTGCTACTGAAATTATTCTTAACCAAAGTATAGTTTCACCTACTAATTCAGTTAATCACTGATCAAATTCCAAACGAGAGGGAGGAGCAACAAGTGTATCTTTTTAAAAATGTCTGTAAACAAACGCGTGGCTATGCGCTCATCGTCGTTTTACTGTTCACTACGATTGCCGTTCTTGTTGGCGGAACGATGCTCGGTGTTTCGCTCAGTCATGCACAGACAATCACTTATGAGAACGGGAATGTACAGGCTAAAAATGTGGCAGAAGTGGGTCTTAAACAAGGACTTCAGCAGGTCACTGAGGCACTTAAAACTCAAACTTGGGGAAGCTTAACGGCTTCTAGTTTCGATGCATCCAGTTTGCTGACCGCCAATCAGATTAATGGTGAGACACTCACCGGTACAACACAAGGTAAACCAAGTTATAAATTATCCAGTGTATTGACTGCTCAAGGGGGTAATACTGAATTGCTCACTCTTACGAGCATTGGTACTGTGAATGGGACTTCACGGTCGATTACACAGAGCATTACCTTGACACGAAATGTGAGCGAAGGCATTGTGATTCCGCAAGATTTTTTAAATGGAAGTCTCTTTGTTAATGATGCAATTTCTGTAGCTCTTAAATCGGGTGCGGCAGTTATCAACGGGCAGAACAACAAAAACCAGAAGATGCCTTCAATCCTTGATAATACGTACCTCTTTTCTTCAACATACGATCCGGCTAACCCACCCGCACTGCCATCACCAGATATTGGCGCTATTATTGGGCCGAAGATAAATAGTGAGACCGGAGCGACAGTTAGTGCGGGGCTGTCAACCATTGCGACACAATTTGCAAGTCTAAGTTCCCTAGCTCAGTTAAAAAAACTTGGCGCGAGTTCCACAAACGGGTTGTCGACTCCGCCGCCGGGGTTCACTTCGATCGGTACTTTTTTCGGCACTCAATTATATAGTGATGATCCGGCTGATGATCGAGCGCTCAATGCAACTGCCACGACGCTCGAGTTTAAGGGCAATATTTGGGCGCCAAATATCGTGAATATCTCAGGTGGGAAAGTTACCTTTGATAAAAATTTAATGGCTGCGCAATGCCTATGGGTTGGTTCATGTGGGCACGCAGCGATGGTGACTGTAAATGGAAATTTAACTACCAACGTTGATCTGTTTGTCAATCCCAATTCTTCACTGACTGTAAGTGGAGATACGTTTGCCAATCAAACGGGTGGAAATACAACTATTTATTCCAATGCTAAAGCTACGTTTAATGGAAATTTCGACACCAATCAGACGCTTAATCTTTCTGACGGCAATGTTTCTTTGTTTGGTGGATACACGTTTATCGGTCAGAATTTAAATATAGCGAGCGACTGTGCCAATCACTCGCAAGTTAACTTTCTGCGAACTGTTTTTATTAAAGGTGATCTGACAGGTTGCCAGCTTAACAGCGGTGTTTATAATTTTCAGCGCGGCTTGGTCGTTGGTGACGACGATATCCTGCAAGGTGCCGCCTATCATTCATGCAATTGGAGTCCCTATATAGGCACAATCAATATCGGCCGTATTAGTCAGCCGGATACTGTAACCATAAATCCGCAAGCACCGATTTATCACTGAAAAAAACGTTGCTCACCTTTAATGGTGGCAACGTTTTTTCAAAGTGTATATTTTATTTCGCCACTTTCTCCAAATTGCCGTTGGCGTCCATTCGGAAGGTGGTGCCGGATTCGCTGTCTTGCTCCTGAAAGGCGACCATCCGCCGGGCGCGGTCCATGATCCCGATCAGCGCCTGATAGTCGTCATCAACGGTTTGCTGGTGCGCTTTAAGCGTGCGGATTTCATTTTCCAATTCGCCGACCTTTTGTTTAAGCGTGCTATTCTCCTCGAGCAATTGTTTATTTTCACCGCTGATCCGATCGCCTGACGTGCGCGCGGCTTGCAGCTGCTGCAGAAAGTCAATCACGTCGCCAAGGTTGATGCCGCGCTCTGCGTCTTTTTCCTGAGCGGGCAAGAATGGATTCGATTCCACTCGATCGGAGGGATTTTCGTGTTCGGATGTATTTACTCGCGTTCTATCTTCAGACGGATCGGGTAAATAGGCGGTTTCCTCCATTGTATGGTATGCCAGGGCAGGGCGAAGCACGGTGCTGCGCTGTTCGGCCCGTTTTTTTTGCTTGCGCTGTTTCTTCGCGATGGCAATGGCCTGCTCATATTTGCGGCGAACAATCGCATTCCAGCGAAACCCGCAGGCGGCGCCGGTTCGATTGAGCCGGTCGCCGACCTCCTCAAACGCATCTAGTTGTGTACTTCCTTCTCGGATGTGGCGCAGGACGGTTTCCGCCAAAAGTAAATCGTCCTCGTGCGACCAAGCATCTTGTCTCACTTTTGTCATCGCAATCGCTCCTTCTTGCAGTCTCTTTTTCTTTTATAAAAAAGGATTGACAAGCAAGGCGCTTTTTATACAAGAGTAATTTCTGAGAAAAAATAGGTATAACCTATCATTTCCCCTGCGTGTCGCGCGTTCGGAAATAATCAAGCCGCTTTTGCACAGTGCGTTCGTAGCCGCGCGGCGATGGCTGATAGAAATGCTTGTGACGCAGCGCTTCGGGAAGATAATCTTGAGGGACATAGCCGCCTTCGAAGTCGTGCGGATAGAGATAGCCCTTGCCATGTCCGAGCTTTTCCGCGCCCTTATAATGGGCATCGCGAAGATGAATCGGCACTTCACCGGTGCGCTCATGGCGCACGGTATTCAGCGCTTGATCAATACCGACGACAGCGGCATTGCTCTTTGGCGCCGTGGCAATATAGAGCGCCGCTTCGGCAAGCGGAATTCGCGCTTCCGGCAAACCGATAAAGGTGACCGCTGTCACGGCTGCATTAGCGACGAGCAGGGCATTCGGATCGGCGAGACCGACGTCTTCGGCGGCGTGGATGAAAATACGTCGGGCGATAAATTTCGGGTCTTCGCCGGCGGCAATCATTTTTGCCAGCCAGTACAGTGTCGCGTCGGGATCGGAGCCACGCATGCTTTTAATAAAAGCGGAGACCGTGTCATAATGATTGTCACCTTTTTTATCATATTGCAGTACTTTTTCCTGAATGGAGTCCTCAGCGACCGCGCGGGTAATATGAATCACACCGTCTGATCCCGGATCCGTTGTCAAGACGGCGAGCTCAAGTGCATGCAGCGCGGTGCGGCTGTCGCCGCTTGCGACGTCGGCGAGATGCGCCAGCGCGTCCTCATCGGCCGCAATCGAATAATTACCGTAACCGCGCGTTTTATCGGTGAGTGCCCGTTTCAGAATCGCCAGAACGTCTTCGCGGGTGAGCGGTTCAAAGCGGAACAGACGCGCTCTTGAGAGCAGCGCGGGATTGATTTCGAACATTGGACTTTCTGTTGTCGCACCGATTAATATGATCGTTCCCTTTTCCACGGACGGCAGGAGCGCATCCTGCTGACTTTTATTAAAACGGTGAATTTCGTCAATAAATAAAATCGTCCGCTGCTGATCGAATTTGAGCCGTTCTTCGGCACCGGCAATCACTTGACGCAGCTCATTGACACCGGAGGTCACAGCATTAAGCTGTTCAAAATAGCCGGCGGTTGATTGGGCGATAATATGTGCCAGCGTGGTTTTCCCTGTGCCCGGTGGCCCGAAGAAAATCATCGGCGTCAGTTTATCCGCTTGAATCGCGCGGCGCAGCAGCTTGCCGGGACCAACGATCTGATCTTGGCCGCAGAATTGATCAAGTGTTTCCGGGCGCATTCTATCAGCGAGCGGCCGGGCCGAACGCGGACCGCCATCGCTCGTAAGATCAAATAAATCCATCGCAATCAGCCATCCTTTCACTAACTGTCACAGAGCGCTTCAAGTGTGCTTAAAAAGCTGGCACTGTCTGAATGAGCGCTGCTGCTTGCGTGCATCTTTCTTTTATTTCGTCTATAATAATTTAGAGTTTATTCTTTCATAGTTTACCATAAACAGGTGGGTTTATATCACCTAAGAGGCGGGCACGATGTCTGCTGAAAAAATATGAGGTGTCAACTGATGAAGATTTCAACTAAAGGGCGTTATGGTCTGACGATCATGATGGATCTTGCCAAACATAAAGGAAACGGGCCACTTTCTTTGAAGACCATTGCCAGTGATCATAATTTATCGGAGCATTATCTGGAGCAATTGATTGCCCCGCTGCGCAACGCTGGGCTTGTGAGCAGTATTCGCGGCGCGTATGGCGGCTACGTGCTGACACGCCTGCCGGTCGAAATCACGGCGGCAGATGTGATCCGTGTACTTGAAGGGCCGATTCAGCCTGTAGAAGTCATGGATGATGATGATCCGGCGAAGCGAGAACTGTGGGTGAAAATTCGCGACGCGGTGCGCGATGTGCTGGAAGGCACGACACTCGATGATTTAATTCATTTCGATAATGATCCGCAAATTCAGGACCCGGATATGTTCTATATTTGAGAAGAATTTATTTGCTGAGACCGGAGAAGAGAGCCCCCAAGCAGCAGGCGCGAACAAAAAAAGGAGTGAGATGGCATGGAGCCGATTTATCTTGATCATGCCGCGACAAGTCCAATTGATCCTCAAGTGCTTGAGGTGATGGTAGACACGTATAAAGAAATCATAGGCAATCCCGAGAGTATTCACTCATTCGGGAGAAAAGCGCGGAAAGTCGTTGACGAGGCGCGCCATCAGATCGCAAAGTCGATTGGCGCGCGCAGCCGCGATATTGTGTTCACGAGTGGTGGCACGGAAGGCGACAATATGGCGATTATCGGTGCGGCGCGGGCGCGCGAGGCACTCGGCCGGCATATTATCACAACGACGGTTGAGCACCATGCCGTGTTTCGGGCGTGTGCTTATCTGGAAAAGCACGGGTTTACAGTCGATTATCTGTCTGTGGATCGGTCAGGCCGCATTTCAATAGAAGAATTGGAGCAGAAACTGCGGGCAGACACCATTCTTGTCAGCATCATGTATGGGAATAATGAAGTTGGCAGCTTGCAGCCGATTCGTGAGATCGCTCATTTATTGGCTGACCATCAGGCTCTATTTCATACGGATGCCGTACAGGCGTTTGGCACAGTCGATATGGATGTCAAGGATACGCCAATTGATTTGCTGTCGATGTCCGGTCATAAAATTAATGGACCAAAGGGGATTGGTTTCCTCTACGTTCGCGATGGAGTGAGCCTATCGCCCATTACGTACGGCGGCGATCAAGAGCGCAAACGCCGCGCTGGCACGCATAATGTGCCGGCAATTGCCGGGCTTGGTGAAGCCGTATGGCTTGTCCGTGATCACTTATCTGAACGCATCGCTGATTGCTTGAAGCTGCGCCAGCTTTTACTCGCTGATCTGCGCGATGCCCAAGTGAATTTTCGCGTGAACGGAAATTCTGAACATTTTCTGCCGCAAGTGCTAAGTCTCTATTTTCCCGGTGTATCGGTCGAGACGCTGCTAACCCGCCTTGATCTGGAAGGCGTCGCTGTCTCCAGTGGCTCCGCCTGCACCGCGGGTTCGGTTGAACCGTCGCATGTGCTGACAGCGATGTTCGGGGCGGGTGCGGCTGAGACGCGCAGTTCCTTGCGGATTAGCTTCGGCAAGGGGAATACGGCGGAGGATGTGCATCGCGCGGCAGCAATTATCGCGCGTGTGGTCGGTGAACTGCTCACAGCAGGAGAGGCAGGTGCTCGTCAATGAGTCAGCACTTGGAAGGAAAGCGCGTCATCGTTGGTATGTCCGGCGGGGTCGATTCCACGGTTGCCGCCTTGTTGCTTAAGCAGCAAGGCTATGAGGTCATCGGCATTTTCATGAAGAATTGGGATGACACTGATGAAAATGGTGTCTGTACGGCGACCGAAGACTATGACGACGTCGTGCGCGTTTGCAACCAGATCGGTATTCCCTATTATGCAGTCAATTTTGAAAAGCAGTATTGGGATCGGGTTTTCACCTATTTTCTTGACGAGTATAAAGCAGGCCGGACCCCTAATCCGGACGTGATGTGCAATAAGGAGATCAAGTTTAAGGCATTCCTTGATCATGCGCTGTCGCTCGGCGCTGCTTTTGTCGCGACCGGGCATTACGCGCGCGTGGCGCGTGAGACCCAGACGGGACAGACGTTGATGCGGCGCGCAGTGGACGAGAATAAGGATCAGACATATTTTCTCAATCAACTGTCACAGGATCAGATTGCCCGCGTACTGTTTCCGCTCGGGGAGATGAAGAAACCAGAAGTTCGTGAGATAGCCCGCGAGCATCGGCTGGCGACGGCCGACAAGAAAGACAGCACCGGCATTTGCTTTATCGGAGAACGCAATTTCAAGCAATTTCTGAGTCAGTATCTCCCCGCTAATCGAGGTGAGATTCGAACGATTGACGGCGAATTAAAAGGCTGGCACGATGGCTTGATGTATTATACGAATGGACAGCGGCAGGGACTGGGAATCGGTGGTCCGGGCGGGCCGTGGTTTGTGTGTGGTAAGGATCTGACTCGTAATATTCTCTATGTGGCTCCGGGCGCGGATCATCCCGCTCTATATTCGCAAGGCTTGACAGCTGATCATGTGAATTGGATCAGCGGGGCGCCAAACGCCGCTGTTTTTCACTGTACGGCAAAATTCCGTTATCGCCAGAAAGATCGCCCAGTCACTGTTCACGTTCAGCGTGACGGTCGGCTGCAGGTCGTCTTTGATCATTTGGAATGGGCGATAACTCCAGGTCAGGCAGTTGTTTTCTATGATCACGACGTTTGTCTTGGCGGCGCAACGATCGCGACTGTTCTCAATCCCGGTACGGATGCATCCATTGATTTTGCAGAGTCGGCACCAATTTAAAGTGTGCCGATCTTTTTCGTGTGTAGAATGGCAAGTGACAGATAGGAGCGTTAACGATATGAAAGAGGCGGCCGAGTGGGCGATGCGCCTGATTGAACAGAAAAAATATGATCAAGCAGTGCATGTGCTGGAAGAGGCGATCGAGCAGGAGCCCGACAACCCCGAAGGATACGTCAATTTCGGCAATTTGCTGATTACACTTGGAGAAGCGGGGCGAGCGCCAGCGTTTTTTGAAAAAGCGCTGGCCCTTTCTGCTGATCGATTTGACGCGGTATATGGTCTTGGCAGCGTCTGTTTTGAAACGGGAGATTACGAACAAGCGCTGACCTATTTTCAGCAGGCACAGCTGCGCGGGATGAATACGAATGATCTATTTTATATGATCGGGCAGACGGCGTTGAAATTGCATCATAACGGGCAGGCATTGGCCTCTTTTCAGCGTGCCGTAGAACTGTCCCCAGAGGATGTGTCAGCGCGTTTTCAGTATGCGTTGGCACTCGCCAACTTCGGTCAAATTGACGCAGCAGAGCCAGAGTTCCGCCGTGTCATTGAGAGGCAGAAGGATCATGCGGATGCTTATTATAATCTAGGCGTGATTGCATTGTATCGGGAACGTCTGGAAGAGGCGAAACGCTTCTTTGAACAGACGCTTGCCTGTGATCCGCAGCATGTGCTGGCGGCGCATGGCTGCGCAGTCGTGCGCGCGCGTCAGCAGCAGTAAGTGTCGCAGCGGTGAGAAAGGGTGGGAAAATCATGGAGCAGACGTCGATGCATCTTTTTACGGAAGAGCGGCCGTCGATTAAAGGCGAACCGGTGCATACGGTTTTTCAAAACAGTGAAAACGGATACACCGTAATGACGGTTCGAATTGTCGAAACAGATGAGCCGATAAAAAGTAAGGAAGTGACCGTTGTCGGCTATTTTCCGACTGTCCACCTCCATGAACTGTATCAGTTCTACGGTCACGTGAAGACCCATCCCCGCTATGGGGATCAATATGAAACGGATAGTTATCATAAATTATTGCCGCAATCGACAACCGGTGTCATTGAGTATCTGTCCGGAGATTTGTTTCCTGGCATCGGCAGGAAAACAGCGGAGGGCATTGTCCGCACATTAGGTGACGAAGCAATCACGCAGATTCTGGCCAATCCGGCCTGTCTGGATGCGGTGCCGAAGCTCGATGCCAAGAAGGCGAAGCAAATTGCTGAGACATTGCAAGAGAATGAAGGCTTGGAACATATTCTGATCGGATTGTCAGATTTCGGTTTCGGTGCGCAGCTGGCGACTAAAATTTATCAGATGTATGGCGAGGAGTCACTGGAGGTCATTCATGACAATCCCTATCAATTAATTCAGGATATTGACGGCATCGGCTTTCAACGCGCCGATGAACTGGCGGCGACACTAGGTATAGCCGGCAGCCATCCGGAACGCATTCAGGCGGCACTGCTATTCTGGCTCAACGAGCAGGCAATGAACAACGGGCATGTGTATATGGAAGCCGGCGAGACATTACAGGCGGCAAAGGCGCTGCTGACGCGCGGCGGCGAGCAGATTGCGGACGAGGCGATAGGGCATGAGTTTGACGTGCTGGAGGAAGACGGGAAGATCGTTCGTGAAGCGGACTATGTCTATTTGCCGCAGCTTTATTATGCGGAAAAAGGGGTAGTGAGCGGGATTGAGCGGCTCGTGAACCAAGAGACGGACGGCGAATTTTCAGAAGCGGAATTTCTGCAAGCGCTTGGAAGCGTCGAGGACAGTCTGAAGATGCAGTATGCAGACAGTCAGCAGCAAGCAATACGTACAGCAATCAGTCAGCCGGTGATGCTCTTGACTGGTGGACCGGGTACGGGCAAGACGACCGTCATTCGCGGTATCGTGGAAGTATTTGCTGAGATGAACGGACTGTCGCTTGAGCCGAAAGATTATGACAGTGACCATCCGTATCCGGTGCTGCTTGTTGCACCGACGGGTCGTGCCGCCAAGCGGATGAAGGAAGCAACGGGTATTCCGGCGGTCACCATTCATCGCCTGCTTGGCTGGACGGGAGGGGCGAGTTATACCCATGATGAGGACAATCCGATTGAAGGTCTGCTGCTGATCGTAGATGAAATGTCAATGGTCGATATCTGGCTGGCCAATCAACTGCTGAAGTCTCTTCCCGAGACGATTAAAGTCGTCTTTGTCGGCGACGAAGATCAATTGCCGTCTGTTGGGCCCGGCCAAGTGCTCAGTGATTTAATTCAGTCTGACGCGCTGCCTATCGTTCGTTTGACAGACATTTTTCGTCAGGCGGAGGGCTCTTCGATCATTGAGCTAGCGCATGAAATGAAAGAAGGCCATGTGCGCGATATTACGGAAAAGCGGTCGGATCGACGGTTCATCCCGTGCAGTCAGGCGCAAGTCGTCGATGCCGTCTGCCAAATTGCCAGCGGTGCGAAGAAAAAAGGGTTCGCGGCTCGCGATATTCAAGTACTGGCGCCGATTTACCGGGGCAATGCGGGTATTGAGAAGATGAACGAGACGCTCCAAGACTTATTTAATCCGCCGAGTTCACAAAAACGGACATTGAAATTCGGTGATCACGTTTTTCGCGTTCATGACAAAGTGCTCCAGCTCGTCAATAATCCTGATGAACACGTGTTTAACGGCGATATCGGCGAAGTAGTGGCGATTCTTTATGCCAAGGAAACGACAGACAAAGAAGATACCCTCGTTGCCAGCTTTGATGGAACCGAGGTCAGCTATTTGCGGCGCGACTTGAATCAATTGACGTTAGCGTACTGCTGCTCCATTCATAAAGCGCAGGGCAGCGAATTTCCGATTGTGATTCTGCCGATAGTTAAGGGTTATCACCGGATGCTGAAGCGCAATCTGATTTATACGGCGATCACGCGGAGCAAAGACTATCTGATGATTTGCGGCGACAAAGAGGCGTTTGCGCTGGCGATGGCGCAAAACGATGTCGATCAGCGCCATTCACAGCTGGCATTGAAGCTGCGGCAGCGTCTCGCCCTTGATCCGCCCGCTCAGCTGCCAGTCGAAAAGGACGGGCAAACAGCAGCAGAAGACGGTTAAATCATATAATTGGCAAATGGGAGTCAATTCCTTTAAACTGTCTTTTAAAAGGTTTTGTGTTTTTATTTAAAAATGTAACCGCTAACATGGGAGGCGCCGGGGATGACCCAAATTCATGAAAATGACTTGTCTGCGTTAAAGCAATTCGCCTGCCTGCATCAACTTTGCCGACAACACGGCGACACGGAAACTGCATCTCGCTGCGCTGCCTATTATGCGCGCTATAAAGATGAGCAGCACACAGTTCTCGCTTTCTGCGGTCATTTTTCAGCCGGAAAATCCAGCCTCCTGAACGAAATTCTTGGCAGCCAGCTGCTTCCAGCAACCCCGATCCCGACAAGCGGTAATCTCGTACGAATTCAGTCGGGTACGCCGGCAACTTTCTTGCAAACCCGCGCCGGGGAGCAGCTGTCCCTCCCTGCCGATTATTCCATTGAGAAACTCCGAGATTGGCTGCGTGATACGGAAACGATTCAACGCATCGATCTGCGGGTTGACAATGGCTTGCCGCGCGGTGCGGTGCTGCTTGATACGCCGGGTGTTGACTCGACCGATTCGCGGCATCGGGCGGCGACCGAGGAAGCGCTGCATATGGCGGATGCGGTCTTCTATGTCACCGATTATAATCACGTGCTCTCAAGCGTCAACTATTCCTTTCTGTCGAAGCTGCAGCAGCTTCGCAAGCCTTATTATTTAATAATCAATCAGATAGATAAACATGACCTCAATGAAGGCACATTCGCTGATTTTCTTCGCTATGTGACTACTACTTTCGCGGAGCGACGGATAGCACCGACTCGGATTTTCTGTTTGTCTCTGCGAGCGAAGGAGCAGCCGGGCAATGATTACCATGCGTTGCTTGCTTTCATCGGCGATCTGATGAACTCAGGATTAGACCAAGAGACGCGTGCGGCTAATGAGCGACGCGATTTACGCCAGGTGGCCGCCGCGCATCAGCATTTCCTTGACGCGCGCCTAGAGGAGCAATTGCGCGCCTGCGCATTGACGCACGTTCCCGATTATCAAGCGGCGCAAGATGCAGAGGAGGCGGTGGCGAAGCGGGAAGAGGAACGGGAGGCGCTGAAAGGTGAGCTGATACATTGGCGGGTGAAGGCGGAGAAGCTGCTTAGCCAAGTCGTCGAATCCGCTATCCTGACGCCGTATACGGTTCGCGAGGCGGCAGCGGCTTATCTTCAGATGCTCGATCCGCAATTTAAAACGGGCTGGTTCACGCGGCAGAAGAAAATTGTGAGCGAACGGCAGACGCGGCTTGATCGACTGATGAGCGTCTATCAAAAACAGGAACAGACATTGGAATGGGCAGTCAATGATACATTTAACCGGCTTGCGAATGCCGTGCAGCTTGAACCGCCCATTGTCTCCTTTGCTGGCCTCGCCTCCTCAGACCTAATGAAGGATATTCAAGAATCCGCAGCCGGTTCAGTAACGATGAACGGTGACTATTTGCTTCACTATGCGGAGCGTCTGTCCGGCCGAACGAAGCAGCGTGTATTGAAATTAGCCAATCAGACATTGGACACATTGGTGCTCAAACAGCACGCAGTCTGTCAGCAAGCGATCGACGAGGTGGAGGCGAAACTTGCGGGCGACAAGCGCCGTTTAGCAAGCATTCGGTCAATCCGCGCGGAAAAAGCAAAAGTCGATCAGGCGGCGAATTTTATGGAAGAGATGCTCTCCGGCTCCAGTGACTGGCCTGAGTCGGGCGCTGCACAGGAAGAGTTAATGCAGATTGTTCGTGAACAAGCAAACCAACCGGTAATCAGCCTAGATGCGTTCCGGCGAAAATATAGACAGCTGAAAGCGAGCCACGAGCAGAATAGTGAACCCGTCGTTGCCCGTGTCAGACGTGGCCGCGGCCGCGCGTCTGACGCCGAAGTCGATGGATCGCGCGCCTTGCAGCAGGCGGCGGCAAGCCTTAAGACGCTTCCCGGATTCAAGGAAACGGCGGAGCAACTTGCTCGGGCGGCCGCGCGTCTGCAGCAGAAGACGTTTACGATTGCGTTGTTTGGCGCCTTCAGTGCGGGAAAATCATCCTTTGCCAATGCCTTGCTCGGCACGGCACTGCTGCCGGTATCGGCGAATCCGACGACAGCCGTGATCAACCGCATTCAGCGCCCGGATGCTGATCATGCCCATGGTCGTGCTGTCGTGCAATGGAAACAGGCGGATGATCTTTTGCATGAGGTGAATCAGATTCTTTATTTTTTTGACTGCCAAATTATTCAGCTTGACGAA
This sequence comes from Sporolactobacillus sp., assembly GCA_047718535.1. Classification (GTDB taxonomy): domain Bacteria; phylum Bacillota; class Bacilli; order Bacillales; family Sporolactobacillaceae; genus Sporolactobacillus. Next base: position 47,616 of record JBDNRH010000004.1, read on the forward strand.
CTGGCGGCTTTGGTCACTAAACTCAAACCGGCCTATCCAGAGCTGAAGTGGACGCCGCAGCTCGCGTATTTGCAGACACTTTCTGAAGCTATTGGCTCCGCAAAGCTCAATTGGGGAACGGTTGAAGAGATGGCGCTTGAGTTGGTCAGGCAAAAAATTGCGGACGAGCATATCGCCTGCCTGATTGACAATGTGACGATGTATTTTGATTGTCCATTTACACGGCAAGGTGCTGTGCTTGTCGACACTCCTGGATCAAATTCTGTCTATGCACGGCATACGGAGGTCGCTTTTCAATGGATCAAGCATGCAGATGCGATTCTTTTTCTGACCTATTTCAATCACGCTTTTTCCCAAGCCGACAGTGAATTCTTGATTCAGCTCGGCAGAGTCAAGGGTCTGTTCACCATCGACAAGATGTTTTTTATTATTAATGCGATTGATTTGGCGCAAAATGAGGCGGAACGCGGGGCGGTACTGGATTATGTGCGGGAGCAGCTGCTGACGCGTGGGGTGCGTCAACCGAAATTGTACGGGGTGTCGAGTAAACACGCATTGCAGGAGCTTCAGAAGGGTGCGGTGCTCACGGCGGCCACAGGGTTCCCAGCGTTCCTAGAGGATTGGAAAATTTTCACTGAGGATTCGCTGCAGCAGCAAGTAGTAGCATCGGGTCTAGCGTTGATCTGGCAGGCTGCCAATCAAATTCGTGACTTACTCAGTGATCTACAGCTGGAAGGGGCGGAAAAGGAGCGTCGGGTGGCCGAGTTACATGAGCAAAAACGCGCGCTTCACGACGCGCTGCGCGATTTGCCGACCAACCCGCGTGAGCTTGCGCAGCATATTGACGAATGGTTTTTCTATATGAAAAAGCGGCTCATGCAGCGGGCGCACGATGAATTTGCGCAATACTTCAATCCATCCGTTTTCTTTGAACGCGCGCAGTCGCCGCAAACAATTTTGCATCAGAGCTTGAAGGAATGGCTGGATTTTCTTTCATTCGATTTTGATCAGGAATGCCGCGCGACTTTTTTGCGCTGTGAGGCGCAGCTTAAGAAAGAATGCGCTGATCTCAGCGCGCGCTGCAGCGCTTTGTGTGCTAACGAGGGGCTCTCACTCACGGCGATCGCGCAGCAAATGCAAGTCGCAAGTCCACGCATTACGCGCCATCTTAAGGAAAACGATAGTGTCACACGGCCGGCAGCCTTGAAAATTTACAAAAATACGAAACAATTTTTTGAGAATGATGGTGCAGCGCGGATGCGGGCAGCACTGGAAGATTGGCTTGAACCGCAAGTCACAGCTATTTTGGAAGAGAACAGGACGGAGTGCGCGGCCCATTATCACCAGCAGCTGGGCGAGGCGGTGGCGCAGATTAAGCATTATTATCAGGAACAAATGGCGCAGTCGGTGGCGCGCACGCTGCAAATATTTGAAGGAGAAACTGGAGACGCCCATGATAGACTGACAGAAGTTCTAGCTCAATTAACTGAGCTTAGCGTACAATGAAGAAAAGGTGCCCTCCATGAGGGCACCTTTTCTTCAAAAACAACTGTCGTTTATGATTCGAATGAGTAGCGGCGTTTAACTACAGAGTAGGCCGGTTTGTCTACAGAGTAGCGGCGTTTAACTACAGAGTAGGCCTGTTTGTCTACAGAGTAGCGGATTTGTCTACAGAGTAGCGGCGTTTAACTACAGAGTAGACCGGTTTGTCTACAGAGTAGCGGATTTGTCTACAGAGTAGGCCGGTTTGTCTACAGAGTAGCGGCATTTGTCTACAGAGTAGCGGCATTTGTCTACAGAGTAGGCCGGTTTGTCTACAGAGTAGCAGCGTTTGTCTGCCGAGTAGTGGCATTTGTCAACAGAGTAGCGGCATTTGTCTGCAGAGTAGGCGCGTTTGTCAACAGAGTAGGAGCGTTTCCCAACAGAGTAGCGGCGTTTATCTACAGAGTAGCAGTCTTTGTCTGCAGAGTAGCGCGTTTCCCAACAGAGTAGTGGCGTTTGTCTACAGAGTAGCGGCGCCTAATCGCTGAATAAGTCTGCCCTAAAATAACGATGTATAAATCATTATAGATTCGGGCAATCATGGAATGACGATTAGAAAAGATAACGAGGTGTATCGCATGCATTGCCCGAATTGTGCCAGTAAAAATATCGGAAAAATCAGTGCCAATCAGTTCTATTGCTGGAATTGCTGCATCGAACTGACTTTGGAGGGTGATCAATTATTAATGAATCAAGTCGAGGAGGACGGAACGCTGACTTCGCTCGATGACTTGTTTGACGCGCAGCAGCGTAAAGCAAAAGCGAACGGATTCTGACTGTGAATCAATAGAATGATGAAAGATGCACGGGATGGGCAGACTAACTGTGGAGGGTTCGCGATGCGCAAATGGTCTGCTTTGCAGTGGATAAAATTATTAAGTGTAAGTTTGCTGCTCTTTCTGAATGGCTATCTTTTGTATCGGCTGCTGCCGATGTTAGGCGTGATCAGCGGTTTTATTATTCGCGTTTTGTTTCCGTTCGCGGTTGCCGCTGTGATCGCTTATTTGCTGCACCCAATAGTTGCCCGTCTGCAGCGCATCGGAATGAAGCGGTCGCTGGCAGTACTGCTTATTTACTTCATTTTTTTTGGTGCGATTGCGCTCGTCCTTTATAAAGGCGTGCCGGTGCTCGTCCATGAACTGCGCGGGCTCGATCATCATTTTTCCAAATATGAGAAGATATATCGCAGCTCGCTGGATAATGTCTATGGGTCGACGCCTGAAGCGGTCCATGAACAGGTGACAAAGGTGGCAGCTCGGCTGCGCCACAGTCTTGCCGTTTTCTCGGATCAAATCATAGATTGGTGTACGGGCTTTATTCAGTCGCTGTTCACCTTGATTATTATCCCATTTCTTACCTTTTATTTTCTGAAAGATGCGGACAGCATTCTGCGCGGTCTGCTCCATCTCATTCCTGCGCGCTGGCGCGAGGGAGCAGCGAGATTAGGCAAGCAAATGGATACTTCAATCGGAAATTATGTCCGGGGACAATTGACGGTTTGTGGCATTCTCGCATGCATGGGTGCGCTCGGACTTTGGCTATTGAAAATTCCGTATCCGATTGTTTTCGGCTTCTTTATTGGAATTACTGATCTTATTCCTTATTTCGGACCGTTCATCGGCGCAGCACCAGCGGTCCTGATCGCTGCGACGCAGTCCGTCTACACAGTGCTTGGCGTGGTATTGTTGATCCTCGTGATTCAATTTCTAGAGAGCAATGTGGTTGAACCGCTTGTCGTTGGCAAAAGTGTGGCCATTCATCCACTCTATATCATGCTTTCGCTAGGCATTGGCGGTGAGCTTGCAGGAATTATTGGCATGCTGCTGGCGATCCCATGTTTCATCGTCATTCGTATCTGTATTGTCCAGTGGCGTCAATACCGCCAAGAATTGACAAATAAGGGACAACTCAACTATAATAACGGCAGAATTACGAAACCGAGACGAAAAGAATAGCAGAAACGGGAGAGACGGACAGGAACGCAGTTTTCTGGCCGATAGTCCCAGCGGATTAAGGCTACGGCGATTGAAATTGCCTCGTCGTTGTGCGGCTAAACAAGCGGTGTTCAGGCAGGATGCTTTCGTCCTTTCGTGTGGATAGGATGAAAGCATTTTTTGCTGTCTGAGCGTGTGCATACTTATTGCCTATTTTCTCGGCAATTCGCCTGTCTGCAAGTTTGATGATATGATGAGTGCTTTGTAAATTGAGTGGGGGTTTAGATGATGAAACAGCTCAGTTCTGCTGAGGTTAGGCAAATGTTTTTGGATTTTTTCAAGGGGAAGGGCCATTCGGTGGAGCCAAGCGCGTCGCTCATTCCTGTCGATGATCCATCGCTTCTATGGATTAACAGCGGTGTCGCGACATTGAAGAAGTATTTTGACGGCCGCGTCGTTTCACCGAATCCGCGAATTTGCAACGCGCAGAAGGCGATTCGCACGAATGATATTGAAAATGTCGGTTATACTGCCCGCCATCATACATTTTTTGAAATGCTCGGCAATTTCTCAATTGGTGATTATTTCAAAAAAGAGGCCATTACATGGGCTTGGGAATTTCTCACGAGTCCGGAGTGGATTGCTTTTGAACCGAGCAAGCTATCTGTGACCATTCATCCCGAAGACGATGAAGCCTATGACCTGTGGCATCGTCTGATCGGGCTGCCGGACAGCAGAATTATCAAGCTGGAGCATAATTTCTGGGACATCGGCGAAGGGCCAAGCGGTCCGAATACGGAAATTTTCTATGATCGCGGGCCGCAGTTTGGCGATGATCCCAATGATCCAGAACTTTATCCGGGCGGTGAGAATGAACGTTATTTGGAGATCTGGAATCTCGTGTTCTCGCAGTTTAATCACAATCCCGACGGCACGCATACGCCGCTTCCAAAGAAAAATATTGATACGGGCATGGGGCTTGAGCGGGTGGTCAGTGTCCTGCAGGATGCGGAGACGAATTTTGATACCGATCTGTTCTTACCCATTATTCATAAAATTGAAGAACTATCGGGAGCAACGTATAAAAAAGGGGAAGCCAATACGGCATTTAAAGTAATTGCCGACCATGCACGCACGGTTACTTTTGCGATCGCGGATGGCGCACTGCCTTCTAATGAAGGACGCGGGTATGTACTTCGTCGGCTGATTCGCCGTGCGGTACGCTATGCGATGGACATCGGCTTGAATAAACCGTTTCTCTATGCGCTCGCTCCTATTGTTGGCACCATCATGCGTGATTATTATCCGGAAGTGCTGATAAAAGCCGAATTCGTTGCAAAGGTTATTCGCGCAGAGGAAGAACGCTTTCAGGAGACGATTCATGAAGGGTTGGCAATTCTTAAAGAGCAGATTGAAGCGGCACATGCGGCGGGTACCAAACGGCTCTCAGGCAGCGATGTGTTCAAATTATATGATACTTTCGGCTTTCCAGTCGAGCTGACGGAGGAATTTGCACAGGCTGAAGGGCTGGCGATTGATCAGCAAGGTTTTGAGGAGGAATTGAATGCGCAGCGGACGCGGGCTCGCGCGGCACGACGCAATCAGAAATCAATGCAGGTGCAGAGTGACACACTGCGTAATATTACGGAAAAAAGTCAATTTGTCGGCTATACGCAGTTTACTGTGGATGACGCACGAATTATCGCAATTATCCAGGAAGACGCCGCTGTCGAGCAGGCGACGGCTGGTGAAGACGTTCGTCTAATGCTCGATCGCACACCTTTCTATGCGGAAAGCGGCGGTCAGGTCGCAGATAAAGGACAGTTGGCGAACGGCAGTACAGTGCTGCATGTACAGGACGTCCAGAAAGCGCCAAACGGTCAGAATTTGCATACGTGTCATGTCGTATCAGGTACTGTCCACGTCGGCGATCAGCTGACGGCAACAATCGATCAACATGCGCGGCGCGCGGCTCAGAAGAATCATACAGCGACCCATCTGCTTCATCAGGCACTTAAGGATGTGCTTGGCAAGCATGTCAATCAGGCGGGTTCTTTTGTTTCTCCAGACCGTCTGCGTTTTGATTTCTCTCACTATGGACAAGTTACAGCCGAAGAACTGGCGCAAGTGGAGCAGATCGTCAATGAGAAGATTTGGGACGAACTGCCTGTGACAACGACTGAGATGCCGCTTGATGAAGCAAAAGCACTCGGTGCAATGGCATTGTTTGGTGAGAAATATGGTAAAATTGTGCGGCTTGTCAAAAGCGGTACATATAGTCTTGAATTATGCGGCGGTTGCCATGTACGCAATACATCGGAAATCGGCGTGTTCACGATTATTTCTGAGAGCAGCATTGGTGCGGGCACACGGCGCATCGAGGCGCTGACCGGCCAGCGCGCCTATGAAAAGCTGCGTGAGGATAAACAGGAGCTGCACGCACTAAGTCATGTGCTAAAGGTGACACCTGATCAATTGACTGAACGAGTTGACGGACTGCAGCAGCAGATTCGCAGTCTTGAGAAAGACAATGAGTCGCTGATCGCCAAGCTCAGTCATGCCAAGAGCAATGAATTGGAGAATGCCGTAAAAAATATAAATGGCGTGCCCTATATTGCTGCAAAAGTTGATACAATGGATATGAACCAACTAAGGAATATGATGGATGGGTTGAAAAACCATTTCGACTCATTGGTTGTTGTGCTTGCGTCCAGCGATGGTGAGAAGGTGCAATTTGTAGCGGGTGTCACCGCGGATCTAATTAAGAAGGGCTTTCATGCTGGCAAAATTGTCAAGCAGGTGGCTGCACTCTGCGGCGGAGGCGGAGGCGGCCGCGCCGATATGGCTCAAGCAGGCGGCCGCCTGCCGGATAAAATTGGTATGGCGTTGGAAAGCGTTGCTGGGCTGATTGAGCAAGCGGTTGTTGATTAATCTGCAAGAAATGGCGGTTTTGAACGGCTGGATACTGGGCATATTGGGGGATGAGGGTGCACATGGATAAAACAATGAAGTTTAACTTCGGTGATCCAGACAGGGATAATGTCCGCGAGGTCTTGTTTCAAGTTTTCGATGCACTTGAAGAAAAAGGATATAATCCGATCAATCAAATTGTTGGTTACCTTATTTCCGGTGATCCGGCATACATCCCCCGGTATCAGGAGGCCCGAAAATTAATTCGGCGCATCGAGCGGGACGAGATTATTGAAGAATTGGTTACCTATTATTTGCGGAAAAAGTGGGATAAAGAATGAGAACGATGGGTCTTGATTTTGGCTCGGTCACAGTCGGTGTCGCAGTCAGTGATCCACTGAGTGTGACCGCACAGGGAATTGAGACGGTGCGGTATACGGAACATCGCAAAGATTTGCTGTTTGAACGGCTGCTTCAACTAATTGCCGATTACGAGGTTACGCAGTTGGTCGTGGGCTTGCCGCGCGACTTAATCGGCAGTGAGTCGGCACGTGCTGCTGCCTCACGAGGATTTGCCAAGAGCCTGCGGCGTAAGAGCGGGCTGCCTGTGACGATGTGGGATGAGCGGCTGACAACAGCTGCGGCCGAGCGCATTTTGATAGCCGCTGATGTCAGCCGCCGGAAGAGAAAACAGGTTATTGATAAAGAAGCGGCAGTGCTGATTCTGCAAAGCTATCTTGATAAACAACGATTGGAGCAAAAAAGAGATGAGTGAACACAATCATTACCCAATTATTTTACCGAGCGAGGAAGAACAGGAACGTATTGTGATTCCGATGGACGGTGAGGAGAATCTTTTCGACATCCTTTTCTATTTCGATGTTCCAGAAACGGGGAAATCCTACGTCGTCTGTCAGCCTGTTGCCGATCAGTCCGACGAAGACACTGATGAAGACGAAGATGAGGTTTTCGCTTTTCGCTATGAGGAAGGCGAGAGCGACGAAGACTTTAAGCTCTTCCCGATCGATTCAGATGAAGAGTGGGAAATCGTTGAAGAAATGATCAACACATTCAGTGAAGAAGAAGAATAAATAGAAAGAGCCCAGACACAGGGCTTTTTCTTTTACACATTGAGAAAGTATATAGATTGCATCGGGACTAAGTATAAGAAAAACTAAAGCTCAGCCGTTGCCTGCGGACTTGGCTTCGCCAAGTTTTTCTAATACATTGAGAAAATAGAGAGGAACTTCAGCGAATCGATCCATACGGGGCAAAAATTCGCGAAAAAAAGCGGATCATGGAATGACTTAGTGTATAATGTTGAGGTACTTCTGTGAAGGGAGCGTCTCATTTGAAAAAAATAAATCGCCGCTGGCGTCTTACGGCCCTCGTCATTGCGGCTCTGATTGTTTTGGCTGCACTTGGAGCTTGGGGTTTTACGAACTATTATTTCAGTCAGCTGCAACCGGTGCAGTCAAGTAATCACCGACCAGTTACAGTGACCATTCAGAACGGTGCGACAATCGGCGCCATCGGTCAGCAATTGGAAAAAAAGAATTTGATTCGCAGCGCTTGGGCGTTTAAATTCTATGCGCGCTGGAATCATGTCAATAACTATCGCTCGGGAACGTATACATTTGACCGCTCACAGTCTGTCGGTCAGCTATTGGACGATTTGAGTCATGGGAAACATCGCAGCGTGGCCGTTGTTATCGATGTGCGTCAAGGCATGTGGGTAGCCGATCTTGCACCTAAGATTGCCGAAGTGACAGGGATCAGTAAACAGAAAGTTTTGCAGCAATTGGCCAGCCGCACCTATATTAACGCGCATTTTATTGGCCGTTATTCGTTCCTGAAGCCGGTCATACTGACGAAAGGCATTCGCTACCCGCTGGAAGGTTATTTGGCGCCCGGTACGTATACGTATCGCAAAGGGAAGAAGCCATTGACGCTGGAAGAGGTGATCGATCCGATGCTTGAGCAAACCGGGGAAAATCTGCAGCCGTTGGCAAAGCAGATTGCCAGCAATTCACTCGGGTCGGTGCATCGCATTCTGACGATGGCCTCGATGATTGAGCAGGAAGCGCCGGCTACAAAGGATCGGCGCTTGATTGCCGGTGTTCTTTATAATCGCCTGAAAAAGGGAATGCGGCTGCAGACAGATCCTTCAGTTGCTTATGGCGAGCAAAAGCAGGTGGAGGCGTATTCTCATCATGACTTCCGCAAGGATTATATGAAAGCGAACCCTTATAATACTTATAAAGTAAGTGGATTACCTGTTGGGCCAATTGGCAGCCCGGCGCTTGATGCGATTAAGGCTGTTCTGAATCCGATACAAACGAAAGCTCTGTTTTTCTATGCCCGCCCAAATGGCAAGATTTATTATTCCGATACGTATGCTGCTCATCAGAAAATCGTGCAGAAGTATCAAGGAGAATGGTCCAAGCAATGATTCACAGGAAGGGAAAGGGAGACATCGATTGATTGATTTTGAAAAATTGTCCGCCTACGCAGCTGCGTTTTCGCCGTCCGAGAACAAAAGGCTGCAGGAAATGGAAGCGAAAGCGAAAGCGATTTATATTCCGATTATGCAGCCTTCGGCGATGGCCTTTGTACAGCAATTGATTCATTGGACAGGAGCTAAGCAAATTCTTGAATTGGGCACGGCGATAGGTTATTCAGCGATACGTATGCGTCTTGCAGCCGGTCCATTGGCTGAGATTACAACGGTGGAGCGGGAGGCACAGATGATAGCTGAAGCAGAGGAAAATATCAGGCAGATGGGCTTTGCTTCATCTATTCACGTTGTTTCCGGTGACGCGACGATGCCGCCGGAAGCAGTGCAAACGGGCGCGCCTTACGATTTGATTTTAATTGACGCAGCGAAAGCGCAGTATGAGAAATTGTTTAACGACTATAAACCATTTCTTCGTCCCGGCGGTATCATTTTAACGGATAATATTTTGTTTCATGGTCTTGTTTATGATATTGACAGCGTGAAGAAGAAGCAATTGAACCGTCTTGTACATAAAGTGGATGATTATAATCATTTTTTGGCTGCTCAGAAAGAGTTTGACACTGTTTTTCTAACGATTGGTGACGGTTTAGCCGTCAGCACAAGAAAATCTGATCGAGAGGAGCAGGCGCAGTCATGACGACAAGGAAACCGATAGTGATTGGTGTGGCCGGTGGATCGGGCTCCGGTAAGACCACGGTCACACGGGAAATTTATCGCAGCTTTCCAGACAAATCAATTGCGGTTATTCAGCAGGACGCCTATTATAAGGCGCAAGATGAAAAGCCGTTTGAGGAGCGCTTGTTGACCAACTATGATCATCCGCTCGCCTTTGATACAGATTTACTGATTGAACAGATCAGTGAGTTAATCCATTTCCATCCGATAGAAAAACCGGTGTATGACTATACAGTGCACACGAGATCTGATAAAATTGTACCCGTCGAGCCTAAGGACGTGATCATCTTAGAAGGAATTTTGATTCTGGAAGATGAGCGTCTCCGCGATTTGATGGATATCAAAGTGTTTGTGGATACGGATGCGGATTTGCGCATTATCCGCCGGCTCCTCCGTGACACTCAGGAGCGTGGGCGAAGTGTGGAGTCGGTGATCAATCAGTATTTAACCGCGGTTCGGCCGATGCATCTGCAGTTCGTTGAGCCAACGAAACGCTATGCCGATATTATTATTCCCGAGGGCGGCAAAAATACAGTAGCCATAGACTTAATGGCGACGAAGATCCGTACGGTTCTCGAAGCAAGCGAGCGCTTTGCGGATTGAGCGCAGGCGTCTCGTCTGTGGAAACTAAACATCATTTGACTTTTCTAAACTATATCGATTATTAAGGCTATGAACAGGAGTGTGACACGAAATGTCAGAAAAGCTTCATTATATGACGGCAGAAGGTAAAGAAAAACTAGAACAAGAATTAGTCTATTTGAAAACGGAGAAACGGAAAGAAGTTGTAGAACGAATTAAGATCGCCCGCGGATTCGGCGATCTCTCTGAAAACTCGGAATACGATGCGGCGAAGGACGAGCAAGCCTTTGTTGAAGCGCGCGTGCTTCAACTGGAACAGATGATTCGTAATTCAGTCATTATTGAAGATGACGAAACAACGGACGTTGTCAAAATCGGTAAATCAGTAACATTCAAAGAATTACCAGACGGTGATGAAGAAACGTATCAGATCGTCGGCAGTGCGGAATCCGATCCGTTTGCCGGGAAAATTTCCAATGATTCACCAATGGCCAAAGGGCTGATTGGTCTTTCTGTCGGCGAAGAAGTGAGTGTCACAACGCCTGGCGGTGATATTCGTGTGAAGATTCTGAAGGTCGAATAAAAAGAATACTCACAGACTTTCGTTTATGATCGAATCGGCAGTTTAACAAAAGAGATGAAATGAAGCGCAACCTCCCCGTCTGTTGACGGCGCTGTTTGGTTGCGCTGTTTCTGCATGGGCAGAGGCTAGCTGTACGCACGGGGACAGACAATAACTTTAATCTGCAGCGAATAATATTATAGGCATAATTCGAGACATCTGTTATAATTTTCAAAGCATATATTTTCTAGACGGTCAGACGACGCGGCGAGTCTATCTGCAATGGCCGTGTTTTATCGATGAGGAGGATCATTCTTAATGAGGAATCATAGAGGGGATGGGCTGTCCCGCGTTGACAACCGCAAGAGCCGCACCGATCGCGTGTTAAACTGGATTATCGGCATTGTTTCTGTGTTGATTCTAGTGGTCGGCTGTTTTATTTTGATCACGGTTTTTCGGGCATCGTCATCTAATTCTAGCGCGTCAGCCGGCACATCGAGTAAACAGCAGGTGGAAAAAACGCAGTCGAAGAAGACAACTCATTCCAAACAAGATTCTGGAGAAGTCTCCAATGACGCGAGCAGCAGTTCAGAAGCATCGAGCAGTTCTGTGTCGGATGCGGATCACCAAGCGTCTTACGATCAGGGGACGGCCGACTGGAATGCGCAGGTTGCGGCGATCTCCAGCGCAACCGGCATTTCTGTCAGTCAAATGACGATACTCTGGCTTGGCAATGGCGGATCACCGAATATGTCACTGGCCCGGGTCGCGCCAAAATCATCATCTAATTCTGTGTATGTCGTTCACTTGACGTATAAAGGCGGCAAATGGCAGGCAGACAGTGTCCAGAAGCCTTGATTTTTGATATACTTAGTCCCGCCGAAATCTTTATCGTTTCATAAACGCATAAGAAAAAAAGGATGTCCACAGTGCATGACGCTGCAGACATCCTTTTCTACTACGCTAGAAAAACTATCAGAGCGGTTCATCGACAAAAAGGTTAGTTTATTAATGAAAAGTGATTGCTGAACTTGCGATTCCGTTGGCCAGATTTCTGCTACGTAAGCCTGTGTCGGAAATTTCCAAATAGAATTCACCAACTTGGGGGCTTAGCTTAGTTTGATCCTTTAGCCGACTGACGGCGATCTGTCGCAGACTTTCAGCTAAATACATGAGGTATCGTTCAAAATCTTTGCCTGCTCCAACATCATTCTTAAACGCTATGAACACGCTTCGCTCGTCTTCCTGTATTTCCTCATCAAGAATCAAATCGTAGACTCTGGCGAGAATGGCCTCTTCCTTTTCTTTACGGCTCAATTTCTTGTTAGTTGCCATGAAATGCCCTCCAATGAATTAGCAAACGATAAAGCAAGGACTACTCGGACAGACGCATTGGCTGAAACAGATTGATTAGCATGATTATAGAAGAATGATCTGAAAAATACGACTTAAATTTATCCATTTTAAAAAATTGACTATCGGTAATTCGTGTCCATTATATAAAATATTTGCCATTCGCCCAAATATATGCTATTTTGTTACCACATAACCAATTAATCATACCAATATAATATGAAATATAGATTCTGTAAGCGAGCGATTGAATAGGAGTGATCATATTGGGACGTGAATTCATAGAAGCGTTTGATAAATGGGCAGATTCTTACGATCAATCTGTGTCCGGGGAAAGCTTGGAATATCGTGCGGTGTTTGCCAATTATGAGCAGATATTGACGGCGGTTGCCGATCATGCCCATGGCACGGTCTTGGAATTTGGCACTGGGACGGGCAATTTAACGCTCAAATTACTGGAAAAAGGATTAACTGTCTACGGTGTTGAGCCCTCAGCTAAGATGCGTGAACAGGCGCTGCGCAAAATCACGTCGCTGCCAATTATCGACGGTGATTTTCTCGACTTCCCGCGTCCGGCAGAACCGATTGAAACGATCGTCAGCAGCTTCGCCTTTCACCATTTGACAAATGAAGAGAAGGATCAAGCTCTGCATCTGTATCAGCAATTACTGCCTGATCATGGTAGAATAGTTTTTGCAGATACGCTGTTTGACAATGCGCTGACGAAGCGAAAGATCATCCTTCAAGCGCGCACCAAGCAGTATTGGGGATTATTGAAAGATTTGCAGACGGAATATTATCCACTCCGCAGTGAACTGTATCAACTCTTCCGCAAAAATCAATTTATCCCTTATTTTAAGCAATTGAATCATTTTGTCTGGCTGATTGTTGCGGAAAAAGAGACCAGACATTAATCATCCAGGAAATAGACGACGACGGAGGCTTGTGACGAATGAAATTAGGATTGATTGGTGCGATGGAAGAAGAGACGAACCTTTTAAAGGGGCGGTTAGAAGATAAGCGCGAGACAGAGGCAGGTGGCTGCCATTTCTTCAGCGGTAAGCTAGAAGGTGTGGATGTTGTGCTGCTTCAATCAGGAATTGGCAAAGTTAATGCGGCGATCGGCACCACCTTGCTGATCGATCGCTACCATCCGGATGCTGTCATTAACACCGGATCGGCTGGCGGAATGGATTCCTCGCTCGAAATTGGCGACGTTGTCCTTTCGACGAAGGTCTTTCATCACGACGTCGATGCAACGGCTTTTCACTATGCACCCGGCCAAGTGCCCGGTATGCCGGCATTTTACGAGCCGGAGACAAGGCTCGTCACGTTGGCGGCGGAAATCGCCGAGAAAATGGCCGGCGATCACCACGTACGGCTCGGCGCGATCGGCAGCGGCGATTCATTTATGGCTGACCCGAAACGAATTGAAGCGCTCAAACAGCTGTTTCCGGAGATGCTGACGGTGGAAATGGAAGCCGCAGCGATTGCTCAGACATGTTATCGATTTGGCGTTCCTTTTCTAATTGTTCGCGCCCTTTCTGACGTGGCTGGAAAACAATCGGAAGTGTCATTCGAACAGTTTCTTGAGCAAGCCGCCGTGCATTCGGCTGAATTTGTACTCGCACTTATCAAACGGATAAAGGAGTCTTAAGTCATTATGAACGCAAAGAAAGCGGCACCTCATGATTGCCTGATCACATATGATAGTTTACGGGTGCGCAATGATCACCTTTCGGCAGCGGCCGTCTGTTGCGGCTGAGCTATAGATTGGTACCGCTCGCAAAAACGAATCAGAAACAGGAGGCATCATTTCATGACATTATACGAAAATGTTCATGAACTCGTTGGCGGGACACCGCTTGTCGCTCTTCATGCGTTTCCACTCCCCAAAGGCGTGCGACTTTATGCGAAACTCGAATATCTTAACCCCGGTGGAAGTGTCAAAGATCGTCTCGGTGAGAAGTTTGTGACGGCTGCATTAGCTACTGGCAAATTGAAAAAAGGCGGTACACTTATTGAACCGACCGCGGGGAATACGGGGATAGGCATTGCCCTTGCCGCAGTCGGCAGGGGACTCCGCGTCATCTTCTGCGTACCTGCCAAATTTAGCATGGAGAAACAGCAATTAATGCGCGCACTGGGCGCACGCATCGTACAGACGCCGTCTGAACTCGGAATGGCTGGCGCTGTCGCTAAAGCCCGCGCTTTAGCCGCAGCTATTCCGGACAGCTATGTACCGAATCAGTTTGCCAATGAACTGAATCCTGAAGCTTATTTTGAGTCGCTTGGACCGGAAATCTGGAAGGACTTGAACGGGGCGGTTGATGTGTTCGTCGCCGGGGCGGGTTCCGGCGGGACGTTCACGGGTACGGCAGATTATTTGAAGAAAAAGAATGCTAGCATTCGTACGGTCGTTGTTGAGCCGGTTGGTTCGATTTTAAATGGCGGCGCGCCGGCTGCACATCGGACAGAGGGCATTGGCATGGAATTCATTCCTTCGTTCGTTAAAACCAACTATTTCGATGCAATTTATACAATTTCGGACCGTGAAGCTTTTCGGCGAGTGAGCGAGGCTGCCATAAAAGAAGGCTTGCTGATTGGCAGTTCATCAGGCGCCGCGCTGCATGCCGCATTGGATGAAGCAAGTACCGCCAAACCGGGAACGACAATTGTTGTTCTTTTTCCGGATTCAAGTGAACGCTACCTCAGTCAAGGCATCTATGACACAGATACAGAGATAAAGGAGGCAAAGATAAAATGAAGCCAAAAACGAAAGTGATTCATGCGGGAATTACGGGTGATCCGCTGACTGGCAGTGTCACTGTGCCAATTTATCAAACGAGTACGTATAAACAAGAGGCCGTTGGAGTAACGAAGGGCTATGACTATTCACGTACGGCCAATCCGACGCGCCACGCGCTTGAAGAATTAATTAAAGAGCTGGAATTCGCCTATGCGGGGTTTGCTTTTGGTTCAGGAATGGCAGCGATTTCCGCGGCCGTCATGTTACTCAGCAGCGGTGATCATCTGATTGTGACGGATGACGTCTACGGCGGCACATTCCGCGTACTCGATAAAGTCTTCAAACGGTTTGACATAGCGGCTAATTTCATCGACACGAGTGATCAGCGGCAGATTGAGCGAGCGATTAAACCGCAGACGAAAGCGATTTATTTGGAGACGCCAACCAACCCGCTGCTCAAAATCACAGATATTAAAAAGACTGCTGAATTCGCCCATGCGCATGGCTTGCTGCTGATCGTTGATAATACATTCGCTACGCCCTATTGGCAGCATCCGCTGCAGCTTGGTGCCGACGTTGTCCTTCACAGCGCAACGAAATATATCGGCGGACACAGCGATGTGGTTGGCGGGCTTGTGGCTGTGGCGTCGCGTGAGCTTGCCGAGCGGGTTGGGTTTATCCAGAATTCGGTCGGGGCTGTTCCCGGACCGCAGGATGCGTGGCTGCTCATTCGCGGCGTGCGGACGCTGGCGCTGCGGATGGAGCAAATTGAAAAGAACGCGCAGTTGGTTGCTGATTTTCTTGTACACCATCCGCATGTGCAGAAAGTGTATTATCCGGGACTGGCAACCCATCCCGGACACGAACTGGCGGCTCAGCAGGCGTCAGGATTCGGCGGCATGATCAGTTTCGATGTTGGCAGCCGGGAAGCCGCCGATCGAGTGCTGCAGAAGACACGCTATTTCACGTTGGCTGAAAGCCTTGGCGCTGTCGAGAGTCTGATTTCGATCCCGGCGCAGATGACGCACGCGTCAATTCCAAAGGACCGCCGAGACGCACTCGGTATCACCGATGGCTTAGTTCGTCTGTCAGTTGGTATTGAAGATGGAGATGATCTTGTTGCGGATTTGGCGCAGGCACTGGCGGTCGACTAACTAAGCGAGAACTATTTTCAGCAGCACGGGCTTCCATAAACTACCTTAGATATTCCCGTTCAACCATGATAGAGTAGAGTCTATTGAACGGAGGGATCGCTGTTGGGTGAAGAACAGAAGCGACTTGTTGAGAAAATACAAGACTATCGGCGAATCGGCTTTCTTAATTTGTATATCAGTGCCTTTCTGTATGCGGGATCAATGATTCCCAAATTTGCTATCTTCCCTGAAAAAGTGCTGTTGCTGACATATGCTAGCTTCGCGTTCAGCAGCTTGGCAGTGCTATGCTATTGGCGCATGTCTTCTCTAAACCAAAAATTATAGCGCTAGGCGATAAGATTAGAAAATAGAATAAAAAACAAGAGGGTTCCGCGGCTTGCGGAACCCTCTTGTTTGGGCTGCGGGGATCAGCTGTTTTCCAGTTTATCATGATCTGTATAACGCGCGCCTTGCTTTTCACTGATGAGATTGATGGCCACTCTCGCCCCATCGCCGCTCGTCACAATCGTATGCACGCTGACACCTGCGGCCACACCTGCGGCCCAAATACCAGGCAGGTTTGTATGACCCGCGCCATCGACTTCAATGACGGTTTTCACATACTTTTCCTTACCGGCTGCTGTCGTCACGCCGATCGACTGGGCAAGTGCAGCATTCGCGCCTGTGGCGAGGATAATTTGTTGGGCAGTGAAAGTCTCACCTTGCTCGGAATGAATGAGAAAGCCTCCATCTGACGGCTCAATGCCTGTAATCTGCGCTTTTTGAATGATTGTGCCAAAACGCTCAATTTGCCTGCGCCCAGTGGCAACAAGCTCGGCACCGCTTGCTTCAAAGACGCCGTAATGATTTTTCAGCAGTGCACGCTGGGTCAGCCCTTTTTCATTATCCAGCAGCAGAGTGGATAAACCTGCTTTACTGGCAAATAAGGCAGCGCTTTGACCGGCTGGTCCGCCGCCAATTATGGCAAGATCATACATGATTAAATGCCTCCAATTCCTCTAAAGTTATCTACAGTACTATTCTATCGAACTGAGGATGTCAAAGCTCGAGAAATGCTCGGGATAATCGGCAATATAAACCGAAATACTGCGGACTTTGGCAAAACGATTGCCCTTCTTTAACAGCGTGATAAATTGATCAATGCTGTCCTGCGGGCCTTCAGCTTTTACTTCTACAGAGCCGTCACTGCGATTGCGTACCCAACCGTTGATTGCCAGCTGCGCCGCTGTTTGCTGTGTGAAGAAGCGGAAACCAACGGCCTGAACGCGGCCTTCGACAATTAAATGAACAGTTTTTAATGACTTTCTGTCGCTCATGACCAAAGACTGCCTCCCAACCAAATCGTGCTTGTCCTTTCTAATCACAGCTTAAGTGTAACGTAATTTCTTGGAAATAGGAAAAAAAAGAAACCGGATTAGCCATCCGATTTTCGGCGTAATTCATTATAGATTTTCATTAATGCCCGTTTTTCAATACGTGATACATAGCTTCTTGAAATATCCAGCTTCTTAGCGATTTCACGCTGAGTCAATTCATCCTTGTTATTCAGCCCATATCGATCAACAATGACTTCCGTTTCCCGCGGATCGAGGACATGCAAAGAATGGCGGATTTTTCGTATATCCTCAGTCAGTGAGATTTCATCGCCGACGTCCTTATTTGCCGATTTTAATATGTCGATTAAGGCAATGGCATTTCCTTCCTTATCCTGACCGATGGGATCATTCAGTGACACGTCTTTGCGCGTCTTTTTCAAGCTTCGGAAATGCATCAGAATCTCGTTTTCAATACACCGGGCGGCAAAGGTGGCCAGCTTCGTTCCCCGTCCAGTCGAATAATTCTCAATCGCTTTGATCAGACCAATGGTGCCAATAGAAATCAAATCATCCGACTCTTCCCGAGTATTTTCGAATTTCTTCACGATATGAGCAACAAGGCGCAAATTATGCTCAATAAGTTTGTCTCGTGCGGCCTGATCACCTTGCGCCATTCGTTCCAGACATTGTCGCTCCTCTTCCTCAGACAAAGGTTGTGGGAACGCATTGTTTTTCACATAGGAGACAAGCAGCAGGACTTGTTTAAACAGATAAGACAGCCCGCCGATAAGTGATAGCATGGAAATCACTCCTCTTGGAGAATCAAGACTCACTACTGTCTTCTAGTTTATGGGCACTTGCCCCGTCCCGTGTCTGTCCGCTTGGTGAAGAAAATGCGTCTCTCGGTCATTTATTTATCGTGCATGGCTGACAGTCAGGTTTCGACGCCTCATTTCATCTTCAATTAAGTGAATAAATTCATCGTTGAGTTTATATTGACGCGCTTTAAGATAGGATTCAATCAGCAAATCGTCGGGAATATTTTCCATCGCTGCTCCGTTTCCGGATGCCTCCTCTCGCAATTTCAAATTCTGTATATCACTCTATCATGAACTCGGCGGGTGAACAATCTGCCGCTTATCCACATCGCACGGTGGATAAGCTGTGTTCTTTTTGTTTATAAAAAGACAAAAGATTGATTCAAGAGAGGAAATAATGTGGACAAGTTTATCCACAAATAAACAACTGTCATCTTTTGTCGAAATATTTTGCTGCATTATGGGTGATTTTTCACTGTTCTTAGGCTGTTTCATGAATAGGGGTTGGTAAAATCAGTAACATGTGGCAAAATGAATGATAGAAGAAAGGATGGCTGACACGAGTGTTAAAAAAATTTCTGCCGGAGGAACATGTGAATTCAATTCTATCGATCCGTCCGGAAGCATTAAAGCAGAAAGGAATTCGCGGATTAATTACTGATCTGGACAACACATTGGTTGCCTGGCATGAGCCGTCAATTACGCCCAAGCTCAGAGACTGGTTTCGTGCGTTTGAGGAAGCAGGTCTATCAGTCTTGATTCTGTCGAATAATAGTGAAAAGCGCATTCGGCTGTTCACGGGAGATGCGCGAATTCCTTATATTTATCGAGCAAAAAAACCACTGACACGTGGATTCAGACAAGCGATGCAGCGGATGAATCTGCAGCCTGAACAAGTCGTCGTTGTCGGTGATCAGCTGATGACTGACATTTTGGGTGCCAATCGCATTGGCGCCCATTCGATCCTCGTTGTACCTGTTGCCGAAAGTGACGGCTGGGCGACGAAGCTCAACCGCTTAATTGAGCGGTTTATTATGCGTCAGCTGAGAAAACGCGGCATGCTTCATTGGGAGGATCGATGATGGCTGAAAACCCAATTTATTGCGCGGGATGCGGAATAAGAATACAGACGGAAAATGAGCAGGCGGCTGGATTTGCGCCGCACGCGGCCTTATTGCATGATCCCATCCTTTGCCGCCGCTGCTTCCGTCTGCGGCATTATAACGAAATTCAGGATGTGCCGATGACAGCCGATGATTTTTTGCAGCTGCTGTCACAGATTGCCAATGCCGACGCGCTAGTCGTCTATCTCGTTGATATTTTCGATCTGGCGGGCAGCTGGATAAACGGGCTGCAGCGATTCGTCGGCCACAATCCGGTGCTGCTTGTCGGCAACAAAGTCGACCTATTGCCGAAATCAACAAATTTGAATAAAGTTAAAGGCTGGATCCGCCGGTCAGCGAAAGAATTTGGTTTAGTTCCAGCTGACATTCTATTGATGAGTGCGGAAAAGAACCACGGCATGGACGAGGTGCGTGAGGTGATTGAGGCCTATCGCGAGGGACGGGACGTCTATGTGGTCGGTGCGACCAATGTGGGCAAATCGACATTCATCAATCATTTAATTGAAAACGCCGGCGAGGATGCGAGGATAACAACGTCGCGCTTTCCGGGAACAACACTTGACTTTATAGGTATACCACTGGATGATGGTGCCACGCTTTACGATACGCCGGGCATTATGAATGAAGCGCAGGCGATTCATTATGTCGCGCCCGCAGATTATAAGACCATTATGCCGACCAAAGAAATTAAGCCGAAGGTCTATCAGTTAAACGAGCGGCAAACGCTGTTTCTCGGCGGTATTGGCCGCTTGGATTATGTGGGACCGGGACGGCGGTCACTGATTGTATACACAGCAGGCGGGCTAATGATTCATCGCAGTAAATTAGATAACGCCAGCGCTTTCTTTGCCAGGCAATATGGCAAATTACTGACACCGCCGAGCCGCCCCGAGCAGCTGCCCACACTCAAACGCAGTGATTTTCGCACGAATGAATTGAGCAGTGACATCGTTTTCTCCGGGCTTGGCTGGGTGACCATAAAAGGGCGCGGGGCGCGTCTGTCTGTCTGGGCACCTGAAGCGATCGGAGTATCGATTCGCAGTTCCGTGCTTAAAGGGTAAGTCAGTCCAGTGCGGGAAAAAATGAAGGAGAGAATAAGACGTGCTTACAAGAAAACAGATTCATTATTTGCGGGCGAAGGCACACACGCTGAAACCCGTCTTTCAAATCGGCAAGGCGGGTCTTCACGAACCCGTATTCTCTGAATTGGATGCCGTCCTCGAATCACGGGAATTGATTAAAATAACGTTATTGCAGAATACGGATGAAGATCCGCATCAGGCTGGCGCGCGGATAGCTGAAGAGACGCATGCTGAACTTGTCCAAGTGATCGGGCGGACGCTGATCTTCTACAGGCGCTCGCAAGAGACGATGAAAATAGAATTGCCGCGGGGTTGAAAACAAACAGACGATGAGAAAAATTGGTTTGATCGGCGGTACATTTGATCCGCCCCATCTTGCGCATCTGATTATTGCGGAAGAGGCATTGGAGGCCTGTACACTTGATGAAGTCTGGTTTATTCCCAGTTTCCAGCCGCCCCATGTTCATGGGAAACGCGCGCGCGCGCAGGCAATGGATCGGGTGGAGATGGTGCGCCGGTCGATTGGCAGAAATAAACGGTTTAAACTGGAACTGACCGAAATTTTGCGTGAGGGCCCATCCTATACTGTGGACACATTGCGCGATTTGCGCAAAAAGCATCCGAACGATCAATTTTATTTTATAATGGGAGCAGATATGATTAATGATTTACCGACTTGGCATGGCGTTCGTGAACTCTGTCAGTTGACGTCATTTATCGGTTTCAGCCGTCCAGGCTATGTCGCTTTACCTCCCGATTACGCAGCGGTTACTTTTATTGAAATGCCAGTGCTCGATATTTCATCAAGCGCCTTGCGCAAACGGTTCAGTGAGGGTCGAAGCTGCCGTTATTTTGTGACGGATAGCGTGGCAAACTACATAAAGGAGAGAGGACTCTATGGACTTAGCGGAAGCACGGCAGGCAATTAAAGAAATATTGCCGGAAAAGCGGTATACGCATTCTCTTGGGGTGTCCAAAACAGCAGGTCAGCTTGCGGAACGGTTTGGCGTTAATCGCGGCAAAGCAGAGCTTGCCGGAATGCTTCATGATATTGCGAAATACTTTTCAAAAGAAAAATTAACGGCCATGTTAGAGAAAAGACCGGATTACGGCGCAGATTTTCTCAGCTATTCCGATAAACTCTGGCATGCGCCGGCGGGTGCGATTTATGCCGAGGAGAGCTGCGGGATCACCGATCATGATATTTTGCAGGCGATTCTTTATCATACGACCGGCCGATCAGGCATGAGTCAGCTGGAAAAAATTATTTTTCTTGCCGATTATATTGAACCGGGCCGTGATATCCCTGGCGTTGATGAGGTGCGTCAAGCGGCGAAAACGGATCTTGATGAAGCGGTTTTTCTGGAATTACAGAGAACGGCACTTCATTTACTGGAAAAGCGTCAGCGTGTCTATCCGAAAACACTTGCTGCATATAATGAATTTGCAGGACGAAACTAATGATGAGGTGACTGGATGAATAGTGAAGAGTGGGTCAAGTATCTGGCTGAAGCTGCAGATGATAAGAAAGCGAATGATATTGTCATGCTTAAAATGCGCGGCATTTCGATCATGGCGGATTATTTTCTGATTTGTCACGGTGACTCTGAAAAGCAGGTTCAGGCAATTTCTACTGCAATTAAAAAGGCTGCAGAAGAAAAGGGGATTAGCGTTCATCGCTTGGAGGGCTACGATCAGGCGCGTTGGGTGCTGATTGACCTCGGTGACGTGATTGCCCATGTCTTTCATCGCGATGAGCGAGACTATTATCAATTGGAAAAATTATGGGGCGACGCGCCTCTCTTTACATTAGAGAAAAAGCCACTTGTATAAAGTGGCTTTTTCTGCACTCAAGAATGAATGACGGATCAGACGGCAATCGAATGGGATGCTGACTGATCCTCTTTTTTCTAAAATTTTTTATCGCAAAAGCAGGAATTTACGCCGATATATGGCATAATGAAGATAACCCCTTTTCTAATGCGTTAAGAAAGCACTAAGAACCAAGTATCAGAAAAATTAAATCTCAGCTTCGTCCAAAAACTTGGCTTCACCAAGTTTTTCTGAGATTAATCCCCCTGCACCGCAAGCGAATCTACTTGCTTGTGATCATCAATAAATTTTTGGGCGGTCGCGTTAAACATCTGCTCAAATACATTTTCGTAAGACTGCTCCAAAACATCAAGACCAACGCCGGTGACGCCCCCCCTGACGGTCACCTTTTCCCTCAGCTCTGTCAGCGTATAGCTGCGGCTCTCCAATAATTTTCCAAAACCGATCAGCATCTCGGTGACCAATTCTGTTGCCTCTTTGCTTGTCAGTGCCGTTTGACTGGCCGCGGCGGCTATCGCTTTTTCCAGCCCGAAGCAGAGAAAGGCCGGACCACAGCTGGAGATGTCTGAGGCGGCGCGGATTTTCTCTTCACTGATTTCAATTGGCTGCGAAAAGCTGCTGAGCATCGTCCAAACTTTAAATTTTTGATAATCGGTCAGATTCGTTCCGAATGTAATGAGCGTACTGCCGGCAAGACTTTGGTTGACGATACTTGGCACCGCACGGACGACTTGGCACGGTATGACGCGCTCCAGCTGTTCAACAGTTATCGGACTTGTTATCGAAATCGCGGTCTGATCGTAGCGCCATTGGCCGCGCAGCGGCTGCAAGAGCGGGAAAAATTGAACCGGTTTGACGCAAAGAAAGACGATAGCCGCGCGCTTCACGACCTCGGATGGAGTTGAGAGCACATGCAGCCCATGATATTTACGTTGAAGCGCCAGCGCTTTTTCTTCCGTACGGTTGGTCACCGCAATCTGTTTTGGTTTAGCTAATCTGCTTTTCACCAACGCGTCAAGCATTAATGTCCCCATATTGCCCGTTCCAATTATGCCGAATTTCATGCGTTTGTCCCCCGATCGATCCAGTATCCTTCATAATCTGTATGAGGGACGAAAATCAATTATGCCTTAGTACATGTTTCCTGAGATTGGAGTTGATTCATTGGAGAAATTATGGCTGGCTTATAAACCGTGGATAATTGGTGGACTCGGCTGCCTGCTTGCACTAATTGTCTTTGTGTATCATAATCATTCAGCCACAGAAAAGAAGCAGACCGCTGAGCGTGTAGCCGATGTGTTCACGAAGAAAACAAGCGAATCCACGTCGTCATCAGCCGCTGCGCCGAATTCAGCCGTCTCCGATCCGCCGAAAACAGTCCTTGTCGTCGATGTCAAAGGAGCCGTTGTTCATCCGGGCATCTATCGTCTGCAAACTGGCGACCGAGTGGCTGACGCGATTGCCGAGGCTGGTGGATTCACTCAGAAAGCAGATGAGGATCAAATTAATATGGCACTTAAAGTTGAAGATGAAATGGCTATCTTTATTCCGAAAAAAGGGCAGAAAACCCAGCCGCAATTAAGCAGCGGAACGCCGTCCGGTGAGTCAGCGGTGGCTTCAGGCGGTGCTGCCTCAGGCAGCGGTGAGGCGGCTGCACCGATCAATATCAATGAAGCAGACGCGGCGGGCTTGCAGAATCTTCCAGGGATTGGTCCGGCTAAAGCGCAAGCCATTATTCAATACCGGACGGCACATGGACCGTTTAAGACTGTCGATGACTTAAATAACGTCAGCGGTATCGGTGATAAGACGTTGGAACGAATCAAACCGCAGGCCGCGGTCAATTGATGACAATCAATAATAAAATTCGCTGTATGCAGCATTAATTTTGCTATACAATCAAGAAAGACGGCAATTTTCAAATATGAGACAATCAAGGATATTTTGGAGGAATTTTCATGAAACGATTGACATGGGATCAATATTTTATGGCTCAAAGTCATTTGCTGGCGACACGCAGCACATGCACGCGGCTCGTTGTTGGCGCGACTATTGTTCGCGATAAACGGATTATTGCTGGAGGCTATAATGGTTCAATTGCCGGCGGCACCCATTGTATTGATGAGGGCTGCTATATCAAAGACGGACATTGCGTGCGCACGATTCACGCTGAGATGAATGCCATTCTTCAGTGCGCGAAATTCGGCGAATCGACCGATCATGCGGAAATTTATGTGACTCATTATCCGTGTCTGCCGTGCTGCAAAGCGATCATACAGGCGGGGATTCAGACGGTTTATTATGCGTGTGACTACCGGAATGATCCGTATGCTGCGGAGCTGTACCAAATGGCGGGTGTAACGGTGCGCAAGGTGCCGCTGGAACAAACTTTTGACTTACGCAGTCAGTCAGATCAGCAGGCTCAGGCGGAATTTATTAAGGGACTGCTCAGTCAATTGCGAAAATCCGGTACGACCGAGCAGCAGCTGCAGTATTTACGACAACAGGCGGATCACTTATTTGCGGCTGATCAGTGAGTCGCTCGTCAATAAAGGGCATCTTTTCGCTCTATCCGCCTGTCTGTCCGCCTGGTATTGCACGCAAACTGATCGGGCGCTGCCGCTTGCGCTGGCGATTGCCTATGGTCTGTATCTGCTGCTGGGCAAACATTGGCGGCTGCTGATTGGACTGGCACTTGTCTGGCTTATCATTGCTGCTGATGCGATGTTTCTGCAGGAACGGGGGACCGTTTTTACAGGCCGAGAAGGTGCGTTAACCGGTATGATTTCTGATTTGCCGTCATTCGATGGCAACCAAGTCGTCTATCTATTCAAGACGACGCACGGTGAGTCAGTCCGTGTGCTGGAAAAAGTGGCGACAAAGGCGGAGAAACAACGGTTGCAGCGACTGCTTGTTCCTGGCCTAGTCTGCCGGATAAATGGAAAAATGGAGAAACCGCCCACGCCAGGAAATCTGCACGCTTTTAATTACCGTCTCTATTTGCGCCAGCACCATATTTACTGGTCGCTTGAAACTGCGACAGTTCCCGCTGTGGCTGGCTATGATCAGACGTTCATCAGTCGACTTAAGCGCTTTAGGCAGCGTCAGATAGACGATGTCGACAGGCAGTTGTCGGTGACGAGCGCAGAGATGATCGCCTCACTTGTTTTTGGCGATGACCAGCTGCTCGATCCCGAGCTTTATAGTGCGTATCAATATCTTGGCCTCGTGCATCTGCTTGTTGTGTCCGGTATGCATATTGCGGTCGTTTTCGGCAGTCTATTCTATATCCTGCGCCGAATTGGCGTGATTCGTGAAGCTGCTGTCTGTCTTTTTTTATTGCTGATTCCAGCATATGTCCTCCTGACAGGTGCCGAGCCATCTATTATTCGCTCGGGTCTAACAGCCTGTTTGCTGCTTGTTGCCTCGCTGATCCAGCTTCGTTTTCTGCGGCCTAACGATATTTTAAGTTTGTCCTGCCTGTTGATGATTGCCTGCGATCCGAAAGTAATTTTCGATCTCGGTTTTCAATTATCATTTGCAGCGACGTTTACGTTGATTGTTGCTGGGCCAAGTCTTCTGGCAAAATACAAATCGCCTGCCAGCCGGCTGTTCGTATTGGCGATACTCAGTGAATTGGCTGTGTTTCCGATTATTATTAGTCATTTTTACCGGCTTTCTTTGCTGAGCTTTCTACTCAGCGTGGTTTATGTCCCCTATCTTTCTTATATTATTTTGCCCCTTTCATCGCTTGTTTATCTCCTTGTATCTGTCTTTCCATCGTTAAGTGTCATCTGCAGCCAATTGCTGGACGGTTTTCTGGATCGGCCGCAGCAGCTTTTGCTTTATCTTTTTCAGCATCCTTCTGACCAGCTGAATTACGGTGCGTTGTCAGGCCCAGTATTGCTTTTCGCAGTCACTTTAATTGCCTTGAGTTTTTGCGCATGGGAGCGGTGCAAAAGCAAATATGCCGCCGCTATATTGATTGCTCCATTTTTTATTATCTATTTTGTTATTGTCCTTGCAGCCATTGCTCGGCCGGATGGTGCGGTTACCTTTATCAATGTCGGTCAGGGAGACAGTATTCTTGTACAACTGCCGCATCAGCGCGGCAATCTGTTGATTGATACAGGCGGCACGCTGCACTATAAGCAGCCGGCCTGGATGCAGCGCAGACAGTCATTCGACGTGGGACGGACTATATTGCTTCCTGAATTGCGGGCGCTTCGGGTGGATTGTATTGACGTGCTTGTGCTCACCCATCGCGACACCGATCATATCGGCGGGCTCGCTTCATTAGTTGGTCAAGTCACCATTAAACGGATTGTCGTTTCACCATTTTTTAATCCGCGAGCCTCGGATTTACGTCTTTTTCAGAAAGCAGCCACTCAAGGGACTAGGCTGTCGCTGGCACAGGCGGGAGATGTGCTGAGGCTAGGCGGTGCTTCTTTTCATATTCTCTCGCCTGCTGCGCGCGCGCCGGACAGCAATGATAATTCTTTAGTCATTCGCACGCGTCTCGGTGGCAAAGAGTGGCTGTTCACCGGAGACTTGTCAGAGAATGGAGAGAAGCAGCTTTTAGAGAAACGACTGGCGGTTCGCGCCGATGTGCTGAAATTAGGCCATCACGGAAGCCGATCGGCAACGTCCGTTCAATGGCTGAACAATGTGCGGCCAGCCATTGCGATTGTGTCGTGCGGTAAAAATAATCGCTACGGGCATCCGCATCCTGAAGTCATCGAACGGTTGAAGGCACGTGGGATTCACATTCTGCGGACAGATGTTTCCGGTGATTTACGTTTTGACTTCAGCGATCAAGCGATAACAGCAGTCGAAACGGCTGAATGAATGAGTTGGCAATAGTTGAGCGGATTGACAAGAGTTGTCACCGATAGTTTCAAACAACATAGGATAACATAGAGACAGAAGAGAACGAACCTCGTCCGCTTGTCGTTTTCCCGGGATCGACAAGCAGGCGTTTATATAAATTTTTAAGAAACGGCGGCCAATGCGCCGCTTCTTTTTTGTGCGCGTTTGTCTGCAGAGTAGCGGCGTTTGTCTGCAGAGTGGGGGCGTTTGTCTACAGGGTAGCGCCGTTTGTCTACAGAGTAGGCGATTTGTCTGCAGAGTAGGCGCATTTGTCTGCAGAGTAGGCGCATTTGTCTACAGAGTAGCGGCGTTTGTCTACAGAGTAGGCGCGTTTGTCTGCAGAGTAGGCGCGTTTGTCTACAGGGTAGCGGCGTTTGTCTGCAGAGTAGGCGATTTGTCTGCAGAGTAGCGCCGTTTGTCTACAGAGTAGGGGCGTTTGTCTACAGGGTAGCGGCGTTTGTCTACAGAGTAGGCGCTTTGTCTGCAGAGTAGCGGCGTTTGTCTACAGAGTAGGCGCTTTGTCTGCAGAGTAGCGGCGTTTATCTGCAGAGTAGCGGCGTTTGTCTGCAGAGTAGGCGCTTTGTCTGCAGAGTAGCGGCGTTTGTCTACAGAGTAGGCGCCTTTTTCTGCAGAGTAGCGGCGTTTGTCTGCAGAGTAGTAATCATAGCTAGCGCTCCGACCGGCGATGCCTGTTTCGCGCAAGCTGTTCAGCGCCGTCTCACTCTTTTTCTGTTTTAATGCTTGTTTTTAGACGGCTTGCACGATAAAGTTAAGAAGAGAGGGGGAGCTGACCATGGCAAAAGAGGCCGCAGCCGATCTGACACTTCAGTTGCCGCTTGCTCCTGTGTATCTGCTTTATGGCACGCAGGATTATCTTATACAATTCATGAAAAAGAAAATTATTGGCGAAGCGCTGACAGGCGATGAACAGGGCTTCAATATGTCCAGCTATGATATGACGGACGTCTCACTCGCCTCAGTCATTGAAGACGCGGATACCATACCCTTTCTTGGTGGAAAAAAGGTTGTCATCGCTGAGAACGCTTATTTTCTGACATCTGAAAAAATAAAAAGCAAGGTTGAGCAGGACAGCCGCGTGTTAAGTGACTATCTTGAGCATCCTTCACCCGATTCAGTTGTGCTGATTATTGCCCCCTATGAAAAATTGGATAAACGTAAAAAAATTGTCAAACAGCTGGAAAAATCGGCTCAAGTATATGCGCTTTCCAAATTGTCGGACCGCGCTGTTTTCCAGCTAATGGAGGCGGTGGCCCAGCGGTACGGCGCAACCTATACCCATGCCGGTCACGATCAGTTGATTCTGTCAATTGGCACAAATTTAGGACAGCTCGCTCACGAAGTTGAAAAATGTGCGCTCTACTGCGGAACAGATCGGCCGATAGACGAGACTGCGGTGCAAATCATCGGTTCGCGATCGCTTGAGTCCAACGTATTTCTGCTCGTTAATCAGGTAATGAAGAGAAATACGGAGCAATCGCTGCACATTCTGCACGACCTTGTACGGATGAAAGAAGAGCCACTCAAACTTCTTGCGCTGCTTGAGCGGCAATTTCGCATTGTTTATCAGGTGGGAATTTATCAGAAGGCTGGTTATACGCAGAGCAGTATGGCGACGAAAATCGGTGTTCATCCATTTGCCGTGCGCATGGCCGCTGATCAAGCACAACTTTATTCACCGCCAATGCTCGCTCAGGCACTCAGCCACTGCGCTGAAACCGATTATCAGATGAAGACGGGTGCTGTCGACAAATTGCTGGCGCTTGAGCTGCTGATTCACCGCATCGCTTCAGCAGCTTGAAAGTGAGTGTACTGAACACGCAGCCATTCTGCGCATAAGAAAGAAAAAAGAACGGTTCCGCTGAGGAACCGTTCTTTTTGACCGTACTTACGCGTTCAAACCATTCAACTTTTTCGACAGCCGCGATTTCTCGTGAGCTGCTTTATTTTTGTGAATCAGTCCTTTAGTTGCTGCTTTGTCCACTTTCTTCGTCGCAACAATAAAAGCGGCCTTGGCGCCTTCGACGTCTTTTTCATCAACTTTCGTGTTGAACGTCTTGATTGCCGTACGCATCGCTGATTTAAACTGTACGTTGTGCTGACGATTGGCTTCGCCTTTTTTCACACGCTTGATGGCTGATTTAATATTCGGCATTCCTTTCACCTCCAGATCCTTCAATTCCCGGCCAGTCATAAACAAAGGCTGCTGGAACGGTGTTGGTTCCGAACAATGCAGCCATTCTCGTAAATAGAGATTAATTCTGACAAAATGTATTGTACCAAAGCCTGGTTTTATTTGCAATGATGAATGAAAAAACGACTAGACGAACATCCTGAGATTAGTCAATAAATTCTTCAGGATTGGAGCGATTCGCTATGACAAAGGACCTTGATCTGCAGGCATTTGAGATACGGACAGATTTAGCAATTGAATCTGGAGAACGGCAGTCGATGGTCGACAGCGGTGTTATGCTCAGTGAGAAAACTGAGAAGGGCATAAAAATTACGCGCATGCGGATTAGTCCGGAAAGAGCGGCACAATTTCATAAGAAACCGGGAAATTATCTGACTTTTGAAGCGAAAGCCTTAAAGAGTGGGGACAGCGAGGTTGAAAAAAATGCTGCTGAGCTATTTGCTCACTATTTCTCTCAATTTCTGACCGATCTCTCGATTAAGCCAGAAGCGAGCTGCTTGATTGTCGGGCTTGGCAACCTGAAAGTCACGCCCGATGCACTTGGCCCAACCGTGATTGATAATGTGCTCGTGACGAGGCATCTCTTTGATCTGCAGATGGCCCGTGTCGAACAAGGCTATCGGTCAGTCTGCGCGATTACGCCGGGCGTTATGGGCGTCACAGGCATTGAAACAAGTGATATTATTCTCGGCGTCATTGAGAAAATAAAGCCCGATTTTGTGATTGCAGTCGATGCGCTTGCCGCTCGCGCGATCGAGCGTGTGAATACGACGATTCAGGTGGCTGACAGCGGGATTCATCCGGGATCGGGGATCGGCAATAATCGCAAAGAGTTGAGTGCTGCGACACTTGGCATCCCCGTCATTGCCATTGGGGTGCCGACCGTTGTGGATGCGGTGACGATTACAAGTGATGTGCTCGATTTGACGCTTAAGCATCTTAACCGCGAAATGTCCGATCAATCGCCTAGTCGTTCACTTGCTCCGTCTTGGCTCCCCTTTGGTGAAAAAATGGATTATCAGAAGCTGAAATTGCCGAGCAAGGAGAAACGAGCCGCTTTTCTCGGATTAATGGGTACGCTTAGCAGTGAAGAGAAGGCGCAGCTCATCCAAGAAGTGCTCGGTGCGTCTGGAGCGCAGATGATGGTCACACCGAAGGAAGTGGACTCTCTTATTGAAAAAATGGGCAATGTAATTGCCGAGGGACTTAACGCAGCGCTTCACAAGAAAATCGATCAGAAGAATGTGGGGGCCTATACCCATTAAGTGAAAGAAATATAGATGAGGCAGAGCGCGATAAGCAGCACAAAAACAGCGGCCAGCCAATAGCCGAATTTTTGATAATCGGTCTGTTTTCTCGGCTTTTGCAGCATTGACAGTCCTCCCTTGATTTCACTCTATTCTATTATAGCGGAAGTTTGGCAAGTCTCCCATTAATAATTAATAGAAAAAAGGCATAAGGTGGAATCCAAATCATAGAGTGAATAGAGAGGAAGGGGGGACAAGCTGATGGTCAAACGTTTTTTTATTGAATTAACTGTGCTTGGCGCACTCTTGTTTTTCTGCGGCATCTATGGCGCCGTCATGGTGCGTACGGCTTCCACAGCAGAGCAGACGCAGACAGCACCCGCAGCGCCGGCATTGACGGTTCCGGCTCAGACAGGTGCCGAGGACGCGGCGACAGTGCAGGACGGCAGTAGGCAAACCAGTGATCGGGTAGTCACTAAGAAGCTCGAAGATCATTCTCTTGGTCACGCATTGTCCAGCCGAGTGTCCGAATTCTTTCTCGGCCTCGTCAGCCTTTTGGCCAGCTTTGTAGAAAGTATTATGCAGGCATTGTTCTGAATGAATCAAGCACATGATGGGCGGCAAACGACTGGCGGCGATTGAAAGACAGCGCCGTGATTGCTATAATCGAATCATGTATGGATTGCAAGCAGGAGGAACAGCAATGGCAGAGACGACAAGAAGCCGGCAGAAACGGATTCGTAATTTTTCAATTATCGCCCATATCGATCACGGCAAATCGACCTTGGCCGATCGGATTCTCGAGGCTACGCAGGCACTCACGCAGCGAGAAATGAAGGCGCAGACGCTGGATGCGATGGAACTGGAGCGTGAGCGGGGCATTACTATCAAGCTGAACGCAGTTGAACTGACTTACCACGCCCCGGATGGTGAAACATATATTCTGCATTTAATCGACACCCCGGGGCATGTCGATTTTTCTTATGAAGTTTCCCGAAGTCTTGCCGCTTGTGAGGGGGCACTGCTCGTCGTAGATGCGGCCCAGGGTGTCGAGGCGCAGACGTTAGCCAATGTCTATCTGGCATTAGAGAATGATTTAGAGATCATTCCCGTCATCAATAAAATTGATTTGCCTAATGCCGATCCAGACCGCGTGAAGCAGGAAGTAGAAGAGGATATTGGGCTGGATGCCTCCGAGGCGGTGCTTGCATCAGCTAAAACAGGTATTGGCATTGATCAGATTATGCAGCAGATTATTGAAAAAATTCCAGCTCCCGAGGGCGATCCGGACGCTCCGCTGCGGGCGCTGATCTTTGATTCATTATACGATGCGTATCGCGGCGTAGTCGTCTATGTGCGGATCATTGACGGCACACTGCGTGTCGGCGATAAAATTAAAATGATGGCCACAGGCAAGGAATTCGAGGTACTTGAAGTCGGTGTGTCGACGCCGAAAATTGAAACACGGAATGAATTGTCAGTTGGTGATGTGGGCTTTCTGACCGCATCGATTAAGTCGGTGCATGACACACGGGTCGGTGATACGGTCACTGGCGCCGAACGTCCGGCTGCAGCCGCGCTGCCGGGCTATAAGCGGATGAATCCAATGGTTTATTGCGGGATCTATCCGATTGATACAGCCCGTTATAATGATCTGCGCGAGGCACTCGGCCGTTTGGAACTGAACGACGCCGCGCTGCAATATGAACCGGAAACGTCGGAAGCGCTTGGATTCGGTTTCCGCTGCGGTTTTCTTGGCCTATTACATATGGATATTGTTCAGGAACGGCTGGAACGTGAATTTGATATTAATCTGATTGCCACCGCGCCAAGTGTGATTTATCGCGTGACGCGTACCGACGGCACAGTCGAAGAGGTCGGAAATCCGTCGGAAATGCCGGAACGAAAATATATTGAATCAATTGCTGAGCCATACGTGCGGGCAACCGTGATGACGCCTAAAGAGTACGTTGGTGCTGTCATGGAGTTATGTCAGCGAAAACGCGGTGAGTTTCAGACGATGGATTACCTCGATACATCGCGTACGAACGTCGTCTATGATCTGCCGCTCTCAGAAATCATGTATGATTTCTTCGATTCGCTCAAGTCGAGCACAAAAGGCTATGCATCAATGGATTACGAAATGCATGGCTATAAGGCAAGTGATCTCGTGAAAATGGATATTCTTCTGAACGGCGAGACAGTCGATGCGCTGTCTGTCATCGTCCATAAGGAGTTCGCCTATGATCGCGGACGAGCAATCGTCGGGAAACTGAAGGAATTAATCCCCCGTCAGCAATTTGAAGTGCCGATTCAGGCAGCGATTGGGCAGAAGGTGATTGCCCGTTCGACAATCAAAGCATTGCGGAAAAATGTACTTGCCAAATGTTACGGCGGCGACGTGTCGCGCAAGCGCAAACTGCTCGAGAAGCAAAAAGAAGGAAAGAAGCGGATGAAGGCGGTCGGCAGTGTGGAAGTGCCTCAGGAGGCCTTCATGTCGGTATTCAAGATGAGTCACGATGACTGAGCGGGGTGTCTATATCCATATTCCCTTCTGCGATCATATTTGTGCGTATTGTGATTTCAACAAATTTTTCATGAAGAATCAGCCAGTCGATCGATACCTTGATGTGCTTGCTGAGGAGATGGCGCAGGCTGCAGCGATTGGTTCGGCCAAGACTGTCTATATTGGCGGCGGTACGCCGACAGCATTGACGGAGAAACAATTAGAGCGTCTGCTTGCGGATGCCTGCCGATTTTTCAGCGCGGACAGGGTCGACGAATTTACGGTTGAAGCAAATCCGGAAAACCTGACCGCGGAGAAATTAGCCGTGCTGAAAGCCTATGGCGTGAACCGGCTCAGCATAGGTGTCCAGTCGTTCGATGATCGATTGCTGAAGGCGATCGGCCGAGCCCATAGCGCCGATGCCGCCAGACATGCTGTGCAGCGGGCACAGCGAGCCGGGTTTGACAATGTGTCGCTTGATTTAATGTTCGCACTGCCGGGTCAGACTGAAACGATGCTGCGGCAATCAATTGCTGCGGCGCTTGCCCTCAGTCCGCAGCATCTATCCATTTATTCGCTTCAGGTGGAGCCGAAGACCATCTTTTACAACCTGAAGAGAGAAGGGAAGTTACGATTGCCCGGCGACGCGATTGAGGCGGATATGTATGCTCAAATTATTTTTGAATTAGAGAAGCACGGGTTGAAGCAATATGAAATTAGCAATTTTGCTCATCCCGGCTTCGAAGGACAGCATAACTCGCTCTACTGGCAAAATGAAGAATATTTTGGCATCGGTGCCGGTGCTCACGGCTATGTGCAGGGAAAACGCTACGCGAATGCCGGCCCATTGAAGCCCTATTTTGATGCGGTCAGACGGAGCGGAACGGGACATTTGCTTACGCATCCGGTCACAGACAAAGAGCAGATGGAGGAACAATTATTTCTTGGCCTGCGTCTGCTCGCCGGTGTTCGCCGCGACACATTTGCCCGGCGCTTCGGCTGCACTCTCGACAGTGTCTATCGTCAGCCGATCGCCGATATGACAGCGCGCGGTCTGCTCGTTGATACAGATACAGGCGTGCGCCTGACTCGCCGCGGCCTTTTTCTCGGCAATGAGGTTTTCGAGGCCTTTCTGCTTTCCTGACGATGAGCTGGATTGCGTTTATTGCATTTAAGCGTTGAAGAAAAGCAAAAAAATAATTTGACAAATGGGCAGGAAGTTGGTAAATTTTAATGTAGAATTAGCACTCAGGTTAAGAGAGTGCTAACAGAGGTGATTGGATGTTAACAGAGCGTCAGTTGTTTCTGTTGCAGCTGCTTGTTAATGACTATATTGTCTCTGCCGAACCTGTGGGTTCCCGTTCGATAGCGAAACGCGACGATGTGCATTATAGTCCGGCGACCATTCGCAATGAACTCGCTGATTTGGAAGAGATGGGTTTTCTTGAGAAGACACATTTGTCTTCTGGGCGGGTTCCTTCTGAGAAGGGTTATCGCTTTTATGTCGATCACTTGCTGTCACCGGTTCGTCTCAGTGAGTCGGAAATGGGTGATATTCGCCGAACGTATCGGAAGCAATTCAGTGAGAAAGAAGAACTGATTCGACTTACTGCGAAATTACTTTCCGAATTCACCAATTATACGGCAATCATGCTTGGACCGGAACTGCTTGAAATGAAGCTGAAACATATTCAGCTCGTTAAGCTGACAGACAATCAGGGTGTTTTAATTATTGTGACCGATACGGGCCATGTTGAGAATCGCGTTGTCACTTTTCCAGAGGGCTTTGCAGTGGAGGATATTGAGCAGGTCGTTAATATTTTGAATGACAAGCTGATCAATGTGCCGCTTCACGATTTATCCAGACGCCTTCAGTCCGAAATTAAAGCAGTATTGCGGGAGAATGTGCGCAATTACGAACAAGTGATGACGCTGCTGACGAGTGGTTTTAAAAGTGATGAGTCAGAACGCGTATTTTACAGCGGAAAGAGCAATATGCTTACGCAGCCGGAGTTTCAGGATGTGAGCAAGATTATTTCCTTTTTCAATGTTTTGGAAGGGAAAGACCTTGTTCGCGAATTATTGAATAGTCCGCAGTCCGGTGTCCATATCCGAATTGGCCGGGAGATTAAGCTGAATGGTTTTGAAGACTGCAGCATGATTACCACCAACTATTCGCTGGGCGAGGGCCATGTAGGAACGGTAGCTGTTATCGGACCGAAGCGAATGGCTTATCCGCGTGTGATCACATTGGTCGATGTTCTATCGAAGCTGTTGACGCGTTCGCTGACCGACCAGACGCATGAACGACATAAATAAACCGGCTGTTATGCCGGGTTGAAGTTTTTTAGGAGGTGAGCCTATGGCAAATCAGGCAAATGAAGACGATAAGGTTAAAGACATTGACAGGCAGGCGGAATGTGAGCAGACAGATGCAGCACCGTCAGAGGCGCAGCCCGATACTGTCGAAAAGCAGGCTGACAAGCACGAGGATCAGGGAGCGGAAGCTGAGAATCTGGCTGAGGATGAGCATAAGGTTGAAGAACAGGCGGCTCAAATTGACAAACTAATGAAAGAAAATCAAGAGTTGAAGAACCGTTTGCTGCGGGCACAAGCCGATTTTGATAACTTCCGCAAACGAACTAATAAAGAGAAGACGGATGCCCGCAAATTCCGTGCACAGGATATTGTCACCGATATGCTGGAGACGCTCGATAATTTTGAACGGGCTATGGCTGTCGAAACGACGTCAGAAGATGGCGCGGCCTTGAAGAAGGGTATGGAAATGGTTCTAAACAAGTTGAAGCTTGCTTTGGAAAAGGAAGGCGTTCAACCGATTGAAGCGCTTGGCAAGCCATTTGACCCGAATGTGCATCAGGCGGTCATGCAAGAAGCGTCTGAGGCGCACGAATCAGGCATTGTCATTGCTGTGCTGCAGCAAGGCTATACGCTGAACGGCAGAATTTTGCGACCGGCGATGGTGAAAGTCAGCGCGTAATTATTCGGTATTGAAGCTTGCGTTCTAACCGTTGATTAGGATGATTCAAACGGTTTTGATAATATTTAGGAGGAATAAGACATGAGTAAAATTATTGGTATTGACTTAGGAACAACGAACTCCTGCGTTGCAGTCATGGAAGGCGGCGAACCTGTCGTTATTCCCAATCCGGAAGGTGCGCGGACGACTCCGTCAGCTGTTGCTTTCAAGAATGGTGAGCGTCAAGTCGGTGAAGTGGCAAAGCGGCAGGCAGTAACCAATCCGAATACGATTCTCTCAATTAAGAGACATATGGGTTCTGATTATAAAGTAGAAGTTGAAGGTAAGAAATATACGCCTCAGGAAATTTCCGCAATTATTCTGCAGAAATTAAAAGCCGACGCAGAAGCTTATCTCGGTGAAACGGTGGAAAAGGCAGTTATTACTGTTCCGGCGTATTTCAATGACGCACAGCGTCAGGCGACTAAAGATGCCGGAAAAATTGCTGGCCTTGATGTGCTGCGAATCATTAACGAACCAACAGCAGCCTCGCTTGCCTACGGACTGGACAAAGGTGAGGACCAGACGATTCTTGTTTTCGACCTTGGCGGCGGTACGTTTGATGTCTCCATTCTTGAACTCGGCGACGGGATTTTCGAAGTAAAAGCGACAGCAGGCAATAATCACCTCGGCGGTGACGATTTTGACCAACGGATTATCGATTATCTTGTAAGTGAATTTAAAAAGGAAACAGGGCTTGATCTCTCCGGTGACAAGATGGCGCTGCAACGTCTGAAGGACGCAGCAGAAAAGGCGAAGAAGGAATTGTCCGGTGTGTCACAAGCTTCGATTTCGCTGCCGTTTATTTCTGCAGATGCCAGCGGACCGAAACATTTGGAAAATAATCTTTCCCGGGCAAAGTTTGATGAATTGACTGCTGATCTCGTTGAATCAACGATGGGACCGGTTCGTCAGGCACTTTCTGATGCCGATATGACGATGGACGATATTGACAAAATCATTTTGGTCGGTGGTTCTACTCGTATTCCGGCTGTACAGAATGCCATCAAGAACTTGACCGGCAAAGAAGCAAGCAAGGGTGTTAACCCAGATGAAGTAGTTGCTGTTGGTGCGGCCATTCAGGGCGGCGTGCTGACTGGTGATGTGAAAGACGTTGTCTTGCTGGATGTGACGCCGCTGTCTCTAGGTATTGAGACGATGGGCGGTGTATTTACGAAATTAATCGATCGCAACACGACCATTCCGACAAGCAAGTCGCAAGTGTTCTCAACGGCTGCGGATAACCAGACGGCTGTGGATATTCATGTGCTTCAGGGTGAACGTCAGATGGCGGCAGATAATAAGACACTTGGCCGTTTTCAGTTAACGGACATTCCGCCGGCTCCACGCGGTATCCCGCAGATTGAGGTTACCTTTGAGATTGATGCGAACGGTATCGTCAATGTGAAGGCGAAAGATAAGGGCACGAATAAAGAGCAGTCAATTACTATCCAGTCTTCTTCAGGTCTGAGCGATGATGAAATTGACAAGATGGTCAAAGATGCGGAAGCGAACGCGGAAGCCGATAAGAAACGCAAAGAAGAAGTGGATGCACGCAACGAAGCGGATCAACTGATTTTTGCAACGGAAAAAACGCTGAAGGATCTCGGTGATAAAGTGGATGCCGCTGAGAAGTCCAAGGCTGAAGCAGCCAAGGACAAGCTGAAAACAGCATTGGAAGGTAAAGACATCGATGCGATCAAAGCAGCCAAAGACGAATTGAATGAAATCGTTCAGCAGCTGTCGGTAAAATTATATCAGCAGGCACAAGGTGCAGCTCAGAATGCCGGTGCAGAAAGCGCAGGCAAGGCAGACAAGAAAGACGATGACAATGTTGTTGATGCCGATTATCATGAAGTTGACGACGATAAGAACAAGAAAAAATAATTGATACAGTTTATTTGTCAAGAGCGCGTCAAGCGTTAATCGTAATGACGCGTGCAATCTGTGAGGAGAAGTCAAAGTCGGACCGGGGTCTTGGCTTTGACTTTTTCTTGCTTACTATTCGCTTTCAATGCTATCATTTACTCGATGCAGTGTGCACCGTTCGCGGCGAAAGGATTCAACTGGAGAAAGAAGCGGCCGTATGCTCGATATCGGCATATAGATACAGTAAAGTCATTCCGGGAGTGATTGGATGAGCAAGCAAGATTATTATGAAATCCTTGGCGTAAGCAAGGATGCGTCGAAGGATGAAATAAAAAAGGCGTTCCGTGGCCTGGCAAGGAAATACCATCCCGACGTCAATAAAGACCCGGGCGCGTCCGAGAAATTTAAAGAGGTTTCGAAGGCATATGAGGTGCTGAGCGATCCACAGAAGCGGGCGCAGTATGATCAGTTTGGCGAGGAAGATCCGAATCAAGGCTTTGGTGGGCAAGGGTTCGGCGGCGGTGCCGATTTTGGCTTTGGCGATATATTCGATCAGATTTTCAACGGTGGCGCGAGACGTCGTGATCCGAATGCGCCGCGGCAAGGTGCCGATCTGCAATATGAAATGTCAATTACGTTCGAGGAAGCGGCGTTTGGCAAGACGACAGAAATCCGTATACCGAAAGAAGAGACATGCGGAACCTGTCACGGCAGCGGAGCAAAACCGGGCACGAAGCCGCAATCGTGCGCACATTGTCACGGTACAGGACAGCTGAACACGGAGCAGAATACGCCATTTGGCCGCGTCGTCAACCGCCGCGTGTGCCCGTATTGCCATGGGACAGGGAAAATTGTTAAGAACCCATGCGCGACATGCGGCGGCAAAGGCAAGGTTAAAGTGAATAAGAAAATTGAAGTCAAGATTCCAGCGGGGATCGATGATGGACAGCAGATTCGTCTTTCCGGTCATGGAGAATCGGGTGTGAATGGCGGCCCGGCTGGCGATTTGTATATTGTATTCACCGTAAAGCCGCATAAACTTTTTCGGCGTGACGGCGATAATGTGTATCTGGAAGTGCCGCTCAATTTTGCTCAGGTGGCGCTTGGTGACGAGATTGAGGTACCTACTCTGTATGGAAATGTTCAATTGCGTGTGCCCGCGGGTACGCAGACAGGGACACGGTTCCGATTGAAGGGCAAGGGTATTAAAAATGTGCGCGGTTATGGTCAAGGGGATGAACACGTCACCGTCAAAGTCATTACGCCGAAGCATTTGACCGATGAGCAAAAGGAATTATTCCGTAAGCTGGGCGGCCTGCAGACGGAATCAGCTGGCAGTGAAGGTAATATCTTCGAAAAGATGAAAAAAGCGTTTAAGGCGGATTAAGTATTGTAAACTGGGAAAACAATGGCGAGTGCAGGAAGCCATCGTTTTCTCTCTTCTTTTTCTGCATCCGGAAGCTCGAACGGATGACAAATTGACGATCGGAGATACCCTATGAAATGGTCCGAGTTATGCATCCACACCACAGAAGAAGCGATTGAACCGATTACCAATATTCTTTATGAGGCCGGCGCAGCAGGTGTGGCCATTGAAGACTCTCGCGATTTAGTTCGTTCGGCCGGCGCTTCTGCAGAGACGTACCAGCTGAATCCGGATGATTACCCGCTTGACGGAGTTAATATTAAAGTGTATTTGCCGATTACAAGTTTTCTCGGTGAAACCGTTGCGGAAATAAAACAGGCTGTTTCCAAT
This sequence comes from Sporolactobacillus sp., assembly GCA_047718535.1. GTDB lineage: Bacteria > Bacillota > Bacilli > Bacillales > Sporolactobacillaceae > Sporolactobacillus. Next base: position 87,264 of record JBDNRH010000004.1, read on the forward strand.
TTGCGCAATTACTCGTTCAATATTGGTGAAAACCGCTGGACAATCAGCGAGCGCAATGAAGAAGAATGGGCCACAGCCTGGAAGAAATATTATAAACCCGTTGCGGTTGGTGATCAGTTTCAGATTGTTCCGTCTTGGAGTGACTATCAGTCAAAGGATCAGACGCGGCAGACGATTGAACTGGATCCGGGGATGGCCTTCGGTACAGGAACACATCCGACGACCGTGCTTTGTCTTGAAGCGCTGGAGCAGTATATGATTGCGGGTGACAAAGTGCTTGACGTCGGTACCGGAACCGGTGTTCTGTCAATTGCCGCGGCGAAGCTTGGCGCCCACAGCGTCCTTGGCGTCGATCTTGATCCGGTTGCTGTTCATTCCGCCCAGTTGAACGTCAAGCTTAATAAAGTTCAGGAACGCGTCACGGTGCGCCAGAACGATTTAATTCATTCCTTGAAACCCGGATATGATTTAATCGTCGGGAATTTGCTGGCCGAGCTTGTTCTGCGTCTTGCCAAAGAGGGAATTGCCTCGCTGCTGGCGCCGGGCGGACGTCTGATTGTTTCCGGAATTATTTGCGATAAGAAAGAGCGTGTGATCGAGGCGCTTCAGGAAGTTGGCCTGTCTGTCATCGCCTGTACAGAAAAAGGCGACTGGGTATGTCTTGTGATCGGTGGGAACGACTGACATGCAGCGCTATTTTATTGCCGATGAACAGTTTACTGAACGCACGGTTGTGATTACTGGAGAAGACGCGCATCATATTCAGCACGTCATGCGGATGCATGCGGCTGATTCGATTATATGCGTCAATGGACATGGAGAAGCCTTTGTCTGTGTGATTGACGCGGTGACCGCGGGGCAGGTGACGGCGGTGATTGAATCAAAGCTTAGCGCAAATTCGGAGCTGCCAATTCGTGTAATTATTGCTCAAGGTGTGCCAAAAGGTGACAAATTTGATACAATTGTGCAAAAGGCAACTGAATGCGGAGCCTCAGCGTTTATACCGTTTCAGGCGAGCCGTTCAATTGCCGCGTGGCAGCCAAATAAAGTTGAGAAAAAGCGAGCACGCCTGCAGCGTATTGCTAAAGAAGCGGCGGAACAATCTCATCGCCTGAAATTACCGCCGATCTACCCACCCATGACGCTGCGCGATTTGCTGGTGTTTGCCGAGACGATCAACTGGAAAGTGGTCGCTTATGAGGAAACCGCGAAGCAAGGTGAACAGCGGCCGCTGCCTTTACTTTTACAGCGTATCCATCCGGGGGATAGTCTGCTTGTTGTAATCGGCCCGGAAGGTGGACTGACTGCTGAGGAAGCAGCAACGCTTGAGGCGAATGGGTTTATTCTCTGCGGGCTTGGACCACGCATTCTGCGCACGGAAACAGCGCCGATCAGTTTCCTGTCTTTTATCTCTTATCACTTTGAACTATCACTAAACGAGGTGGACTGTTAATGCCTTCCGTTGCCTTTCACACATTGGGCTGTAAAGTCAATCATTATGAAACAGAAGCCATTTGGCAACTATTCAAAACAAACGGCTATGATCGCGCACCATTTGAGAAACATGCCGATGTCTATATCATTAATACATGTACGGTGACCAATACAAGTGATCAGAAGAGCCGTCAAATCATTCGGCGTGCGATTCGTCAAAATCCGCAAGCGGTTGTTTGCGTGACCGGCTGTTACGCGCAGACATCGCCTGCTGAGGTGATGTCCATTCCCGGTGTTGACATTGTCGTCGGCACGCGGGATCGTGATAAACTCATCGGTTATATCAAGCAGTATCAATATGAGCGTGAGCCAATCAATGGCGTCAGCGATATCATGAAGGCCAAAGTCTATGAAGAATTGGATGTGCCGACCTTCACCGATCGAACACGGGCATCACTGAAAATACAGGAAGGCTGCAATAATTTCTGTACGTTCTGTGTCATTCCATGGGCACGCGGCCTTCTTCGCTCGCGGCAGCCCGAAGCGGTGATTAAGCAGGCACAGCAGCTTGTCAATGCCGGTTATAAAGAGATTGTGTTGACAGGTATTCATACAGCCGGTTACGGTGAAGATATGGCCGATTATAATTTTGCTGCCTTGCTTCGTGACTTGGAAGCGAAGGTTGTTGGCTTGAAGCGTCTGCGCATTTCGTCGATTGAGGCGAGTCAGATTACTGATGAAGTGATTGAAGTCATTGATCACTCGCGTGTGATCGCTCGCCACTTGCATATTCCGCTCCAGGCAGGTTCGGACGGCGTCTTAGCGCGTATGCATCGGAAATATACGACCGACTTTTTCGCTAAGAAAATTCAGAACCTGCGCCGTGCGCTTCCTGATTTTGCACTGACGTCCGATGTCATCGTCGGTTTTCCCGGTGAAACCGATGATGAATTTCAGGAAACGTTTGATTTTATTAAAAATATGCAGTTTTCCGAGCTTCATGTCTTTCCTTATTCACAGCGTACGGGCACACCGGCGGCGACGATGCCTGATCAAGTGGATGAGGCAGTGAAACACGAACGGGTGACCCGCTTGATCGCCCTGTCAGAACAGCTGTCTAATGCTTACGCCGCCCATTACCAAGACAAGACCGTTGTTGTGATTCCAGAAGAACCGATGAACCATCATGAAGAGGACGGCTATTATGTCGGCTTCACGGACAATTATTTGAAAGTTAAATTTCACTATCCTTCCCATGAAATTGTCGGGCAGCTTGTCCGCGTCAAGTTAACAAAAACAGGCTATCCGCTTAACGAAGGCGTTTTTCTGCGCAAGCTGGACCCGCTTGCCACTGACGAGGGCGAGCAGCAGGCTCTGCCGATCAGCGAGTCCTCACTATAGGCGTGTTCGCTCCACCCAGCGACCGAAAGGAGCAGCCAGCGGTATAGAGATAAATGCGGTGATTAAATTAAAGATCACGGATGTATGCGCCAGAGCGACTTTACCGCTTCCGGCAATCGCCAATGAGAGGTCGGACAGGTAGTAGATAAATGGGAAAAAAAGCACGACGCTGAATACATTGAACAGAATATGCGTATAAGCTGTCCAGCGCGCTTCGCGTCCGGCACCAAGACTGGCAATATAGGTGGTCAGGCATGTGCCGATATTGGAACCGAACATGATCGCGATTGCTGCCGGCAGTGACAGAATTTGGTGATCGAGAAACCCCATGCAGACGAGCATCGTTGCCGAACTGGATTGAATAATCGCTGAGAACAGCGTACCGACAAGAACGGCATAGAACATACTGCCGTTGGCGTCAACGATCAGATCGCGAATGAACGGCGATTGCGTTAAGGGTTCGGCAAGTGAGCTGAATCCATGCATAGAGGCAAACAGGCAACCGAGGCCGAAGAAGAAAGAACCGATTGAGAACAGTTTGCGGATTGGCAGGATCATCAGAAACAGGCCGATGGCGAAGAAAATATAATGCAGCGAACTCAACGGTAAGGCGGCAATTTCACCGGTCAATGTTGTGCCGATATTGGCGCCGAGAATAATGCCGACACTTTGGGAAAAACGAATGGCTCGGGCGCTGATCAGACCGACGGTGATAATGGTCACTGCCGAACTGCTCTGCAGCAGCATCGAAGCGAGCGTGCCGATTAGTAGACCTTTCATCGGTGTATCAGCTGCTCGCTGAAGTGTCGTGCGCATGCGTGAACCAATCAGGTGGTGCATGCCACCGGTCATTACTCCCATGCCAAGCAGGAAGAGAAAGATATAGAGCAAAAACAGCAGGACGTTCTGATCCACTTTTGATCACCTCGTCCTATTCTACTGGACAACTTGACTGGCAATGACTAGCTATTTTCTGCTGGCGCTATTTTTTTTAGCTTATTTTTCGATGAGGACATGAAAAGAGCCTCCTGAGGCATTTGATCATTTTGGGACTATCGTATATAATGTCAAGTGACATAAAAGATGTCATTTTAAGCTGTTTTCGTTTTTTTGGAGGGAGGGAAAGATAGATGGTCGAGACAAAGGTTCGCAAGAATGAATCGATTGAAGATGCTCTGAGACGGTTCAAACGGTCGGTTTCGAAATCCGGCACTTTGGCAGAAGTCAAGAAGCGTAGAAATTACGAAAAACCGAGTGTAAAGCGCAAGAAAAAATCTGAGGCTGCACGAAAAAAACGTCGCAAGTACTAAGAAGGGGTTTTGCTCGATGAACCTAATTGATCGCTTGACTACTGATATGAAAGACGCGATGAAGGCACGCGAGAAAGCCCGGCTTTCCGTGATTCGTATGCTTAAAACAGCGCTTCATAACGAGTCGATCAAGACGGGTAATCAGTTATCGGATGAAGAGGCGCTGGCGGTTCTGACCCGTGAACTTAAGCAGAGGAAAGACTCCCTCCAAGAGTTTGAGAATGCAGGCCGACAAGACCTGGTTGACGAAGTCAGCAATGAAATTGCAATTGTTCAATCTTATTTACCTGAACAGTTATCAGAAGACGATGTGCAATCTATTGTCGATGAAACAATTTCAGAAGTCGGCGCTGCGACCAAAGCGGATATTGGCAAGGTCATGAAAGCGATTATGCCGAAAGTCAAAGGGCGCGCCGATGGAAGTCTGATTAATCGTCTTGTACGCAGTAAATTGAATTAACTCTATCATAACCGCAGAGCTCTCTGTTTGCCTTGGCAAGCCGGAGCTCTGTTTTATTGTCAACGCACGAGTCCTCGCTTCAAGAGCTGGCCATTAACTAGTCGTTTTGCCCATGTATTCACGAAATATATCGGGCTTCTTTTATCAAGCCCTGTTATAATAAAAAAGTAAAATCGCTGCACTCGGAGGGGATGTCACATGATGAGTACGTCTACAGTTACCGTATTAGTTGTTGCTGCACTGGTTATCATCGCACTCGTTATTCTGTTTACTTTTGTTCCCGTGATGCTATGGATTTCAGCGTTATCATCGGGAGTAAGAATCAGTATCTTCACGCTTATCGGTATGCGGCTGCGACGCGTCATTCCGCGGCGTGTCATTGATCCGCTGATTAAAGCGATTAAGGCCGGTCTTGATTTGCATACGAACCAGCTGGAAAGCCATTATCTGGCGGGCGGCAATGTCGACCGTGTCGTCAATGCGCTGATTGCCGCTCACCGGGCCAATATTGAACTCACGTTTGAACGCGCGGCTGCTATTGATTTAGCAGGACGGAATGTTCTTGAAGCGGTTCAGATGAGTGTGAATCCGAAAGTCATTGAGACTCCGTATATTGCCGGTGTGGCGATTAATGGCATTGAAGTGAAGGTCAAAGCACGAATTACGGTCCGAGCAAATATTGATCGGCTTGTCGGCGGTGCGGGAGAGGAGACCGTCGTCGCCCGTGTCGGCGAAGGCGTAGTCAGTACAATCGGTGCGTCGCATACGCATAAAGATGTATTGAAAGATCCGGATACCATTTCTAAAACAGTTCTCGAAAAAGGGCTCGATGCCGGGACTGCTTTTGAAATTCTGTCCATTGACATTGCCGATGTGGATGTCGGCAAGAATATCGGCGCGTTTCTGCAGACAGAACAAGCTGAGGCCGATAAGAATATCGCCCAGGCAAAGGCCGAGGAACGGCGTGCGATGGCAGTCGCTAAAGAACAGGAAATGCGCGCGCGCGTCGAGGAAATGCGGGCTAAGGTTGTTGAAGCGGAGTCTGAAGTGCCGCTCGCGATGGCCAGCGCACTGAAAGAAGGGAAACTCGGCGTGATGGATTATATGAATTATAACAATATCAAGGCCGATACAGAAATGCGCCATTCATTCGGCAATAACAGCAGTCCGAGCGATAACTCTTCAGGCGATGAGTATAAATAAACGTAAGCAATGAGCTTGCGGGAGGTGAGTTCAGATGAGTGCCTTGCCAATTATTTTTTTGGTAGTCGCCGGTTTTATTTACGTCGCCAAACAAGTGGATAGGCAGAACACTGCCGCGCAGAAGCGGCGTGAGGAGCTGCAGAAGCACGTGACGCCGCCTGCGGAGACCTCTGCTCGCCCACAAACTGTTCGCCAGAGCTCGGTGAAGCGGTCACGGCCGGCACAGACTATGAGCACAGACCTGCAGAATCGCTATCAGAACGCGCAGGCAAAGATTCAGAAGGTCAGACCGGAGGCAATCGTTCCTGCGCTGCAGCCGGTGCCGAGTCGGCGGACGAATCGGATGACTGACCGTCAAGCTGTCCGCCGCGCCTTTCTGTTTGCTGAATGTATTGGTAAGCCGCGGGCGATTGAACCGCATCGCGCGTTTAAACATAGATAAATAGAATGATCAGCGAATAAGCGCTCCTTTTTTTGCGGGGGCGCTTATTTGCTGTCTCTGTTTTCTTCGGGGGAAATTCAGTGCTATCACTCGAAACTAAATCATAGAGTGTAAAGAGGTGGAATGTGATGAAGAAGAAGTGGACGCAGCGAATGAAAAAATGGTTTTCAACCGTCTCCGATATTCCAGAAGATATTGTTCTGGACGTGCCTAAGCTGATACTCACTGGGCAAACGCGTCTCTCCATCGAAAACTATCGAAGCGTTTTGAATTTTTCAGACAATCAATTGATTCTGGCCTTAGAGAAGGGCGAACTACATATCCAAGGTGAACAATTCACTCTTGAAGTGATTTTACAAAAAGAAATAATACTTAATGGTTTGGTGAAATCCGTTCAATTTATTGAGCAGTAAAAGGAGCGTGCCAAAATGAACAAGCAGCTATCGCCAATCAGAGGATCGATAAGAGTAGAGATCACTGGACAAACTCCTGAGCGTTTTCTGGAAAAATGCACGCAGGCGGGTTTGTCACTATGGGCGATCCGCCGGAAAAGCGCGACTGTGCTTGTCTGCTCGATGCATCGGCCCGATCCGCGCTGGCTGAAAGACGTACTGAAAGAGACGGATTGCCGTCTGCGTATTTTGGACAAGCAAGGTCTGCCAGTTCTTCTCAAGCGGTTATGGGGACGTCTCGGTCTTCTGTTTGGGCTTGCTTTCTTCTTAGTTATTTTGCTTATTTTGTCCAATATGGTCTGGTCTGTTCAAGTGAGCGGAGCCGATCCAAAGCTTGAAGCACAGATTCGAAGTTTGCTGACAAAGCAGCATCTTTATCCAGGTTCCCTCGACTTTTTTGTACCGGATACCAAAAAAATGGAGACAACGCTGTCGGCTGAACTGTCTAAAGTCACGTGGATCGGTGTGTCTAGAGAAGGGACCACGTATCACGTGAATGTCGTGCAGAAAAAGTATCCAAAGAAAGCAGCAATCACTGGACCGAGAAATATTGTAGCGACGAAGCAGGCAATTATTCAAAAACTCTATATTGAGAAAGGACAGCCGATTGTTGAAAGCAATCAATTCGTTAAGCCTGGTCAAACGCTCGTTCTTGGACGTATCGGTGACGAAAACTCGTTTCGATTTGTCGCTGCGAAGGGAACGGTAATCGGTGAAACGTGGTATCGCACAGAGACGCAGATTCCGCTGAGGGGAAAGTATACGCTCTATACGGGACGAAGCAAGCAGCAGTTCCGTCTCCTATGGGGACATTTCGCATTACCCGTCTGGGGGATTGGCGCTCCTTCATTTAAATCCTCTGATCAGGAGAAAGTGGTCAAGCCCATCCGCTTTCTGTTTTGGAAAACGCCATTCAGCTGGCAGGTCACGGAATACCGGGAGAAGAAGACAGCGAGACGTCATTTGACACTTGCTGAGGCGAGCGACGAGGCACTTGCTGCCGCTGATCGGAAATTGCTTAATCGTTTAGGTGCGGATGCCAAAATCATCTCCACCGTCTTAGATGAAAAAATCATTCGCCATCAGATCTTGTTCATTCGCAGCCATCAAGTAGTGTATGAAAATATTGGACGTTATCAAGTCATTAATAGCGATAAAGAGAGAGAAAAATTGAAGAAAAAAGCGGAACATCTGAAAAATTAAATCGAAGCGGGCGAGCGATCGAAGAACAAATTGGTATTCAATGGCTAACCTATGGTAAAATAAGTGAAAAAAGTGAACTGATTTTGAGGAGGAAACGCGAAGCTTGCCAGAACGCCACTTATATACTTTGACCATGAATTGGGAGCACGCAAATGAAGCACTGACTTTATTTGGCCCGGGAGACGCTCATCTGAAAATTATTGAGAAGACGTTAAATGTCTCAATTGTCACTCGTGGCGGCACGGTCAGTGTCTCTACAGAGAAAGAAGCAGATGTAACAACGATTGACTCTGTTCTGAAAGCACTCTTGAAGTTGATTCGGCGCGGCATCGCCGTCTCGCAGCGAGACGTTGTCTATGCGTTGAAGATGGCAGAGTCCGGACAGTTAGCGATGTTCGGCAGTCTCTATGAGACAGAGATCGCGACCAATTCGAAAGGGAAACCGATCCGTGCTAAAACACCGGGGCAGAGGCAGTATGTTCAGGCGATGAAAGCAAATGATATGGTTTTTGCGGTTGGTCCCGCCGGAACAGGAAAAACCTATCTCGCAGTCGTTATGGCCGTGACCGCCTTAAAGGCGGGCGCGATCAAGCGCTTAATTCTTACTCGTCCGGCTGTTGAGGCCGGTGAAAATCTTGGCTTTTTGCCTGGCGATTTGAAGGAAAAGGTCGATCCTTATCTGCGCCCGCTTTATGACGCGCTGCACGATGTCCTTGGCGTTGAACATACGCTTCGTTTTATCGAACGGGGGACGATTGAAATTGCGCCACTCGCTTATATGCGTGGCCGTACACTGGAAGACGCTTATGTGATATTGGATGAAGCCCAGAATACTACACAGGAACAAATGAAGATGTTTCTAACGCGTCTCGGGTTCGGTTCTAAAATGATTATTACTGGTGACGTCACTCAGGTTGATCTGCCGAAGGGCAAGAAGTCGGGTCTGCGCTCAGCACGGGAATTATTGGATAAAGTGCCGGGCATTGCCTTTGTTGACTTAAAGAGCGTTGACGTTGTTCGCCACCCGCTTGTTCAGCGGATAATTGATGCCTACGATGCCAGTCAGGCGTAACTCAATCAAAGAGCAGGTCTTGCTGTTTGCCAAGGAGGACGGATGCACGACTCTGGAGGCCATGAAAAGATGACAATGCATATAGGAAAGACTGATAAATCCAAACATCTGAACACCAACTATATTGTCAGCTGGGGTATTTTCGTGAGCATTGGACTGCTCCTTTATGGATTAATGATGGCCAGTGTTTTGCCGAAGAGTCTGAACGTACATCTGCATGAAATAGCGACAGAGGATATTCAGTCACCCATTGATGCGGTGGACACGCAGGCGACCGAAGCTAAGAAACAGGAAGCCATTGTTTCTACGCCATCCGCTTATACCTATGATAAGAATCTTGGTTTAATGCAGGTGGAAAAGGCTGGCGATCTGTTTGATACGGTGGCAGCAGTGAAAAAGGATCAGAAAATAACGTCTCACTCGCCGGCGGGCACAATCGCTTCTGGTGTCCGGCAGATCGCTGATGGGTTGACCCAGTCGCATGATCAAGGGGTGTCCGATGATACGCTGCAGACACTTGTGACGGCCTCCACCCATGATTTGCAAGTGGCGGAGGATATTATCAGCACAAGCATATATGAGGCAATGTCGGTCAAAGTTGGCTGGAACGATCTGGAGAAGGTGCAGAGCAAGGCAGCTGCGAATCTGCCCTCCTCCGTCTTGAATGATCAGATGCGAACAGCGCTGACTGATGTGCTTCGCAATTATATTACAGCGAATTATACATTTGACGCAGCGGCTACGAAACGCAATAAACAAGACGCTGCAAGCAGTGTAGATAATGTCACCATTCACCAAGGTGAAGTGATTGTCCACAAAGGCGAACTTGTGACCAACGATATGATTCGTCAGCTAAGGCTCGTCGGTCTTTTGGACAGCCATTTTAATATCATTCCATTTATTGGTCTGTTCCTGTTGACCGCTTTTATTACAGCCATTCTGTGGTTCGATTACCGCCGCTTTGTCACGGCTCACCAGCAGCGATCTCTCAATTATCTCTATATGCTGTCAATGGTGTTTGTCGGTACGGCGGCATTGCTTAAAATCGCCAGCTATCTCCGTCTGACTGAATTGACTGGATTGAGCTATATTGTTCCGGTTGCCGTTGCGCCTCTGCTGCTGCGGACATTGGTCAGCGAGCGTTCAGCAGTCAATTCCGCCGTTCTTTTATCACTGATAGGCAGTATTATATTTGGGATCAGTACAAAGGCCGCGATATTTGATGCGCCCATGATGATCTATTTACTTTTTTCCGCTTTGGCGGGTGCACTTATTCCACGGGGAAGCGGCTATCGTCCCAAAGTGATTCAGACAGGCGGTCTGATTGCTTTGATTAATATGGCCAGTGTGCTTGCGCTCATCTGTTTTCAGAACACACCATTTACACCGCTGTCCCTGAGCCTCAGTCTTGGCTTTGCGGCGCTGTCCGGCTTCCTGTCAGTGATACTGGCCAATGGTATGCTGCCGCTCTTTGAATCGGCGTTCCATGTGCTGTCACCGATCCGTTTGATTGAATTATCTAACCCCAATCAGCCGCTGCTGCGAAAAATAGTATTAGAGGCACCTGGCACCTATCACCACAGTGTCATGGTCGCCAATCTTGCTGAACGGGCGTGTGAAGTCATTGGTGCGAATGGATTGCTGGCACGCGTTGCCGCTTATTATCACGATGTTGGCAAGACAAAACGGCCTAAATTTTTCGTTGAGAATCAGATGGACGGCGTCAACCCGCATGATAAAATATCTCCGCAACTGAGTCGGACCATTATTTGTGCGCATCCCTATGACGGCGCAGAGATGCTGCGCGCGGCTGGTATGCCTAAGGAAATTATTGATATAGCGGAACAGCACCACGGCACGACACTGATTCGCTATTTCTATGTCAAAGCCTGTGAATCGGCGGATCAGCCCATTTCGGAAAGTACCTTTCGTTATCCAGGACCGAAAGTGCAGACAAAAGAAGCGGCAGTCGTGGAATTGGCCGACAGTATTGAGGCAGCTGTACGTGCAATGAAAAAGCCAACTCCGGCGAAGGTCCAAAACTTGATCCACAGTATTTTCAACGATCGCTTGAGCGACGGTCAGTTTGATGAATGCGCGATTACATTGAAAGAGCTGCATTTAGTCATCCGCTCAATTGATGAAACGCTGCGCGGTGTCTATCATACGCGTGTGGAATATCCCAGTGAACCCAAAATGAAAATGAATAAGGTGAATGTAAAATGACAATGACCATTGATATGAATGATGAAACAAACCAAGTGACAGAGCATCAGCAGCAAGAATTGATTCAATTAATCGACTATGCGGCGGACTATATGGCGCTTGACGGAGCGATTGAATTGTCACTGACGTTTGTCACCAATGATCGGATTCAGGAAATTAATCGTGACTATAGGCATATTGATCGACCCACGGACGTCATTTCATTTGCGCTGGAAGAGCTGGGTGAGGAAGAGGTGGCGATCGTTGCGGAAGCTGGTGCACCACGTGTACTTGGTGATATTATTGTATCGATTGACAAAGCTAAGGAGCAGGCGGAAAACTATGGGCATTCTTTAGATCGTGAGCTTGGTTTTCTCGTTGTGCACGGGCTTCTGCACCTGCTTGGTTACGATCATATGACTGAAGAGGATGAGAAAAAAATGTTTCGCCTTCAGGAGGAAATCCTGTCTTCCTATGGCTTAAGCAGGTCTTGAACAATGGGGCGCCATAATGTGGGGAGACGTCCGCATAAAAGTCTTCGTCGAAGTTTTCAAGACGCCATTTCCGGATTCTGGATTGCTTTCTGTCAAGAACGTAATATACACATTCAATTATCTGCCGGCTTTCTCGTGCTTGTCCTTTCTTTTATTCTGCATATTTCGCGCCAGAATTTTATTGTCATCCTGCTGCTAATCGGCGGTGTAATCAGCTTGGAGCTAGTTAACACTTCTGTTGAACGTGTGGTTGATTTAGTGACGCAGGAGCGCCATCCGATGGCTAAAGCAGCAAAGGATACGGCAGCGGCGGCAGTCTGGTGGTTTTCAGTCATTGCGGTCATCATTTTTATTGTGATTCTAATAGATACGCTAAGTCATTAACAGTGAAGAGGAAAATTATGGAGGAATTGAAACTTATTGAGGCCGCGCGCCAGGCGATGAATCGCGCGTATGTGCCTTATTCACATTTTCAAGTGGGCGCGGCGCTTATGACACGATCGGGGCGGATAATCAGCGGCTGTAATATTGAAAACGCCGCTTATTCGCTTTGTAACTGTGCCGAGCGTACAGCGTTGTTCAAAGCCCTTTCAGATGGGGAAAATGAGTTTGCGGCGCTTGCCGTGATTGCCAACAGTCCTCGGCCTTGTTCGCCATGCGGTGCTTGCCGGCAAGTAATGAGCGAATTATGCCCGCCGACGATGCCGGTCATTTTGACCAATCTGAATGGCCAGGTCGATCATACAACTGTCGCTGAATTATTACCAGGTGCTTTTTTATCGGAGGATATGAACGAATGAGTGAACCATTTAAATCGGGATTTGCCGCATTGATTGGCCGTCCTAATGTTGGAAAATCCACGCTGCTGAACAGTCTATTAGGTCAGAAAATAGCCATTATGAGCGATAAGGCACAGACAACACGCAATAAAATTCATGGAATTTATACAACGGAACAGGAGCAGGTTGTTTTTATAGATACACCCGGAATTCACAAGCCAAAGCATAAGCTCGGTGAAGTGATGACGGCAATGGCATTGGCCACCTTGAATGAAGTCGATCTCGTTCTTTTCCTGATCGATGCCGAGCAAGGTTATGGCAGAGGCGATCAATATATTATTGATTTTTTGAAAAAGGTCGACTCACCCGTTTTCTTATTAATTAATAAAATTGATAAAGTGCATCCGGATGATCTGCTGCCGTTGATCGATCAGTATCGGACGTTTTACCCGTTTAAAGAAGTTATCCCGCTCTCAGCGCTCAACGGACAGAATATCCAGAAATTGCTGGAACAGATTCACCTGTATTTACCGGAAGGCCCCCAGTATTATCCCGCTGATCAGATCACAGATCATCCTGAACGGTTTATTGTTTCTGAACTGATTCGCGAAAAAATTCTGCAGCAAACGCGTGATGAGGTGCCTCATTCGATCGCAGTTGTGATCGATAAGATGAAAGAGAACGCTTCCGGAAAGTTATGCGATATTCAGGCGACGATCATGGTTGAACGCGCCTCACAAAAGGGAATCATTATCGGACGCGGCGGTCAGATGCTGAAAAAAGTCGGTACATTGGCACGCAAAGAAATCGAAGCGCTTATTGGAATGAAAGTCTTTCTTGAACTTTGGGTCAAGGTTGATCAGAACTGGCGGGACAAGGAAGAAGAATTAAAGAACTTTGGCTATATTGATCGCGAGCAATGATACGCGCAATTAGCAAACATTTCATCTCATGATTCTCTGATTTTCGCCCAAGCTAACAGTGAGGAGAATAAATGGGAAGGTGAGATGCGTATGTTTGATTTAAGCTGGCGACTTTTTTGTATGACAGGTACTATTGATTCCTATCTGTTAATGAAAAGGATTGAAAAAGAACGGAGCCATCAATGGTCGATTGAAAAGAATCAGGCTGAGCAGAACGCTAAGAAAAAAACAGTTTAATTTGTTCTACGTTAAGAATGTATGAAGACTTCAGCGGGACTAAGTATAAGAAAAACTAAAGCTCAGCCCTCGCCTGCGGACTTGGCTTCGCTAAGTTTTTCTAATTGAGGGGAATGACTGCGAGTGATCCTTAAAGCGGAAGGCATTGTTCTTCGTGCAAGTGATTACGGTGAGTCAAACAAGATTATCACGCTGTATACGAAGGAATATGGTAAAATCGGATTAATGGCGAGAGGTGCGAAAAAGCCCAAAAACCCACTTGCCTCCGTGACACATGTACTCTTTTACGGCCTCTGTCTGTTTAAAAAAGGCAGAGGTCTCGGTATGTTATACCAAGCAGAGACGCTGCATGCGTTAACAGCCATTCAATCAGATATTGAGAAAATGGGGTACTCAGCCTTAATTGTTGAACTGGCGGATCGCCTGCTGCCAGAGGGACAGAGGTCTGAGGCTGTCTATCAATTGCTGCAAAACTGCCTGCTGTATATGGAGAAAGGGGTAGACGCGGCCGTATTGGCGGCTATTTTCGCCATGAAAATGATGGTGTTTGCTGGCATTGAGCCGCAGCTCACGCATTGTGTCAGCTGTGGCAGGCAGACTCAACTGTCAGCCTTTTCGGTTTCCAGTGGGGGTGTGCTGTGCAGCAGCTGCGCCTTTCGCGATCCGCACGCTGTATCGATCACACCAACGGTCGCTCGCCTGCTGCTGCTCTTTAAGCAAATTCCGCTCGAACGAATCGGTAAAGTCGATTTAAAAGCAGGAACGATGCACGACATTCAACAAATAATTGATATGTGTTACGAACAAAATGCAGGAATTAAGCTGCGTGCCAGACGTTTCCTTGATCAAATGCATCGGTTTCAGAACCCTCAGAAACGAACATTTTAAGTGGTCGTCAATTTTTTTGGCAAGAGAGACAATAGAAGTGAGAGTCAGCAAGGTGTTGCTGCGGATTGCCCGCTTTTCTAGGTGCGTTCAAAGCCAGTGGCTTGAATGACAGTCGGACAGAAAGAGGGGAATGGAATGGATCTGAACATCAGGCAAAAGAAAATTATAGAAATCGTCAAGACGGCCGCCCCGATCACGGGTGAACAGATTGCCGAGCGATTAAATGTCACACGGGCAACGCTTCGCCCAGATTTGGCAATTCTGACTATGGCTGGCTTTCTTGAAGCAAGGCCGCGCGTTGGTTATTTCTATACAGGGCAAACGCTTAATTCACTGTTCTCCGAGCAGATTCAGACGATGCGAGTGCGCGATTACTTATCTTTTCCCGCCGTAATTAAAGAATCGTCATCCGCCTATGAAGCTGTTTGCGACATGTTTCTGGAAGACGTCGGATCTCTGTTTGTGATTGATGAAAACAACCTGCTCGTTGGTGTTGTATCACGCAAAGATCTGCTGCGGGCGGCGATTGGATCGCAGGATATGAATCATATTCCGGTGGGAATGCTGATGTCACGAATGCCAATTACATATTGTCATAATAATGATATGGTTATTGATGTGGCAGCGATGCTGATTGCCCGTGAGATCGATTCAATGCCTGTTGTACGGGACTCGGGCAAGGGCCTGGAAGTGATTGGGCGAATGACGAAGACCAATATTACGAAGGCCTTTGTCGAACTCGTTGAAGGTATTCCTGAACAGAGGCAAGAAGACGACTAGCGAATGCAGTGAATGGAGGTAAGGATTATGGATCAGCATCTTATCTATATTGTATCCGATTCACTCGGAGAAACGGCGGAATCCGTAGTGTGGGCCGCGGCCAGCCAGTTTGGCGAAATGAATACAGAGGTTGAGCAATTTTCCTTTGTCAGGGAACGGGAAAAAATTGATCAAATTATTGAGCTCGCGAAGACTAATCGGGCGTTTGTCGTGTTCACATTGGTCATGCCGGAATTAAGCGATTATTTCAAACAAAAAGCGACCGCTGCGGCGATTCCACATATTGATTTGATGAGTCGAATGGTTGACGGGCTCAGTCATTTTTTTGCCAAGAAACCGATTGGCCAGCCAGGACTGACCCACCTGTTAGATAAAGATTATTTCAAAAAAATGGAAGCCATCGAATTTGCTGTTCGCTACGATGACTGCAAAGATCCGCGCGGCATTTTGTGGGCCGATATCGTGCTGCTTGGCATCTCACGCACGTCGAAAACGCCGCTGTCCCAATTCCTGGCGGTGAAAAAATATAAGGTTGCCAACGTGCCGGTTGTTCCGGAAGTTGATCCACCTGAAGAATTATTTCGAATTAACCCTAAGAAGATTGTTGGGCTGAAGATTAGCACGGATCGGCTGATATCAATTCGTGGAGAACGACTGGCTCAATTAGGACTAAGCGGTGGAGCAAATTATGCCAATATGAAGCGTGTCGATGATGAACTTCAGTATTTTAACAAGCTGGTTGCACGAGTGGGCTGTCCGGTGATTGATGTTTCCTTTAAAGCGGTTGAAGAATCAGCCAATGAAATTATACGGCTGTTAAACTGATAAAAGATGGCTGAATGGCGAAAGATGTCGAAAAATGTAGAATGATAGTGAAAAATATTTGCAAGTATTGAAACTATTAGTCTATAATATTATTTTGTGAAAGTAATATGAGAGTATGTTGTTTTTGTATTTAAAAATATTTAATCAAAAAATTTTGTGGTAAAGAAGGATTTTCAGCGTAGATAGAGAATCCTATATATTGATGAAAAAAAACACGATATATGTCGATGCGGATGCGTGTCCGGTGAAGAAGCAAATCATTGACGCGGCTGGAAGATTTAACAAACCGGTGCTTTTTGTCGCCTCCTACGCCAGCTATTCGGCTGACCGCGAGGCAGAATGGGTGTTTGTAGACCAAAAGAAGGAGGAAGCTGATCTCTATATTGTGAATCACGCTCAGTCGGGCGATCTTGTGATTACACAAGATATGGGACTTGCCAGTCTACTCACAGGGCGCGGCATTCTTGTCCTTTCCAATCGGGGACAAGTGATCCGCGATCAGGAAATGGCGGAAATTCTGAATCGGCGTTATTTGGCTTATAAATCTCTGGCGGCAGGAAGAAAAATAAGGGGACCAAGACCCTTTAATGATCAGGAACGAAAAAAATTTTACGCCGCCTTGACAAATTTGTTATGCCAATTGGATCAATAGGATATAAATAAGAAGTAATGTTGGTGGTGCATGAGAATTTGCAGCTGCAGCAACAGAAAATTGAAGAAATACGAAAGTCGGTTGACATTATTGACGTCATTGGTGACTATGTCCAGCTAACGAAACAGGGAAGAGAGTACACAGGTCTATGTCCTTTCCACAGTGAAAAATCACCATCTTTTTCGGTTAATTCGGAAAAACAGCTTTATCATTGCTTTGGCTGCGGCGCAGGCGGGAATGTGTTCACCTTTCTGATGGAGATCGAAGGCATGTCTTTTTCTGAAGCGGCTGAGCGGCTTGCAGATCGAGTGCATATCCATCTAGACGGCGCGCGGTCGACGGGCTCAGATGCGAGCCGCCCCAGCCAAGAAAAACACCAAGTTCTCAACACGTTTGAGCTACTAACGAAATTTTACCATTATTTATTGTCAACTGCAAAATATGGTTCAGAAGGTATGGCATATCTTTCAAAACGCCAGTTTTCTTTGGAAATGATTGAACGGTTTCGAATTGGCTATGCCGTTAATAGCTGGGATGCTGCCTCCTCTTTATTAAAACGACGTCAAATTGATTTGGAACGAATGGTTAAAATGGGTGTCATTGGTTCGCGTGGATTTGATCAGAAATATTTTGATAAATACCGAAATCGTATTATTTTTCCTATTTTCAATACACGCGGTCAGCCGATTGCTTTCGCTGGAAGGACACTTGGCGAGGAGAAACCGAAATATTTGAACACTCCGGAGTCATCTATTTTTCATAAAGGAGATATTCTTTACGGCTATCATTTAGCTCGTCCGGAAATTCGCAAAAGAAACCAAGTGGTTCTGCTTGAAGGCTATGTGGACGTCATTCGTGCGCACCAGTCGGGTGTCACGTGGAGCGTGGCATCGATGGGCACCTCTCTTACTGAGAAGCAGGCTTCAATTTTGAAGCGTTCGGCAGAGACGATTATCATCTGTTATGACTCCGATGACGCAGGGATTGAAGCCGCGTTTCGCGCGGCGGGTATGCTTTCGGGGGAACACCGCTTAATCAAGATTGCGAAAATGCCTGGAGGACTCGACCCCGATGACTACATGATTCAATTTGGCGGTGAACGGTTTAAGAGCGATGTAATAGGGGCCAGCCAAACATTGATGGCGTTTAAGATGAGTTATTTTCGCCGGAAAAGGAATTTAAGTGATGAAGGAGATCGATTGCTTTATATCGAAGATGTACTGAGAGAAGTAGCCATGCTCAGACAGGCAGTTGCGCGAGATCATTATCTGCGGATCTTGGCCGATGAATTTTCGATCTCTCTTGACGCACTTAAAGTACAGGCGAGACAGATGCAGCGAGCGATACGCCGACAAAGCGAGCGCACTGAAAGGCAGGCAGCTTTTCCAATCGCTAGAAAACAGCAGCTTCCTCCTGCATATGAAATGGCGGAGCGATTATTGCTCGCACAGATGATGCGAAGCAGCGAGGTGAGCGCGCGCGTTCAGGAAAGGATTGGCGGCAGTTTTTCGGTTGATGTACATCAAGCGCTGGCAGCTCGTCTCTATGCCTTTTATGGAGAGGGAAATGCTCCTGATGAAGGACTGTTTATCCAGTGTATTGATGATCTTGATCTTCAGAAAAAAGCGGCGGAGATCAGTCTCATGCCTGTCAGCCCGCAAGCGGATAGTCAGGAAATTGACGATTGTATTGATCGAGTCGTCAAGCATTCAAAGGTTTCAGTCATTGAGGAAAAGGAAAAAGAAAGAAGACGTGCCGAAGAAGGCGGTCACGTCGAGCTGGCTGCACAGCTTCTGTCTGAAGTGATCGCGATGAAAAAAGCGCTGGATTAACAGAAGCCGGACAAGAAAGTATGTACTCGGAAGGAGGAGGTCGAATGGCCAGCAAAGCAAGCAAAACAGAGCCGGAATTGACTGTAGAGCAGGAAAAAGAACAACTTTTGGAAATTGGAAAAAAGAGAGGTTCTTTGACTTATCAGGAAATTGCGTCGCATTTGGCACCATTTGATCAAGAGCCGGAGCAGATGGATGATTTCTATGAAATGCTCGCGGATCAAGGAATTGACGTAGCGGATGAATCAGACGGTCCCGATAACGCGGATAAGGGAAAAGAAGAGGAGTTTGATCTGAACGACCTTAGCGTGCCGCCGGGCGTCAAGATTAATGATCCGGTCAGAATGTATCTCAAGGAAATCGGCCGAGTAGACTTACTTTCGGCTGACGAAGAGATTAACCTCGCTAAACGAATTAAAAACGGCGACGAAGAAGCAAAGAGAAGGCTGGCAGAAGCCAATCTTCGCCTCGTCGTCAGCATTGCCAAACGTTATGTAGGACGCGGCATGCTCTTTCTTGACTTAATTCAAGAAGGCAATATGGGGCTGATTAAAGCCGTTGAAAAGTTTGACTATACAAAAGGATTTAAATTCAGCACCTATGCGACATGGTGGATCCGTCAGGCAATTACCCGCGCGATCGCTGATCAGGCGCGGACTATCCGTATTCCTGTGCATATGGTAGAAACAATCAATAAGCTGATTCGCGTGCAGAGACAGCAGCTGCAGGATTTGGGGCGTGAACCTACACCTGAGGAAATCGGCAAGGAAATGGATCTCTCACCCGAAAAGGTACGCGAAATCTTGAAGATTGCTCAGGAACCCGTCTCTTTAGAGACGCCGATTGGCGAAGAGGACGATTCTCATCTTGGTGATTTCATTGAAGATCAGGATGCCAAAGCCCCTTCCGATGCTGCCGCTTACGAATTGCTGAAGGAGCAGCTCGAAGATGTGCTTGATACACTGACGGATCGTGAAGAGAATGTTCTGCGCTTACGATTTGGACTGGACGATGGCCGAACACGGACGCTGGAAGAAGTCGGCAAGGTATTCGGCGTCACCCGTGAGCGTATTCGACAGATCGAAGCCAAGGCTCTTCGCAAATTACGTCATCCAAGCAGAAGCAAGCAATTGAAAGATTTTCTAGATTAAAGCTGTCACTCGCTCATTTATTCGAGCGGGTTTTTTATTGTTCAAATAACAGCATTGCCTTAAATTCTATTTTACTGATTTTTCAATCGACTTGCAAATAGTCTCCTCTGCATCTATTTCTATTGTAACGAAAAATGAAAACGGTATCAAATAAATTAAATAGCGAATAGCTGCGCGTGCATTTAAGTCACACGCTGCATTTGTTATACTGAAGCAGAAGAATGCTCTCCTTTGCACCTGAATCGATGCCTTGCCGGTCAAAGGATGCGGTAGGAGCCGCAGCTTGTTTGCTGGCGGTGAACGATAAATGAATTGAGGAAATAAATGTGACAGAGACCATTCGTCTGAGTAAGAGATTGCAAACCGTATTCAATTTTATTCCACAAGGCGCGCGTTTAGCGGATATTGGCTCCGATCATGCCCATCTTCCATGTCGCGCCATTCTCGATAAGCGGGTGCCAATGGCGATCGCCGGTGAGGTACGCCGAGGGCCGCTTACCCAATCGCAGCATACGATTAATGCCTTTAATTTAGCGAATCAGATCAGCGTGCGCTTAGGCAATGGATTGGATGTCATTCAGCCTGATGAGGTGGATGCCATCGTTCTCGCAGGAATGGGCGGTGAATTAATTACGGATATTCTGACACGCGGCAGCGATAAGCTGCGGACAGGAATGACGCTCATTCTGCAACCGAATATCCGTGCGCGCAACGTGCGCGTTTGGCTTCAGGAAAATGGCTGGACCATTGGCGGCGAAGCGATTGTCGAAGAGTCCCCGCATTTTTATGAAATCATCTGTGCGACAAATACAGCGGCAAGGGAACCGCGATTGACTGAAACGGAACTTTTAATGGGACCGCTGCTGCTGCGGGAAAAAAATGCGGCATTCATGAAGAAATGGACGAGGCGGGCAATGAAATTAGACACAATTATTCAGTCATTGGCGCGGACGGAAGACTCTGCGGAGCTGCGCGCCCGACGGCTGACGTATCAAAAACAACTGCAATTGATTCAGCAGGCGTTGTTAAAGCCAATGATAAAAGGCGAAGGGAGTTTGCAAAGCGAGTGACAAAGTGGATAGCTGGACAAGCGCTAATCAATCGGTTTGAGGAAGAATGGGTACCGAAGAAATTGGCTTTTGCCAATGATAAAATTGGCTTATTAATTGGCAGCTTAAAAGGACCGATCAGACGAGTGATGGTTACTTTGGATGTACTGGAAAATGTGGTGGCTGAGGCGGCGGATAAGGATGTTGATTTAATTATTGCCCATCATCCGGTCATTTTCCATCCGCTTGCGCAAGTGCGGACAGACGAAGGGCAAGGCAAGATTGTTTCCCAGTGCATTCAGCATCAGATAGCCGTCTATGCGGCCCATACAAATCTCGATATCGCGGACGGCGGGGTCAATGATATGCTGGCTGAGAAATTGGGGCTGGGCGATGTGGCTATCCTGAAAGAAACATACAGGGAGCCCCTTTATAAGTTCACAACTTTCGTCCCAGAGGATCAAGCGGACGCGGTGCGCACCGCCTTGGGCCAGGCGGGCGCCGGCACGATTGGCAATTATAGCTGCTGCAGCTATTCTGCAAGCGGGGAAGGCTGCTTTTTGCCGATGGACAATGCGGCGCCTTTCATTGGCAAGCCTGGACAGTTGGAGAAGGTTACAGAGCGGCGTCTAGAAGCGATTGTACCGGAACATTTGCTGCAGGCAGTGAGTCAGAGCGTTCGACGTGTTCATCCTTATGAACAGCCAGTTTATGATGTTTATCCGCTGCAAAACAAAGGAAAGGCGTATGGACTTGGACGCATCGGCCGCTTGGACAAGCCAATCAGCTTTGGCGAATACTGTCAAAGTGTCAAAAAATGTTTGGGATTGGAGGGGCTGCGCGCTGTGGGGGATTTGAACGCACCTGTTCAAACGATTGCAGTCTCCGGCGGCGATGGCAACAGCCTGATACCCTATGCCCGTTATCGGGGCGCCGATGTCCTGATTACAGGCGACGTGTATTACCATACGGCACATGACGCACTGTTGTCCGGACTTAAGGTGATTGATGCCGGACACCATATTGAATCGGTGATGAAGCAAGGCGTACAGCGCATGCTCCAGGCGATCATTGCTGAGGCGGGCAAACAGACCGAGGTCATTTGCTCGGAAGCGCGGACGAATCCGTTTCAGTTCATTGTTTAATGGGCGAACCATTAATTTGAGTAGGAAAAAAAGCGCGAACACCAAAGCCCTCACCGGCAGTCAGCGGGTGAGGGCTTTGGTGTGCATTGCGGTCAATGCTTGGAGCTAATTTTGACTTTGGGCAGTATATTTTTATTTTTTGCCGCCTTGCTCTCGGTTGACCATGTCGCGGGATCGGCGGGATCGTATTGGTCAAGAAAGAGAATCACTTCTTTTGTCAATTGAGTGGGTGTTGAGGCCCCCGCAGTTACGGCAACCTTGGTTACCTCGCGAAGCCAGTCCAATTGCAGCTCAGAGAGATCGGCGATCCGGTGTGCTGGTGTGTGGGCGATTTCTTCTGAAACCTGAGCGAGCCGATTGGAATTATTGCTGCGTGGATCGCCGACAACAATTAATAGATCGGCATCTTTAGCTTGCGCCGCAACGGCCTCCTGCCGAGTCTGTGTGGCCTGACAAATCTCATTGCAGAATTCTGCTTCTGGATATTTGTCCTTGATCACTCGCATAATATCTTGAACATCCCATTGGCTCATCGTTGTCTGATTGGTGACGATGATCGGGACATCATGAAGGGACAGTGTAGCTACATCATTTTCTGTCTCCACGAGATGCACGCGACCCGGTGCAACGCCGATTGCTCCTTCCGGCTCCGGATGCCCCTTCTTGCCAATATATATCACGTGATAGCCTTGAGCGGTTTTCTCCTCAATCAGGGTATGGGTTTTGGTCACATCCGGGCATGTGGCATCAATCACCGTCAGACCTTTTTCCTCAGCTAACTGGCGTACCTCAGGAGAGACGCCGTGCGCAGTGAAAATAACGGTGCCGTGATCAATGGTTTGCAGCAGATCAATTCGTGTTTTCCCCTTGGCATCCAAAGTGATAATGCCTTCTTCCTTGAATGCTTCGGTGACATGCAGATTGTGGACAATCATGCCCAGTATATATATAGGACGCGGTAAACGGGTGTCCATTGCTGCTTTCCTGGCAATGACTAATGCATCGACGACACCGTAGCAATATCCGCGTGGTGAAACTTTGAAAACATCCATAATTACTTCCGCTCCTGTTCAGACGATCTGTTGCCGCGACCTTTTATTCGTTTTCATTATAAGGGAGCTGGGAAGATAACTCAATTGATGTCGTTGATTTAAATATAAAGCCGCGGCATTGATGGGCGCGGCTGACTGTCGCTGTGCGGGTTCTCTGCTGCCTTTTTTGGTTCAGCAACCTTTTGATTCGGCTGCTCAGAAATATGCGGCTCATCTTCTGGCACGTGTGCGGCTTCAGAGGGCGGCTCTGGCGCTGTTGACGCGTCCTTTGACGTTTGCTGCTGAGTCTGAACGTCAGCTTGCGACGCAGCATCAGCGGGGCTTTCTTCCGGCGCCTGCTTCGTCTCTGCACCTTTTGTCTCTTCGTCAGCTTTAAATCCTTTAAGGCTGCTGATTAACGAAGGCGCGTTTTTGACCATCGGCCCAATCTGTTGAATAATTGGCAGAACGGTCTGTGCGGTCTGAATGGCCTTCTGAGCATTCAATAAGATGCCAGATAACCCTAA
The DNA here is from genome assembly GCA_047718535.1 of Sporolactobacillus sp. Classification (GTDB taxonomy): domain Bacteria; phylum Bacillota; class Bacilli; order Bacillales; family Sporolactobacillaceae; genus Sporolactobacillus. The sequence goes on from JBDNRH010000004.1 coordinate 110,759, forward strand.
TCCTGAAGCAGCTTGCCCAGCGCCGCCCGCCACTCCGCTTGCTGGAGCGAGCATGGAAGCGGCAGAAGCAAGGCCCGGCCCCCGTGTGTTTGTGGGCGGCACGGCTTGCGCAGGCGGCGTTGGCGGTGGCCCGGGTGAATATAGGGGCGGATAAGCAGCAAACCGCTGCCGGCCCGTTGGCGCTTGCGGGAATGAACGGTATTGTGGATACGGCTGCTGCGGCGGTTGCTGAGCGTACGGTTGCATAGTGAGTCCCTTCTCTCATTTGATTCGCTTAAAACCATTTTATGATAAAATGAATAGACCGTGACAATTGTCTGCATGTTGTTGCAGAATATACTTTTTCACGGAATGCGTGGAGAAGTCAGTAATGAAGGAGAGACGAAGATGTTGAAACTGGGTTCACATGTCCATATGTCGGGTACAAAGATGCTGCTAGGCGCAGCGGAGGAAGCTGTCTCCTATGACGCGTCTGTGATGATGGTTTATACGGGGGCCCCGCAGAATACAGTGCGCAAACCGATTGATAAATTAAATATTCCTGCTGGACAGGCGTATATGCAGGCACATCATATTGAAGAAGTCGTCGTCCATGCGCCTTATATCATTAATTTAGCGAATACAGTGAAGCCAGAGACGTTTTCTTTGGGTGTTACATTTCTGCGCAAAGAGCTTGATCGCGCGCAAGCAATCGGCGCGAAACAAGTTGTGCTTCATCCGGGCAGCCATGTCGGTGCCGGGGTTGACCGAGGCATTGAGAAAATCATTGAAGGCTTGAATGAAGTGCTGACTGCTGAGGACGGTGTGCAGATTGCGCTAGAGACAATGGCTGGAAAAGGGAGCGAATGCGGCTTTCAATTTGAGCAATTGGCTGCAATCATTGATGGCGTGCAGCATAATGACAAGCTCTCGATTTGCTTTGACACATGCCATACGAATGATGCCGGCTATAATGTGACAGATGGGTTTGACGAAGTGATCGAGCAATTCGACCGGATTATCGGCATTGAACGGTTAAAGGTCCTGCATATTAATGACAGTAAGAACGAACGGGGGGCACGTAAGGACCGTCATGCCAATATCGGCTGCGGCACAATTGGTTTTGAGGCTCTCTCGCGTATCGTTCATTATCCTCAGTTCGAGGCGGTGCCGAAAATTCTTGAGACGCCTTATGTCGGTACGGACAAGAAAAATAAGAAGCCGCCATATAAATTTGAAATCGCCATGTTCCGCGAGCGCAAGAACAATCCTGATTTGCTTCAAGATATTTTAAGTCAATAAGCGAAGGCAAAACATATTTTTATTTAAACTTGTCAACGACTTTTTTAAACTGCATGAAGAGGTCATTAGCCGTCTGCTCACCGAGCTCATCTGTTAGCAAAGCAAGCAGCTGGGCTTGATCTTCCTCGCGGAAAAGATCCAAGTGACGGCCGTGAATGTGCTCGGCGAGCCGGTCTGCTTGATCTTGGTTCAATGGGATAGACATCTGCCGCGCCTGATCATATAATTCTGTCGCGGTGACTTGATTCAAACGCTGATTGATAAGCTGTTGAAGGAAAGGATTCATGATCACCCACACTCCGTTTCTGATTGTCATTATACTCTCAGATATTTATGCGGATGAACTTAGAAAATGATTGTTTGACTGAAAAAGCAGAAAATAAAATTTAGTCGCAATTTGTCAAAAGAAAAATGAGTGCAAAACTTAGAATACAGCGCTTTTTTACGCTATAATTAAGACTGTTATCAAATGCGATACGATCCAATTGTACCGCCCAACTTAGCGAAAATGAATCGAGGAGTGATTGCCATAATTTACCATGACACATTTCTACCCGAAACCAATCAGGACATTTTCGAGAATACGTTATCATTGGAGATGCGCTTCACAATGACTTCCAAAGGGACTATTATAGGTTGCAATCGAAATGGGGAAGTCATGGTAAATCGCTATGGGAAATCTTTTCTGAATTTTTTTATTGAGCCATCTGTGAGTGAGGCTTCGCGGTTTCTTGAGAAGATACTCACAAGTACGGAGATGATCACCTGCGTTTTGCGTGATCGGCTCGATCCATCTGGAAGCGGTATGCTCTTCAATGGAGTAGCGAAGCAGGGAAAAGTATTTATTGTCGGTTATCATCCGCAGTTCTTGTCAAAAATGGCAGCTGAAGTCGTCCATGAACTGCGAAATCCATTAACCGTCATCAGGGGGTTTGTTCAATTATCTTCGCTGACACAGGAATTCGATAAATATCATACAGCTATTGTATCTGAAATTGATCGGATGTATTCGATTTTGGAAAATTTTTTATCATTTGCGAATAAGAAAATGAAGATGCAGAGCATTCTCCCTGACAAATTAGCACATGAATTAATTGATTACATCCGCTCCGAATGCCTGTTAAAACATATTGTTTTCGATTACGATATTGCTTACTCTGCGCATACGTGCCGAGTGGACAGAGACAAGATGAAGCAAGTGATGATTAATTTATTACGCAATGCGCTGGAAGCGCTTGATGACAGCCGCTGCGTGAAAAGGGAGATCTTCCTGCGCGGACTTGTTGAAGACACGGGTTATCGTTTCTCACTTAAGGACAGCGGGTATGGCATTGAAAGGGATATTTTAAAACATCTTGGTGACTTATTTTATACAACGAAAGAAAATGGAAGCGGAATCGGTCTGTCCGTCTGTAAGAAAATTATCTCGGATCACAATGGTTCGTTTTGTCTGACAAGCATTCCGGGTCAAGGCACGACAGTCAGTTTTACTATTCCATTCGAGCAAAAAAAATAATCGATTCGCGGTTTCCATAATGTGCATCATTGAAATTAGCTGTCCTGAGTCAAACTATAAGCGATCCTAAAATGAAAGCGAGGGTTCGCTATGGCTGATAAGGATCATCTGAATGATGACACGCTCTACGATAAGCAGCATGCTTTTCACAATGAAGAGTATGCCAAAGAATTGGCAGCGGATCAGTATACACCTGATGCCGGTGGACGAGACTATCCTTTACGCGCGCGAAGCGACGAAACAGAGCGCGGCAAGGGTATGGGCTGGCTGGCACTCGTCCTTTCGATTGCTGCCTTGTTTTTCCTGCCGATTGTTCTTGGGATAGCCGGAATTATTATTGGCTATTTAGCACTTAGACAAGGTGCTCGAACGTTAGGCGGATGGGCGATTGGCATCGGTTTGGCTGCATTGCTTATTCAATTATTGACTCCGTTTTTTATCTAAACTGGAGGAAAGAAAAGATACCTTTCGGGGTATCTTTTCTTTTCCATATACTTATTTTTGAAACTTGTCTGTGACATATGTTACGCTGAGCAAAAGAGAATAAAGGAGATTGTGTTTATGGATTTATTAGAGGCCATTCGCACGCGCCGATCGGTTCGCAAGGTTCTCGATGAACTGCCAGATAAGCAATTAATCGAAACTGTCTTGGACGCGGCCAAGTATGCCCCGAACCATCGAAATACGGAGCCATGGCGGTTTACCGTGCTGACAGGCGGGGGAAGGGATCGATTAGGGCGTGTGCTTGGTGCGCTGAACCAAGAGAAACTCGCGGCGAGTGCTGATTCAGGGGAACGAGAGGCAGCCATGCAGGCCGGCCTCGAGAAAGCGAGGCGCGCTCCGGTCGTCATTGTCGTCACAGTTGAACCGTCACCACTGCCCGCGGTTGTGGAAAGCGAGGAAACAGCGGCTGTATCCTGCGCGGTTGAGAATATGCTGCTTACCGCACACAGCCTTGGACTCGGTGCCATTTGGCGGACGGGTGCGCCGGCTTATGCGGCAGCGATGAAGAAACAATTCGGTGCCTCTGATCACTCCTCTGTTCTTGGTTTTATCTATATCGGTTATCCCGATCACAGCTATGAACCGGCTGTGCCAGAAAGAAAAGCAATCCACGAACTGACGCAGTGGATTGAGGCATAACAAAACGGGCGGGAGTTTTCCCCGTCCGTTTTGTTTCGTGCGTTAAGAAAATATATAAATTTCAGCGCAATCAAGTATAAGAAAAGCAAGGCCATCAATCCATTAATGATTCACGAGTTCCTCATTTTCCGCTTGCGTGCGCTCAGCGACGAGCTTGTCGATTTCGATCTTTAATTCCTCGACCATTCGATCCTCCGGAACCTTGCGAATAACCTCTCCGTGTTTAAATAACAAGCCCTCACCCCGTCCTCCGGCAATACCGATATCAGCCTCACGGGCTTCCCCGGGACCATTCACCGCGCAGCCGAGGACAGAAACTTTGATGGGCACATTAATTTTGGAAATATACTTTTCCACTTCGTTGGCAATTTTAATTAAATCAATCTGAATACGGCCACACGTTGGACAGGAGATTAATGTAGCGGCATTGGTCAGGCCAAATGTTTTCAGTAATTCGCGGCAGACCTTAATCTCCTCAACCGGATCAGCGGAAAGCGAGATGCGAATGGTGCTGCCGATGCCCTCGTGCAGCAAAATACCTAATCCGGCTGCGCTTTTTATACTTCCGGAAAATAATGTACCCGATTCCGTGATGCCAAGATGTAAGGGATAATCGAAGGCGGCTGCTGCTTTTTCGTACGCTTCGACAGCCAGATCAATATTCGATGCTTTCAATGAAACAATAATATCGTGAAAATCCAACTCTTCAAGAATTTTGATATGATGCAAGGCGCTTTCAACCATGCCGTCAGCAGTCGGATAGCCATATTTATCAAGTATATGTTTCTCAAGCGAGCCGGCATTGACACCGATCCGGATCGGTACATGCTTTTCCTTCGCCGCGTTGACAACGGCCTCGACATTCTCGCGTTTTCCGATATTTCCTGGATTAATGCGAATTTTATCGGCACCGCCTTCGATGGCTTTCAAGGCCAGCTTATAATTGAAATGAATATCAACCACAAGCGGGATGGAGATGGCTTTTTTAATTTCCGGAATCGCCAGCGCGTCCTCCATGGTTGGACAGGCGACACGCACGAGCTGACAGCCAGCTTCCTCAAGACGTTTAATTTGGGCGACGGTCGCCGCCACGTCGCGTGTTTTTGTTGTCGTCATGCTCTGTATGATCACTTGATTGGATCCGCCAATTGTCAGATTACCGACTTTGACTTTTCTTGTTTGCGTGCGGTGCGTTATGCCAGACACGAATCATTCGCTCCTTTTTTAGCGATTTTCTAAATCGCCCAGACATTCAAACAATCAAAGTATACCATGAACAGGCGAAAGATGCTGATTATAAATGCCGAATCGGATGCTGAGTGCTTATTTCTGACTCGTATAGCAGGGGAACGCATATGTTTTGCCAATCTCCAGATGGTTCGGGTCAACAGAGGGATTGAGGGTCGAGAAATCACGGACGAGCTTGTCAATCGCAGGCTCGTCCTTATTGATCCGTTCACTGATTGACAGCAATGTGTCACCTGGGCTGACTTTGATCGCTTTATACGCGATAGCTGCCCGTTCTGCGGATGCGGTTTGAATTTCAGGTTCTTCGGCAGAACTTGCCGGCAGCGATCCAGAGCTTAGATCAGAATAGGTTGTCCAGCAGGCAATCAAAGCGATGATCGTGAACACTGATTTTTTTTTCATGACTGCATTCATCTCCTGAACAAAAGGGCTGTTTGCTTTTTATCGGCGACTAAAAAAGTGCAGAAACCTCTCTCTCTCTATTTTTATGCCTGCCGCTGTGGAAATAGACCTAAAAATTTAAAATTTTTACCACTCTCACATCGCACTTCCAAGAAGTGTCAGCATATGGTTTAATAAAAGGTGGAGAGTTTCATACGAATGCATTGGGGAGTGGGTGACGCGGTGGATTGGCTTTCTTATCCGGCATCAGGATTTATAATTATTTTCTTAGCTGCCTGTCTGTTTTTCGCGGAATTGCACGTGAAAGCGAAGGGCATTTCAGGCCTTATGGGCTGCGGCCTTTTCATTTTCTATTTCAGTTATTTTCTGACCGATCAGGCATCGCCGTGGATTGTTGCTCTGCTTGTCGGCGGTCTGCTGCTGATTATCATTGATGGTAAGATTTTCACGACAGGCGTTATTGGCATACTTGGCTTCATTCTGATGGTGCTCGGCTGCGCATTGCCGGCACCGACTATGCTTTATGGGATGCTTGTAGGTATCGCTTTTATTATTGGTACATTTTCTTCGCTTGTCTTTCGCCGCTTCTTGCCGAAACGGGATTATCTTGAGAAATTAACGCTTCATGAACAGCAGACGAGTGAAAAGGGTTATAATACAATGAATGCGAATTATAAACAGCTTATTGGAAAAACTGGTGTTGCGCTGACTCCGTTTCATCCGGTAGGGACAGTGAAAATTGATGGACGGAATTATAGTGCGGTGACGGATGGCCAGTTTCTGGAGAAAGACGCATCCGTGCGCGTCGTGTCGGTCGATGGGACGCGGATTGTCATCGGCAGCGTTGAAGAATAATTTTTATCGAAAAAAGATATTGCCATTTTATTTTATAAATGGTAAACTGTTTCTTGTCGTTAAGAAAGCTGTCGTGGCCTGGTAAAAAAAGGGTTGACAAGCTTCGATAAAATGTGTTAAATTAATTTTTGTTGTGAATTATTCCACAGTAGCTCAGCGGCAGAGCAATCGGCTGTTAACCGATCGGTCGTAGGTTCGAACCCTACCTGTGGAGCCATGGCGGTGTAGCTCAGCTGGCTAGAGCGTACGGTTCATACCCGTAAGGTCGAGGGTTCGATCCCCCCCGCCGCTATTTTTTTGTCTGAACCTATGTTTTTTATTTAACGGCAGTGATCGCATGCGAGTGAGAGGTCGAGTATGCATTGGCATAGATGCACTCAATCGCCATTAGCTGCGCGCTGGACCCTTAGCTCAGTTGGTTAGAGCAGACGGCCCATAACCGTCCGGTCGTAGGTTCGAGTCCTACAGGGTCCACCATTTGATGGAGGAATACCCAAGTTTGGCTGAAGGGATCGGTCTTGAAAACCGACAGGGGCTTCACGGCTCGCGGGGGTTCGAATCCCTCTTCCTCCGCTGGTACATACTATTTACCAATCTCCAAGCACTCGGAAGTCGCCATTTAAGGGCATTTCCGGGTGTTTTATTGTTTCCGCGAAGGAACAGAAGTGAAAAATGTAATTATATGAAGGAATGAAGCGACCGCTGTTAAAAAGAAATAATCCGCTTCATATGCCATCGCACTGGCTAAAGCGGATCGGTTAGAAACTATTCGACATGCCTTTATTACACACATAGTTTGCGAATTGATGCAAAAATTTATGGTCAACAGCCTAGCACTGGTCAGTGTTTTTGTTATTTACATGAATATCAGTTAACGGCTTTCTAAACTTTTTCACCAAAAATCCCATTTCACATGGACGGGGGAAAGAATTGGCTACCTCGCTATACTCTTGAACCAACTATCAATAAAAAACTAGTTACAACATTGATGTTTCTCATAACCAATTGGTCGGTCGGAACAGGTTCACCAGCATCAAATCGCTCATCTAACTGGACAGCTTTATCATTTCCACTCATAACAAATTCCTCCCGGTCTAAAAATTTGGTTTGTGATAATGTATGCATGATTGGAACCGCCTTCATTATAGCGCTATTGTCAGCTGATTTAAGCGATATAAGCCCTTCTTTGAAAGAAAGAGAAAACTGCACGGGAGTTTAGCCGATGCGTGACATCATGTTATAATGATGGAAAATAAGAGGATCATCACGCAGTCCCTGAGCTGAACTGGGCGTTACGATTAAGTCCAAAACGTATTAGACAAGGGGGATTTAGATATGAATAAATGGACAAAATTATTCATGGTTTCAGTCCTTGCTGTAGCGGGCTTATTGACTATAACATCATGCAATACAACAATTAAAGTGGGCTACATGCCTTTAAAGACAGCTGGATCAACCCGTAACGTGGTTGCTACGGGTAAATATGCCCTTTATACGCAACCCGGCACGGTAAAAGGGGCTAAACTCGTAGCTTCCAAGAGCAAGATGGCAAAATTTTCTTCTGATGATCCCACGGGTTCAATTTATTATTTTTCAACTTATCTTTTTCGTGCCTACGGTTATAAAGTCACCCACACCGGTTCCGTTTATTATCGTGTCGTGACGATGAATGGTAAATATCGGGGTTACGTCTATGGGGGCAAAAAAGTCGGCTCATTTGCTGGCGGAGTTAAAAAAGCAATGACTACCCAGCCCACAACAATTCCTGCTATCTATAAGGATCACGTCGTCGGGATTCACACTCCAGGTAATATTTGGAATTATCCTCCTTACACGCAATATAAGACAAAGAGTTTAGCTCAAAAATCTGATTTTATAAACTCAACAATTCCAAGCAAGGCTGAATTTAAAGTCACTAAGGCTGTAAAACGGACTCGGGAACAAGATATTTACTACTACCTTAAATCTCAAAAGAGCTCAGTACCTTCAGGTTGGGTAAGTTCCCGTCGCATTCTTTCTTACTTTGAGATTCAATGAATTGAAGGTAATGAAGACATTATTGATAGTTGATCGTTCTAACTCGTCATGACAGGTCACTCATCAACGATCCAATAAAAAAGAGATTGCACCGTAAGCAGTCTAATCAAAAAATGGTTTGTGAAAATCCTCGGGATTTCATTTGCCATTTTTAGTCAACGAACTTCTGGTCTAAACCCACTCGCTTTAAACCAGTAGACCCTTATAGGATTCGATGGAACTCCAGTGGCCTATGAAAAGTGACTGCTATTGTCACTAGTTAGAGACCTTTTTGACTGAGATCAATTGACACACAAATTCGGGCTTGACCGATTTATGCGTTATAATGAGGGAAAATAAGAAGATATCGTGCAGTCCCCAAGCTGAACAGAGAGTTATTATTAAGTTTAAAACTGATTAGACGAGGGGGGATTTAGATATGAATAAATGGACAAAATTATTCATGGTTTCAGTCCTTGCTGTAGCGGGCTTATTGACTATAACATCATGCAATACAACAATTAAAGTGGGCTACATGCCTTTAAAGACAGCTGGATCAACCCGTAACGTGGTTGCTACGGGTAAATATGCCCTTTATACGCAACCCGGCACGGTAAAAGGGGCTAAACTAGTGGCTTCCAAGAGCAAGATGGCAAAATTTGCTTCCTATACTCGTGCAGATCTTGATTTTTATAAGACTTATGGGAGGAACTACGCTTATAAGAGTTCAACTAATTATTCCGGTCCCTTGGATATAAAGCCAAAGAGAACTGCTTACGAATCAGGTAAGGGTTCAACTTATTATTTCCGTGCCTACGGTTATAAAATCACCCACACCGGTTCCGTTTATTATCGTGTCGTGACGATGAATGGCAAATATCGGGGTTACGTCTATGGGGGCAAAAAAGTCGGTTCATTTGCCGGTGGAGTTAAAAAAGCAACGACTACCCAACCCACAACAATCCCTGCTAATTTAAAAAAGAATTACGTCGGGGTCGTCACTCCAGGTAGTGTTTGGAATTATCCTCCCTATACTCAATACAAGACTAAGAGCTTGGGTCAAAAATCTGATTTTGAAAACTCACCAATTCCAAGTCTGGCTAAATTTAAAGTCATTAAGGCTGTAAAACGGACTCGGGAACAAGATACTTACTACTACCTTAAATCTCAAAAAAGCACAGTACCTTCAGGTTGGGTACATGACCGTTACGTTCGTTCTTACAGTGAAATTCAATGAAATTGAAGGCAACGAAGGCATTATTCACAATTGATCGCTCTAACGCGTCATTCAGTACTATCAGTACTATTAACGATCAAATAAAAAAGAGGTCGCTCCATAAGCAGTCTAATCAAAAAGTGGTTTGTGAAAATCATCGGGATTTCATGAGCCATTTTTAGTTAACGACAATTTCGCATAGAAGTGGGAAAATATTAGGTCATCTTGCGATACTCTCTCTACCAACTTATTTAAGCATCAACCAGATCTTTTTTTGCTTTTTCAAGCCAATCAATAGCACGGCAAACTGCGTAATAAACGGCACGGTTGTTTAAGTCATTCTGGTGCTTATCTTCGTATTTTCTTAAATTGGAAATTTTCTCATCAATTGCTTCAATTATGGTATAAATAAAAAATGTTTGAATATTTTAACTACTTAACTCTTAATTTTGTTTCTCGAGATATTCGATTTCATGGACGACCGCCCAATAGATAGGGCCAGATGGCAGGTCGTTATAATGAAGCGACCGCAAATTGCTGGGCCGTTTTGACAAGATGTGACGGCGAATGTAAAATATATAAGATTGCGTAGACAAGATTTATGAGTACGTTAAGAAAGCCTATAGACTTCATCGGAACCAAGTATAAGAAAAACTAAGGTTCAGCCTTCGTCTGCGGACTTGGCTTCACCAAGTTTTTCTAATGAAAACGGCGGTGACCACGATTTAGATAAATGCGGATACGAATAGTTACTTGAGGCATTAGGCTGGGTAATCATCAGGGAGGAATGTAAGTGGGCAAAGAAACCATCAACACGAAAGCCACGAAAGCGAATTTTCCACAGCGGATGAATATTATATTTCTGATAGTTTTTCTTGCGTTTGCAGGATTAATCATACGGTTAGGGTATGTGCAGATTGTCAATGGTGCGCATTATAAGAAAGCGATGCAGGCGAGTCATTATCAGACGGCCAGCATTGATTCCGCGCGTGGACGGATCGTTGACATTAATGGTACAACACTTGCGGACAATAACCCGGAACTTGCAATCGTGTATATTCGTAACGCCAGTTTGGATGGCATCAAGAATTTGAAGATTGCTCGTCAGCTTTCCGACTTAATTACAATGGACAAACAATCCGTGGCGCAAATTGGTGATCGTGATGAACGGGAATATTATATACTCAGCCAGTTTAAAAACTTGAAGACGGCTTACAATCATTTTTTGTCGAAGAAAGAACGGACAAAATTACAGAATGATAAACAATCGGCAGAATATAAGCTATTGCTCAGCCGCGTGCCATCTTCCGCCTTGAAGCATTTCTCCGCGAAAGACAAGCAGATTATGGCGATTATGCATCAGTTTAATCAGGCGTCGAATTTAAATCCACATATTATTAAACGCGGCCTTCATGTCAACGATAAGCAATATGTCGATGTGGTTGATCATCTGAGTGAATTTAATGGCACGATTCAGACGGCAGATGTGTCGTCGCGTCAGTATATTAAGAATAAGCCGTTTTATGTCGGCAAGGTCGGTGAGATTCCGCTCGACGAAATCAATAATTATTTAGCCAAAGGCTACAGTCGCAACGCGCTTGTTGGGACGAGCAATATCGAGCAGGTGTATGAATCGTATTTGCGCGGCGTGCCGATGAAGTTATATTATAAAACGAAAGACGGCGTGCCTGTTGGCAATCCGACAACTAAGGACGGCCAGCGCGGTGACGATATTCAGTTGACAATCGATGAACGGCTGCAGCAGCAGGTGGATAAAATACTTGAGCAAAATATTCTGTCCGCCCGGGCGATGGCTGGAAATGGACAGAATAACAGCGCCTATGCAGTTGTGATGAACGTTCGTACCGGTGCGATTCTGGCGATTGGCGGGAAAATTTATCAAAATGGTAAATTTATTGATGCCGCCAGTGAAGCCGTGAACTCACAATTTGAAATGGGATCGGCGGTCAAGGGTGCAACGGAATTGACTGGCTATCGTTATAACGCGATGCCCACAGCGTTTCAGGATATGAGAATCAAGCTGCCAACTATTTCTGGCCAGAAACAAAAATATTTTCAGTCTTGGGAAGTCGCTGGTCTTGGTACGCTGACACCGGAGCAAGCCTTGCAATTTTCATCAAACGTTTTCATGGCGAAAATTGCGTCTAATTTAGCCGGTATTAAGCTGACACCGTCAGGCGGCGAATACGTCAGTTCTTTCCCGTCGGCAAATAGCCCACGCTTCATCCAAGCGATCGATCGGATGCGCAACGGTTATGCTCAGGTGGGTCTTGGCGTGAAAACGGGAATTGACCTTCCGACCGAAGGTACCGGCTATAATGGCGGTATGCCGACTGATCCTGGTTTGATTCAGCAATTCGCCATCGGCCAGTTTGATACGTATACACCGCTGGAGATGGCGCAATATATTTCGACGATCGCCAACGGTGGCTACCGTTTGCAACCGCATTTGCTGGAGTCGATACACGCGCCGAGCAGTGATCCGAATGAGCTCGGCCGAACCATTTATACCTTTAAGACGAAGATTCTCAATACGGTGCAGAATACGCCGGAGGATATCAAACGTGTGCAGCAGGGCCTTTATTTAGTTACCCATGGATCAAATAGACTATCGACGGGTTATGATTTAGGACATGCGCCTAATCTTAAATATAAGATTGCCGCCAAGACAGGAACCGCGCAGATCGATCCAAATAATTTAAATTTGTATAACGAAACGTTGATTTCCTACGCGCCATATGACAATCCGCAGATTGCGGTCGTCGATATTGTCCCCCGTGTGGAAAATGGACATCAGAACCATTTCATTGCCTTGAGTATTTATAAGGCGTATGACAAGCTGTATCACTATACGAGTAATGATGGAAATTAAAACACGCTTCGCCGACAATCGGCAAAGCGTGTTTTTTGAACGATTTGGATGCAGCAACAAACCGGAAGAGCGTGACGCCCTTCCGGTTTGTTGCTGTTAATTCGTATGATTCTTCGTAATCACTTGTGCCAGTTTAGGTATCGACATATCGCTTGATACTTTAAACTTGCCAAGCTGAACGTATTTCTCGAGATGATTCTTGTGCAGATAGGAATCAAATGCGGATTGCTGACTGCTTTTTAGTATTTTCGCACTTACCAATTCGCTGGAAATATCATTCGGCATCATGCCGCTTTTGATTGTCACTTCATAGGTGGTTGTCTTCGAAGCTGACTTAGAAGATGTTTTCGTTTTGCCTGACTTCTTTTGTTTGGCCGGTATACTTTGCTTTGACGGCTTATTCTGCGCCTGCCACTGATTATAGGCATCAATATCGATGGCTTTGCGGTGATGATTCGTCAAGTACTGAGTCACCGCAGCTTCCGTCAGCGGTTTTTGCCGGACGACCGGCTTTGACTGCTGCACCGAGCCGTTGAATATTAAGTAAAAGAAGAAGGCAAAAACGGCCGTTGCAACCAAAATTCCTGCGGCAAATCCACGCAGTCCGTTTTTCGTCAATTCAATCTCATCCTTTAAATTTATCTCGGTCTCCGATCATCATTTCTTCTTCGAGAACGCGGATTTTCTTCTTTACTTTATAAAGTTCCTGCATCATCGTAATTGAATTCTCTTCCAGCTGGCTCTCAACTTGTTTGATGCTGTCTTGTTTCGTATAAGACAGAATTAATGCTACAAGCCCAACAATGAGCAGGATAAGTATGACAAAGCCCAATATCGTTTCCCCCCTAATCGTCAACAATTCGTCAAAGCACGTGAATCAGCCAAGACGTGATGTGCAGGGAGATCTCACGTGAAGCATGCTTTCAGCAGCCTGCACAGATCATTTATAACATAAGTTGCCGTCTTTCGAAAGAACTATGTAGAAAAAGATAGAAGTTTGTAAACAAAATAACATATTGTTATTGAAATATCCACCGACCGCTTTTTTAAAAAAAATCAAGTGAATAAAAAAGGTTGAAGCGTTTGTATTAATTTGTTAATATAAAGTGTATGTTTAACGTAAGTTTGGATTTTATTGCATTGGAGGGATAAGCATGCGTGTGAAAGTAATTCTTGAAAATACGGAAACCGGCGATCGTGACTATATTACGACAAAGAATAAGCAGAAGAATCCGGAACGTCTTGAACTGAAGAAGTATAGCCCGAAACTGAGAAAGTATGTGACTTATCGCGAAACGAAATAATTTCGCTCGTATCTTTTTAAGAAACGGACAAACGATAAAGCTGGGGGAATGCCGTGCTGGTGTTCTCAAGCTTTATTTTTTTATACGTTTATACGTATGACCAATCAAGTGAAAGGGGATCATTATGTCCGCAGAGAAAAGAAGGCAGCGCCAGGAAATGCTGAGGCATCTGCAATTGATTGAGAAAAGCGTGTTCAATGCGCAATGCCGTCTGATTTATGAACGGTTATACACCGATCCGTTATGGAAAAATGCGAAAACAATAGCGATCACCGTGTCTATGGGCCGCGAAATTCCGACCCGGCCAGTGATCGACGAAGCGTGGCGTCAAGGGAAAAAGGTTGCTGTGCCCAAATGTGTCCCGCGGTCGAAGCGGTTACTTTTCTGCCCGCTGCATTCGTTTGACGAACTGACAGAAGGGTTTAAAGGGTTAATCGAACCGAATCCTGTAGAAACAGGCGTTGAACCGCTGGATGCACTGGATCTCATTCTCGTACCGGGCGTCGTGTTCGATAGAAGTGGTTTTCGGATTGGCTATGGCGGTGGCTATTATGATCGGCTGCTGGCAGAATATGCCGGAACCAGTTTATCACTGCTCCTCTCTGATCAGCTGACGAACGCACTGCCGGTTGAAACGCATGATCAGCCGATTGCTGTTCTATTGACAGAGCGGGAACGGATTGTCAATTCGAGGAATGGAAGACACGCGACACGTACAAACTAATGGCGATACAAAGGAAAGGGATGAGGTCATGCGACGCGTCAAAGATTGGCCGCTAATGCTTCTTGCGCTGCTCATTGTTTATCTCTTCAGACGCCGCTGGCTTCTTCTGGAGATCGCTTTGCTGTTAATTGGCGGGAAATGGCTGCTAAGTCAAGTCGATGGGAGGACCATTCATACGAAGAATTAACGGTTCCTTGAGAACTGCTGTTTCAGCACAACGATGTGGCCACTTGCCGCTTCGGTCACGATGAATAAATCATCACTTCCGATTAATAAAATCGGCAGTGTACTGCCAATGGCTGGTTCATATTGATTTTCACCCATTTGAAAACCATTGATGACAGTTTTATAAAGGCCTTCCCATAATTGACCGCTGATTCGCTCGGCATCCCGCGGGTGACCGGGAAAGACATCCTCGGCGGGAGTGTCGGCTAAATCCGCCAGTGTCAGCAGTTTATAACGTGCGATTGGAAGGTTGTATTGTTTCGCCGCCTGTTCGAGCAGCACATGTTGCTGCTGATTCAAATGAAAAATTGTGGCGGCTGCAAACCGCTTGTCGTCCGTCGTCACAGGTCTATCAAAGGCATGGAAATGAGGTTGCTTGGCGCGGATAAATAATTGCGCCGAAGAAACGGTTTCCTTCCCATAAATGGTTTCCTGCTGATGTATTTCCGCTTGATGGATGGTCATTGCCTGAAAATAGCCGGAATCTGCATCCATTATTTTTTGCTTCGTCAATTGTTTCGCTCCATTTTTCCATGCGTTGCTGATTTCAATCAGTCTGTTGTTGTGATAGAGCAAGGAAAAGTTTTGAAGTAAGTAGACTGGGCGCAGAAGGCTGCTGCATGTTGTCCAATCTAATTTGCTGGTGCGCATTTCCAGGCGCAGCCGGGTTTTATAATATTTGAACAGCGGGGCATGGCTCTCTGGGAAATAGGTAATGGCTGGCTGTTCGGCGATGGTTTGCCAGCGGATAACCACTAGCGCCATGAGCATACTGAACACAACGATTAGCCGTAAAGGTTTATTTTTGCTCACTTAAAGAACCTCCGTTGTCAGCTTGTACTGTTTGCAAACAGCTTGGAGCGGTCTAGGTGATTAGGAAAGGCCTTTTTTTAAGCGATTTTCAAACCCAGACAATTGGAGCTCTAAACCACTCTATGCAAGACTATGGACAATCATTAACTTTTTAAGGAAATTGGCCGTTCTTTATTGGCAAATCTATCATTTTAGGTGAAAATAGAATTAGAGTTGAGAAGAAAGCAGGCGGTGGATTATGGCAGACAAAATTAATATTGGTGTAGATTTAGGTGGAACAACAATAAAAATGGCAATTATTGATGATTCAGGAAAGATGCTTGATAAATGGGCGATTGCGACCAATACGATTGATAATGGCAGTCATATTGCAAACGATATCAGTTCCAGTGTCCTTAAGAAGATTGAACAGATGAATTTTACTCATTCGGATATCCGCGGGTTGGGAATGGGAGCACCAGGATTTATCGATATGGAGACTGGATTTGTCTATAAAGCAGTCAATATTGGTTGGGAAAATTATCCGCTGAAAGAGGCACTTGAAGAGGCGACTGGATTAGATGTAATTATTGAAAATGATGCCAATATGGCAGCTCTCGGTGAGATGTGGCTTGGTGCTGGACAAGGTGCTAAAAATCTTGTTTGTGTCACACTCGGCACCGGTGTTGGCGGCGGTATTATTATTGACGGGGATATCGTTCATGGAGTCAGTGGAATGGCCGGAGAAATTGGTCATATCACTGTCGCTCCGAAGGATGGAGCACCATGCAATTGCGGCAAGACGGGATGCCTTGAGACCGTATCATCAGCGACAGGCATTCGCCGTTTGGCGCTGGAAGCACTGGATTATAACGATTCAGACAGTTTGCTGCGCGATATTTTTGAAAAGAAGGGCGATATTTCTGCGGAAGATGTCTTCAACTGTTCAGCAAAGAAAGACTCGCTTTCAGAAGCAGTGACGGAAAAAGCGGCTTACTATCTTGGCTATGCGTTAGGTGCCATCTCAATTGTGATTAATCCGGAAATGATTGTTATTGGTGGTGGCGTCTCCCACGCAGGTAATACGCTGATTGAACCGCTGACAAAATATTTTAAACAATTTTCCTTGCCGCGTATCTACGAAGCGTGTACGATCGATATTGCTAAGCTCGGCAATGATGCAGGCGTCATCGGTGGGGCTTGGCTGGCAAAAACGAAATTAACGAATTGATTGATGGAATAGCTTATTCTTTCGGAAAGAGATCGCGGACAAACTGACGATCTCTTTATTCATTAATATGTAGGCATTATTGAAAAGCGTGTGAGCGGCAATAGAGGCAAAGTGTTTGCTGGAATGCTACTGAACTACAAATTGATCAGACGGGGGATTCAGCAATGGAATGGTTTGCTTCTGAAGTGGGACGGCTACATGAAAATTGTTATTTACTTTGTGATTTTACGGACAAACAGGCGCTGATCGTCGATCCCGGTGATCAATTTAATCGCATTCGTGAAGCGGTTTATGCCTGTGGTGTGACCCCGCTCGCTGTGCTGCTGACACATGCGCATTTTGATCACATCGGAGCATTGGAGGATGTGCGCTCGTTTTGGAATATTCCTGTCTATATGCAGCAGATGGAAGCAGAATGGCTGGGCGATCCGAAAAAAAACGGTTCCGCTTACTTCGCCTTTGTTCCGGACCTCGCAGCGCGTCCTGCGGATTATTTGCTGACCGATCAGCAGCAGCAGCTGACGATTGGCTCTTTCTCTATGCAGCTTTTGCGGACTCCAGGACACTCACCGGGAGGAATTTCATATTATTTTGCAAAGGAGCAGGTCGTCTTTTGCGGGGATACATTATTCCGTGGAAATATTGGCCGTTCAGACAGTCTTGGTGGAAAGACAGATGAACTGCTCGCGACAATTACTGAGCGCTTAATGACGCTTCCCGAGGAGACAGTGGTCTGCCCGGGACATGGTCCAGCAACAACGATTGCTGCAGAAGCTGCAACCAACCCATTCTTGGTTGGAAAATGATCGGCACGAAACGGCCCTTACGTTCATAAGCTGAAGGTTAGTAGAACGAAGGGACGTGAGTGACTGAATGACTCAACGCTATATTGATTTTCTTGCGCGCTTATCGATTGATAATGCCCATCCAGGCGGGCATCAATTAACGAAGCAGCTGATAGACGCTGAATCATTGGCAAAAGGCGCTAAACTGCTTGACGTCGGCTGTGGTACGGGGGCAACTGCGAAATTTCTGGCTGAAGAAAAGAAAGTCGATGTGACGGCAATTGATTTGCATCCGCAAATGATTGCGCTTGCTACTGCACGCGAAAAGCAGGCGAAAGAAAGATTTACAGTCGTACGCGGATCAGCAGAGCAGCTGCCATTTCCTGATCAAAGTTATGATTGGCTGCTGTCCGAATCGGTTACAGCGTTTACACATATTGATTGCTCGCTAGCCGAATATTGCCGAGTCCTGCGAAAAGAGGGGATCCTTCTGGCAATTGAAATGACGATAGACTATCAATTACCGGATAAGGACGCACAGGCCATTTGCAAATTATACGGCGTCTCTGGTTTATACACGGAAAAGGATTGGCTGAGCCATCTGCAAAAGGCTGGATTTTCTCAAGTCCGAGCACTCCAGCCGTCTGTTTTTAAGGCAACAGCGGCTGTTGCTCAAGGCCCGGATTATCAGATAAACGGAACCCTCGACCCAGAAACAATTGAGGTGTGGCTTGATCATATGGCAATGATGCAGACTTATCATGATGTGCTTTCCTATCGCGTGTACCGTGCAGTTAAATAAAAGCAGCCTTATGGATGATGCTTATCGTTTTTTTTTGATACGGTTTCGGAGTGTCACCACGTAGCTTTCTAATGCATCAGGAATTTGACCAAATAGGAAATGGCGCATCGGCGGACGGCTGGCTCGATGCGCCTGCCGTACTTTTTTACGCTCAGTTCGTGGCGTTTCAAGATAGCGGACAAATTGTTCGGTTAAGTATTTGACATAATCCTCGGATTTCATGTCTGACAGTCTCCTTATAACTGGAATTTCTATTCGTTATAATATGCAAAAAGAAAGCGGCAGCCGCTTTCTTATTTTTTCCTTCGGTTCTTCCTTTCATACCGTCATGGCTCTGTTTGTTCAATCCAGTTTACGATTTTATTGGCTGTCTCATCGTAGTCCATCTTATCGGTCTCAGAAGAACCGTTCGCCGACATCGTCAGCGTGATATGGAGCAATCCGTCACTGGAACGTGTCGTATTATAGGTCACATCGCCAACTGTATCCGAATAATGACCGCTTGCTGGCAGTGTGTGATTGGCTAGTTGTGGTTTTAATAATGTCATTATATTTTCACGAAGGGTGATAAGATGGATTTTTGTTTCGTAAGCATGGTCGAATTGCTGATCGCGGTGGAGGACCTGAATCGCGCAGAGAATGAAGACCATCAGCAGGCAGCAAATGAATAAGGTTAAAGGCAAGGCAAAGCCGCGGTGGGTCAACTGCTGTTTAGTACTTACTGTCCATATAGCTTTGATCTTGCCAATTATAATGGTGGCCTTGATCATCTGTCACCTCGATCCATGCTTGATTTTGCACGCATTGAAAGAACACGTTGGCAACATGAAAAAGAACGATCTCATAGCCCGCTCCATTAACTTTACGGATAATTCGATGCCTAGTATCCCATGAATAAGTGATTTGAATGCCGTTTTTGTCAAGTGTTAATTGCCGACCGCTTGCCGATGCATGAACCGATTGCGCTGTGTGCAACTCTTTACCTGTCTGAGCAAAGAACAGAAAGCAATCCTGAATAGTCTTTTCTGGACGCAGCGTACGATCAACGATAACTTTCTCCAAAGAAACAGCCATGATAAGGACGAAGGAGAGAATGAAAAGAGCAAGCATCATTGACAGCAGGCTAAACCCCTCAGCGCGCTTCATCGTCGCGCCTCGCTTCTGATTGTGTACACTTTTCCAAAGCGGCTCCAATGGACTGAGAGCACAGCTTGATGCGCCTCACGCACTTCCCATATAAGCTGAAATGTGTCACTTTGCTGTGATTCGAAGCTGGCTGTCTGATCAAGTCGCCAGCTGAGCAATTCCCTGCGCAGCAGACTGATCGCTTCAATTCTTTGATCAATTACTATCCGTTCCTGCTCAATATGCAGAAGCATCGGTGCGACCGAAAGAATAGCCGTCGTGAGGATTAAAACGGAAAAAATAGCTTCGGTAAGGAAAATTCCGCATTGGTGATTGCCGAAAAGAGAACGTGTCAGCTGATTATGACGCGGCTTTCTCAAAATAAAACCGCCCCTGACCAAGTTGCAAGACGAGATGATAGCCAATCGATCCGCATTGGAAAGAATAGGTTGCCGGATTGGCAAAGGAACCATCTCGCGCAATCATAATGTATTGATTGCTCGTGTTGCTATAGAGTTTAATTCGAGAATCGATCGCCGTTTTCTCCGTACCCTTCTTCGTGAGCACTGCAATAAAATGATGGTTAGTATCAAATAATAATTTGACGGCAGTGGATTCTCCAATTGCTTGCATTTGACTTTCACGGATTGTCGCCGCCATTTCCTCTGTAAATTGCTTCATTTTTGCTTCGTCAGAGGTGTGTGCCATTGTCATAAAAGATAGCGGCGCAATTATGCAGGCAATAGAAACGACAATCAGCATCTCAATTAATGTAAAGCCGTTCTCTGAGCGCAGAATGAGACGCATAGCGTCCCCCCTCTCCTTGATTTGGAAATTAAGGTGCACTGACCGTCCCATTGGCATCCATCCGTAAACTCTCACCATTTGCGGTCTTAATACTGTCGACGTAGCCGTCAGTCACAAGTTCTGTGAGCGAACCCGGTAGTTGCCCCTCGTGATCCATCTGATAGGCGCCGACCTGACTTTGGACAAGCTTGACGGTTGCATCTGTGCTTTTGCCGCGCACGACGGACTGCGACTTAATCATATTCGGTACAGCGATGAGCAGCAGGATGGAGATAATCATCAGGACGATCATCATTTCAATCAATGTAAATCCTTTATCCTGTTTATGGAAAAGCCTGTAAAACCTTTGACACATTCTGAACCGCCTCTTTTTCGCTAATATAGGAGCTTTCCCGCCTTCAGCCGACTATCCAGCGTTGATAATCCATTTATAAGCGATCCTAGGCCTAACGGCAAATGAGTGAATCCTGTTTTTTCATGAGAAACAGGTGACTTTACCCGGCCCTTTTGTCAAAAGGGAGATGATTTAGTTGAGAAAAGTAAAAAACGACACATTTTGGGTTAAATTCAGGCAAGTTTATCCAACTGAAAATAAAGAAGTTTGATTTTTACAATATAAAAAAGATTACATTTTGATTAAATTTTTAGTTGATACCGGCTGTTCTAGTGGTATGATGATAAAAGAAAAAAATGCTTGTGATTAGACGACCCCTTCGTCACCATTTAGTCTTAAAGTTTAGGTATGGACAGTAAGGTGAAGCATACCTATAATCTGTTGCTATTGCCTTTTCTGAATGACTAAAGAGGCAGAGGCTGCTGATCTTTCATTTAATGCTCGATAGACCCAGTTCGGGATTCGTTTGCTCTGTTCAGAGCCTATGAATCTATGAAAATGCTAGGAAACAAAGGTTTGAGGTGAATGATTATTCGAAAATTATATTGGGGCGCGTTTGCCGGCGGTGCAGTTATTATTGCCGGATTGGCGGCAGGCGGAATTTATTATCAGGCCACACATTTTAATCGCGGTGCAACGATAGATGGCGTGAGAGTGGGCGGTTTAACGGCTGAGCGAGCGCTGAATAAGCTGAGCGGGCTGACACTCAAAAATGATGTCTATCTTGGTAAGCAGCGAATTGTCAATGGACGTAATACAAAATCGCAGTTCGCAGCGAACGATCTAGACGGGGTGACCGCCCTGCTCAAGAAACACTTCTCACTCTTTCCTTCGTCGAAAAAGATGCGTTTATCACTTATTCCAAAACAAGTGGACAGTTACCGCAGCACAAAGCTGAGGCAAGATGTAGAGTCGAAACTGGATAAAATGAATAAACGGCTGAAAGCCCCTGTAGATGCCGAGGCGCGTCTGGTTGACGGTCAATTGACCTTACGCAAGAGTCAGCCAGGGGAGAAGTTTGACATCACTAAGATTATGAAGGCCTACGATCAGGAAGATTATCACTCTGTGATTTATCTAAAGCCTGTTCGTGTGCAGCCGATTCTTGCAAGCAGTGCGACGGTAACCAAGGAAAAGGCTGTGTTGAAAAACCTGCTGAGTCGATCAACGGATTACACGCTGCAGGATAAGCAGTATCCATTTGCAGCTGCGGCGCTTATTCAAAATGCTTCGGTAACGAAGACAATGAAAGTAGCGGTGGATACAAGCGGCATCAAGAAGAAACTGGCACAGATTAATCAGAAAACATCGACGCTGAACAAAAATTACACATTTAAGACACATACAGGGAAAGTCATTTCTGTTAAAGGTCAAAGTTATGGATGGGCGCTGCACGTTCCAGCCGAGGCGAAACGGATCGCCAACGCGCTTATCGCTGGCAAGAAAGCGATAAGTGCCTATAATGTGTATGGGACAGGGTTCAGCACTTATGGTATCGGCTATAAAGTACGCGGCAATAATGGCATTGGCAGCACATATGCTGAGGTCTCGATCAGCGAGCAGCGTATTTGGCTCTACAGGAACGGACAAATGGTGCTCACAACTAATGTGGTGACCGGACGGCATGATACACATGAAGATACGCCCCCAGGGGTCTGGTATATTGAATACAAGCAGTCACCGTCGGTTCTTGAGGGCAGTGAGGCGGGTGATCCGAATTATAAGGTAAAGGTGAAATACTGGGCACCGTTCACATTGAGTGGATGTGGCTTTCATGATGCGCCTTGGCGTCATAATTGGTCGGGCAGCGCTTATCTGACACAAGGTTCGGGAGGCTGCGTAAATACGCCGCCAAACGTCATGGCCAGTGTTTATAATCAATTAGAACAAAACGAACCGGTGATTGTCTATTGACTGTATTAAAAACAGATCGCTTTTTTCCGCATGGAAACGGCGATCTATTTTATGTGCAGATACCTTTTTAGCGCCATCATTCTTGACCGATCGGCACTGGCGGGTTACAATATTAACGCTGATGGAGTCAGCTGAGAAAGCGGAAAGTAGCTCAGCTTGGTAGAGCACATGGCTGGGGGCCATGTGGTCGCAGGTTCAAATCCTGTCTTTCCGATTAATATGAGCTTTAGAGAAAGATCCATGTCCTTCTGCTCTTCAAGGATATGGATTTTTTTATACGTTAAGAGAGTATATAGATTTCAGCAGAACCAAGTATAAGAAAAACTAAGGCTCAGCCGTCGCCTGCGGACTTGGCTTCGCCAAGTTTTTCTAAGCTTTGAAAGCCCTTAAGTGTGGTGACTTTCATTTTATCTATTAAATTGGTAATTTTTCATTTATAATATAGGTGCATGGAAATTAATTGAAGAGGAACTGAATTGAGGCTAATTTATGAATGAGAGAAACGCTCAAGTAATTAAAGAGATACCGATTGCTGAAGCGGCGCGGATTATCTATATTTACGAAAAACAAGAAAGTTATTTGGAAAATCTGCGTTCTTTTATTCAGTCCGCATTGAAGCAGGGTGAACAGATACTTGTGATCGACAACGAAGGTCTGCTCGATTTAGTTGAAAATAGGATCAGTGAAACGTATACGCAGGCTGAAGCTGCAGCCGTTCATAGCCTGACGAATCGTTCACTCACTGACTGCTTTTCTGAACGTCCGCTTGTTGAGGAGTTATTACAAACGACGCTTCAGCATATTAACCATCACTATCAAAGCTGCGAGTCCTTGCGTCTGTGGATTCATATTGAAGTCACAAATGAGACGTCACCGGTATTGCAGCAATTTGTATACAAAATTTTACCGGAATTGCAGATGATGTTTGTCGCTGCTTTTGATGGGCATCGGATTACAGCGCAATTTGAGAATAATTTGAAAAAGCATTATGAATATTTTATGACCGATCAAGCCATGACGATGTCTAATCTTTATGATCAGACGCATGTGGGTTATTGGTCGGCAACACATGAGTCTTCGCGGCCAGACCATCAAGTTCAGACGACATACGATCAGTTTGAGGCGTTTGTCGATCAGCATATAGAACCAGTCATGCTTCTGGATTACAACGATTGTGTCGTATTCATTAATCGCGCATTTACGGATGTATTAGAGTGGGAAAAGTCTGAAATTGTCGGGAAAAAGGCAAGTGAATTGCCAGAGTTAGATGCGGCGCAATTTGCCGAGATGCTCAGCCATTGGAAGAATACGCGCGACCAGGAAACAGGGGACACCTATGAAGCGCTCAGACGCACCAAATCGGGCAGACTTCTCAATATGCTGATTACGAGTTATCCACTTGTCAACAAACATCATCACTATCAAGGGCGGACCCTTGTTCTTAAAGATATTACGGCTTTAAAGCAGGCACAGCGACTGCTTGATAAGAATGATAATCAACTCTCTGTGTCGGGGGAAATGGCGGCCGGATTGGCCCATGAAATCCGCAATCCAATTACGGCAATCAAAGGATTTCTTCAGCTTGCACGATATGAAAAAAATCAGAATGATAATTATTTGTCGATCATGAATGCTGAAATTAAGAAAATCGAAGCTATTCTCAGCGAATTAATCCTACTTGCGAAGCCGCAAGTGACAAATTTTACATGGAATAATATTGTTCCAATTGTCCAGGAGGCGACGACTTTATTAGGTCCGAAAGCGGACGCTGCCCAGGTACAGCTCATGACTGAGTTTGATCATCGGCGGATATTTATCTTCTGTGATAAGAATCAAATAAAACAAGTCTGTATTAATTTTATAAAAAATGCCATTGAGTCAATGACAAAGGGGGGAATTGTGACTATTTGTGCGTCATCCCATAGAGGGGAGACAGTGATGCGATTTACCGATCATGGAGCAGGCATGTCCGCAGAGGCATTGAGGCGAGTTGGGACGCCTTTCTTCACAACGAAGAAAAATGGTACAGGTCTCGGTGTGATGGTTA
The DNA here is from genome assembly GCA_047718535.1 of Sporolactobacillus sp. Taxonomy (GTDB): domain Bacteria; phylum Bacillota; class Bacilli; order Bacillales; family Sporolactobacillaceae; genus Sporolactobacillus. The sequence continues at coordinate 135,479 of JBDNRH010000004.1, forward strand.
GCAAGGAAATTATAAAGAATCATCAAGGCACGCTTCAAATCCGAAGTCATCTGCACCGTGGAACACAAGTCGAAATTAAATTTCCTTACTTGCTGCCACTATCGATGACTTAATTGGGCTGCTGGCGCGTGATTCTTGATGAATGAGGTTATTCAATGAAACGTGAAATTACTCAATTGGTGCAATTGGATCCTAATTTGATTCATGCGCATATTCTTTTTGTCTATTCAAAAGAAGCAAGCTATATGGAACAGCTTATCGACGCGGTCAAACTGAGTTATGATGAGCATAAGCCCCTTATTCTTGTCGATTCAAGAGCTCATTATGAACAAATAGTGGCACAGCTGCGAACAGAAAATCAGTCCATTGCAAAGAAATTTCTTAGATTGGTCGATTTTTCCAAGTTAATTGGAAAGAGCAATTTGGGATCACGGATTGCAAAATACCATCGTTTGATGATTCAGGCATTGAAACAAGGGGCGAATTTTCATCTTTGGTTTTCATGCGCTGTGTCAAATTTTGATACCGCTAATCAACTGGCAGAATGGCTAGTGCAGACTGAGAGTGCTCGCTCCTTAACGAACTTCAGTGGCTGGTCCGTCTATGCTTTTCGAGAAGACCATTTAACGGCATTGAATTTTAACCGGCTTAAGCAGCATTTCAACTTTTATATGAGTGAAGAAGAATTCGTTCATTCTGATCTCTTTCAAAACGAACATCAACCGATGTTTTTGACCGATAAATCCATTCCATCTTCCAATGGAAAACTCGCTGTTGATGGTCATCAGCTGGAAACGTTTATCAGAAATTATTTCGATCCCATTTTGCTGCTGGATGAAGAGGATCGGGTTGATTTTATAAATAAGGCGTATACGCGCGTTTTTCAATGGTCAGAAGATGAACTGATTGGCATCCCCTATTCGCAGCTGCCCAGTGTTCCAAGGGAGTATTTATTTGAAGTCCATCGGGATCGCAGTTTTACATTGCTCAATCAACCGGTTCTAGCTTACCAAACGCAGCTTGTAAAAAAAGATGGACAGCGAATTGACGTAATGCTTACAAGCTTCCCGCTGAAAGCAAAAAGTGGGCGAATTGATGGACGTGCCGTCATTCTCAGTGATAAGACCGAAAAAAACAAAGCCATATCGGCTTTATTAAAGGCAGAGCAATTGACGATTGCTGGGGAGCTTGCGCAGGGAATTGCAAGAGAATTACTTCAGCCAATCACGACGATTAAAGGATTTGCTCAATTATTAAGCGGGTCCAATAAAGGGAACAGCGGTTATTTCTCGGTCATAAATTCCGAAATTGATCGAGTGGTAAAAATTTTAAGGGAATTGCTGCCATTTGCAGATGCCAATCTGCAAACACTGCAGCCTGAGAATATTGTCAGCTTGCTGAGCGATGTCATTCTGCTTATGGAGCCTCAAGCCCGTCTGCAGCACGTGCATATTATTTTTAATTCGATAACCGATCTATTCTTCGTCACCTGTGACCGCAGCCAATTGAAGCAGGCGTTCATCAATTACATCAAAAATGCTATTGAAGCAATGAAAAATGGAGGCAAATTGACTATTACCTGTGAACTCGTGCAGCGAAGACGGCTGACGATTACGTTTTGTGACGAGGGAGCGGGCATCCCTGAGGATGTGCTGGCAAAAATTGGCCGTCCCTTTTTTACAACGAAAGAAAACGGAACGGGTCTTGGTTTCATAGTCAGTAAACGGATAGTTGAATCATTCGGTGGAACCATTCAAATAAAGAGTCAGATCAATAGGGGTACAACTGTTCAACTTATTTTCCCCTGTTCAGGAACAGAGTCGTTTTAATGAATCGGTTGCGATGAGCATCTAATTTTCACTCGCGAAAATTAAAAGCGGGGCACAAGCCCTTGACTGAAATCGACGGATGACCATTGTGACCGCGAGCAGTTTGCTGCAGAAGATGGTGAGTCAGTGGGTTCCAGATAAATTTCATGAAGATAACTAAGCGTAAGCAAAATCCAGCCAATGGCCTGTATCCACACACCTCGCGTGACAGAAACATTGAATAGAGTTGAGGAATTGTCTTGCTGCAAAAGTTCGCTTCGCCCAAGCGCTTCGAGTAAATTGCCTAGGGTCACGATGATCGTGCCGATTTTCCAGTAAGGCGCTTGGTTGGGTGCCATCGTGAGAATGAAGTTACCAAGCATTTCTTTCAAATTGGCCGAACGCGCACGAACGATCAGATAATTCGGATCATCAACATCACGCAGAAACTGGAGCGCAAAGGAACCATAGCCAATAAATGTTAATGCAAACCCCAATTGAGCGGTGGGTTCGGTATCTGTGAAATCAATTAAAACGGCACTTGCAGCCGTCTGAATTAAAGCACTGTATAAAACAAGATCATTCTGTAAATCCGGATCAAGTTTCTCGATTGGTGTTTGACCAATTGCGGCGATTAGTTTACCAAAAGAAATGGCGCTGTAGGCAATAGCATTTTGAAATTGTTTTGTGTTCATGATATCACCAAATTTCTTTAAATCCACTAAAGGATATTCTAATCGTTGGAATCACCTGTCATTAGCCTATTCCTGTAGACGTTAAATGGCGCCTAAATGAACAAATTGAGGGTCAAAACATTGGTGTAAATGGCCAATCAAGTTTATAAACAGGTATTCAAAGCCTAGCCTGGATGATTTATTCATTGACTGTATGTGACAAATCATGAGCGATCGGTGTTTGAATCAGTTTTTTTATTTCTGCTAAATCATTGGTTAGTCCGAGAATCCACATCAGTTTGGCAACAATAGCTTCTGTATTCATATCTCCCGCCGTTATCCCGCCCGCGTCAGCAGCCAGTTTACCGACCTCATAAAGAGAGATATCTTGGCCTTCTTCCAGACACTGGGTGGTTATTATGACGGGTATATGTTGCCGCGTTAATTCGCGGACTTTTTCAGTTAGATTTCTTTCCTCGCACGGTAACCCACCGTTGCCAAAGCTTTCGATGATGACGCCGCGTGCATGCATCTTGAGAAAGTCGAAAAAAGTGGGTGAAAGCCCAGGAAAAATGCGGACAAGAAAGACATCTGGACAGAGAGCCATGCTTACGCGCAGCTGTCGCGGAATATCTCTGTGATAGGTGGAGCGGATGGAAAGCGTCTCGCCGTGAATGGTGGCAATATAGGGATAATTGATACTCTCAAAAGCGTCATAGCTCTTCGTTCGGATTTTCACGGCGCGCGTTCCGGCAATGGCCACACCGTCAAAAACAACAAAAACACCGGGTAAATTCGACTGCCTGGCAAATAGCAGCGCATCGTGGATGTTTTTTTTGGCATCCGTTCGATGAAAGCTGACAGGTATTTGCGAACCGGTGATCACAATGGTACGCATGCAGTCGTGCAGCAGATAGGACAGACCGGCTGCAGTATAGCCCATCGTGTCAGTTCCATGGGTGATAATAAAACTGTCGTAATTCATTTGATTGCGGCGAATTTCCTGCGCAATCGTCAGCCAATTTTCAGGCTGCATATTGGTACTGTCCTTATTCATTAAGATGCGAAAATCGATCGCAGCCGTGTCAGTCGTACTTGTAAAATAATGAGCCAGTTCGGGCAGGCTCAGTCCAGGTGCGAGCCCGTTTGAATGAGGGGTTGAAGCAATGGTTCCCCCTGTTGCCAGCACGAGAATTTTTTTCATTTCGGTCGTTGCTCCCTTTTATATAGGTTAAGCCTTTATTATAGAATACTTGCTAGATAAAAACGAGAGACGAATTGGAAATTGTGATCGGTGTGTTCGTCTATCATTCAATTGGCAGCGAGAGACGCGTGGGCATACACGTGATATAATCAAGAAAGTAATAGATATGGAGATCGTCATCCTAGGCTGTGCATTCTAAATGAATGCTGTCTTGCACGGTTGGAAGACGAGCCTGTTAGAAGGAGAGAAGACGGTATGTATATTTCCGAACATTGGGACGATCAGGAATGTACGCGCTTTAATCGCAGTCAGTTAGTCGCTTACAATACACTGTCTCTCCCGGAACATCTTAGATCGTCTCGAGAACAACTCGATCTTTTGATACATAGTGAGCAAGGAGAACGAATCGGCGGTTTAAATGGGGAGATTTTTTGGAAACATCTTCATATTAATTATCTTTGGATTGAGGAGCGCTTGAGAAGGCATGGCTATGGCCGGCAGCTGCTGGAAATGGCTGAGAAGCGAGCGACTGAAAAGGGATGCGAACTGATCCTATTGGATACGTTCAGCTTTCAGGCACCGGAATTTTATCGCAAACAAGGATATCAGGAATTTGGACGTGTGATTGGGCATCCAGAAGGCTATACTCGCTATTTCTTTGAGAAGCGTTTGTGAACGATAATAGCTTTTTTCCGAACGCTTGGTTTACAAGTGATTTTTGCTAGAGTATACTTTCTTTTGAATTATTGTGATGATCGCGACTGTCAATTGGAGGAAGGATGAATGGAGTCTAGATTTGATGTGAGAAATGAGCGCGACTTGACGATGCTCGTTGATTTCTATGAACTCACAATGGGGAATAGCTATCTTGAGGAAGGCGTTGGCGATCAAATCGTTTATTTTGATATGTATTTCAGACGTGTGCCTGATGGTGGCGGTTATTGCGTCATGGCTGGTGTCGATCAACTGATTGAATACCTAGAAAATTTACGGTTTACACCAGATGATATTGACTATCTGCGATCACTGGATACGTTTTCCGAACGCTTTCTAAATTATTTATCGGATTTTACATTTGCCTGTGACGTGTGGGCGATTCCGGAAGGTTACCCTGTTTTTCCTAATGAACCACTTGTCACGGTACGTGGACCGGCCATTCAGGCGCAGCTGCTGGAAACAATGATTCTTGTGACAATCAATCATCAGACTTTGATTGCCACAAAGGCGAGCAGGATCTGCCGAGTGGCTGGCAAACGACCGGTTATGGAATTTGGCTCGCGGCGCGCGCAAGGCTATGACGGCGCGATTTATGGGGCGCGCGCAGCCATTATTGGCGGCTGCGCGGCGACAGCGAATACACTGGCCGGAATGATGTTTGATATTCCTGTGTCGGGTACGATGGCTCATAGCTGGGTGCAGCTGTTTGACAGTGAAATTGAAGCCTTTCGGGCGTGGGCACGTGCTTATCCTGACAATTGTCTTGTACTTATCGATACATACAATGTGCTTAAATCAGGACTGCCGCACGCAATTCAAGTATTTAAAGAATTGCGTGCGCGCGGTCATGAACCGGTAGGCATTCGAATTGATTCAGGGGATATTACTTATTTGACGCGCCGTGTCCGCAAAGCGCTGGACGCTGCTGGTTTTCCGAATGCAAGCATTGTAATCTCTAATTCGCTGGATGAACATATTATTAAGGAAGTTCTTGCCGAGGGTGCGCAAATTAATTCATTTGGCGTCGGTGAACGGCTGATCACCGCCAAATCCGAACCTGTCTTCGGCGGTGTGTATAAGCTTGTTGCTGTGGAGAAGAACGGCCAAGTGATCCCGCGGATCAAAATTAGTGAGAATGAAGAGAAAATTACCAATCCGGGTTTTAAAGCCATCTATCGCATTTATGAACAAGATGCGGATAAGGCTATTGCTGATTTGATTTGTAATTTCGATGAGAAGCTTGATGTGACGCAGCCGTTAACTATTTTTGATCCTGTATTTACGTGGAAGAAGAAGACACTTAAACATTATAAAGTCGAACCGCTTCGCCGCAAGATATTTGAGCAGGGGAGACTTTGCTACAGCAGTCCGAACGTGCTTGAAATTCAGCAATTTGGCAAGCAGCAGCTGAATAGACAATGGGAAGAAGTGCTGCGTTTTGAGAATCCGCATAATTATTATGTGGATCTGTCGCAAAAAGTATGGGATTCCAAGTATACATTGCTCAATAGCTATTCGGAGCAATTTAATGAAAAATAACGGCTAGATAATGGATTAAAATCAGGCAGACCCATCGTGAGCAGCGCACAGAAGGGGCTGCTTTTTATTAGCAGAAGAAAAATAAAAGAGATCAGCGGGGCTAACTATAAGAAGAGCTAAACAAACTGATTGTTCCATATCTAGGAGAGGAGACAGCCGTCAATGAAAATGATTTCTTGGAACGTAAATGGGTTTCGGGCGCTTCAGCGAAAAATGGATGTGTATCAGTGGATGAGTGATCAAGCGATAGATGCCTTGATGATTCAGGAGACTAAATTGCAGGCCAGCCAGATTGAGTTTCAGACACCAGATTATTTTCAATATTGGAATCACGCAGTACGAAAAGGGTATTCGGGTACAGCTATTTTCGTGAACAACGAGCCAATTCGTGTCCAATACGGTATGGATGATCCACGCTATGACCAAGAAGGTCGATTAATCACGCTTGAGTACCCAGCCTATTATCTGGTAAACTGCTATACACCGAATTCACAGCGCGATCTTGCCCGCCTCGATTTCCGGCTTGGATGGGGGACGGCATTTACTCACTATATTCAAGAACTTGACAAGCAAAAACCGGTTATTCTCTGCGGTGATTTAAATGTCGCTCATCAGGCTATTGATTTACGCAATCCGAAGGCAAATGAAAAAAATTCTGGTTTTACGATTGAAGAACGTCAGGATTTCTCGCATCTTCTTGCGCAAGGATTTGTAGACAGTTTTCGCAGGCTCCATCCGCAAACATCCGGCGCTTATTCCTGGTGGTCGTATCGGCTCAATGCGCGTGCACGAAATATTGGTTGGCGCATTGACTATTTTGTAGTATCTGAACGTCTTGCCGGACGCATCGAACACGCAGACATATTGAGTGAAGTGTCTGGATCTGATCACTGTCCAATCATGCTGGCCATTGATCCTGCCTAAGCGTTGTCAGGCATTATTTTATTCATTATGTGAAAAGTTTATTATAATTAAATGATATTGGCATAGCTTAACGTAAAGAAAGAAGGATGAATTGTGATGACAAGTTATAATCGATTGTTCGAGCCGGTGAAATTACCCAATGGTGTGCGGCTTGATAATCGGCTGGCAATTGCTCCGATGACCACTTGGTCGGCGAATGATAATGGAACAGTATCTGATCAGGAACTGGCTTATTATCGACGCCGAAGCGGCTTTGCCAGCTTATTTATTACCGCGTGCATTGCGGTGTCACCGACGGGTGTCGCTTTTGATCATCAATTTATTGGGTTTAGTGAAGCTGTTTTGCCGCGACTGAAGAAACTGGCTGACGCGGTTAAATCTAAGGGAAGCAAAGCGATTCTGCAAATTCATCATGGCGGCAGCGAAGCGCCTAAGCAACTGCCGTTATATAATCGACCGGTCAGTGCAAGCAGTGTCCCCTCGTTTTCCAATCCGGAATCGATACCCGCTGCGTTGACGGAAGAAGAGATTATCCAAATTATTAATGAATTTGGTTTTGCCACGCGGCTGGCGATTCGCGCTGGGTTCGATGGTGTGGAAATTCATGGGGCCAACCACTATCTCATTCAGCAATTTGTTTCCGCCTATTTTAACCGCCGGAACGATCAATGGGGAGGAAGTCTGCAGAATAGGCTGCATTTCCCTTTTGCTGTGCTTGAAGAAGTGCAGCGTGTTGCCGCACGGGAAGCGGCACCGTCATTCATTATTGGCTATCGGTTCTCACCTGAAGAAATGAATCGTGAGCAAGGCTACTCCATCGAGGATACGTATCAGTTAGTTGACGGACTGATTCACCGCGGTGTGCATTATTTACACGTGTCACAGAATGATTTAACGACAAAGCCTGTTGGTCGAGAGCAAGCGGGTGTCTCCAATCTGCGGTTATTGGCTGATTTCGTTGCCAATCGTGTACCGCTGATTGCGGCGGGAGGAATTCAATTACCGCAGCAGGCAGCTGATGGTCTGGATGATGGAGCGACAATAATTGCCATTGGCCGTGAAGCGATTATCGACCCAGACTGGACGGATAAAGTGCGTGCGGGCAACGAAGAGCAGATTCGACTGCGCTTACCGGTCACGGCTGCCGCCCGTGAAGAATTAGTCGTTCCAGAGCGCCTATGGACAATTATAACGCGTCCGACTGGATGGTTTCCGCTGGATAATGACTGCCAAAAATAAGTTAAAGAAACTAACTGAATCTTCGTATCTGAGAAAACTAGAAGTCTGCAGGCATTTGCGCCTGCTTTTTTAATACGCTTGAATTTACACTCTAAGTGCAACACCTAGAAAATAATAAGACCCATTGCTCAGCCTTCGCCTGCGGACTTGGCTGCGCCAAGTTTTTCTAATACGTTAAGAAAGTATATAGATTTCAGCAGAACCAAGTATAAGAAAAACTAAGGCTCAGCCTTCGTCCAAAGGACTTGGCTTCGCCAGTTTTTCTAATGGTGCTTCATGCATAATTGTTGTCAAATTGATGCATAGAATTTATAATTATGGAAGTGCTATCATTGACAATTCTGTGACAATTCAAATGACTGGAGGCTTGCAAATGATGAATAGTTTTCGTTTACTCGCCGATCGTGCCCCTCATGTCCTTGATGATTTGGGAAAGATGCGTGCGTCATTCGATTGGAAACAGGCGGAGTCGCAGTTTAGCTGGCATCGGACGGGAAAAATGAATGCTGTGTATGAAATGATTGATCGGCACGTAGCTGAGGGCAATGGCGATAAAATCGCTTTATACTATTCAGACAACGAAAGAAATGAGAACTACAGCTTCACGGATTTAATGTATCTGTCGGCCAAAGCGGCTCATCTGCTCAAGAATAGGGCTGCCGTTGAGAAGGGGGATCGCGTCTTTCTCTTTATGCCCCGCTCACCTGAACTTTATATTTTGTTTCTGGGAATTATTCGGGCTGGGGCCATTGTCGGTCCGCTGTTTGAGGCGTTTATGGCAGATGCCGTCCGCGATCGGCTGATCGACAGTGGCGCGAAAGTGCTGTGCACAACGAAATCACTACTTCATCGCGTGCCGATCGATCAATTGCCTGATTTGGCCCATATTATTTTAGTCGACGGTCTGCTGGAACAAAATCCATTCTATATCAACTATGAGCAGGCAATGGCTGAGGCGTCAGCTGACCCGGATATACAATGGATGAAGCGGACGGATGGAATGATTCTTCATTATACGTCGGGATCAACAGGAAAACCAAAGGGCGTGCTTCATGGGCATCAGGCTATGATTCAGCATGCACAGACGGGCCGCTGGGTGCTAGATTTTAAGGAAAATGATCGCTATTGGTGTACGGCGGATCCCGGATGGGTCACAGGGACGTCATATGGTATATTTGCCCCTTGGCTCAATGGTGTGACTAATATTGTACGTGGTGGGCGGTTTAGTGCCAGCGACTGGTATCAAACAATCGAGTCGCATAAGGTGACGGTTTGGTACAGTGCGCCGACTGCTTTTCGAATGCTGATGAGCGCTGGTCATTCATTAGCTGCAGCTTACGATCTGTCCTCACTGCGCCACGTTTTGAGTGTCGGCGAGCCGTTAAATCCGGAAGTGATTAAATGGGGCTGGGAAGCACTGCATAAGCGAGTACATGATACGTGGTGGATGACAGAAACAGGAGCACAGATGATCTGTAATCTGCCATCGATGGATATTAAAGCGGGGTCAATGGGTAAGCCTTTGCCGGGAATTAATGCCGCGATTGTCGATGATGACGGCAATGAACTGGCTCCGAATACATTGGGTAATTTGGCCATAAAAAAAGGGTGGCCGTCGATGATGGTGGCGATTTGGAATAATCCCGAGAAATACCGTTCCTATTTTACTGACAATGGATGGTATGTTTCTGGAGATTCAGCCTATATGGATGAGGACGGCTATTTCTGGTTTCAAGGGCGTGTGGACGATGTAATTATGACAAGCGGCGAACGGATAGGCCCGTTTGAAGTGGAAAGCAAATTGGTTGAACACCCGGCCGTATCTGAAGCCGGTGTGATTGGCGTACCGGATCCGATTCGCGGTGAAATCATTAAAGCGTTTATCTCTCTGAGAGAGGGTTTTGAGGCGACTGAGGAATTGAAACATGAAATCCACCAATTTGTTAAACACGGTCTTGGGGCACATGCAGCACCGCGGCAAATTGATTTCAAAGAAAAATTACCGAAAACGCGCAGCGGAAAAATCATGCGCCGCGTCTTGAAAGCATGGGAGCTTAATTTGCCGACAGGGGATTTGTCGACGATGGAAGAGTAATCGGCGGACGATAGGTGAGATCGGGAAAAGAGGGCAAACCGGATGAAGTAAGGGGGGGATTGGTCTATACTAGAGGTATTAAAAGATTCGATGACGAGTAAGTAAACGATCGAATGTAGTAAAGGGTGGCTTTTCAATGAAGACTGTTGTCGTTGGATTTAGATCGGATTTCACATTAGACGCGCACGCCTGGCAACGTTTAAAAGACAAGTTTCAGCAAGACTATCATTTTTATTCGCTTGCCGACTGTACCGATTCTACTCTAAAGGATACCGAAATATTTATTGGCTGGCCATCGGACGATACGCTGAAGAAGATGCCGCATCTTCATTGGCTGCAATTGCCCAGCGCGGGTGCCAATAATTTTTCAGAAAATCCTAACGTCGCGCAAGATGTCATTGTGACGAACGCGTCCGGTGTGTTCAACACAGCTGGCGCAGAACATATCGTGGCATTAATGCTTGCCTTTACCCGTCAGCTGAAGTACTATGCAATCCAGACCGCAAACCATCAGTGGCAGCGTCATGATGTCGAACGGCAGCTTGAAGGCTCGACAGTGACCATTATTGGGTTGGGAAATATTGGTCAGGCGACAGCCAAGCGTCTCGATGCGTTTGGCGCGCATATTATCGGGGTGAAACGCTCCCTTTCTGCCTGTCCACCCTATGTGCAGACGCTTTTCACTATTAACGAGATTCAGAAGGCGGTTGCCGGCAGCGATTACGTGGTGAACATACTGCCATTTACTGAGGAGACGGCCCATCTATTTGACGCTACGTTTTTTGCCAGCTGCAAACGGGGCGCGATTTTCATTAACGCTGGGCGCGGCGCATCGGTTGTTCAGCAGGAGCTAGTCTCTGCACTGAAGTCTGGTCAGATTGGCGGCGCCGGACTGGACGTCACCGATCCAGAACCGTTGCCTGACACTGATCCGCTGTGGACATTTGACAATGTGCTGATCACGTCGCATTCATTAGGGCTGAGTCCATCTAAGGATGAGAAATTTATTGCTTTGTTAGTTGATAATCTGCAGCGCTATCGGGATCGGCAGCCGTTACAAAATAAGGTCAATCGTAGACTCGGCTATTAAATTTCGGCAGCACGCCAGCAAGCGTCACTCAATGCTCTATCTTTTAAATCGCCTTTGGGCGATTTTTTCTGCTATTTAAAACAATAAAAAAATAGATCGTTTGGCCCATCCCTGAATGCGTAGAGTTGCTATAATAGGTATATAGTCGAATGAAAGACTATTTTGTCAAAATAAATATCTGACTATTTTAGCGCTTATATGAACCGGTGAAGGGGAACGGGATGCCTATGAGAAAAATTGGATTTACACTTATCATACTTAATCTATGCTTAGCGCTCATTCTATTAGGTACGGAACCGGTCTTTGCGGAGTCAAAGGCGCAATTAGCGGCGAAATTGCTGCAAATTCAGAAAGCCGAGAAGACAAACCAGAGCGCTCAGCAGAACTCGGCAGAAGAACTGAAAAAGACACATACGCAAAAGGAAAATCTGCTTCAGCAACTAAAGAAATCTGAGACAGATATTAGCCGAACGATGACACAAATGACCAGTCTGTCACAAACGCTGAAGCAAAGCCAATCGGATTTGCAAGATTCGAAGATCGAATTGCGGCAAATTACGGATCGGCTCATACAAAGAAAGCAACAGATGAAATCACGCCTGCGGGCAGTGTACATAAATGGTGGCGCATCGACCTATTTCGATGTCCTGCTTGGATCACGTAATTTTGAGGACTTTGTCGGCAGGGTCATTGCTCTTCGGGCAATTGCCAAGCAGGATGTCGGACTAATCAATGATGAAAACCGGGATCAGCAGCTCGCGGAACAGAAGAAGCAGGAAATCGTGCAGGCAGTCGCGGCATCAAAACAGAATCTAGCAAGTTTACAAACTTTGAAAAGCAAATTGGGTGAACAAAAAAAGAGCCAGCAACTGGTGATGAATCAATTGCAGAAGCATCAGACTGAGTTGGAGAATACACTGATCGGCAAGCGCGAGCAGGCGGAAATTCTGTCTGCTCAGGCAGCGGTAGTCAAACAACAAATGGCCGCGGCTGTACGTGTTCAAAGGCAGCCACAGGCAACTGTGACAGATGACCCGCCTGATCATTCAGCACCGACAGCTTCTCGCTCGGTGTCTCAAACAGAGACGACGCAATCGCCAGCGGTGGAAAACACCGCGAGTTCTGACCAACAAGCGCCTGTGGTTTCAAATGGCACTGTATCGGCGTTTATTAAACCGGCCGCGGGTGTCATTTCGTCAGGGTTTGGGTACCGCAGCTTTGATCATGAATTTCATCCGGGCATTGATATTGCGAACAGTGAGGGCACCCCCATTTTGGCTGCTGCAAATGGTGTCATTTTTCGTGCCTATCAATCTTCAAGTTACGGAAACTGCGTCATGATCTCTCACGATATAGATGGGCAGATTTATACGACTGTTTATGCCCATATGGCTTCTTATAGTGTGCAGGCTGGGCAATCGGTGACCCAAGGGCAGCCAATTGGTGTGATGGGTGCAACGGGTGAGGCTTTTGGCACGCATTTGCATTTTGAGCTTTATGTCGGCTCATGGACACCGCCACCGCATAATGGAGCTGTCAATCCCTTGGATTACATCCATTGATTGGATTGACAGCTTCCCCTCTTCTTCACCATCTTTCGTGAATTTCTTTATCATTTCGCGTTTCAAGTCATCCATTTGCGGGTATATAAACATAAACCCGCGAAAGGATGAAGTCGAATGGCAAAACTTATTTTTTACACCTATCCAAGCTGCACGTCTTGCCGCAAAACGAAGGGCTGGTTGTCTAGCCACGACATTTGCTATGAAGAACGTCATCTATTCCGTGATCATCCCAATGCCAGCGAGTTAATGGAGTTATTGAAACTGTCGAAGTCAGGTGTTGAAGAATTGCTTGCCACTCGAAGCACCGAATTCAAGAACTTGTCGGTCGATATTAATACACTGTCGCTGAGCCGCGCACTGCAATTGCTTGCGAAAGAACCAAAGCTATTAAAACGGCCGATTCTTACAGATGGTAAGCGGCTCGTCGTTGGCTATCATCACGATCAATTGGTTAAGTTCGCTGAATCATCACGACGGAATATGAATAATGCCGAAGAGAAGCTGCAGGCCTAGCCAGGTGAAGCACTGTCTGATGCTCGAGGAGCGGTGTGCTGTTTATTTTTCTTATTGACAGAATAATAGAGCGTACTATAATATTCTGTAAGTTATAGATTGATACTATATAGACAAAGAAGGCAGTAAGGATGACGTTGACAAAAGAGAAGTTGGCAGAAGATTTGTATCATGCATATGCGCAGAATGAACCGCTTATTTGGCAAGATGCGGATTTGGGCACCCTCGATCCGGTTAATGCGTATGACGTACAGCACGCATTCAATAAAGCGAAAGGCGAGCCGGTGAAGGGGTATAAGATTAGCCTGACAAGTAAAGAAACACAGGATCTTTTTCACTCGAATTCACCGTTATACGGACAGATTGTGGAATCGAAGCTCATGCATGATGGGGCAGCAATTTACCGCAGTGAAATGAATGAACCCATCCTTGAATTAGAGTTGGAATTTACAGCGACAGAGGATCTATCAGCGGAAGATACATTGGAGGAACTCTACGCTAAAACAGAGCTGGCACCCGGTGTGGAGGTCCCCGATTCGCGTTTTAAGAACTGGTTTCCGTCATTGCCGCTTGCTCTTGTTATCTCGGACAGCGCGGTTTGTGGCCGAGTTGTTGTTGGCGATTCAGCAACCAAACCAACCATTGATCAACTGTCTGCTATTCACGCCAGCGTGACGCGTGACGGTAAACCCGTGACATCCGGCGTCTCGTCCGAAGTGCTGGGCAATCCATTGAATGCATTAAAATGGCTCGTTCAGAGGTTGGCTCAGGAAGGCAAGACATTGAGCAAAGGAACAACAGTTTCGACAGGGACCTTCTGTATGCCGGAAAAATTGCTTCCTGGTCATTATGAAGCGACCTTTGATCATCAGATTGGTACGGTCGTGTTTGACGTTATCGGATGAACATATTTTCAAATTTGAAACCAAGTAAAGGCAGAGGGGGGCAGGAAGGGAATACCCCATCTGCTTTTTTTAATGCTGATTTTGAATATAGTGAAGTATTTTTATAATTAAAGAAGGAAGAAAGTCTGTTCGTGTCGAAATTATTTAACAAGTGTCACTCCCTTTCCAACCCACTGTCTTCTCTGAATTAATTGAAGAGAAGGTGTAGCTAATGGATGAAAATGAAAGCAAAGATTTAGTCAGTGAGCAATGTGATGATCTGCTTTTCCACGCGTATACCTCGGATGCCTCTGATATTCACTTTATCCCTAGAGAAGAAGACACCTTGATTGAGCTGAGGATTCATGGTTACCTGTACCAAATGGCGATTCTGGAAAAGGAACAGTCTGAACGTATGATTAATCACTTTAAGTTCACTTCCGGTATGGATATTGGTGAAGTTCGTCTGCCGCAAAGTGGAGCGCTGCCTGTGCTTCTTGAGGAGAACAAAGTCGCACTGCGTTTTTCAACGCTGCCAACACCAAGCGGTGAAAGCTTAGTCATCCGTCTGCTTCCTCAGGAGAAAACAACTACAATTAATGATTTATCTGTTTTCGAAGAATCCGTTCATGGACTTTCTGGCTTGCTCCGCTATGAAAATGGTTTAATCCTTGTATCGGGTCCAACCGGATCGGGTAAGACAACAACCTTATATACGCTGCTGGCGGCTCTGCAAAAAAAATATCATTCACGTGTAATTACGATTGAAGATCCGATTGAAAAACGCAACACGTCGTTTATCCAAATGGAAGTGAATGAACGGGCAGATTTCACCTACGCGAATGGGTTTAAAGCGCTTCTCCGGCATGATCCGGATATCATCATGATCGGCGAAATTCGTGATGAAGAAACGGCAAAGATAGCGCTTAAAGCAGCATTAAGCGGCCATCTGGTGCTTTCAACCGTGCATGCTTCACATGCTGTAACGGCGATTCAACGAATGGACGAACTGGGTATTTCACGTTTCGATTTGCGTGAAGTGCTTGTCGGCATCGTTGGTCAGCGTTTGGCAACCATTCAATGTCCGATATGCGGCGCGGTTTGCAAGCCGGGATGTCCGAACCGAAACCACCCGAAACGCACAGGGATATTTGAAATACTGGCAGGAATGCCGCTCCACGAATTGCTGGCGAGCCAGACTTATCGGCCGCTGCGCAGTAATTACAAAACAATTGAGGAGTATATCGAGGAGGGCATTTCGAGAGGATGGATAGCGGACAACGAGCGAGCAAGAGAGGTGCTGCACCATGACTGGCAGAAAAAGCTGGACTAAAAAGGAGCAGGCGGTGTTCTTAACACAGCTTGGACAATGCCTGAAGGAAGGGTATCCGCTCATCACAGCGCTGCGCCTGCAATTTTATCAGCGCCGCCCGTTTATCCGTGAGAAGATGCAGCAAATGATTGACGCATTGGAAGAGGGCGTTAATTTTCACGAGCTTCTTCGCTTCCATCACTTTCCATCAGAAATCGTGACGATGATTTTTTTCTCGGAGACAAGTGGTGATTTTCCGGGCGGACTCGCGGCTTGCGGGCGACTCTTGAAAAAGCAGGAAGACAATCGGCGGCGGATCCAAAGGCTGCTTCGCTATCCAATTTTTCTTGCGTGGATTTTCCTAGTCATGCTTTATATTATCGGGCATTATTTACTGCCCAATTTTTTGCAGCTTTATCAGTCATTAGCCATTGATTTGCCGTTAATTACACGGGCACTGCTTTTCTTAACGGGTCACACTATGTGGTTTATCATCGCCGGTATGATAGTAGGATGCGGAGCAGGGGTGATTTATTTTTTCTACAGGCGCTTACCGATCACACTGAAAATACAGATTATTCTCAGCATTCCAATTTTGAGAAATTATTGGCGTTATGTGTGGACTCAGAAATTCGCCTTTTATTTCGGACGAATGCTGATCGTCGGTCTGTCTGTGCGTCAGGCGGTCGATTCACTGAGTCAGTCAGAGGCCACTGCTTTTCTCAATTATGAAGCAGCCAGGCTGCGTCAGGATCTTGTGTCCGGCTGTCATTTCACAGAGACCATTGCGCGCGTGAACTATTTTCTTCCCGATCTGAGTGCTGTAGTGCGTCAGGGCGAGATCGGCGGTATTCTTGGCGAATCGCTTTCCCGTTATAGTGACTCGGTTTTAGACAGTCTTGAAGAGAAAATCGAGCACCTGCTGACGTATGTGCAGCCTGCGATATTAATCATTGTTGGCGCCCTTGTCCTTGGCTTGTTCTCAGCCGTCCTGCTGCCAATCTTCCATATCGTCAATGGCCTCTAATCAGGAAGGAAGGATGCAGAGCGCAGATAGAAAAGACCGGCATTAATCAATTCCACGAAAATTTGTGGTTGATACTGTTCTTTGATAGCTTGCTTCTCTTGAAAATAGCTTTCAGGTTTTTCTTCCTGCTGATCATAAAATGCGTCTAAGAGTGCCTGATCGCGCAGCCAGCGTTTTCCAGCTTGGTCGGCCCATTCATTGGATTCTTTGATTAACTCAGACTCAATATAATGATGAATACGCTTAATGCCACTTGGAATGGTAATTAATGGATTCAATGTGTAGAGATAGCTGGGCATTTTCGGTAATAATATAAGCCGATCCAATATGTCTTCGAATCCAACAATTAAAATTCCTTTGATCAGCTGCAGGCCGATCGAGCAGACGCGATCCCGTTTCAAATCACATTGGTAGCTGATCTTCATATTGACGCAAAGCCAGGGTTCGAGAGCAACGGGTGTATTTTCCGGAATTTGTTGATAAAGACGGATAAATTGCCCCAACTTTTTTGCCGTGTCAAAGAGTTGATGCAGACGCGGGGCACCAAAATAAATCAACTCTCCTTGATCGGCATTGTCCGTCACATGAAAATCGAGCGCCGCCGTTTCAGCCACTCCGCCTGTCTGCTGAATATAGTGCCAGTAAAAAGGGCGGTTCATCAATAATTGATCCATTTCCTCGGTCAATTTGACATGGAGCTTGCCATGACGTTTGTCGGGCTGCACCGTGCAGCCGGACGCAGTAAAAAAGCGTTCGAGATAGTCATAGATTGCTGCTGATTGCATGAGACTCGTCCCCCTCAACCTGCTTTTTTTCCGAATTAATGACACTGCCGATATTCGCTAACTTGATTGCCAGTTCCCCTTCGGATTCAGATTCGACAAATATCTGATTAATTTGCCGATCAATATCGCGCAAACCAATTCGTCCGAGAATGGTGTCCAGCTCACCGATCACTTGTTCGAAAAGATTGATTTTATTGTAAAGGAGCTTAAGAATATGGCTCTCCACTGTATCTCGAATGGCAAAATTATAAATATGGACGTCATTTTCTTGACCAAGGCGGTGAATGCGTCCAATTCGCTGTTCGATACGCATTGGATTCCATGGCAGATCATAATTAATCATATGACTGGCAAATTGAAGATTAATTCCTTCCCCGCCCGCCTCGGTGGCGATCAGCACTTGCACTCGGTTTTGAAACAAGGCTCGCATCCAGTCTTTTTTACTGCGTTTAAATCCGCCGCTGAACGGAACAGAGGAAATATCATTTTTCTTCAAAAACCACTGTAAATAAAGCTGAGAGGCACGGTATTCGGTGAAAATGATCACTTTGTCGTTAATTTGGCGAATTAATTCTAGTGCTTTTTCTGCTTTTGAATTCGTTTGAATGGCATTCAAATATTCGAAGATCGTATGCCATAGCCGTTCATGAGCAGGTGCATTGTTTTTTTGATAAAGCTTACTGAGTGTCTGAAAAGCGGCTTCACGGCTGCTGCAAGCTTCACGCTGCAAAATAAGCAATGAAAAGCCTTGAATCAAACCGGCATCCTTAAGCGTAGACAAGGCACGATAAAACAGCTGCTCCTCTTTTGAAAACGAGATGTCAATCGAGTTGATAATTCGTTTCGGCCATGGCATTGCCGTATCGTCGCGGCGATTGCGCACCATCACTTGATTGACTAATTGTTTGAGTGTCTCTTCATTTTTCACAGAATGCGCACCTTGCTGAAACCGCCGTGAAAAGCTCGCTTGATCGCCAAGATACCCAGGCTTTAACAGTGAGACGAGATAGAAGATCTCACTTAGTCGATTCTGAATCGGTGTTGCCGTCAACAAGAGACAGAATTTTTTTTTAATCAGCTGAACAAATTGATAGTTCCTCGTCTTATGGTTTTTCAGCTTGTGCGCCTCGTCTATGATCACTAAATCATAATTCTGAGCCAATACGAGACTGCGATGCGGCTCTCTTTTGGCCGTATCAATCGAAGAAACGACAATATCACATTGGCTCCAGACATATGTTTTGCGCTGGGCGACGGCGGGGATTGAAAATTTTTGATTGAGTTCAGCTACCCACTGCAAAACGAGAGAGGCGGGCACGAGGATAAGCACCTTTTTAACAAGACCGCGAATTAAGTATTCTTTGATAATTAATCCGGCTTCGATTGTTTTGCCGAGGCCGACTTCGTCAGCGAGTATGGCTTTGCCGTGCATCTCTTCAATAACTGCCCGCGCCGTGTCGATTTGGTGCTGATGGAGATGCAATTCAGGCAATTGCTTGGGAGCCATTAAACCGTGAAAGGAGGGGATGGCCCGCGCATCTTCGGCAGTATAGGCAAGTTGAAAGAGATCATACTTTGCCCACGGGCCATCGTCTTCAATTCGTTTGATGAAGGGTTTCTCCCAGGAATGATCAATATGTAGAATTGGTTCCATTGCCAGCGACCTCGCTATTTGTTAAAAAATTGTGAACGAAACTATTGCTTCTATGCACAAATCTTGATAGGATAATGTTGTTAGTAGTATGCACGGATTTGAAATGGGCTAAACACGGCAACTGAATAGATTGCGGATGACGTGATGAGGAGAGAACGCTGAGGTAAGGGCGTAGCCGAAGGAGCAAACGATGAGTGAATCTCTCAGGCAAAAAGACTTGTGACCGACGCGCCTCTGGAGAGTGCTGAGAGACGAAAGAAACAGCCACCAAAGGGGTACCGCTTTAGAAAGCATCACGAAGCGATAAACTTTCAGGTCTAAGGACAGAGAAAAACACAAAAGTGTCTTTCTCTGTCCTTTTTTGCCTTCTTTTTCATATCCGGAAGCTGTCTATATTTCTGAGGAGGGAACTGCGGATCCATGTCTGAGCAAAAAACAACGCCGCTGATAGGCTATTATCAGGAAACAGGTGCTAAACTGATTGATTTCGGAGGCTATCTGCTTCCCGTGCAGCTTTCAAGTATTACTGAGGAGCACCAAGCAGTTCGACACGCGGCGGGTATTTTTGACGTCTCGCATATGGGTGAATTTTTTCTCACGGGTGCGGGCGCGGCGGATTTTCTACAGCGGATGATGACCAATGATCTAAGTCGCGTCGCACCTGGAGAGGCTTGTTATACCGCGATGTGCTATGAAGACGGCGGGACGGTTGATGATTTGTTAATTTATCGGCTCGCAGAAGAACGCTTTATGCTTGTCGTCAATGCAGCCAATATTAACAAAGATTTTGACTGGCTTCGTGATCACCTGACAGAAGAAGACGGGCTGCTTGAAGACCGCTCCGAAACAATGGCGCTTCTTGCTGTTCAAGGTCCGCTTGCCGAGCGGATTGTGCAGAAATTGACGGAGACGGATCTGCGGTTAATCGACGGATTTACGTTCAAACAGAATGTCCAACTGGCCGGCACGGCTGTTCTCCTTTCAAGGACGGGTTATACCGGTGAAGATGGATTTGAATTATATTGCCAAGCGGGGTCTGCACGCCATTTATGGGATGCGATCCTGCAGGCCGGAACGAACGAGGGGATATGCCCGTGCGGACTCGGTGCCCGCGATACGCTGCGGTTCGAAGCACGTCTGCCGCTTTACGGACACGAGTTGTCCCGCGATATATCGCCGCTTGAAGCAGGCATTGGGTTTGCGGTTAAGCTGTCAAAGTCCGCTGATTTTATTGGTAAGGCTGCTCTTGCCCGGCAAAAGAGTGACGGACTGAAGCGGCGCCTTGTCGGCATCGAAATGGTTGATCGAGCGATACCACGCGCCGCGTATGAAGTATCTGTTGACGATCAACCGATTGGTTTTATTACAACAGGCACTCACTCGCCGACGCTCGGTAAGAACCTTGGCCTAGCGCTGATTGATGCGGCATTTACAGCTGCTGGCACGACTGTTGATGTGACTGTGCGAGGTAAGAAAAAACGCGCTATAGTGATTAAAACGCCTTTTTATAGGAGGAGAAAATAAAATGAGTGGATTCCGCTATCTACCGGTGACTGATGCGAACAGGCGAGAGATGCTGCAGACAATCGGGGTTAAGGATGACGAGCAACTCTTTCGCGATATTCCCTCAGCGATCCGTTTTAATGGAAAACTAGCCGTTGAACAGGCATTGTCGGAGCCTGAATTGATTCGCTTTTTCAAGAAATTGGCAGCGAAGAATATTACCATGTCAGAGTATCCTTCTTTTTTAGGTGCTGGTGTCTATGATCATTATATCCCCGCGGTTGTTGACAGTGTGCTGTCCCGCGGTGAATTCTTCACCGCCTATACGCCCTATCAGGCGGAAGTGTCGCAAGGGGAGCTGCAGGCGATATTTGAATTTCAGACGATGATTTGTGAATTAACGGGAATGGCAATTGCCAATTCCTCCATGTACGATGCGTCAACGGCACTTGCCGAAGCGGCATTGCTGAGTGCAGGAGCGACAAGAAAAAAGAAATTGCTTGTATCTGAAACGGTGCATCCGGAATATCGGGACGTTCTTGCCACCTACGCTCATGGACGTCAGCTTGAAGTGGTGACGATTCCGGAGGACGGACGAGGAAGAACTGATTTAGATGCGCTTCGGGCGCTAGCCGATAGTGATACGGCTTGCGTGATTAATCAATATCCTAATTTTTTCGGACAGATTGAGCCCCTGCAGGAAATTGAAAAAATTGTCCACGGCTGCGGCAAGGCGCAATTTATTGTCTCCAGTGATCCGCTTGCTCTTGGTCTATTGACGCCACCGGGCGCGTTTAATGCCGATATAGTCACTGGTGACTGTCAACCACTTGGTATCACCAGCTCATTTGGTGGCCCGCATTGCGGTTATTTCGCGGCCACTGAAAAATTGATGCGTAAAGTGCCGGGACGGCTCGTCGGACAGACCGTTGATGAACAGGGACAGCGCGGGTATGTATTGACCTTGCAGGCGCGCGAGCAGCATATCCGCCGTGATAAGGCGACGTCAAATATTTGCTCAAATCAAGCATTGAATGCACTTGCTTCGGCGGTCGCGATGAGTGCCCTTGGGAAGACGGGACTTACTGAAATGGCAAGGCAGAATTTACAGAAGGCGCATTATGCGGCGGAGCAGCTGAAAGAGAATGGTATTTCATTTGTAACGATGGGCTCGTTTTTCAATGAATTTGTGATTGATTGCGGAATGGATGCCGCAGATCTCAGCCGTCAGCTTCTGGAAAAAGGGTTTATTGCCGGCTGCGCCCTCGGCCGTTTTAATAAAAAGCGACAGAATCACATGCTCATCTGTGTGACCGAAATGCGGACGAAGAATGAAATTGACGAATTCGTCAGAGCGTTGGGAGGAATTATTCATGACTAAATTAGATCAACCGCTTATTTTCGAACAAACGCAGCCTGGACGGACAGCCTTTAGCCTGAGCACACTCGACGTTCCTGAAAAACCGGACGCTCAATTAATTGAAGAGGTGTATCGTCGCAAACAGGCGCCTAATTTTCCAGAAGTGTCGGAGTTGCAGCTCGTTCGTCATTATACGGCATTATCAAGGCGTAATTTTGGTGTCGATAATGGATTCTATCCACTCGGCTCATGCACAATGAAATATAACCCGAAAGTGAATGAATTAGTAGCGCGGCTCGACGGGCTGACACAAATTCATCCTTATCAGGATCCTGAGACTGTGCAAGGGGCGCTTGAGCTATTATATCGTTTGCAGAGCAATCTTCAGGAGATTACGGGGATGGATGCGATGACGTTGCAACCGGCGGCTGGAGCTCATGGAGAGTGGACCGGATTGATGATTATCCGCGCTTTTCACGAAGCGAATCGAGACAGCAAGCGAACGAAAGTGATTATTCCTGATACGGCACATGGAACGAATCCAGCGTCTGCCTCAGTGGCTGGATTTGAGGCGGTTACCGTAAAATCAACTGAAGATGGTCTGGTCGATCTCGAAGATTTGCGCCGAGTCGCAGACGAAACGACTGCGGCATTGATGCTTACCAATCCGAATACGCTCGGTTTGTTTGAAACACATATTCAAGAAATTGCTGAAATCATACATGACGCTGGAGGCAAGGTCTATTATGATGGAGCCAATATGAATGCGATTATGGGGCAAACGCGCCCTGGGGATATGGGCTATGATGTCGTTCATCTTAATTTGCATAAAACCTTCACGGGTCCTCATGGCGGCGGCGGACCAGGGGCGGGTCCGGTGGGTGTGAAAGCTGATTTGGCCGCCTTTCTTCCCAAACCACTGATTATAAAGAATGGAGAGGGACACTATCAATTGGACGATGATCGGCCGCAATCCATCGGCCGGGTCAAAGCCTTTTATGGTAACTTCGGCATTAATCTTCGGGCATATGCCTATATCCGTACGATGGGTGCTGAAGGATTGAATCAAGTCTCAAAGGATGCTGTATTAAATGCCAATTATTTAATGAAGCGTTTGTCAGACGCCTTTGAAACGCCATTTAAACAGCTCTGCAAGCACGAATTTGTTCTGTCCGGAAGCAGGCAGAAAGCGCTTGGTGTGCGTACATTGGACATGGCGAAACGGCTTTTAGACTTTGGCTATTATCCGCCTACCATTTATTTTCCACTGCTTGTTGATGAAGCAATGATGATCGAGCCGACAGAAACGGAATCAAAAGAAACACTTGATGCCTTTGCCGATCATTTACTGGAAATAGCCCGCGAAGCCGAGGAAAATCCTGAGTTAGTGCAAGATGCTCCGCATCGTACCGTTATCAAACGGCTCGATGAAACATTGGCTGCCCGCCACCCCATTCTGCGTTACCAACAAGAGAAGGAAGATTAGGGAACAGAAGGCATGAACAACATCTAATCGGTTTAAAAAACAGCGCATGTTCAACGAAACATGCGCTGTTTGATCAGTAAAAAGAAGCGTTGTCAAGCACCCGTCTTAATTTTACCGCTCCATTTTTTAAAACCGCCTTGCAGTTGATAAAGTTTGGCAAAGCCCATTTTTTTTAAAACAGCGGCAGCTCTTGCACTGCGTACACCGTTTGCGTCATAGAGATAAATGGGCATATCATGACGAATTTCTGTCTTACGCAATTTCATTTGCGTTAAAGGAATGTTTCGTGCGCCGAGAATATGTCCTTTTTTGAATTCATCAAGTTCACGCACATCGATCAACTGCGCCTTGCGGCAACCGGCACGAAAGGCATCATCACTCAACGTAGTCAGATAACGCTTTTGCATCCATCGCGTGCCGAATGTGAAGCCTAAATAAATAATAGCGACAACAACAAGACTAACCCATCCCATAATAACTTCCCTCCAAAGCATCTCTCTCATTATTATAGCGATTCGCTATTGATTTTACAAAGAAGAAAAAAGCGCAGCGAAGATAATGAAAACGCATTATATTGTTTTTTCATTGTTCATATAGTATAATTAATAAGATGACTATTGGTTTGGTTAGGGGGAGACATGATGTCGCCTACTCCAAGTATGGAAGACTATATTGAGCGTATTTATTGGCTGATTCAGGATAAAGGCTACGCTCGTGTCTCAGATATCGCGGAAGCATTGGATGTTCATTCGTCTTCAGTGACGAAAATGGTTCAGAAATTGGATAAAGATCAGTATTTGATCTACGAGAAATACCGTGGCTTTATTTTAACACCTAAAGGTAAGAAAATGGGCAAGAGACTGGTTTATCGTCATGAGCTGCTTGAGGACTTTTTAAAGCTGATTGGTGTGCATGAAGAAAATGTGTATAAAGATGTTGAGGGAATTGAGCATCATTTGAGTTGGGATTCGATTGATCGAATCGGTGATGTTGTTCAATATTTTGAGGAAGATCCAAAACGTGTCGATTTATTGTTTGAGATTAAAGAGCGCAGTGAAGAATTTGATGACTAGCACGGATTGATTATTAATACGGTCAGCGAAGAAGGAGCAGACATTATGTCTGCTCCTTCTTCTTCGCCGTGCGTCCAGCTTGGCGACGAAAATTCAGCGATACGGTCAATTGCGGATGTCTCAAGAATATAGTAATAGCAATAGCTGGCACGCGGCTGTTTTTGAACTCGGGAGAGTGATTTGTTTCCCGGTGTCAACGATTGATAAGGAGGAGGCACGAATCATGTGGATTGACATTGTATTTTCTGGAGGCGGCGTCAAGGGCTTCGCTTTTGTCGGGGCCATTGATCAACTAGAACGCGCCGGTTTCCAATTCAAACGTGCGGCCGGCACAAGTGCAGGGGCAATTGTCGCTGCACTGCTGGCGGCAGGCTACACCTCAGCGGAGATGAAAGAACTGATGGAGACGATGGATACAAGCCAGCTGATTGATTCTCGCAGTCCGGTTTCATTTGCATTATTTAAATGGCTGCGTGTGTATTTTCGAATGGGGCTCTATAAAGGAGACAGTCTTGAGAAGTGGCTGCTTGATGTGCTGGCCGCCAAAGGTGTGCACACATTCGCTGATTTACCATCAGGCGCGCTGAAAATTGTCGTGACCGATGCGTCGCGTGGACGAATGGTAGTGCTTCCCGATGATTTGGCGGATTATGGACTGGATCCAGGTGTATTTTCAGTGGCACGTGCCGCGCGCATGAGCGCAGGTCTGCCGTTTTTCTTCGAACCCATGCCACTCGTTGCAGATAATGGTGAAAAATCTTTGATAGTTGACGGTGGATTGCTTAGCAATTTTCCGCTTTGGCTGTTTGATAATGGCAGTGAGACGCCGGATCGTCCATTTCTCGGTATTCAAACAGTCGGGTCGATGGCTGATCAACCTTCTCTGCAGATTAATAACGCCGTTGAATTATTTAAGGGTATATTCTCGGCAATGCGCGAAGTCTATGATGAAAAGACGATTAAACGGCTGAAAGACTCAAATATCATTATTATTCCAACGAGTCATGTGGCCACAAAGGATTTTTCGCTTTCTGTCGGTGAACGTGAGCGATTATTTGCAATTGGTCAGGACGAAACTAAACTTTTTTTAAAAAAGTGGACCTTCTAAACAAGCAAAGTGCCTGATTGCTAAGCGACCGCAAATAAAAAGACTGGCAAAAAGCCAATCTTGACGAAAGAAGAATGAGTGGTCTCTATTCTAATTAGAACAGAACACGCTTCTTTTTTTTATGCTTTTTTCCCTCGATAACAGTCAGATGCTTCTGATCCTTTGCAGAAGGATGGGTGAGCCCTTTCAAAAGGGCAGGGCGATGATTGGAAATCACTTTCAGCCGTGCGGCACGCATGCTGCGCAGCCGTCTGTAGGCTGCAAGTCTGCCATGCTTCTGCTTCTTGGTTTGTTTAACCGCCGCATGATATTGCCGCTGAGTTGGATTTTCCAATAGACGCTGAAAGAAGAATAAACCAACAAGCACGATCAGTCCGATAATCGCGAGTTGAATGAATAATGCCATTGGATGAGCCATGAAAACGGAGAGCAGACCAAAGAGACAAAGACCGATTAACAGTAGGAAAATGATTGAATAAATGATTTTTTTCACTGACTTTCACCTCCGTGGCGTCAGATCACACAATTTGCTTCGTGTTGCTGTTCGAGCGCCAGCTGCTCGTCATAGGCACGCATATGTTCGAAAGCCCGAATGCCAATCTCGATTTGATCGTCTGACGGTTCTTTTGTCGTCAAATATTGAACCCAAAGACCCGGATAGCCAAGATAGCGCAGGACAGGGGTATGACGGAAGCGATTGGTCATACGCAGAAACTCATAGGCAAGCCCGAGGTCGACAGGAATAAGCAGCAGCCTGCTGACGAGGCGTAGCCAAAGCGGGTCGGTTGGGAAAAATAAATAGAGAAACACACTGATGATCGCCGTGAATACAATGAAACTGGAGCCGCAGCGATAATGGAGCCGGCTATGCGCCCGGACATTTTCAACGGTAAGAGGCACGCCGCTTTCGAATGTATTTATTACTTTATGCTCGGCACCGTGATATTGAAACAATCTTTTAATTAAGGGTGTCTGCGAGATCAGCAGAATATAACCGATAAGCAGAACCACTTTGATGAGTCCCTCAAGCAATACCTGGCCGAGATGACCGTGAATGAGAAACTGCAGGCTGCCTGCGACAAGCGCGGGTGCAAGATCAAACACGAATTTGGCAAATAAAAAGGAAAGAATGCCAATCGTGGTCAGCCCAAGAATGGAGCGAATCCGCCCAGAATTTTTTTCCGCGGCTGCGGCTTTGACACGTGCCTCGTCCGTCTCCGGTAATTCGTCGTAAACATCCGAAGAATAATTCAGATGCTTGCTGCCGACTGCGCTCGCCTCGAAAATAGCAATGATACCACGCAGTAAAGGAATTTTCTTCACGCGGTTAAACATGGGATTGGAACTTTTCAAACATTCATAATAGGTCACGGACTGATCTTTGCGGCGAACTGCCGTCACCGTTGCAAAACGTCCACCCATCATGACGCCTTCAATCACTGCCTGACCACCATATATTGGTACTTGCTCTGTCATCGTTTAAAGTCACCGTTTCCTGAAAAGTTTTAGTAAATATCTCCGAATTCTGCCTGCAAGTCCTGCCTGATAAATAATCGGACTCAATAAATCTTCTCACTATGTTTATTCTACCTTAATCAAAGGAAAACCTCTAGGAAACAAATCTTTTCTTTATTATTTTCGATTGATGCGCCATAGGTATGTGGTTGCTGATGTAAAAAAGTTGACACAATGGGCATAATAAGCAGATAAATGAAAGATCAGGAGATTGATCATAATGGCAAGACGATTAATTATTAGAAAAAAGAAACATGAAAAAAGTTCAGGAACAAACAAGTCAGGCAATAAAAATAAGAAAAAATCGTTCGGACGGACTGCCGTAATTGGGTTATTTGGCGGTTTGTTGTGGAGCTTGATAGCGCTTGTCTGTAAATTAATTAATTTTACATCCTACGGACCGGAGCTTCTATTTAAACCCTTTGCTTTGCCAGCTTGGAAAAATCAGATTGGCGGCGAGTTCCTTGCTGTGGCGGGTTTATCCCTTCTTTCTATTGTACTTGCCTGGGCCTATCTTCTGATAGTGGGCCGTTTTAAAAATTTCTGGATCAGTCTTTTGTTTGGGCTGATGCTCTGGGCGCTAGTCTTTATTGGGTTGCAACCTTTTATTCCGGATATGCGCTTCGTCACGAAACTCGGATGGAATACTGCCTCGACGACAATTTGTCTTTTCTTACTTTATGGTTTGTTTGTTGGCTATTCGATTTCCTTTGAAATGGAGGAAGCAAATGGACAGGAACAGAACTATTCAAACGAATAAGACTGTGGTAAAATGTGTAAAGTTAGTTTTCGTCTGCGTGAGGCATTCCGATCATCGATAAACGGATCATTTGCTGCAGAACAGGTTCCGTCACTGAGGTGACAGAGCAAGGCGGCAATTGGTTGCTTTTTTGCGCGTTTTCGGCGTGCACGGTGCTCGATTTGCACCGTGCGGATGGCGGATTACATAAGGGAGGATCATTGGATTATGATTTCAGTAAACGATTTTAAAACAGGCTTAACCATTGAAGTGGACGGCGATATTCTTTCCGTCATTGAATTTCAGCACGTAAAACCAGGCAAAGGCGCCGCTTTTGTGCGCTCTAAATTGCGTAATTTGCGGACGGGAGCCATTCAGGAAAAAACATTCCGCGGCGGTGAACGTGTGAATCCGGCGCGGATTGAGAACCGCAAGATGCAATTTCTTTATGCTAGCGGTGATACGTATACGTTCATGGATATGGAATCCTTCGAACAGACAGATTTGGAAGGCAGCCAAATTAAAGAACAATTGAATTATCTGAAAGAAAATATGGAAGTGAATATACAGTCTTATCAAGGCGAGACACTTGGTGTTGTTCTGCCGAATACAGTTGTACTTGAAGTGGCGGAAACAGAGCCGGGTATTAAAGGTGATACGGCATCGGGCGGCTCGAAGCCGGCGAAGATGGAAACCGGCTATGTCGTCAGTGTCCCGTTCTTTGTTAACGAAGGCGACAAACTGGTAATTGACACACGCTCAGGACTCTATGTATCACGCGCGTAACGACCAAAATTCATTCGACCGAAAAGCGTCCCAAATTATTGGGGCGCTTTTTTAAATATGCTTGAATCTCAAAATAAGAAAGAATGTGATGGTTACTGACCCAACCTACAGGAATCTCTTCAATTGGCAGAAGAATATCTCATCTGCTAATTATGGAGGGATTCTAGCCATATCAGCCGGACTTTGCAAAATTTATTTTTTTATCGGGTTAACCGTTGATTGATCCTAACGGCGTGTAGAAAGTCTTGCCACCGACAATATAAAGCATGTAGTAGGCTGGCCCGTCGTCTCCGTCTTCAAGCGGCTGGACGACTCGGTATTCGTGCTGGTTGGTCAGATCCAAGCAGTATTGGGTCTTTCCTTGGTATTGGACTTTGGTTGTCTTGAAGCCGCTCAATTTCTTATTTAAGAAGAGCTGACGGGTGTGGTTCTTAACCACCGTACGTTCAATTTTAGCGGAAACGATTGGCTTGCTAAAGTAACTGGCGCTATTGGCACGGGCCGAATTCTTATGAACCTCGATGTAGCCGTTGGTTGTGACGACGATACTTTGTTTTGACAGCTTGATTGCTCGGTACTTGATAGCCGCTGTGCTTCCAAGGTACAAGTCTCCGTAGCTATAACTAGGCAGATAGCTCGGTCGTTTGATTTCCTTGAAGTTCTTGCTTGGTGTGAACTGAGTCTGCCAATTGCTTGAGGCAACTAAGCCCGCGGCGTACCCCGATTTCAAGAGGTTGGCGCTCAGTAGATTGCTGTGAATGCTGATCACCTTGATGTACTTGCCATTGACCTTGGTTCGGCTGACGTCATTGCCGGCAACCACCGTGCCTTTCGGCAGTGTCACAGACTTGGTCAGGCTGGCACCACCATTATACCCGGTGAAGGGAACCTGAATCTTGACGGCTTTGGTCGTTTTGTAAAAGGAGTCGGTGTTGAAGAACTCCTTGTCTAACTTATTGAAGGCTATTTCACCGAGCGTGGTCGGTGTCTTCGGGGCATCGTAATTTGGTAACAGGAGGGCGGAGGCCCAACTGTAGAAGGCTTTACCGCCGACCAAATAGTTGGCCAGTGCGTAGCTGGTCATGTCAGTCAATCGAGCTTTCTTTTCGATGGTCAATTGGTATTCGGTCTTGCCATTAACTGTCACGGCGGTGTCCTTCAGACCGGGAACGGCTTGATCGTAGGTCACCGTGACGGTGTTGCCGTGGGTCGAACTCTTTAAAATCTTCCGACTGGTAGGCGCCCCAATTGGGTAGGACGTTGAAGTAGATTGATGAGAACCATTGTTGTAGAATTCGAGGTACCCGTCTGTAGTGATCCGCAGGCGTTTGGTGTTTGCGGCCGTTTCTTTGGTGCCGGGGAACAGGTCGCTGTACCAAACCGGCGTGTTTTCAACGTTAGTGTTCGGCAACATATAGCTGGGCTCGCTGACTTTGGTCCACTTGACGCTTGACGCCAACCCAGCACTGGCGGTCATGTCATTGTAGGTGATGCCCACCCGCTTTTTTAGGGTGTAGCTGAGATTGTTCAGCGTCACGGTCAGGTATTCCTTCTGGTTCGCCACGTCGGTCGAGGCCCGAACTAAGGTGCCCTTTGGCAAGATGAAGGCCTTCTTGCCAAGTGTTACCTTGGTGGCGGCGTTCAGGCGGTAGTAATCCCCGTCATTGATGGTGGTCGAGACGTTCTTGCCATAGCCCTTGGTTAAGTAGCCGTGCCACACGTAACCGACTTGCTGTGAATCGGTCACTACGCGGTAGTAGACGGCGTACTTGCCATTGTGCTTAAGCGTGATTTGTTGGTCGGCATACCAAGGGTAGTTGCTGGCATCGGGTTTGATAATCTGTAATTTCTTAGTGTGGTTCTTATTCCAAGCGTAGGTTGTCTTTTTTTCGTCGGTAAGGTAATAGGGTGTTTTCGTCATGGCGCTGGTCTTGGTAATCGTATAGCTAGAGGATTTCGCATCGTCGGTAGTCGTTGTTCTTTTAACTCCGTCGGAAATGGTTGCTGTATTGGTTTTAACGGGTTTATTGGTCGAACTGCAGGACGCTATAGTCAGTGCGCTCACTACAGCAAGGACTGCAACCATTACTGATTTTGTCCATTTGTTCATAATCTAAATCCCCCGTCTAATAGGTTTTGAAGTTAATCGTAACGTCAAGTTCAGCTTGGGGACGGCGTAATACCCTATGGTGAGAAGAGTGAACTCCAGATCGATGCATCCGTTCAAGGCACTGGGGCGACGCGTCCACCATAGGCATACATTCACGGAGATTGTAGGTTAATCATTGACGAGTGACAGGTCATGACGCGTTAGAGCGATTAATTATGAATAATCCCTTCATTGCCTTCAATTTCACTGTAATGGAGAACGTAACGGAAATTTACCCAACCTGACGGTACTGAGCTCTTTTGAGATTTAAGGTAGAAGTAAGTATCTTGTTCCCGAGTCCGTTTTACAGCCTTCGTGACTTTAAATTTAGCTAGACTTGGGATTGGTGAGTTTTCAAAATCAGACATTTGCCCTAAGCTATTAGTGGATAGGTTACACTTAGTTGGACAGGTGAACTGAGGGCTTCCTCATCCCTGAGGGGAGGATCTGTTTCCTTCGGGAACCCGTCCAGGGTAAAGGCTTCGCCATCCCTGCGGTCACCCTTGACAGAACCCCGAAGGAAACAGGTGGCAGGGTTAGGATGGGGATGCCCATCAAAACAATCCACCTTAAAATTTTAAAATCCGTGTCTTGACAATGGGGTCACTTTACATCATCACGCCATTTTTTCGGGATTTCGTGTATCTATGACTGTCGAACTCGAGTTTAACCTAATCACGTCAACATTCGTCCAAAAATCAGATGTCAATAGCGACTGCCATTAATATCTATTGTTAATGCCATCATTTTTGCTTCCTTTAATAATAAAATAAAACAATAGTTCTCCCAGCAAGAAATATACACCACTATTCATAGCAAGAGCCAACCAATCTAAAGCAACCAGTGTATGTCCATCTAATAATGAACGAGACATGGAAATGCCTTTTGTCAACGGGAAAAACTGGCTGGATATTTGAATGAATTTAGGCATTTTATCCAAGCTTATAAGAGAGCCGGTAAAGAAGAGCAAAATATATGAAATAATACTTTCAAAAGAGGCTGTTTTTGTATACCTTAACGTCAATGCTGTTAAAATGAGCGAAAAACCCATTAATCCGATGATCGTGATCACGAAGACAGGGATGACAAGCAAGTTAAATGGTAGATAAATGTTTAATGTTACTTTTATCAAAAAGAGTAGGAAAATGACTTTGAATAAATTAAAAAGCAACCAAACCAACGTCCTTGTGATAGAAATGCCGCTTATGCTTATTGGCTTGATCAGTAATTGTTCTAATGTCCCCTCCTGTTTTTCGGAAGACACAGTTATTGCGGCCTCACTGATAACGTTACTCCCAAAATACCAATAGAGATAACCAATATAATAGCTGTGACTTTCTGAACTTCCAAAACCATAAAAGAACGCAAAAAATATAATATAAGTTACAATTAAGCTAACTATCTGATCAGGGTAATAAGTTAAAATTTCCGAACAATATTTTTTGAATTCTGCTCTACAAATCTTGAAGTACATTTTTTATTCCCTTCTAAACTAATCGATTTTCTGCTGTTTCTCATAAAAATGAAACATAATTTCCTCTAAACTGAAGCTGTCCTCAGATAAATGAGAAATTTTGTATTTATTCGAAATAAGATAAGCTAGAAATGTCTGCATTTCTTCGTCGTTTT
>JBDNRH010000005.1:0-28295 GCA_047718535.1 Sporolactobacillus sp.
AGCCCCCGCTTCTGGCGGATCAGACCCCGCTTCTGGCGGATCAGACCCCGCTTCTGGCGGATTATCGGCCTATTGGGCTGAAAACCGCAGCCCTCAGGCCGGTAATCCTTTCAAGCGTTAAAAAAAATTGGCTTCTTTGCCAAGTTTTTCTATGATTTATTTACTACTCAGTTTCTCAATATCGAGTTCCTGCAAGCTTTCATTGCGGATCAGTTCGACCGCACGCGCCTTATACTCTAGAAATTGTGTGGATGTGCGCACGTGATAATCGCGTGGACGCGGCAAGTTAACATCGATTATATCTTTAATTTTGCCGGGACGCGATTTCATCACAACGACGCGATCAGCCATGAAAATCGCTTCATCAATATCGTGAGTGACAAGCAGAACTGTTTTCTGTGACTGCTGCCAGACTTGCAGCAAAAGTTCCTGCATCAGACCACGTGTCTGCATATCGAGCGCACCGAATGGTTCATCAAGCAGAATTACTTCCGGATCATTGGCGAGCGCCCGGGCAATCGCCACGCGCTGCTTCATGCCCCCGGATAACGCTTTAGGATAGACATTCTCGAAACCTTCCAGACCAACAATCTGAATATAACGATTAGCAATTTCTGCCCGTTCAGCTGCCGGAATACCTTTTTCCTTTAAACCGAATTCAATATTCTTCTTCACACTCAGCCAAGGGAAGAGTGTATACGATTGAAACACCATACCGCGATCCGGGCCAGGTCCGGTTACCCGCTTGCCGCCAAGCATGATGCTTCCAGTCGATGGTTTTTCCAATCCACCCACAATCCGCAGCAACGTCGATTTGCCGCATCCAGATGCGCCGAGAATCGAAACGAATTCCTTATCTTTGACCGTTAGATCAATTGTCTCCAACGCTTGGACCGCTTCCTTGCCATGGCCAAATATCTTGGTCACACCGGAAATCACTAGGTTACCTTGAGTCGTTTTTTCTGTCATTATCATTTCTCTCCTTTAACTCCACGGGAACAGGAGCCGGGATAGCCATTTGAAAATATAATCAAAGATCAGACCGATGACGCCGATAGTCAG
This sequence comes from Sporolactobacillus sp., assembly GCA_047718535.1. Taxonomy (GTDB): domain Bacteria; phylum Bacillota; class Bacilli; order Bacillales; family Sporolactobacillaceae; genus Sporolactobacillus. Next base: position 1,063 of record JBDNRH010000005.1, read on the forward strand.
AATGCCAACAAAAATATTGGACGTGTTCAGCATTCGCTGTGACTGAATAATCATGAATCCGATACCGGACGACGCACCGACCAATTCGGCAACGATGATATACGTCCACGCCCAGCCGAGAATCATCCGCAGTGAACTCATAATTGCCGGCATACTTGCCGGAAGAATGACATGCCAGAGCACAGCTCTTCGTGATGTACCAAGGGTATAGGACACATCAATCAGATCATCGGCCACATTTTTTGTCGCCGCAGCTACCATGAGAATTAATTGTGGGAAGCTGCCCATGAATATAACAGCGATCTTCTGCGTCTCACTGACACCAATCCAGAGAATGAATAGTGGAATGAACGCGGAAGCCGGCAAATAACGGACAAACGACATTAAGGGTTCAAGGAATCCTTCAATCGGTTTATAAACACCGAGCATGATCCCGAGCGGCACAGCAATAATGGCAGCAAGGATAAATCCGGCCATTACGCGATATATCGTGACACCTACATCGCCGGTGAAGTCAAGCTGTGTAAATAGATTAATCCCGGCCTGAAAGGTATCGGAAGGCGTCGGCAAGAAAAAATGATCCACTAGATTGCCATAGGTCAAGAGACTCCAAATAGCTAGGACAAGCACAAATCCGAATATGCCGAGGAGAAGATAAGTTGTACGCTTAATTTCAGCTTTTGGCGTAAACGCCTGTGCCAATTTCTCGAGAAAACTGGCTTTTTCTTGTTTTTCGTTAGTGAGAGACATCGGCTAACCTCCGTGAGTCTGTCAATTCTTATACTAATTTTCCTTTTTTAATTACACGATCGACGCAATTAACAGCCGTGTTATAGACAAGATACGTATGGCTTGGATACTTTAAGAGCAATAAATCGGCATCCTTACCCGGTTCAATACTTCCTATCCGATCGGCGCGATTCAATGCTGCCGCACCATTCAAAGTGAAAGCCGTCAACGCCTCAGCTGCACTCATGTGCATATAGATGCAGGCCAGTGAGAAAATTAATGGAACCGATCCGGTAAAACAGCTGCCGGGGTTCAAGTCACTGGCCAATGCCACGGCACAGCCGTGATCAATCATCTGACGCGCCGGCGCATACGGTTTATTCAAGCAAAAAGCTGTTGCCGGTAAAAGCGTCGCCACAACACCAGCTTCGGCAAGACAATCAATCCCGTGCTGCGAAGCCTCAAGCAGATGATCGGCGGACGAAGCCCCGAGTTCAGCAGCAAGCTCAGCACCGCCCAGCTGTTCTATCTCGTCTGCATGCAGTTTCACGCGCAGGCCCAATTCTTTTGCTTTCTGCAAAAGCCGCCGCGAATCCTCAATCGAGATGACGCCTTTCTCGCAGAAGGCGTCGCAGTAATCGGCAAGTTTAGTTGCGGCGACCTCCGGAAGGACCTCTCGAATCAGAAAGTCAATATAGTCGCTAGTTCGATTGGCAAATTCGCGCGGCACGGCATGTGCACCGAGAAAAGTAGGCACGACATCAACAGTATGATCGGCATCGAGCTTGTTCATTACCTGTAGCTGTTTCAGCTCCGTGTCATGATCGAGCCCGTAGCCGCTTTTCCCCTCGACCGTTGTCACACCGAAAGCAAGCATCTCGTCAAGGCGAGCCATTCCCGATCCGTAAAGTTCATCAAACGAGCTGGCACGCGTCGCCTGAACGGTGTTCTCAATCCCGCCGCCGGCTTCCATGATTTCCATATAACTTTTCCCCGACAGGCGCATCAGAAACTCATCCGGACGATAGCCGCCAAAGACAAAATGCGTATGTGAATCGACAAACCCGGGAACAATTGCTTTTCCTGACGCGTCAATCACATGATAGTTACTGCGGTCAAAATTATGAAGCACGGTCTCAGTGGCGCCAACCGCCCGCACTTTACCATCCTCAATAACGATCGCGCCATCGGCAATTATCTGCAGCTGATTCATCGCCGCACCGGAGGCGGCCGATGTTCCCGTTGGCGTCGCAATCTCAGACGCGTGAATGATCAGTAAATGGTCCATAGCACTCACGCCTTATCTGCGGCAAACAGACTGTCGTCGACCAAATACGGAATGGTCAACTGGTTCTCGCCTTTATACTTCTCGTTAAAAGCAAGCGCCGTCTCGATCGAATGCGCGTTACGCGCCCAGCTGCGCCGTGCCACGCCGCCCATCACATCCCAAAGAATGCTTTTCTTAATAATTTCGTCGACACGCGCGCTGCCATCAAGCACAAGTCCGAAACCGCCGTTAATTGATTTGCCAATACCAACACCGCCACCGTTATGCAGGGCAACAAGACTCATCCCCCGTGCTGCATTGCCGGCGAAGCATTGAACGGCCATATCCGCCATCACGTTGCTGCCGTCTTTAATATTGGCCGTCTCGCGGAACGGTGAATCGGTGCCGCTGACATCATGATGATCGCGGCCGATCATGACCGGTCCAATTTCACCAGTGCGCACCATTTCGTTAAATTTCAAGGCGATCGCGATCCGCCCCTCGGCGTCCTGATAGAGAATCCGCGCTTTCGTGCCGACAACCATCTTGTTCTTCTCCGCATCGCGAATCCAATTATAATTGTCACGATCCTGATAGCGGCGATTCGGATCGATGCTGCTCATCGCAGCCATGTCAGTCTTGTGCAAATCTTCATCTGTGCCGCTCAGGCATACCCAGCGAAACGGACCATAGCCATAGTCAAATAATTGTGGTCCCATAATATCTTCAACATAGGATGGCAATGTGAACCCATCTTTTTCATCGACGCCATTTTTGGAAATTTCCTTCACGCCAGCATCATAGACCGCCTTTAAGAATGAGTTTCCGTAATCAAAGAAATAGGTCCCTTTTTCAGTTAAGTCCTTAATTAATTCATAGTGACGAACGAGCGTCTTATTCACGAGTTTCTTAAAGGCATCCCGATCTTCGTGAAGCAGCTTGGTTCGTTCATCGAAGCTAATGCCTTGCGGACAATAACCACCGTCATAAACCGCATGGCAAGACGTCTGATCGGAAAGCAGATCAACTTTAATAGCATGAGACACGGCATAATCAAGCAAGTCAACGATATTACCTTCGTAGGCAATTGAGATCGTTTGTTTATTTTTCATATATTCTGCGGCAACTTTGAATACTTCGGCAAGATCTGAAGAAGACATGCCGACCCATCCTTGTTTAAGCCGCGTTTCGATTCGCGACGGATCGACTTCAGCAATGATTCCGACGCCGTTGGCGATTTCCACGGCTTTTGGCTGGGCACCGCTCATACCGCCAAGACCTGAGCTGATAAAGAGATGTCCGGCAAGATCACCTTCGCTTGGAATGCCCAGTTTCTGACGTCCGGCGTTAAGCAGCGTATTATAGGTGCCATGAACAATTCCCTGAGGGCCGATATACATCCAGCCGCCAGCGGTCATCTGTCCGTAATTAGCGACACCCATTTGTTCAGCGACTTCCCAGTCATCGAGATTATCGAACATGCCGACCATCAATGCGTTCGTCAAGATGACGCGCGGCGCTTCCGGCTTCGTCCGAAACAACCCAAGCGGATGACCAGATTCGAGCACAAGTGTTTGATCGGCTTCCATTATCTCTAAATATTTCTTTATTAATCGATACTGCATCCAGTTCTGGCAGACACTTCCGGTTTCGCCATAAGTGACCAGCTCATAAGGATAGAGCGCGACTTCAAAATCGAGATTATTTTCAATCATCACCTGAAATGCTTTACCCTCGATGCAATTTCCCTTATACTCGTCAATCGGTTTCCCATAAATGCGGCCCTCTGGACGGAACCGGTAGCCATAAATTCGGCCGCGTGTCTCTAGCTCGTGACGGAATTCCGGCAATAATTGCTTATGGAAGCGTTCTGGAATATAGCGCAAGGCGTTTCGCAATGCAATTTCTGTTTGCTTGGCATCCAGTGTGTAACCTCTGTCTGGTGCCCGGCGAATTCCTTCAACAAATTCCGGCATCTCTGGCAACACATCATCCAAGGTTACAGTCATTGAATCAAATATTTTTTGGTTGACACTCATTTTACTGCCTCCCTGTTAGAAACGTTCAAATTACTCATAAAAATAGAAAATGAATTACAGAATATGGAACCCTTAAAGCGATAATTCAACTCCTTTATCCACTTGACTGATCATCTGAAAATGGGTGCAGATTCTCAACATTTGGTGCGTTTATCGTGCTTAAATCATCAAGTCTTATAGTCAATTAAAAAATTCCGCTTACCGAAATCATGCCCTGCGCAAGCGGAAAAGTTGTAACTACCTTTATCGATGATTATTTATTGACAAATTGTCCGTCAATCAAATCACTTGCTTTTGGCTGCTTTTTAATCAGTCCGACTTTCTTCCAGAACGTCGCCGCTTTATCCGTTACGTCATAAATCAGCCCTTTATTTGATGCTGTACCGAAATATTTCTCGTTGCCTGCTTTATCATAGAATGTCACATCCGGTTCTTCAGCGACAAAGTCACTAACCGTCTGTCCCATGCTCTTCGCCATAATTTTATTCGCTTCCGCGGGATGCTTCTTCGCATAGGCGAGCGCGTCAAACCATGCATTGACAATACCTTGAACTAGCTTGGGATTCTCTTTCACAAAGTCCGAACGCAAACCGAGAGAGTCGACAATGAGACCAGGCGTTTTATCGCTGGAAAGCAGCACGTGACCGAAAGAGGTCTTTTCCGCTTTCGTCAACCATGGCTGCCATGTGACTGCTGCATCTACTTTACCACCGACGAAAGCCGCGCCTGCGTCTCCGGCACTCATATTGACAACCTTTACATCGCTGAGTTTCATACCTTTTTTATCAAGCATATACATGAACCAGAAATAACTAGCACCGCCGCTCGTATCGATGGCAACTGTCTTGCCCTTTAAGTCCTGAAATGTTTTAATGTTTTTCTTCGCAACAATTCCATCGCCGCCGCTTGACGTATCGAGCGCCAGCACCTGCTTAACGGGAATATTCGCGGCTGAGGTCATGACGTGCGTGTCAACTGTCGTCATGAATCCTTGAATCCGGTTGGCAGCCATCGCCGTCCGGCGATCCGACGCGCTCTGAATCGTCTGCAGCTTAACATTGACGCCCTCTTTTTTAAATAGTCCTTTCTCCTGTGCGAGATACATCGGCGCGAAACCGATCCACGAAGAGATACCCAGTTTAACCGGCCCTTTGAACGCATTCTTTTTTGCCGAATTGCTAGACGACGAACAACCAGAGAGAAGAAGCGCTAGACTGAGTACACTTGCGATGAGAAGTACAACTAATTTTTTCAATGAAAAGCCTCCCTTATTATCGGATTATTTATGTTTATAGCATTAAAAAACAGCATCTTCTGACTTCTTCCCTTGTAAAATAGCCACGACATTGCCCGCCGCCCGCTGCTTCAATGTGTTCAGCGACTCTGTCGACAAATAGGAAACGTGCGGTGTCACATGGATATTCGGCACATGGAAAATCGGTTCACTGCCCGTCGGTGGTTCTTCTGAAATGACGTCAAGCATCGCTCCCGCAATCGTGTCTGTCTGCACGGCTTCAATCAAATCGGCTTCATTGATTACTTTGCCGCGTGACGTATTAATGATATATGCCGTCTGCTTCATCTGCTTAAACTGCGCAGCTGACAGTAGGTGATGCACATTCGTGTCATATTTCGTATGAATCGTGACAAAATCGGCAGCTGCTAATCCTTCGTCAAGACTGACATGGCGGATGCCATGCGCGCCTTCTTTGCTTTCATCAAAACGAGGATCACAGGCCAGCACTGTCATGCCCATACGCAGCGCCTTCTCTGCCACGGCTTGACCAATCCGGCCAAGACCAATAATCAGCAATGTTGATGATCGGATTCGCCGATTCAGCTGACCTGCTGCCTGCGCGCCCCAAGGTCCTTGATCGGCAACTTGGAAATAATAAGACAAATTCTTATTGAAATAGTAAATCGCAGCAATGACATAGTCAGACACATCATCCACACAATAACCAGGCACAAATGTGACCGTGATCTGTTTTTCTCTGGCTGCGTCAATTGCCACGCGATCATAGCCGCCTCCGTAAACTGCAATGATTTGACATCGTGTCAGCTGTTCAATGGTTTCTTTCGGCATATCGATATACACCTGACAGAGAATGGCATCCGCATCTTTACCAAACGCCTCTAGATCCGCCAGATAGTCATTCCCTGAATGGCGAATGGTGCACTCAGGAAATGCTTCTTTCAGAATCCTTGTTTCCTCTTCATAATCTGACCACTCTTCATCAATGATCCAAATCAATGGTTTCAACGCATGACCTCCAAGCTGTCCTTATAAAATGGTTAACGATTCGTTCGTTGCATCGACTCGCACGCGATCGCCGTTTTTTATTTTTTCATAAAACGCTTCATCAACCTTGTCAACAACCGGCAGCTCCATAATGATTGAGCTCGCCACAAGCACGGTATCCGGATAGCGAATGACCAAAGCTTTCGGTCCCTTTTCAGTCATTTTCAACTGGTACATACCGTCTGCCTGCACAACAGAGCTTCCTTTTCCACTAGGAAAAATAAGAATTTTATCGGCCACAGACTGACCTTCGAGTGCATGATTATTTTCAATGACCTTTCCTGTTTCTGGATCAACAAGATAGAAGCAGAGATCATCACTTGAAATCAGAACTTCGCCTTCAATTACGCCTTCAGACACTTTATGACACGAAAATGTTTCCGCCATTAGATTTCACCTCTCATGCAAGCTTCAATACATTCATCAACCTTGCGAATGACAAACTGCATATTTCTTCTTTTCGTGTAATACGCGCATTTCGGTGAATCCGTCACGCCTTTCTTTCCATATAAAAATTCCCAGCATGGCTGATCCATGCACGTATCGTCGACGATATCTCCGCCAGCAGCCTGCAATGTATCGAGCAAGCCCATCTTCGTCGCCAAATTTTTAGTGAGTGCGGAGGTCATGATCCACAGCTTCGCCTTCAATTGTTTCCCTTTGACAAGTTCAGCGACTTGTTTCACTTGGTCAATATTAAAATGTGGACATCCAAATAGGCCGAAATCAATTTTCCCGCCCGGATCGGTAATTTCATCGTGAACTTGCTCCAGATCCTCATCGGTAATGGTAATGATTTTCTTCGGTTCCTCGCCATGGAACGCCGCTTCCAGCGTCGGTGCCTCAGGGGTCAGGCCAACGATATGATACATCGGTACATTGCCCGCGGTATTTAGCTGCGCGCCGAGATTCATTAACGCAGCCGGTGATGGATTCGTTGGAACATTGACAAAGACCGGCGTCTTGAACTTCAGTTTTTTCGGCACAGCATAACCGAGCAATTGAAAATCAAAATCATTCGTGATTTTCGCCTGCACATCCACCAGCACCTCACCTTTGCGGTTCTCATCAAGCAAGAAACCGTAAAGCGGCGTGCGGCCAGTGATCGCTGCGCACAGCGCGCTTTGTGCCGACTCGCGATTCGTCCGAGCGCCGTAAACGGAGTTGATAAAAGGAGTGGCACTGGATTCCGAATAGGCGGTTATTTCGCCGAAGCGTGGCACGTTTTTCTCAAGATACGGTGTGCAGTCAAAAGTCAGCGTCGCGCCAAGATCTTTATAGGCCTTACGTGTACGCCGAATCTGCTCTTCGTCCTTCTTAGAAATCGTCGTAATACATTGGAAATATTCGAGATTAAAGCCTGGGTTAACCGTTGGGGAGACGCGGCATGTTGCGCCAGCCTCGACCATCTTCTCGGCGAACCAAATATCGGCGTCCTGATTGCTGAGCGCCACATGTGTGCGTGAGACGGGAACCATCCGCTCCGCATTAAATACATCACCAAGCGCTACCTGAATTTTCATGGCAATTTTCGTGCCTTCACCGAACTTGCCGTCCAGCATTTCTTGCTCTTCCTGAGTCAATTTCACTGCTGCCACCCCTTTACCATTAAGATAGTTGTGTATCGAGTCGATCCATTAGATTCTGAACATCAGCAACAATTTTTCCTTCTGACACTGTCTTGATCGCGCCATGCTCTACAGTGACTTTTCCATCAACGACCACATGGGCAATCGCATTCGGCTGCATGCCATAGACGATATTCGGCAGAATCTGTTCCTTGGACTTGCTGAAAATCGGCTGCATGGAAATGTCCTTTAAGTTAAGCCCGACAAAATCTGCCTTGCATCCGGGTGCAAGACGGCCAACTGGCAATTGCAGCAAATCGGCGCCATCCTTTGTCCCCATATCGAAGACCTGCTGATAATTCACACACAAACCATCAAGTTTGCTGACCTTCTGCAGCATTGCACACATCCGCATCTCCTCAAACACACTGATGCGATTATTGCTGCAAGCGCCGTCCGAGCCAAGACCAATCCGCACGCCGCTGTTCATCAATGCGGGAATATCCGTAATTCCATCAGCGAGAAACATATTACTCGATGGGCAATAGACAAGCTGCGCATGACTCGCACCCATCAGCTGCTTCTCATCCTCATTCAGCCAGACGCAGTGAATCGCCACCATCCGCTGATCATCCATCACACCCATTTTTTTCAATAACTCAACTGGACGCATGCCATGCTCTTTTTTCACCTGATCCACTTCGAACGGTTCTTCAGCGACGTGGATATGGAAACAGGTATCCATTTCCTGCGCGAGTCGGTGACCGGCCTGCACCATCTCCACTGAAGCTGCGTGGAGACTATGCGGAGCCGGAACGATCGTCGTCATTGCGTTTCCCTGATATTTTTTCGCGAGACTGCGCACACGGGTCACGGCATCAGCAACGGATTCAACATAGCCTGCAGGAGCGCCGTCCCAATCATACATCGTGCGGGCAAGCACGAGCCGAATGCCGACATCGCTTGCAGCCTGAATGATTGCCTCATCACTTTCCACGCCTTCGTTATGCACATAGAAATAGTCGCAAACTGTGGTGACACCGTATTTCATCATTTCACCAAAGGCGAAGACGGCACCGGTGTAAACATCTTTCGCTTTTAAATAGGGAGAAAATCGATAGAGCGATTGATCCCGCCATTCAAGAAACGGACGATCAACGGCGATTCCCCGAAGTAAGCTCTGAAACGAATGATTATGCGCATTGACTGTTCCAGGAATAAGTACCTCATCCGGCCAGTCTACACTCACTGCCCCGGGAAACTTTTGTTGCAAATCGCTGAAATTGCCTGTCTCTTTTATTTCTCCATCGGCCACGAGTACAGCCGCATCTTCCAGAAAACTGCCATTGCTGTATAAAAGACGCGGTTTAAATAATTGCAGCACCGTCAATTCAGCTCCTTGTCTAATTCGATAACCGCCTGAACAAGCGCGTTCCCAGCTTTGACAATATCATCGAGTTCAGTCTCTTCATCTGGGCAATGGCTTTTGCCATTAATGCTTGGTACAAACAGCATACCTGTCGGCGTGATTGGCGCCATATGAACGGAATCATGGCCTGCAAGACTAGGCAGGATGAGTGATTGTTCACCCATTGTCTCAATCGCCTGCCCAAGTGCTTGCTGCACGGTCCTGTGCATCGGCACGGCATCCTGATCGAGAATCACCGTCCGACTCACAGTGACTGCCCTTTTCTTCTCCGTGAGCGCCAGTGCCTCGCTGAAATCTTCAACAATCGCTTGCAGTATCCGCCGGTCCGATGTTCGAATTTCGGCAATTAATTCCACTTTTCCCGGAATGATATTCGCCGAATCCGGATAAACGTCGAAATGGCCAACCGTAGCAACGACATCATTACGGGCAAGCTGCCTCGCGATTTCCTCTAACGCCAAACTGATTTCCGCTCCGGCAAGAAGTGCGTCATGCCTGTTCTCCATCAGTGTCGTCCCGGCATGATTTGCTTCACCGGTGATCACCAGTTTTTCCCGATAGATTCCAGTAATTGTGGAAACAACAGCCAGCGACATTCCTTTATCAAACAGATTTCGCCCTTGTTCAATATGGCATTCTATGAATGCAGCGAACGCGCCGGGGTGAAGGATCTGATCGGGCAGCTGCTCGAGGTCCCCACCAAGTCGGGAAATGGTGTCCGTAATTTTTTCTCCTGTGGCACCGTGAATGACAGGGTCCAAATCCTCTTTCGTCAATATGCCAGTGATCGTTCGACTGCCAAGCGTCGACACATTATACGGATTGGGCTCCTCTGCCGAGAACGAAACAGCCATCAACGGATGCCGCAGGGGATACTTAGCCTCTTTCAAGGTCTGCAATACCTCAGTGGCCAATAATACACCGACTGCACCGTCGTATTTGCCTCCGTTGGCGACGGCATCGTGATGGGATCCAAGCACGATTGGCTTCAATGTTTGCCCCGTGTCATAACGAATCCATAAATTAGCGACTGGATCAATTCGCACCGATGATTGAAAAATCGATTGCCATAACTGGCTCAGCCACGCGCGTGCCTGCTGATCCTGCGCGCTGCCAAAGCAGCGATCAACACCACCTTGCGCATTCAAACCAAACGCGGCTAACTGGTTTATCCGCTCACCAATCCGCGCTTTTTGGATTTGAAGTTGTACCGCTTCTTTCCTGTCTGGACTCTTCATTGTGAACACCTTCGTTTTCTTAAACCTTGAGTATCTGCGCTTATTTCATGAAACCACGATGCGCTTCATAATAAATATTGTGCAGCCGATCCATTTGCTCGATTTCTTGTAGCCGTTTGTCAAGGCCACTCGTTTCTCGTGCCACATCCCGCAGCAGCAAATTTAAGAAGAGAATCGGCGTGCTGTAAATATCGAAAATTGAGGAGGTCGTTATCGGTACACTCAGTGCTGGGCTGGCCAGACGGTAGACGGGCGACGTAATACTATCTGTAATGGCAGCGATGGAAAACCCCTTCTGATTGAGTTCCTCCAATTTTTCCAGCAGCGCTTTCGGATAACGGGGAAAAACCATTGCCAGAACCTGAACATCCTTCGGATCAAATAATTCGAGCGTATCCCATTCTGAAGTTTGCGGCGTCACGCAGGTCACATTATTTCGAATCTTATTCAAAATATAACTCGTATACGACAAGAGCGTTGCCGACATGCGCGCCGAGACAAGCACAACGTGTTTAGCTGCGACAAGACTGGCAACAAGTTGCTGATAACCCGGTTGATGCAGAATCGCCAGCAACTGATCCATATTTTCGTGTTCCATCTTCAAAATACCGGAAATGGTCTCATCTGAGTTGCTCGTATACTGCAGCCGCTGCGGTGCGGTAATCTCTTTTCTGGCAAATCGCTGAAGATTATGCAGAAAGTCGTTATACCCTTTATAGCCTAGTCCAATGCAAAACCGGGAGACACTGCCTTGGCTGATGCCTGTTTTGACCGCGACTTCTGAAGCTGTCATGAATACAACTTGCATATAATTCTTCTCGATGTAGTGAGCCAGCTTCTCATAAGTCGGCGATCCTTGTGCAGCCTGACCAATCCGTACCCATAAATCATCCAGTCGATTAATTTCCTGCTCATCCTTCAACTCTCTCACCACATCTTCATTAATGATACTATTCATAAAAGACCTTATGTGAATAATTATATTTATATTTTTGTTATTGTCAATCAATTTCGTAAAATTAATGTTATTTTTTATGACATGAATTTATATTTACCTTTTTAAAAAAAGAAACGGGTTTTATTTCTGGCAAATCGTTATACCGAATGAATCACCATTCCTGCAAACCCGCTTTTCTGAAACAGCCACTAAAATTCGAAAATACAGACTGAATGGGAGGGAGCGCGGGTGCCACAAGAACAGCTGGGTTAACTCGCCCGAATTGATCGAGCGAAGAGCGAGCAACATGGCGAAAACTATGAATATATCATGTTTAATCGTGTAAAAATGCGGAGCATTGATTAAACCATACACGACTATAGAACTACTACTAAATACTCTTAATTGTGTTTATTAAAAAATATATGATAATAAAGTAGTGAGTAATGATAAGAATTTCCAACTAAATAAATGAAAAGAGCAAACTAATCGAAAGATTAGGACGCAAAGCCACGGGTCTAATGCGAAAGCAATGACAGCCGGGCTACCATTGGACATAAAAGCTGTGATAAATATGTCACGGCTTTTTTTGTTAATAAATATATAGTGGAGGTTTTACGGTGGGGAAATACAGTGTTTTAACAACAGGCAATGACATCAGTGTCGTGTGTGAAGGAACTTTCACGATGGAGGACGCAGCAGGATATGTTGAAGAATTTAAAAAGGCTGCTGCCAAAGTCAATCCGGCAACTAGTCATTTGGTGCTTGACGGTTCCGGGCTGAGAGTATCGTCACAGGAAATGGTTGGTATGCTCACTGACATCATTGCCATGTACAAGGATCTGGGCTTCGAGGACATCACGATAAATTTGGGCAACAGTGCAGTTGTTAAGATGCAAATTAAACGCTTAGCCAAAGAAGCCGGGCTCACTAAATTTAAATTGCTTTAAAAAAGAGAAATAAAGCGTAGCCATTCATTCACCAAACTATTCCGAATCGATCAACGAATGAACTCCGCTCATGGGGGAATGCGTGTGATTAATGTCAACTTATTAGGGATTGACGTGTATCACGGTGAACAAATTGTTGCTAATGATATTTACATCAACCATTTTAAGAAAAAAGGAAAAGACTATACTCATTTTTTCGAAGATATTATTGGAATGAATAAGCGATATTTGATTGATTCGCAAAAAGAGAACAGTCTGACGATGGCGATCGCTGCTGCCAATAGAGCGCTTAATAAAGCAGGGATTACTGGTGCTGATCTTGATATGATTGTGTTTTCAAGCTTCTTCCCAGAATATACTGTACCGCCAGCCTCCATTAAACTGCATCAGGCTATCGGTGGAAAACCTGAATGTATCTGCCTTGATGTTAATGGGAATTGCGCTGGAATGATAGTCTCTTTTGATAATGTTACAAAGTATATGGCAGCAACGAAGAACGTCAATCGAGCGTTAATCGTCGGATCCGATTACATCAATTCGGTGGTAAATTCGGACAATGAATTGTGCTATGGACATTTTGGTGACGCTGCATGTGCCATTATACTTGAGAAGACAAATGAGGATTGTGGACTGCTCGGTACAAAATGCCGAATTCATTCACTTGAACATAATAATATTTTGTTCCCAGCTTGCGGTGCTTCAAATATGTTGGAGGCCGCAAAGGATCAATGGCTGCTTGATTGGAGACCCTTTAAAAATGTTTCGCTTGAGTCAGCCGCACAGAATATGTGCGATCTGCTTCAGGAGAACCAGCTTACACCCGACGATGTGAGCATGTTCTGTCTTTCTCAGTATGCCTATGCAAATATTGTCGATCTTCGAGAATTACTAGACATTGATGAATCGCGCTCACTTTTTATCGGTGATGAATATGGCTATACGGGAACGAGCAGCCCGTTCATTGTTTTTTTCGAAGCCCTCACACAAGGACGTGTGAAACGTGGGGATTATGTGATGTTCTGGACAATTGGTGCAGGCTCGCAAAATATTGCTGTTCTTTTTCGCTATTGATTTAAGGCTAAGCTCTGAATATAAGAAACTATAAAAAACTGAACCCAATGGCATCATGGGATCAGTTTTTTTATTAGTGATTTCATCTATTTAGTGGATGCTGAATTATTCACCATTCATGCGAACCTGATTTTTTGAAACAGTCACTAAGATTTGAAAATAGTGGCTGAATTCGGCGACGCATATGCCCGAAGAACAGCAGATACGCGGAAACTGGAAGCGCACTTAAAATGCCAAGCACGTCCTGATTTCATCACTTTATTGGTCACTTTCACGATCCATGCCAGAATCGTTTTAATCCGCATAGTTTTCCGTCCGTTCAGGAGGGTTGGTATTCTCAGCCATTTCGTCAAATTGCCTATTTATGATTTATTGAACTTGAGGTTGCCTCATGATCCCCCAACTTCAGCGCAGCGCCTCTAGAGTCAATCACGTCACGATACCAGTCAAAGCTCTTTTTCTTACTACGTTTCAATGTACCGTTCCCCCGATTATCTCTATCTACATAGATAAATCCATAACGCTTTTCCATTTCACCAGTTCCAGCACTTACGAGATCAATCGGTCCCCACATTGTATAGCCAAGCAACTCAACGCCATCAATAATCGCTTCAGCTGCCTGGACTAGATGATCATTTAAATAATTAATACGATAATCGTCGTTAATCGTACCATCTTCTTCCACCGTGTCACGTGCGCCAAGACCATTCTCAACAATAAACAGCGGCTTTTGATAGCGATCATAAAGTAGATTTAACGAATATCTCAAGCCAACTGGATCGATAGGCCATCCCCAATCTGATTCCTGTATAAACGGATTTTTCACTGGTGCATAGGATTGCGCCGCATATTCACTCCTGTGCTCCGCATCAACCGTATGACTCATATAATAACTGAACGAAATATAATCCACGGTATTTTCTTTAAGCACCTTACGATCATTATCCGTTATATCAAGATTCACATGATGGTCCTTAAAGAAGCGGTCCATATAGGTCGGATAGATACCTCGTGCATGCACATCGCCATAGAAAAGCGTTACCCTGTTCTGCTGCATCGCCGCCACCTGATCATTAGGATTGCACGTTTTCGCATAATAAGGCGAAAAAGCAAGCATACAGCCCATCAAAGCACCTGGTACCATCTCATGAAGCAATTTCGTTACTTTCGCGCTAGCCACCAGTTCATAATGTGACGCTTGATAGATAGCCTGAACTTTATTTTTTTCATTATCAAGAACAAGTCCACCAGCAATAAATGGATTTTCAGTAATGCAGTTAATTTCATTAAAACTTATCCAGTATTTCACACGACTTCCATAGCGACGGAACAACGTTGTAGCATAGTTCAAATAAAAATCGATAAGTTTTCTATTTGTCCAACTTCCATATTTTTTCACGAGTGCAAGCGGTGTCTCGTAATGAGAAATCGTAACAATCGGTTCAATATTATATCTCGCTAGCTCATCAATTACTCGATCATAGAATTTTAATCCAGCCTCATTCGGCTCTTTGTCATCACCATTTGGGAAAATACGTGCCCAATTGATTGAAATTCTGAGTGCCGAAAAGTGCATATCAGCAAATAATTTGATATCTTCTCTATAATGATCATAGAATTCAATCGACTGATGGGACGGATAATAAAGATCGTCTCTGATCGTTAAATACTTTTCAGGATGCCGGAGCATGTCCCCTCTTTCCTGTCCGGCGGGTTCGACATCCACAATTGACAGTCCTTTTCCATCGCGATCGTACCCCCCTTCATACTGGTTCCCAGCAAGTGCACCTCCAAAAAGAAAGCTTTTGGGAAATAATAGTTCATCCGCCATGCCAATGATGCTCCTTATCAATTTTTTGTCTTACTAAATGAAAATTACAAGTCTCTACCATTGCTCTGTATCACCTTTTGATACCAATAAAATGAATCCTTTTTTATTCGTTCCAACGACCCTTTCCCCTCGTCATCTTGATCCACATAAATAAAACCATATCTTTTGCTCATTTCCGAAGTAGACATACTGACTAAATCAATCGGCCCCCATGTTGTGTAGCCAATTACGTCTGTACCATCCTTTATTGCCTCACTTATTGCACGGATATGTTCGCGCAAATAATCAATTCGGTAATCATCATGAATTTCTCCATTTTCAACCGTATCGTAAGCGCCAAGACCATTTTCAACGATGAACAGTGGTACACGATAACGTACATACATATCATTTAAGGCTGTACGAAGACCAATTGGGTCAATTTGCCAACCCCAGTCAGAAGATTTCAAATAAGGATTGACCTGTCCATGAAAAATATTTTCCTCTGATGCTTCACCATCATGATGAGTCGATACACTCAACGACGTGTAGTAACTGAAAGAAAGAAAATCAACCGGATACGCTTTAAGCAATTCATCATCGCCGTCTGTTTTTTCAATTTTAATCCCATTCTCTTTAAAAAAACGATGCATATAGGACGGATACTCGCCGCGAACATGGACATCTGTAAAGAATAAATTCAAATTATTTTCACGCTGTGCGAGCAAAATATCCTTCGGATCATCGGTTGCCGGGTAGGTTTCCGTCCTCGCCAGCATACAGCCAATTCGAAATTCAGGATTAATTTCGTGGGCAATTTTCGTTGCCAGTGCGCTGGCAACAAATTGGTGATGTGCGCCCTGATAGCCAACACTAACCGGATCCTTTGCGCGATCACGAATGATTCCCCCGCCAGTGTACGGACTTTTTGTAATCATGTTTATTTCGTTAAAAGTCAGCCAGTACTTGACCTTATCTTTGTAGCGGGTAAAGACGGTCGTTGCATAGCGGACAAAATGATCGATCACTTTCCGGCTTTCCCACCCGTTATAGCGTTGAATCAAACCTACCGGCGTTTCATAATGGGATAGTGTAACCAAGGGTTGAATGCCATACCGCCGGCATTCATCAAACACGCGATCATAGAACGCAAGTCCTTTCTCATTTGGCTTTTCTTCATCGCCATTCGGGAAAATGCGCGCCCAGGACAGAGAAAGTCGAAATACGTTAAATCCCATCTCAGCAAATAGCTTGATGTCTTCTTTATAGCGATGGTAAAAGTCAATGCCGAACCGTTTCGGGTAGACACCGTCTTCATCGTTCAGATGATGATCGAACTGATCCGAACTCAAATCCATACTGATTTTACCTTTTCGTTCCTCTTTCGTAACAAATGGCATTAAATCCTGTGCATCGAGTCCTTTCCCATCCACATTGTACGCACCCTCAATCTGGTTCGCAGCTGTCGCCCCTCCCCAAAGAAAGTCTTTAGGAAATTCGTTTGTTGTTGACATTCAATCACCTCAGCACAATTTATTAATTTTTTCATCAATATAGGCATACAGATCGACAAATTCAGTAGCCAAATCTTTCACAGTCATCGCATTCATTAAATGATCCTGTCCATGGACTTCTAGGAGCGACACTGGCTTTTTTTCACCGCTCCCGTTTATTTCATTTTGCAGCGCTTTAGTCTGCACATGATGTGCCTGCACGAGTTCCTCTCCTGCTTTTTTTAAGCTAGCTCGTGCTTCATCAAATTTGCCTTCTTTTGCCTCATAAATGGCTTCCATCGCTAAACTCCTACCATTACCGCCGTGAAGAATTAACTGAAAAATATCCTCTTGTTTCATTTCTTACACCCTTTCTTTTTTAAAGGGAAACGGTTCCTGTCTCCTCGACTTCATGTTCAGTTTCATACTTCTCTTCTTCAAACACTTTTTGTTTATCAACTGCGCGGAAAAATGGGTAGTAGATAAAAAACGAGATGATGATATTCACTGCTTGAATAATAGCTCCAGATATATGCCCACCTGTAGCCAGATATCCTGAAATAATTGGTGGTGTTGTCCACGGAACTGCAATACCTGCTGTTAATGCAACCCAGCCGAGTTTCATCGAAAAATAAGTCGTCGTCAGAACAATAATTGGTGTCAAAACAAATGGAATAATCATTAATGGGTTCATGACAATCGGTAATCCGAATAAAATAGGTTCGTTGATATTAAATATTGCTGGTCCTACAACGAGCTTCCCAAGGGCTCGCATTTGCTTGCTCTTTGAAAGAAAAGCAATCATAAAAGCTAAGGCAATTGTCGTGCCTGAACCACCAAGATTAATAAAATTATCAAATATTTGCTGTGTAATAATATTGGGGAGGACATGATGTGCTTGAAAAGCAATACGGTTAGCGTCCATTGCTCCATACCAAATCGGTGCCATAATCCCACCGACAATATTCGCACCGTGAATACCAAAAGACCAGAGAAATACAATAGCAAATTCAGCAATAAGACTGCCTCCGTATGTGCCACCTACCATACTCAAAGGTTTACCAATGACTGAAGTAATGACGTTTGGAAGACTTCCAACGGATGTTTGTTCTACAAGCATTCTTAGTACCCAAACAATCACGACAATGACGGCACCAGGAATTAATGCTGAAAATGATTTACTGACAGCCGGAGGAACAGATGCTGGCATTTTTATAGTAATATTTTTCTGAATAAAGAAGCGATAAATTTCTGTTGAACCGAGCCCAAAGATGATCGCCATAAAAAGCCCTTGACTGCCTAGTAATGCTAACGGCACATCACCCAATTTATCAAGCGGAATTGCCAACAAAAACGAAGCCATGGAAATAATTCCCGCCGATAGAGGATCAACTTTATAACTTTGCGCCAGATAATAGGCGATACCAAATGCGGCAACAAGTCCCATAATACTAAACGTTGCATTGACGGGGTATTGGGCAACTGTCGCCCAATTCTTACCAAACACCCCAGTCATGAAATTCTGATACGCTGCAATCGGGAAATTAGCGATAATCAAGAATACTGAACCTATAATAATTAGTGGCATCGCAAGCATAATACCATCGCGCAATGAAACTAAGTGACGCTGACTAGCAATTTTCCCTGCTATCGGAAGCACTTTTGATTCGAGAAAACTTTCTTTTACTTCACTCATCAGTAATCTCTCCTTTTAGATATTTGCTAAGTTTTCTGCTTTTTTTAATACCTTTGCTCCGTCCATCATTCCGTACTCCACAGCACCAATCACATCGACTGGAATGTTTTTTTCTTTCCCAAGTTGTTTAAATTTTTTTAATAGATATTTTACTTGTGGTCCTAGAAGTAGAACATCCGTATTATCAATTTCCAAAGGCACTTGTTCAGCTGGAACTGCCGTTATCGTATAGGACTTATTTTGTGCCTTTGCAGCGGCCTCCATTTTTGAAACAAGGAGACTGGTTGACATTCCTGCGGCACAACAAAGAACAATTTTCATGATAATTCCCCTCACTTATTTGTATTTTTAGAATTTGAAGCTAAATCAGGATGATGTGTTCAGCCTTCTTATTGATTGCGCTTACATATTTATATTAGCAATTTCCATGCCAATATTAATACACAGATAATAGTTCTTATATTGTATCGAAATCCCTTTCATTTTGCGATAAAAAAAGACAGACACATGCTCTACCGGCACTTTGTCTGTACGTGTTGCACAGATTATGATCTGTGCATTTTTTATTTATAGATGTGTGCAAGGATGCTTTCAAATTAGTTTTGCTGTTTAGCCAAGTAAATGAGACTTTCTTTGACCGATGCTGTTATATTTAAACCCATTTCTTTTTGAAACCTCGTAAAAAGTGGCTCCCATAACTTTAAATCATTTTTTGAAATAGACAGCATACGCTCAATCGGTTGTGCTGGAAGCACGAGCGGATTTCCTGTTTTCTTAGATAAAAGCATTTTTTCTAATAGACTTCCTGTATGCATCCACATACCTATTTTGGACTCATTGTCCATCTGATAATAAGTTGAAATTGGTTCGAAACATTCTGTCATGATTTTATAATATAATTCTGTATCTAAACAATTGGTGATATTTTCAAGGCCTTTTTTTGCCAATTTTCCCCAATCGATATTTTTCTGAACGTTTAAGGTTGATGACGAGACAGGGCGCGAAATTTCCAATAACCTTCTAAGTCGCTGATGTCCATCATCCATAAATAATTCAGTTGCTGGAATATACGGTATATCAAGAAACTGTACAGGAACCGTTCCAACAATCGCTATCATGTGATACTTTTTTTGTAAGACTTCTAGCATACTTGAATCATGATCCACAGGATCCACACGAATCGGTCGTATTGCCACGTCACTATCAAGAGAATCAATATTTTTCAATAGCCAATCGTTTAGCAATTGTGCAGTTCCCTCTCCAGTAAAACAAACGGTTACAATCAGCCGCTGCTTCTGTTCACTTACATTTGGCAACTGTGCTGTAGGTGCAAGAGCAAGATACGCATCCCTCGCCGCGTGATACACCTCATGCAAATCGTTTTCAGCAATTAATGCCTTTCTGCCTGCCTCAATCAACATTGGGAGATTAACATTCGCCAATGTACGTACACTTATCCCGAGATCCCTGCTAATTGTTTCTCCGATGGTAACTAGTGACCCTATATCAACTAGCATGAGTACACCCGCATCACTAGCATGTTGAGCAATATGCGTGCTAATTCTTTTATATGTGATACCGGTCGCTTCGGAAAGTGGCATATCAATTGGCTGAATAACCGGACTACCTAGAAGGTAATTCGCAACTCCTGCCATCGATGTTGCTGTTGAATCACCGTGCGTCACTAAATAAACGGAAATCCCGCCTTTTGGATTCGATTCAGAAGTCGTTGAGGCCATCAGATGAGCCGTCAAATTGATTTCGTTCTCTGGCAGCTGTAAGTGGATTCTTTCTTCAAGAAATCCAGCAAGTTTTTGAGCCGCCAATTGATAGGTTTCTGATGCTGGGATTGCATTGGCTATTAAATTACTCCCTCTTCCTTGACGACGATACGCTTCCAAATGTAATCCAACTGCCATCAACTGCTTATCACTAAACTCAAAATTAAAATCGTTTTTAAAATAATAGGAGAAATCTCTCAACGCATCCAATAAATCATGATCAATAAACCGCATCCATGCTGGTTCTGACTCAACCCTTTTATCAGATAAAGATTGAACATCACTCAAATAATGATTAATCGCCGCCTGCATTTCACTAATTGATGAAGTCTGATTTTTACCTTTCTGCGACTTCTCACTCTTTATAGTCGCTAATGCTGAATAAATACTGCGAATCGGCAAGGGGGCTTCATTACTTGAAACCGCCACAACCTGATCTCTGCCATTTGACTGATTTTCAGTCTCCAAACGGCTTAAAACTTGCTGCGGAAGATCCTCTTTTTCGATGATAACCCGATCTGTTCCTTGCTGCAGATGGTGCATGAATGCGCGGGCACAGGTTATCTGAATATCACCCTTCAATTGCCCAATATTTCCTGGACAGGCGTAGGTTAGGAAGGCTTCCTTACAGCCGTCTTTAATCAGCAATGCAATATTCATTTTTTGAGCTTCCCGTTTAAGAAAAAATGAAAGTAAGTCTTCACGCTCTTTTGATGTTCTTTCCCGAAGCGACGGAACTTTTAATTTCAACGAGAAACGACGCAATAACGTCGGAAGTAGTGCAGACTCCAACGCTTCTGTTGTGGCCCCCATTATAACTAGATTAGCCTGATGAATGGCGTCGGACTCTCCCAATTTCCGATAGTAACCTTTATCAATTAAATAAAATAGCATCTCTTGTCCTGTCGGCGGGAGCCGATGAATTTCATCAAGGAATAAGATCCCGTGATTAGCCTGTTCAATCAACCCAACCTCATCTTTGGCAGCACCTGTGTAAGCCCCTTTTTTAATTCCGAAGATATGCCCCATTAATAATTCTGGATTTTGAGCATAATTCGCACAATTAAACGTGATGAACTTTCCAGAAAAATGATTCCATTTTTGTGAAAAGGCTATCGATGCTAAATACTCTGCTAGATAACTTTTTCCCACCCCTGTTTCACCAGACAGTAAAATGTGCAGTCCTTGATTAGGATATAATAAGGCAGCAAGGCCCTTTTCAATTATCGCTTTCATACTCGATTCTGCTCCGATGAAAGGTAAATGATCCGAATCTTTTAAAGATACAATATCATCTTTGTCCGTGGAAACCGTGGGCGCTTTATTTGCATACTGCAAGATGTGGTAACGAACGGGCTTTCCTGGGATTTTAATTAATCTATTTTTTTTAGTAAGTTCGTTCAAATATCTGCTGACAGTTGAGCGCTCCAAATTAAGAGAAACGGATAATTCTGATGCGGTAATACCCTTATTTTCTTTCTCAGTTGATAGTTCTAATATTTTTTGGTAAGTTTCTTCTAGTCTGTTCACAATTGGCCTCCAAACAGATGCATCGAATGATTAAATACTTTCGAGCATTTTGATAGAAAACACACCACTATTTATTCTATATATGTTTTTACTTATAATCAATTGTATTGGAAGCGTTTAATTTCCCATGTAAATCAACAGATGAACTGCACATGCATAAAAAAAGAGCGACCGCAGTCGCTCTTTTTCCCAATCTAATCTTATTCCACACGCATTGCAACTGATTTCTTATGGCCGAACAAACCTTCGACCTCCGCCAGATGCATGCAGGCGGCGGATAAGTTGCGGCAGCCTTCTTCGGTAATTTCTTGGAAGAAAGACGTTTTGATAAAGGTGCCGACCCAAACTCCGTTGGAATACTTCGCCGTACCCATTGTCGGCAGAATATGATTCGTTCCCGACACATAATCGCCAAAGGCAACAGGTGCATACGGACCAATAAATAACGATCCATAATTGCTCAACTTTTCACTGAGTGCATGTGCGTCCGCTGTCTGCACCTCAAGATGCTCAGGGGCAATTGAATCCGATAAACGGACAGCCTCATCTTCATCGGCGACAAGATAAATTTGTCCGTTATTCTTCCATGACTCACCAGCAATCGCGCGTGTCTCCAAGTCTTCAAGCAAAGCGTCGATCTCCGCCTGCACCTTCGCAATCAATTCCCGATCCGTCGCAACGAGAATCGTTTTCGTATTCGGATCGTGCTCCGCTTGAGCCAGCAAATCAATCGCTACATACGACGGATTAGCCGCCTGATCGGCAATGATCAGCACTTCACTCGGTCCGGCAATACTGTCGATGCCAACATCACCCAGCACTTGCCGTTTCGCTTCTGCCACAAACCGGTTGCCGGGTCCGACAACCAGATTAACTTGTTCAATCGACTCCGTTCCATAGGCCATCGCCGCGATCGCCTGTGCACCGCCGACACAATAGATTTCATCAGCACCGGCAATATCCATCGCCACGAGCACCGCCGGATGAATCGTGCCGTGATCACGCGAAGGTGGACAGCATGCGCAAACCGACGTCACGCCGGCAATTTTCGCCGTCAGAATCGACATTAGCGCCGAACTCGGCAATGGGTAACGTCCGCCCGGAATATAGGCGCCACAGCGCGTGATCGGAATCAGCTTATGCCCAAGCGTCACACCCGGTACGGGACTGCTTACTTTCATTGCCTGCAGGCATTCATATTGCTTTCTAGCATAAAATGAGATATTGGCTGCTGCGAAGCGAAGCGCGTCAACCGTCTTCGGATCGACCTGCTCATAAGCCGCGGCAATCGTTTCCTTACTGACGCGTACACTTTCAAGAGCTACATGATCAAACTTCTCTGAGAGCTCAAGCAGCTTCTTATCCCCCTCTGTTTTGACCTGCTCGATGATACCACTGACGAGCTCAGTCAGCGCCTCATCCCGTTCGTATGTCTTTTTTACTGCTTGCTTCACGACTTCCATCGCCTTAAAAAACCTCCTCATCTCTCACAATTAACCGGCAAGCCAACCACCATCGACAGCAATGGTCTGCCCTGTCACATAATTCGATGCATCGCCCGACAAAAAAATCAGCGTTCCTGACAAATCATCTGCCGTGCCGACGCGTCCAGTCGGTATCCGTTTTTCAATCCAGTCGCGGTGCGCCGGATCAGCAAAGAATGGCTGCGTCATATCTGTCAGAAAATAGCCAGGCGCGATTGCATTCACTTGGATATGGTAAGGCGCGAGTTCAAGCGCCATTGTTTTCGTCAGCTGCACGATCGCTCCTTTAGACGCACAATAGACAGAGGATTCCGCAAGCCCTAGAAAACTGCCAAGTGAAGCAATATGAATGATTTTTCCATGACCGTTCGCACGCATTGTTCGAGCAACTTCCTGACTGAGGAAAAAGACGCCCTTCAAATTGACAGCCATAATCGCGTCATAATGTGCCTCAGTCACCTCAAGAAAAGGCTCCGCGGATTCAAAGCCCGCATTATTTACTAAGATATCAATTTCATTATAGCGTTGCGCGAGCGTAATGCACGCCTGATGATCCGTTACATCCAGCACAATCGCTTCCGCGCGGCCACCTCTCGATTGAATCGCTTGCACCGTCGCCTGCAAATCCTGTAAATGCCGGCCCGCGCACAGGCATAGACAACCAGCCTGCGCCAATGTCTCGGCATAGCCGCGGCCGAGACCGCGGCCGGCTCCTGTGATTAGCGCTGTCTTCCCGTTCAAATCAAATAAGCTTTGATCGCCCATTGTTCTGTTCACCACCGATTAAGTCGCTATCTCACGAGCCTGTGCATCTTGCTGGCGCTGGCGCTGCAATTCGAGAATGATTTCCTTCTTATAGGCGATGAACGGTTCAGTCAGCTGCAAGCTCCAGTCACGCGCATCTGGCAGATCAATTATAAGTTCCTTCGCATTACGACCCGGGTGGCTGGCCATGACGTAGACGCGATCGGATAAATAGACAGCCTCATCAATATCATGCGTAACAAACAACACACTGGATTGTGCTTCTTTGAACACCTGCACTGTCAGATCCTGCATATCGCGCCGCGTCTGCGCATCGAGCGCGCCAAACGGCTCGTCCATCAATAATAGTTTTGGCTTAAAGACAAGCGCTCGGGCAATCGCCACCCGCTGCTGCATGCCGCCGGACATTTGCGACGGATAAATCGTTTCAAACCCTTCAAGGCCAACCAATTTGAGAAAATGATAAGCCAATTCCTTCTTCTGCTTTTTGCTGAGCGATTTATCTTTCTTCAGGGCAAATGCCACGTTTTCCCAGGCAAGCAGCCATGGAAGCAGGCTATATTGCTGAAAAACAACGCCGCGATCCCTGCCCGGGCGGGTAATCGGCTGGCCATTCATCACAATCGCACCTTCTGTAATCTTATCCAAACCGGCAACAAGACGCAGAAAGGTCGATTTGCCGCAGCCAGACGGCCCAAGCAGCGACACAAATTCATGCTGCTTAATCGTCAGATGCACATCGTTAAGTGCGGTAAATGATCCTTTTTTTGAAACAAACGTTCTGCCGACATGATTGGCTTCCAATAATAATTCAGACATATTCACTGCCCTCCCGCATCTAGTCAGCTGATTTTTTCTTTTTCCATCCATGGGAAGAATAATTTCCCGAGCAGACCGAATAGCAGATCGGTGACAAGCCCGAGCACACCAATCGTCAGTATGCCGAGAATGATTGTTTCTGTTGATAAATAGCGCTGCGCCTGCATAATGCGGAAACCGAGTCCGCTCGTTGCTGCCACAAGTTCGGCAACAACGAGATAAGTCCATGCCCAGCCCCATACCGTCCGCAGCGTATCCCAGATCGTTGGCATCGCTGCTCGGGCGACAATATCAACAATTACTTCGAACTGATTCAATCCGAGTGTCATTCCTACTTCAACGACCGAACGCTTGACCATTTTGCAATTATCGGCGACCATGATCACTTCCTGAAAGAATACACCAAGGAAGATAATGAAAAATTTCTGCATATCGCTTGTGCCAAACCAGAGAATCGACATCGGGATGAAGGCAACGACTGGCATATAGCGAATAAAGCCAACAAGCGGCTCCCAGAACGCCTTCCACGTCTTGGATGTGCCCATTAATATGCCAATTGGCAACGCGAAAATAGTGGCGAAAATAAAACCAATCAAAATTCGATAGAAACTTACTTCAATATCGGAGAAGAAAACACCCGACTGGATTTCGGCAACTGCTACATTCAGCACCGCCGTTGGTGTCGGCAAAAACAGGCTGCCAACCATCCCCGAATACGTGACCGCGCACCAAGCAGCCAGAACGAGAATAATGCCAGATGCCGACACAAGTTTCAAACGCATGAATTCACCCCCATCTTGATTAACGGTTTATTGAATCGAAAGCATATCTTTAATTGAGATTGGTTTTTTCAGTTCTTTCTGTTCAGTCAGAATCGTTTTAATTGTTGTCAATGCCTTATCCAGTTGGCCAGACTGAGCGGCTTGTTTCTGCTGACTGAGCGTGTAAAACTTCAGACCCTTCAAAATCGTCGGCAAATCGCCTGCTGATGTACCTGTAGCTGTTGCCACAATCTGATTGCCCTCTTTCGGATGAGCTTTCCAATAAGCCATCGCTTCTTTCCAAACAGTCTGCAGCTTCGTTTTCAATTCGGGATGGGCCTTCAGATAACTCGATTTTACAACCGTCATGTCGCTGATCAGGCCTGGCGACTGTTCTCCCGAATAGATACGATGCACCGTCTTGTCCTTCGCCATAATGCTGGAAATATAAGGTTCATAGGTGACAGCGGCATCGACCTTCCCAGAAAGTAGGGCAAGCCCTGCATCCGATGCGTCTATGTAGACAATTTTAAAATCGCTCATTTTCAATCCACTTGTTTTAACTGCCTGATGGAAAAGAAGATCGGAGGTCGTCCCTTGCTCGTAAGCAATTTTCTTCCCTTTTAATGCGGCGAGACTTTTGTATTTGGCTGACGTGATCATCGCGTCAGCTGTCATTGACTGATCCATGAACACAATGCCTTTCAGCGCGATACCATTATTGGCTGCCATCCGCATTGCGGTATGGGAAGCAATATTGGCGAACTGCACTTTGTCCGAGGCGAATGCCGCGTTAATATCCGAATCCTGCTTGAACATGACAATATTCGCATTAATACCGTTCTTCTTGAAAATTCCTTTTTCTTTAGCAATCCACCACGGACCATAACCAATCCATGCTTCCGTGCCCATCGATACATCGACCATTTTCTTGCCGCCAGAAGTTGACGAGTTTGACGAATTCCCGCATCCGGCAATAAGTACCAAAATCATTAGTACTAATCCAGCGATACTCAGCTTCTTTTTCATGTCACACATGCCCCCTCATAAAATATTGGTGTCATTTACATACAATCTTTTTCATGCAATCGTTAGCAATCCAGGTTGATTCGTAGCTTCATGCCTGTCCATTTCATGAACTTTGCAATCTTTCAAAATACGTTCATCTATGCAGTACATCACTCCCTTAAAGTCTATGAATAAAATAATCCATAAATTGATTTATATGAATGATTATATTCATGAAAAATAATTTTGTCAACGAGATATTTGACAATTTAATATTTTCCAAAATCACATGATTCTTTTTTTATCCTAAGTCATAAAAATCAAGCACAAAACACTTAGACTTTGAAATGGAAATCCTCTGACTGCTCGCTTGTCCTTGCCAACGAATCGTGCATAGAACCAGTTGTGCAAAAAATAAAAGCTATAAAAAGGAGCCCAATAGGCTCCGATAAGACAATGCTACTCTGTAGATAAACAGCACTACTCTGTAGATAAACAGTGCTACTCTGTAGATAAATCGCCTACTCTGTAGATAAACAGCACTACTCTGTAGACA
>JBDNRH010000005.1:28395-164702 GCA_047718535.1 Sporolactobacillus sp.
CTGTAGATAAACAGCACTACTCTGTAGACAAATCGCCTACTCTGTAGATAAACAGTGCTACTCTGTAGATAAATCGCCTACTCTGCAGATAAACAGCACTATTCTGTAGATAAATCGCCTACTCTGTAGATAAACAGCACTACTCTGTAGACAAATCGCCTACTCTGTAGATAAACAGTGCTACTCTGTAGACAAACAGCACTACTCTGCAGACAAACGCTGCTTGTCACACTAGTCACGGTGAAATTTCTATCGTCCTTTATCTTTGACAAAAAAGTGCGAACAAAGTCGTCAATGCGGAGAGCAGGAAAGCAGCAATAAGCAGGCAGCCATAGGTCAGCGGTGATGAGGATAAAATAGGAGCAAAAAAAGCGGGAATATATGCTGATCCACGCAGCTGCAATTGAGCCGTTGCTGCACCAATAACTGCGGCATCAGCAAGAGTTATTATAAAAATCAATTTATTTTTGAAATAAGGATAGACGGATTCCACGTATGTACCGAAACAGGCAGTCTGAACAAGTCCCCGCGCTGCTGACGGGCTATGGTGAAACACAAAATAAGCGAAATTCATACCTGAGGCAATCCCAACAAGGCAAAGCATATCGAATGCGCCAATCATACTATAGCCGCTGACTGCCAATTCAATCAGGATTAACGGCAGGACAATGGCATGATAGCCGCCCCTAATAATCAGCAGCCACATCGATAGACCTAGTAAACCGCCAATAAGCAGTGGCTGAACCGCGAAAATATATTGAATGAAATTCGGTATCGCGCGCTCAATACTTAACAGCAGATTCGCCAATCCGGTAGTCAGCAATAACCCCGGCAGAAGTCCTGAGGAACAAACAGTGACTATATTGGCGGCGGTCAAAGGAAAGCGGGCGACTAAGCAAAGGCGGAAGACATTTTCGACCAAATTACCACAGATCAGTCCGCTCAAAATGCCGGCAAATAGACCGTATGGCGCGGCAAATACACCAGCCAGAATGCTCGCTGCCAGTGCAAGCGAATTTAATCGCGTCACCTGCTGGGCAACAAGCACAGTCAGAAGAATCGGTAAGGCATGCTGTGCCGTCTGGAAGAAATCACTTTGGCGCAGCCATGTAATTTGATTAAGTGAGGCGGCAACTGTCAGCGCGATGAATGCTGGTAATGCCGCAGTCATCACACCCGTCCCAGTTCGCGGCATCGCGAAACGGAAACGGCTGCTTACTTTCTGGATATGCCAAAAACGGCGAAACGCGTATAGAAAAGAAAGGGATCGGGTCTCAACACTTGTTCCAGTTGTGCCGGATATTGTGATCACATTCCCACCCGCTTGCTGGATAGCTGCCATGGACGTGCCGCCTGTGCCAACAATAGGAATTGCTTTACGGGCGGCGGCGGCAACAGCGTGCTTATTGATACCCTGTGGATCGGAACTGATTGCAACCAGTCCGTCAATATCACCGGCATCGATCCGTTCCGCTATCTCCACGTCATACTGTGCGGCGCGTTGATTAATGTCTTGAATCGTTCCTTGACCAATATGTTTTAAATGTCCCTCTTCTAATATGTAAAGGGACGCCCGCGCGTCATCATTCGTCTTCTGATCAAACGATCGATCGGCGGCAACAAACAGTGCGTCCTGCCATTCAAAATCTGCTACTGCCATCGTGCGCAGCAATGTGCGCAGCATTTCTTCTGGTGCATTCCCACCAAGGCGATAAAAATTCCCACCGCTACTGCCGATCAGCGCCAGTTTTTTCAAAGCACTGCCCTCCTTCGACACGTTTCGACCATTGTAGCAGGTTTTCAGGTTAGCTGGCAATGATCAACCCATGGCAACTGGCAGCACCACAAACAGCAGCAAACTCATCAGCACGATAAATCCAACGGTGGCAATCGAAAGTATATTTTGCAGCCTATTATTCGCGTAATTGCCCATAATCCGCTTGTTATTGACAAGCAGTGTCATGAAAATCAAGATGACCGGGCAAAGCATACCCGCAAGCTGCTGGGTGACCAGCGTCAGCTGAACAAGTG
Organism: Sporolactobacillus sp.; assembly: GCA_047718535.1. GTDB lineage: Bacteria > Bacillota > Bacilli > Bacillales > Sporolactobacillaceae > Sporolactobacillus. The sequence continues at coordinate 30,427 of JBDNRH010000005.1, forward strand.
AGAGACCCGGAATCAGTACAACAGCCGCACCAGCAACGATCATGGTTGTATAAATACCATAGAAGGCTGGTGCATCACTCGCTTTATTATCCACACCACTCTCGAAGCCAAATGCTTCGCAGACAGCATAGGCGGTCGAAAGCGGAATGACTGCACAGGCGAGCACCGACGCACCAAGCAGGCCGGCACCAAATAATATTTCAGCAAAATGTCCTGCCAGCGGCGTCAAAGCAAGCGCCGCTTGTTTGGCGGAATTAATCGTGACCCCTGCCTTAAACAGTGTCGCTGCCGTACAGACTATAATGAAGAAGGCAATCACATTGCCCCAAACGGCACCAATGCAGGCATCCGCCTGAGAATTACGAAGCTCATTCAGCTTCATTCGTTTATCGACAATTGATGACTGCAGATAGAATTGCATATAGGGGGTGATCGTCGTTCCAATCATTCCAATTAATGTCAGCAAGAAGCCGTTATTCATTTTCATCGTCGGAATAATGGATTGCGCGAGAACGGCAGACCAATCCGGTTTGACAAGAAAACAGGAGATAATATAGCCGAGAAAAACAAGCGTGAACGCCAGAAATATTTTCTCCACATTTTTATAGGAGCCCTTGGTTACAAGCAGCCATATGGCGATAGCGAAAATCGGAACAGTTATGTATTTACTCAGTCCGAATAATTCAAGGCTAACCGCTATTCCCGCAAAATCAGCAAGCGACACACCAAAATTGGCAATCACTAGCACGAGCATTGCTAGAAAAGTTAGCTTCACACCGAAATTCTCACGAATCAAGCTGGCGAGTCCTTTTCCCGTAACAATACCCATCCGCGCGTTCATTTCCTGAACAACGGCCAAGCTAATCGTTATAAGGATCAGGGCCCAAATCATCGAATACCCATAGGAAGCACCAACTGACGCATAAGTAAAAATACCTCCTGCGTCATTTCCCGCGTTAGCAGCAATCAACCCTGGGCCAAGAATGCTTAACATGAAGAATAGATTAAATGAATGATGCCGTTTCAAGTGCTGCACAATACTCCCCCCCTTCTCGTTAGTCAATCAATGCTTGTGCAAGAGGTAATACAGAACGTCACTGGCGATAACCGTGCCGAGCATCTCGTGGTGATGATCGATGACAGCAACGGCCGGAAGATTATATTTGGAGATGATATCAATCATTTCTGATAAACTGTCGTCATCATAAATCCAATGATAATCTTCTTCCATAATGTCATGAATGTACTCATCCGGATTAGCCACTGACAGATCACGAAGAGAGACCGTACCAATCAGACGATTCATATCATCCACCACATAGAGAAAGAATACAGTGTCAAGCTCCGGTTGTTCCTGACGCAATTGACGGAAACAGTCGGCGACCGTCATGGATTGTGCGACACAGACAAAATCAGTGGCCATCAAACTACCCACGGTATCATCCGGGTATTCCATCAATTCTTGCACTTCATCAGACGCTTCTTTATTCATTTCGTCGAGCAAATTAGAAACGACATCTTCATCAAGCACAGCAAATATATCGGCTACCTCATCGGCAGGCATTTTTTCAAGCACGTCGGCAGCCTTGGTAATCGACAGGCTGTCCAAGACCTTCACCTGCGCGTCCGGTTCCATTTCCTCTAGGACGTCTGCTGCTTTCTCTTCATCGAGAGCTGTGAACATCGACATCTGACTGTCCTTATCCAAGTCCTCTATGATGTCCGCGACGTCTGAAGGGTGAAGAATAGAAATCTTTTTGACTTGAGCCGCCAGTTTCAGCCCATTCTGTCCGGACTCGACCGTCTGCACATCGTCCCAAAGAATCAATTTTCCTGGCAAGTTTCTGTGAAATAGTCGAACGAACCGTTTCAATGGCTTAGCCATATCAAGGCGACGCAGCAACCCTTCGAGCCCGACATCAACCGCAACAAGAAACACACCAGTCGATGTCACCGCAAGGCGCAAATCATTTACACGCACCACTTTGCGACCGTCCAAATCAATAATCTGCTTATCGAGCATTGATTCGGCAAGTGAAAGATACGACGTATTGTTCTGTATTTCCTTTCCCCGCAATTTCTTACAGAAAAAATTATATTTAGACCCATCTTTCGCTACAGTGACGTCAGAACTGTCTAAAGTCGCGCCACCACGCAGTTTAATCGCCACCACCTTGGGGCGCTTCAGTGTGGTATCTACATATAAGTCGGCAATTCGGCCGAGGCTATTCTTTTCTTCGGATTGATAGACCGGACGGCCTAAAATTCGGCTGAAATAAAATTTCGATGTCAGGATCATGAAAAATCCCCCCATGCATCACCTGTAAGACGAAGAGGAGCGGCTGTCCGCTCTATTGGCGATGCTTTTCAATTGTGTCTTGCCCGCGGACCTATGTCTTTTCTCCGCGTGTAAAAGCTGACGTACTCATCATAACGAAAATACCTTTGAATAATCAACCATTGTAGGAGACAATTAACATAAAATTAATTCGTCAGCTGTCCGTTCCGCGCATAATATGACAAAAACAATTATTTTCCGGGAAATTTTATCACGGCGCTGGTCAACGAGGAAAGTCTGCTCTCCGCCGCATTCACTGCCTATAAAAATTCGTCAAGCGATTGATTTAAATCGTCACAGCCCTTATGATAGAAGATAGTCGAGCAGAGTTTGAGTTTAGGAGAGCAGAGTTGAGCAAAAGCATAGGCTTTCATCACGATCCGTTCCAGGGTCTGTTTCCTCGTCTTTTCCATTCTGTCTCTTCTGTATAAATAAGTTATACAGGAGGCTTCGTAAATGAGTTTATTAGCCGATTTTGATCCAACCGTTCATGAAACACAATTCACGACAAGTGGTGGTCTTTGCATGACGTGCAGGCACCTGCCGCTGCAAAAAGAAACGGATATTCCGTTATTAATCAAGCAATTAAACACCCAAAAGGGCGGCCTCTTTTCCAGCAATTATACGTATCCCGGTCGCTATTCACGGTGGGATGTCGGCTTTGTTAACCCGCCGATTGAACTCACAGCAAAGCAGGATCAGTTTCAGATTAATGCGTTAAATGCCCGTGGAGAGATTATTCTGTCATTCTTGTCGCGTCATTTAAGCGATCCGGCATTTGCAATCACAGTGTCCAATGCCCGGCAAATTCGCGGGCAAATTCAGCACGTTCCAACAGACATGCTCATTCGAGAAGAAGTACGCACGCGGCAGCCCTCCGTCTTTTCCCTGCTGCGCCAGATTAAAAACAGTCTAGCAAGCGAAGATCCATTTCTTGGCCTTTATGGCGCGTTTGGATTTGATTTGATTCTGCAATTCGAGCAAATGCCGCAGCGTAAGTCACGTGATGCCAAGCAAAATGACCTGCAGCTCTATTTGCCCGACGAGCTGCTTGTCCTCGATCATGAAAAGCAGACCGGCTATAGACTCTGCTATGAGTTCACGGATGGAGATTGTGGCTCGACATCTGGTCTGCCCCGTGATGGCGCGTCCTATCCGTACGACGCTGCTTTCGATCAGGCTTCTTTTTCTTCATTCGCCAACAAAGACGGTGACTATGCCGAGATGGTTCGCCGTGCCAAAGAAGCCTTTATAAATGGCGATTTATTTGAAGTGGTCCCGAGCCGTGTATTGTCCGAGCCTTGCCAATCGGCGCCTTCACAGGTTTTCGAACGACTGCGTACGATCAATCCAAGTCCTTATGGCTTTCTCCTGCATCTTTCTGATCAAGAGTTTCTCATTGGCTGTTCCCCTGAAATGTATGTGCGTGTCGATGGCGCGACGGTCGAAACTTGTCCAATTTCTGGCACTATTAAGCGCCATGGATCGGTTATCGAGGATGCGGAACAGATTAAAACATTGCTCGGTTCCCATAAAGAAGAATCGGAATTGACGATGTGTACCGATGTGGATCGCAATGATAAATCTCGCGTCTGTCGTCCCGGCTCGGTAACCGTCGTCGGTCGGCGCCAAATTGAAGCCTATTCCCATCTTTTCCATACCGTCGATCATGTGAAAGGTGTGCTCAAACCCGGTTTTGATGCACTGGACGCATTCATGAGTCATATGTGGGCAGTCACCATTACAGGTGCACCGAAAATCGAAGCGATGAATTGGATTGAAGCCCACGAACAGGTGCCACGCAGCTGGTACGGGGGTGCCATTGGTTATCTGCTTTTTAACGGAAACATGAATACTGGCCTCACGCTGCGCACATTGCGACTGCATAATGGCGTCGCCCAGATACGGGGCGGCGCGACTCTACTCTATGATTCTGTTCCCGAACAAGAAGAACAGGAAACGCTAACAAAAGCCGGTGCACTGCTTGAAGCGGTGCGCACAGCAAATAGTGACTTAAGGTCGGGAAACCATTCGGATGACGTTGCCCGCGAGCATCCCGGACAAGGTCTGCGTTTATTGCTTGTCGATCATGAGGATTCATTTGTTCATACACTTTCCGGCTATTTCCAGCAATTAGGGGCGCAAGTGACGGTCTGCCGCAGCGAGGGCGCACGGCGCTTGCTCCGTACACAAACCCAATCGCCCGATCTCGTCGTTCTCTCCCCCGGCCCAGGTTCACCCGAGCGCTTCCAGATGAATGAAACGATTCGGCTTTGCCTCGAACGCAGCATCCCGCTCTTTGGCATCTGTCTAGGCCTTCAAGGTATCGTTCGCTATTTTGGCGGCGAGCTCGCCTTATTACCGGAGCCCGTGCACGGCAAAGCCTCCCTCGTCCGGCATAGCACAGCATCGCAGCTCTTTCAGCACACGCCGCCAGCTTTTAAAGCTGGCCGCTATCATTCCATCTACGCGAGCAGCCTTCCTTCTGAATTGGTTGCCACGGCCTCGACCGAAGCGGGCATTGTGATGGCCGTTGAACACAGCACTCTTCCTGTCTCCGCTGTCCAGTTTCATCCCGAATCGATTATGACCGCGCGTAATGCGATCGGCATGAAAATTCTCGAGAATGTATTGTCTGCCTGCAGGCGCGCACCAGCCGTTTCGTAATACTGCGTACAACAGCCGGTCCAACAAAATTATGTTGGACCGGCTGTTGTCATCTATAAATACATTTCGTTAGATTGCACTGATTTTACCACCGTCGACAAGAAAACTGCTTCCAGTAATATAGCTACTCGCTTTAGAAGCTAGAAAAACTACGGCATTAGCAAATTCATCTGGTGTTCCGTAGCGATTGAGCGGGATAGATTGCTTTGACATTTTCTCAATTTCAGAGACCGTCTTGCCTAATTCCGTTGCTTTTCGTTCATCCAAATATCGTACTCGTTCTGTTGCAATACGTCCAGGAGCTACAGTATTAACGAGTATGCCATCCACGGCAAGTTCATTGGCCAGTGTTTTCGATAAGCCAACAATGCCAAGCCTGAACGTATTTGAGAGAATGAGTCCAGGGATTGGCTGTTTAATGGAGGAGGATGCGATATTGATAATTCGTCCGCCATCTCTCCTTAGATCAGGAAGGACTTCGCGAATAGCACGTATATAGCTCAATAAATTGAGGTGGAAGGCCTCTTCCCATTCTTCATCGGTAAAATCCTCGAAAATTCCTCTAGGAGGACCTCCTGCGTTGTTGACAAGTATATCAATTTTCCCCAATTCTTCATGGGTGCGGTTAACCAATTGTTTAAGTTGCTCTGCATTAGTAATATCTGCCGCACAATAGGCTATTTTTTGATCACCAGCTATTTCTTCAGCAGTTTTCTTCAATGTGTCCGCATGTCTACCACTAATCATCACATATGCTCCCTCACGGACAAGGGCATGTGCTATAGCTTTGCCTAATCCCTGACTCGATGCCAAGACTAATGCCACTTTATTTTTCAAATCAAGCTCCATGACAATTAATTCTCCTTAGTTACAACAATTTTCCTTAAAGTATCCTGAATCTTTTGTCGGGCCGTTTGATCGAGGGAACGGAAGGGCGCACGAACAGGTCCGGAAGGAAGACCAACAATATCCAAGGCGGCTTTAACCATAGCCGGTTGACCATACTTATGAGCAAGTTCCCAAACGGGCTGCCAACGATAAAATCTTTTTTGTGCCTCAAGAAGTTTGCCAGCGTTTAGTTCATTTTTCAAAGCAATAAATTCGTCCACCATGAAATTTGCATTGGTCGATGTACATCCTGGAAGCCCTAATGCTAACGCCCCAAGCATGATGCTGTCAGACGCAGCCATTACGGCAATCCGATCACCAGCCAGCATCTGTGTACGAATCAGTTCGCGCATATCGGTCGAGCCATGCTTCACACCCACCACATTCGGCAAATCAGCAAGTCTGCTAATTAACTCAGGCGACAATGTGATACCGATACTGGCACTATTATAGATGAAAATTGGTAAATCGACAGCATCATTTAATTGTTTGAAATGGTAGAAAATATCGTCTGGTTCCACTTCAGCTACGTATGGAGCCGTGACCATGACCCCATCAGCACCAGCTTCTTTAGCTAATTTCGTGAGTTCAATCGCTTCAGAAGTGCCACTCGCTGCCGTGCAACAAATAAGCGGTACACGTTCTTTAACTGTTTTTGCCGCGACAAAAAATAATTCCTTTCTTTCTTCGAACGTCATGCTTGGATACTCGGCATACGTTCCACCAACAACAATCCCGTCGGCACCTCTGTCAATAAAATGATTGATATTTCTCGTTAAGGCAGAAAAATGGATCGCTCCGTTTTCCTTCATCGGGGTAATTGCTAAAACAAATACGCCCTTAAGTCTATCCTTGATCTTCCAGTCAGCCATTAAATAATCTCCTCTATTTTCTTGTTTTCATTTACTTTTAGAAACTTTTCCAAGACGCTCAGCCCTTCTTTAATCTCATCCATCGGAAGTGAGAAAGAAAATCTCAGATGGTTAGGACTGCCGAACCCGTTGCCTGGCATAACTGCAACATGAATAGTGTCAAGCAGAAGTTGCGCTAAATCGTCAGCAGAGCGAATGATTCGTCCAGCCAATGTTTTACCAATCCACTGCGTAATATCTACCCATAAATAAAAAGCACCTTCAGACGAACGGCAACGAAATCCATTAAGTTTATCCATATAATCAACAATAAAATCACGCCGTTTCTGATAGTCATCAACAGTTTTATGAAAAACATCTGTTGGCGCATTTAATGCAGCCAATGCTCCCCATTGCGCAATGGACGTCGGATTACTTGTGGAATGTGACTGAAGACGAATCATTGCCTCTGCAACTCGCTGCGGTGCAGCAGCATACCCAATACGCCAGCCAGTCATTCCAAATGTTTTGGAGACCGCATTCACCACAATCGTTCGTTCCTTCATTCCTTCAAATGAAACAACGCTCGTAAATGACCGATCATCATAGAGATACGACGAATATACTTCATCGCTGATCACCCATAAGTCATTCTGTCGGCAAAAGTCGGCAATTCCTGCCAATTCATCTGCTGTGTACACAGCTCCAGTTGGATTATTCGGGCTGTTCAGAATCAAGACTTTCGTTCGTGATGTCACTTTTTCCTCAAGCTGTTCTTTCGTTACTTTAAATCCTGAATTCTCACTTGTTGGTACAAGCACTGGTGTCGCCCCAGTGAATTTAACCTGAGCTTCGTAAGATACCCAATAGGGAATGGGGATCAGGACCTCATCGTCATGATCACATAACGTACATATAGCATTAAATAAAGCCTGTTTCCCCCCTACACTAACCACAATCTCGTCTGACGAATAGGTAATGCCGGTTGTATGAAAAAAATGACGGCAAACGGCTTCGCGAAGCGGAAGAATTCCGGCTGTATCCGTGTAAGTTGTCTTATTTTGGTCAATCGCTTCAATAGCAGCCTGCTTCGCACAATCCGGCGTATTAAAATCAGGTAATCCCAAACCGAATCGATAAATTTTCGCACCTTGACGCTGAATCATTTCAACTCTTGCTTCTAGTTGTGCGGTCGGTGACGTTGAAATTCTGTTGACCCATCCTGCTAATTGTTGTTCTTGAACCACCACTTATTCAATCCCCTTCTGTTATCTCTAATTTTCCTTCTGACTGTAAAACAATTGCTGCATAAACCCATGTCGCTTTTTCTAGTTCAGATAGTTCAATCCATTCATTAGCCATATGCGCTGCTGCAAAATCACCAGGACCATAAATAGCAGTTGGAATGCCTTGACCCATAAAATATGACATATCACAATTACAAGTTAATCCTGTATATTCAGGTTCTCTTCCATACACATGATGGATAGCCTGGGCAAGTAGACTAACCACAGAATGACGTGAATCAATTTCTGACGCATCACCTGTCGTTGGAATGAACCTATCGATTCGAACATGCCCCTTTGCGCCTGGAACTTGATCGATAACAGCCATCATTTCATCAAGAGCAGATTGTTTATTTTCCCCGGGAATAAGCCGTCGATCAATGACTGCTTCACAACGGTCAGGAACCATCGATTCTTTTAGTCCTCCTTGAATAACTGTTACTGTCAATGTTGACTGCCCAGAATAGGGATGAACTCTTTTAGCCACAACTTCTTTTGCATACGTTTCTAGCGCCGTCAATACACGTGCCATAAGATTGATTGCATTCACACCAAGCTCTGGCCGTGCAGAGTGTGCTGTAATACCTTCTGCAACAAGAACAGGTCGCAGGCTTCCGCGATGAGAAAGAGCAATATCCCCATTGGTAGATTCACCAACTACTGCAAATTTCGCGTCAATGAAATCAGGTAATGAATGGGCACCAATACTCGCTCCCTCTTCATCAGCAACAGCGGCTAAAACAATATCATGTTCAAATTTATGACCACTCCGAGCCAAAGCTTCAATTGCCGCCATCATGGATGCGAGCGATCCCTTTGCATCCATCACACCTCTACCATATATTCGTTCCTCCCTCATTGATACAGCTAAGGGGTCAGTCACCCACCCTTCTCCTGCTGGAACGACATCCATATGTGTATTAAAAATTATCGTGCCCCCTAAGCCATTACCAGGCAATCTTGCAATAACATTGAATCGTCCGCTCTCTGTCTGCTGAAGTGCGGATTGACATCCCGCTTTGTGCATAACATCATTTACAAATTTAGCCATTGACATCTCATTGCCCGGCGGATTATAAGATGGAATTGCGACCATTGCTTTTACTAATTCAAGAGCGCGTCCTTCCGGAATACTCGCTCTGAGCCTCTCCAATAACGTCATCAGAACTCCCTCTTTGCCTAAGCCGTTTCGCTCTTATTGGCTACGACTTTCTGTGCTTTTAATCAATCAACCGTAATGAACAATCTAATTGTGTTAGCGGCTCACACCCGTCCTTCGTGACAAGAACTGTGTGGCTGAAACCAATGCCATAATGATTAGGCAGACGAATGGCAGGCGGCATATGGAAAACCATTCCTTCTTTAAGAACTTTCGGATCATCCCGCTGAAGGCTCATAATATGTCCTTCGCCCCAATCAGGTGCAAACGCAATTCCGATAGAATAACCTGTCCGCTTGCGGAATAAATTAAACAACCCTGCCCGTTCAATCACCCCTCGACAGGCATCATCTACTTCTCCAGAGGTCACACCGGGACGAATGATGTCTATAGCAGCTTGCAATGAACGGATGCAGACATCAGTAATTCTCTTAATTTCGTCCGTTGGTTTTCCTGTATAGGCAGAACGCATAATTGCACCGTGATAGCGATTCCGTGCACCCGCTAACTCCATTAAAATCGTTTCATCTTTACAAATAATTTTATGCCCCCATGCCGCATGCATATTTCCTGAGCGATATCCAGATGAAACGAAAGGCTCCATCCCAAGATATTCACCACCCGCACGCATCATCCCCGTAAACATCGCAGCCGCAACCTCGTCCTCGTTAATGCCGACTTTAATGGCGTCTAGTCCCGCACGCATTGATTCGTCGGCAACTTTGCACGCTTCACGAATATAGACAATCTCTGCTTCAGACTTGATCAAGCGCAATTTTTCCACAGTTCCTTGTGCATTAACCATCTGATAGTCTTGAAGTTTCCCTACAAGCTTCTGATAGTTTTGCACAGGAAGAAACCACGAACCCAATTCCACACCAATTTTCCCTTTAGGCAGATGCAGTCCTTTGAATGAATCTACTGTCACCGAAACCGGATCATTGGTGTCATCATAAGGAGTCATCTGCTCATCGGACAACCAGCTATATGTTTGTACATTTGATATTTCACCCGCTCGTGGGACAAGAATCGGCTGTCCCGACTGAGGAACAATTAAGCATTGATACATATAGTAGCCTGGGCTTTGGTAGCCCGTTAAATAAAAAATATTTTCAGGCGTATGAACAAACAATGCCTCTAAATTACTGGCTGCTAGTAATTGCTGCAAGCGTGTATAACGTGAATCAAATTCTTCCTGAGAAAATACTAAATTCTGTGCCATAATTTCTTCAGTGCCCTTTCCCTAAAAATTTTATCAATCAAATGATTTATTCCAAATTATTTAGAAAAGCTAGGTAGAGACAATGGTTCTCAAAAGTTAAAACAATTAACGAGTTTCTTTATAATAACCATACCCGCTAGTCAACAAGTCCTTTAGATAAGGAACCTTTTCCTGCGCCTTTTTCACGTGATTACGATCAATTGTAACAAGTTGCATCTCTTCTTTACCGATTGAGCCTTCACTTATCATCTGTCCATCTGGGTCAACCACTCGATTATTTCCAAAATAATGCAATCCATTCTCTTCACCCGCATGGTTCAATGCCGCTACATAGACGCCATTCTCAAGTGCCCGTGCCTGATAATATATATCCCATCGGTATTTGTCTGGTGTTTCGAAAGCAGTCGGAACGATAATTAATTCGGCTCCTTGTAGTGCAAGCATTCGTGCCGCCTCAGGGAATCCAGAATCATAGCAGATAAGCAGACCAATAGTGACACCATCGAGAATAAACGTCTTGAATTGATTGCCTGCTTCAAACCATTGCTGCTCCTGCGCCCATAACTGAACCTTATGGTGCACGCCAACAACGTGCCCTTTCCGATCAATAAGCACCGCGCTATTATATAATTTCTCCTTTTCTTTCAAAATAATTGGAATAACTGCATTGATTGCTAATTCCTTGGCTTTTGCGCAGAACATTTGAACAATTGGTCCATCCAGTGTTTGTGATAATTGATCGCGGTGCTGTGTTAACGCATCTTCGTGATAGCCGCAATAAAATAATTCTGGGAATGCAACTATGTCAGCATTCTGCTCAGCTGCCTCTTCCATATAACGCATCGCCTTACTGCAGTTCTCATTTATCGCCAGTACTTTTGCATGGAATTGAATCAGTGCCAGTTTGACAAATTCTGTGGACAAACACATTCCTCCCAATTTATTGAAATTGCGGCGTCAGACGTTCAAGAAACTGCTTCATCCGCGGATTATCAGAAGTGGACAGCTTATCGGCCGCAAGATCCTCAATAATTGCTCCATTTTCCATAAAGATAATGCGTGTGCCAACTTTTCGAGCAAAATCCATTTCATGTGTGACAATAATAACAGTCATCCCCTCTTGCGCTAAATCGTTGATGACTTCAAGCACACCTGAAGTCATCTCCGGATCCAGCGCTGAGGTGGGTTCATCAAAGAGCATCAAATTCGGTGTCATAGCCATAGCTCTCGCAATTGCTACCCGCTGTTTCTGTCCCCCCGATAACTGTGAGGGGTAATGATTAGCCTTATCCTCCAAATTCACCTTTTTTAACAATTCTTTTGCCTGTACGAAAATTTCCTTTTCCTTTAATCCGCGAACGACCTTGGGTGCTAACATAATATTTTCAATGGCTGTTAAATGAGGGAACAGATCAAAAGATTGGAAAACCATCCCAATATCATGTGATCCGTTCCTTTTACCAAAAACACTTTTTCCTCTATACAGAATGTCTCCTGAATTAATTGGTTCAATACCCGCAATACAATTAAGTAGTGTTGACTTACCTGAACCAGAGGGACCAATTATAACAAGTCGCTCACCTTCAGACACATGGAGAGAAACATTCTTCAAGATGGGTTGACTCGATTGAAAAGATTTTGAAACGGCCTTCACGTCCAGCAAATGAATTCCTCCTTAAGTTTGGTTCATATCTGACGATGGAAGCGGCCTACGATCATAATCCAAATGTTTCTCGAGATAATGCTGGATCATCGTAAACACTGTGGTGAAAATCAAATAATAGACGACAGCAGAAGTCAATGTGCTCATATACGTGAAGTTGGCACTGGCTGCTTGCTGCGCAGTCAATAGTAAGTCTGAAAATCCCACAACAGATGCCAATGCGGATGTTTTTAACATGCCGTTGAATTGATTGGCTGTCGGCGGAATAATAATTCGCAAGGCCTGAGGCAAAATGATATGACGCATTATCTGATGCGGACGCATCCCGAGAAGCCGAGCTGCGCGCTGCTGCCCTTGGTCAACAGAGGACAATCCAGATCGAATAATTTCAGCCATATAAGCAGCTTCGTTCAAGGTAAGGGCGATTAATGCTGACTGAAAGCTGGAAAATCGTATACCTAGCTGCGGCAAAGCACTGTAGACAAAGATTAATTGAACAAGTACAGGAACGCCGCGAAATAACCAGATATAGAAACTTTCAAATCGGATCAACACCCGATTATCCGTGCGGCGCAGTAATTCGAGAACAAAGCCAAGCAGGACTGCCAGAACTTGTGCGGCAATAGTCAACCAAAGCGTGTTAACAGCACCCATTAGAAAACTTACAGAGAACAAGTAAGAAATAAATTGGCGAAGAAAGTCCACGGGATGAATGCCTCCCAACATTATTTGAAATAGCTCAATTCCTTCGGCAATTGATATTTTTTCATCAGTTTCGCATATGTGCCGTCTTTGACAATTGCGTTTAATGCCTTCTGAATTGCCTTTTTCACCTTCTGATTTTTCTTATTTACTGCCATACCAATTGTTGTGTCTTCACCGAAAGTTGCTGCAATCTGATAAACGCCCGGCTGTTTTTTCATCAAATAAGCCACCCCCGGAGAGGAGTCAAGAAAGGCATCCGCTCGTCCATTTTTCACAGCTAGGTACGTATCATTCCCAGTTGGAAGAGTCAACATTTTAATAAGCGGTTTCCCTTCCTTTTTCAGTGTTTTGTTCTCATCCTGTACGAATATAGCTTCAACTGCTCCACGTGTCACGGCCACGGTCTTTGTTGACAAATCAGCCATCGTCTTGATCCCATCTACCTTGCCTTTTTGCGTCACAATTGCGTTGCCAATCTTCATATATGGAACAAAATCAACTTGTTTTTCCCGTTCCGGTTTGATATACATCGCAGAGTTGATTAAATCTACACGATCGCCATTCAAGGCAGGAATTAAGCCGTCAAAATCCATGGATACTGGCTTGGCCTTTAATCCCATCTTCTCAGCAATTGCCTTCCCCATTTCAATATCAAATCCGGTATAATTATTGTTCTCTGTATACTCAAATGGTGGGAAGGTTGCTGCGGTTCCGTATGTCAACTCACCCTTGGAAATTAACGTACCGGGTGCTTTCACAGCTGCTTTTGTGGTAGAATTCCCATTTGATGAACAACCCGAAATAATTCCAACTAATAATAAACAAACAAATCCTGTGCAGATTGTTTTCCAGACTTTTGCTTTCATTTTAATCCTCTTCTCCGGTATTTTTTTTCATGACTTCGAGAACTACTTTCTGCGTTTTGCGATTATGCCATTCAAGAAAATTCCCAGCTTCCTCAGCTTTTCCTTGCTGCATCAGCTGAAACAAATGGTCATGCTCTTCTGTCGAGTTTTCCATCATCCCCGGGGTTTCAAGCAGAACCAGTCTATAGCGTTCACTTTGGTCCCACAGATTATTAATCAAATCCACTAATACTGTGTTATTGGCAAGTTCATAAAGATACATGTGGAACTCACGATTTACAGGTAAAATCTTATCCAGGTTCTCTTCTGGATGTTTGGACAAGCGGTACTGCGTTTGCAATAATTCATTCACATCGTCAATGGCCTGCGGTGTTAAATGAGTAATTGCTTGACGAACAGCTAGAGATTCGAGCGTACAACGGACTTGATAAATATCGTCCAAATGTTTGACAGAAAGCCCTTTTACTTTGACTCCACGATGGGAGTTCAAGATTACAAAACCTTGCATTGCAAGCTTGTCCAATGCTCCACGAATAGGCATTCTGCTTACTCCGAGCTTCTCGGCCAATAAATCTTGATCGATCTTCTCATTAGGTGGTAATTGACCGTTAATAATCCATTCCTTGATGTTTAAATACGCATATTCCGCTGACGTTTTTGGTGCTTGAAATTTTTCCATGGAAATCTCCCCAAAAATAGATATTTGATCAAATATCAAAGATTATGTTTAGTATATTCACAATCTTTCAATCTGTCTTAACACTTGTCAGAATTTCTGACCATATTTTATCGAATTACCGTGAATGCTGTCGAAAATAGTCTATCAATATTTGCAATTTAAAATAGTGCGTTATATACTCCTTATAGTTTTTGGTGTCCTGTCTATTGTCTGAAGTGTTGGTCAATTATCTATGCCGACAAGAGTCTCTTCTCCCCAAATAGCTCTTGATCACTTATCAGAGAATAAAAAATATGAGGTTGGTGCTACCCATGAGTGTCATTACTAAAGTGGAACTTTTTCGTGCTGATTTACGGCTTTCCCCACCCTTCACCCATGCTTCCGCAGGTACGGTGACTCATCTGAACGAAGTCTATCTCAGACTGACCGCCGACAATGGGAAGACAGGTTGGGGGGAAGTCCGTGGAAATTGTGAATACGTCACAGGTGATACACCCGATCGCATTCTCGCAATCCTATATCACTTAGCGCCACAATTACTCGGTTTACCTGCGATGAATCGGAATGGAATTAATTCAATGCTCGATCACAAAATACATGGAAATTCCGCGTCGCGCGCGTTAATTGATATGGCCCTATTCGATCTTGCCGGACAGCTTCTGGAGCAGCCAGGTTATGTCCTATTAGGTGGAAAACAGCGTGATCGATTGCCGAGTGACATTACAATTGCTTTCTGCAGCCTAGACGAGACGATTAAAGAAGCAAATGATTATCTAAACGAAGGCTTCCGAACACTGAAATTGCGAGTAGGCATGGGCGCGGCCTCTGATCACGCACGCATTCAAGCAGTCAATCAAGTCATCGACAAGTTGCAGTTACGAGGAGCCGTGCAATTTTGTATCGATGCGAACCAAGCCTGGACTGCAAAAGAAGCGTTAACTTATTTACAGCTTTTTAGTCACGCAAATATTGATTGGTTTGAGCAGCCTGTCAAAGCAAGCGATATTAACGGATTAAAAAAAATTACAAGACAGACACCCATCACAATCGTTGCCGATGAGAGCTGCCAATCTCCAGAAGACGTCCTGCAACTTGTTACTCAAGATGCTGTTGATGCCGTACATATCAAATATATAAAGGCAGCAACTATTGAACGGATGCAAGAAATGGCTGCCATTGCAAAAGCAGCTCATCTTCCTTATATGCTTGGACAGATGGATGAAGGGCGTCTCGCCACAGCTGCGTTAGCTCAAATTTCAGCAGCAGCAAATACGAATCATTTTGAAATCTGCTGTTTTCGTCGTGTTCGGTCAGAAGATGATCCAGCTCAAGGACTCACCTTAGAAAATGGGGCTATTCTTGTACCCGACGGACCTGGCATTGGTATCACAATGAACACAGATTTATTAACACCTATCGCCGCATTTAGTTGATTACGAAATCAGCTACTATCTTTCTCAACATTAGAGTAATTTGCAAAGTTTTAACCGAACATTATCATATGTTTTTCCTGTTTTCATTCGCTTATTTTGCAAAACTGTATTTATTTTCCTGTACTATTCGTGTATGCTATATTAACATTCTAAATATTTGGAGGTCTCACTGTGTTTAAGAAATGGATTATTCTTCTTGCCTCACTCATTCTTCCCGTCGCTTTACTAAGCGGATGCGGCGCTGCGACATCTTCCTCAACAAAAAAAGCTCCGATTAAGGTTGCGATGGTTACCGGAGTGGGCGGTGTCAACGATAAATCGTTCAACCAATCGTGTTGGGACGGTTTAACTCGTTTTGCCAAGGTCAACCATTTAAATACAAAAACAGATGTGAAATATCTCGAATCTACGCAGGATTCGGATTTCACGCCAAATCTGAACCAACTCGTGTTGCAGCATTATAATATTGTCATTGGTATTGGTTTTCAGATGCAGAGTGATTTGCAAAAGATTGCTGAACAACATCCAAAGCAGAACTTCGCGCTTGTCGACAGCGTTGCAGTGGACAAACACAATAAACTGCTAAAGAATGTAGCCAATATTACTTTTAAAGAACAGCAGGGATCCTTCCTCGTCGGTGTCGTTGCCGGACTGACAACAAAAACGAATAAAATTGGTTTCGTTGGCGGAATGAACTCTGCGTTAATTAAGAAATTCGAAAATGGCTTCAAAGCCGGCGTCAAGACTGTGAATCCAAAGGCGACAATTTATACACAATATGCTGGTGCGTTCAACGCTCCCGATAAAGGCCGCAGCATCGCGTCAACGATGTACACAGAAGGTGCGGATATAATTTACGCGGCTGCTGGCGACACAGGAAACGGGGTATTCACAGAAGCAAAAAACCGGACGAAAAACGGAAACAAAGTTTGGGTCATCGGCGTTGACCGTGATCAATATCAAGAAGGCTTGCCGCAAAATGTGACGTTAACCTCAATGGTTAAACGAGTCGATGAAGCCATCTATGATGTGTCAACCAAGGCAAAGGAAGGCAAATTTCCAGCCGGAAAAGTGCTCGAATACGGTCTCGCTCAGAAGGGTGTCGATATCGCGCCAACAACGAAGAACGTCAAGCCAGCTGTTTTGAAGCAAGTTCAGATTTACAAGAAAAAGATTATAAGTGGAGCCATCGTTGTCCCAACTACTGATAAAGCCTACGCGAATTATGTATCCAATCTGAAATAAACGAGCTAATAATTGGTAACACGTGACTTCAAACGATAGACAGTGTACAGTGAAAACGGCGGAGCAATCCGCCATTTTCCATTTCGAAAGGAGCCTGACCGCTGATGACCTCTGTTTTCTTTGTACATGACGCGGATGTTGACGATCTCGTGTCACTATTCTTATTGACACAAATGAATTCGATCCAATTAACCGGTGTTTCTGTTATTCCTGCTGACGGTTATCTGACGCCCGGCGTGCAGGCGAGTCGTAAAATCCTCGATCGCTTTAATCGGAAGCTTGATAATCCGGCTGTCGCACGTTCCGATTCACGAGGCGTGAATCCATTTCCTAAGGAATGGCGGATGCGCTCATTTTACATTGATGCACTGCCACTCCTGAATGAATCCGGAAAAATTGAGACGAAGGAAAGCGAATTGCCGGGACACTTGCATTTAATTCATGCAGTTCGCCAAAACCCACAGCCGACAACCCTGCTTTGCACCGGTCCACTCACAGACATTGCCCGCGCACTCGACGCCGCACCGGATATTGAAACGAAAATCGAGCGTTTGATTTGGATGGGCGGCACGCTCAATGCGGTTGGCAATGTACTTGAGCCTGAACACGATGGTTCCGCTGAATGGAATGCCTTCTGGGATCCGGACGCGGTCGCACGTGTCTGGGCCAGCAATCTAAAAATCCAGATGGTTGCCTTAGAAAGTACGAATCAAGTCCCACTGACTCTCCCCATTCGCCAGCAATGGGCAAGCCTGCGCCGTTTCATCGGTCTCGACTTTATCGGTCAATGCTACGCATCCGTCCCACCGCTCGTCCATCAAGAGACAAATGCAACCTATTATCTGTGGGATGTGCTGACCACCATGGCAACTGGTTTTCCTGAACTTGTTCGTTCAAAAACCGTACAGACTAAGGTGCATACCGAAGAACCGAGTCAAGGTAAGATTGAACTTTCTGCCGATGGCCGTCCCGTTGATGTCGTCTACGATGTCGACAGTGAGCAATTTTTCAATAAGATGATCGAATTGGCGAAAAAAGCGTAACCGCTTTTCAATTTGCAAAAAGCTACTGCGAAAATAAATCGCGGTAGCTTTTGTTTTGTCATATTGGCATGAACCCATTTTCGTTCAGCGGCATATAGTTGCTGTGCAGCAGGTTTATATCTGGAATAATGGCAACTTTTCCAGATAAACAATGTCTGGACGCTCTGCAGCCGCACCTTCAGCAAGAATTGCTGCACGTCCAACCGTCTCAGCCCCCGCTTCAAATGCTAGCTGTTCCATCGCACGCAGTGATTCACCTGTGCTAATCACATCATCAACAAGGAGAACTCGCTTATCATGAATGAGCCGGACATCGCTCTCGTCCATGCAAAGCATCTGCTTCTTTTGCGTCGTGATCGACTCAACCTCAGTAATCAATGGATGCGACATATACGGCTTCACACTCTTCCGAGCCACAACAAAGCGCGGCATTCCGAGCAGCCGGGCCAATTCCTGAACAAGCGGAATGCCTTTTGCCTCCGCGGTAACCAGTAAATCTGCTTTCGGCAACTTCGGTACCAAAGCTTCCGCCGCCTGCGTCACAAGTTCCGCATCACCCAAAATGACAAAGCTGGCGATGGCAAGATGCTCGGCAATTGGCATGATCGGCAGCTCACGCGTCACACCAGCCACTTCTAACGTATACGTATTCATAAAAATATACCCTTCCAATCCATGCATGATAGATTTATTTTCGCATAGAAGCGAAGGATAGACTACCCATAATAGGAACTTATCTTAAACGGTATTCACCCTACCTTCACCTTTTAAAGTAGTCTGGAAGATGATAGCCATTATACTGTATATGTGTCTTAATATAACGCTGAAATGACTTGGAATGATAAGCCTCTTCAATGGCTTTGGCCCATGGTGCGTTCTTATCTGTATTCGCAACAGCAACAATCACAGAAAACTTATTAAGCAAATTTTCAAGTTTAAGAGCAGAAGTCAGCTTTAATCCGCTAGAAACAGCAAAATTCCCCTGAATAATAGCATAATTCACATCCGGTAACGCACGCACTTCCTGTGCATTATTCATGTCTTTTAAAACGAGATGATGCGGATTGCTGATTACATTCTTCAGTGACGTATTGGCTGGATTCGTTTTCGGATCCAATTTAATCCACCCTAAATTCTTTAAAATGACAAGTCCACGATACAAATTTGACGCCTCATTCGGAACAGCGATGACATCCCCATCTTTCACCGCTCGAAGCGACTTCGTTTGACCCGCGTAAAGCCCCATTGGTGGACCAGGAACTTGAACAATCCCGACATTATGGATGCCTTCTTGTTGATTCACAAATCGCATAAACACTGGATGCTGCATAATATTGGCATCAATCTGGCCTTTCGCCACGGCAACATTCACCTGAATACCATCGGTAAAATCTTTTGTATGAACCGTATAGCCTTTTTTCTTAAGGATTGGTGCGATACCTTCCTTAAACATCTGTTCATAAGGTCCGGCGTTAAAACCAATCGTAATTATTTTCTTTGTGTTGCTGCTATGAGCTTCACTCGCTGTTGGCTGATTACCGCAGGCTGTGGCAATCATTAGAATGAATAAAAGTAAAATACTGACAAGACCAATCCTTTTTGTTGTCAAATATATCTCCTCCCAAAATTTTATATGTTAAATTTAAAGTAAACAAATTTAACTACTTGGATTTAAGCGAAAAAAGTAAATTAAGTTGCTAACCTTTCCAGATAAAAAATCGCTTGGATGACATTTTCCTTAGTAACATCATAAGGTAAAAGATGAATGGTCTTATCCGGCATCACCGTTTGTTCTGCAATTAATTGAATTCCCTGTTCTGTCAAATTCGCCAATCCCAAATCAGCTAAACAAATCGGAAGATGCAGCTTTTTATAGAAATCAACCAGTCTCTGAATCTCTTCCCTCTTCTCTTCAAATGCCAATTGAACGAGTATGCCATAAGCAACCTTTTCCCCATGCAATAAATGCTTTGTCTCTTGAAATGACGTCAGTGCGTCATGCACCGAATGTGCAGCAGTTGCACGGCCAAATTGATCGGCAAATCCACCGACTAGTCCACTTGCCATAATATTAGTTTCCATAACGAGCGTCCAATCGGGAGTCATTTTTCCGAGACGCATCGTGTGCACTGCCTGTAACCCATGCTGCAGCGGTACATCTCGGCATAAACGAGCCGATTGGTGTGCAAAACGTATGGCAAGATTACGCGCCTCGGCCGCCGCAAGCAGCTGCTCTGTTTCATACCATTTAGCGAGTGTATCCGCAATCCCGGCGATAAAATACCGCACGGGGGATGCAGCGATTACTCGTGGTTCAATGAGCAGAAGATTGGCCTGCTTCGGATAGATGCGGTGCCCAAGTGAAATACCATTTTCCCCATAGATCACACTTAAGGCAGACCAGGCTGCACAGTTGCTGGCAAGTGTCGGCAATAACAATAACGGAAGATTACCCGTACGATAAGCGACAGCCTTGGCTGTATCAAGAACCTTCCCACCACCCAGGCCAATAACCGAGTCGACATTCATTGTGTGGACAATTTGAATGAGGCGCTGAATTTCTTCTTCAGAGCATTGTCCTCCAAATGGAGCATCCACAATCTGAGCAGGCAGCGACTGTACGTCTGGCAAATAAGGAAATGCTGCACGAAATGACTTCTCGCCATGTAAAAAAAGTATTTTCTTCAGAAAAAGCTGTTCAATCGCTTCTGAAAGAAAATCATAGGCTCCCTCTTCTAACAGGTATTGTTGCGGAGCAATTCTGGAAATTAAAGACAAAGCGGCACCTCCTTCTTTTAAATATCGCAACACTTGAGCAATTAATTCATCGTCATGCCGCCCGTGACATTAATCGCCTGGCCCGTCATATAAGACGATAGCTGACTGGCAAGAAAAAGAGCGACATTGGCAACATCCACTGGTTGAGCTGTTCTGCCAAGCGGCACCTGAGAGCAGTCTTCTTGATAAATCTGCTCTGGAGTCAATCCTCTCAATTTGGCACCGTCTATGCGTTCCCGCCTTTTCATTTGTGTTTCCACAATGCCTGGGCAAATGGCATTAATTAGAATGCCTTTTGCTGCCAATTCAATCGCCATCACTTTCGTAAAACCTAAAACAGCATGCTTTGAAGCACAGTAGTTTCCCATACAGCGATAGCCATTCTTTCCGGCTTGAGAAGCAATATTGATCACCCGACCGCTTCTTTTCCGCGTCAACATCTGCCGGACAACAGCTTGGGAGACAAGGTAAGTTCCTTTGGCATTAACCGCCATTACCCGATCCCAGTCATCTTCTTTAATCGCCACAGTATAATCCATTGTTGAAATGCCCGCGCTGTTGACGAGCGTATCAATGGGCCCCCAGAAATCAGCTATTACGTCAATTATCTTTTCAATTTCTTCTTTTCGAGTGACATCCAGATGCATGTGCATTTGCTTTTTTGAAACAATCTTGACATCATCATCAAAGGCGATGTCCGCCAATACCACTCGTGCACCCGCTTGTACAAACAGTTGCGCAATCTCATTCCCTATTCCTGACCCAGCACCAGTTACCAAAACAATCTGGTTTGATAAATCAATAGCAATCATTTTCCATATCGCTCACTTTCTGAATAAATGCAAATCATCGATCCGAGCAATTGCTTCCTCAAGTACTTCGGTCGGATGAACGAGACTCACGCGAATATATCCAGCCCCTTGTTGACCGAAACCAATTCCTGGTGCGACAACCAGATGAGCCTTTTCAAACAGCAGATTAGTAAAAGTTTGACTGTCAAAGCCATTTGGAACAGGAAGCCAAGCAAAGAATGTACCCGCTGGATACGGTGCATTCCATCCAATTTGGCGCAAATGATTAATTAAAAAATCCCGTCTTTTTTCATAAATTGTAACAATTCGGCGTATTAGCTGGGCATCTAAATTGAGCGCACAGGTCGCTGCATCCTGTACAGCTCCGAACACTGTACTGCAGGCATGCATCTGAAAATGATTGAGTGCCTGAATAATAGACGCATTACCTACTGCAAATCCAATTCGCCAACCAGCCATATTGAAGGTTTTCGACAGTGTATACACTTCAACGGCATAATCCTTGGCACCGTCCGTTTGCAGAATACTGAGCGGCTTATGGCCATTAAACCCGAGAGACGCATAGGCAAAATCATTTAATACTGCTAGCTTATTTCTTTTGGCGAAGTGTATCGTCTCCTGATAGAATGCTTCATTGGCCAAAACACCTGTTGGGTTATTGGGATAATTAAGTAAGAGCAATTGTGACTTTTTCCTAATTTCATCAGGTACCACTTGGTAGTCTGGAAGGAAATCATGTTCCCTCGTCAAGGGCATAGCATAGATAGAAGCCCTAGCAAGCGATGCCGCTGAATGATAAATTGGATAGCACGGATCGGTAGTCAGAAGATAATCACCAGAATTCAATAGTACTTGTGGAATGGCAGTTATTCCGATATGTGCGCCATGAAAGATAGATACCTCAGTGTCAGGATCGAGAAAAACGTCATACTCTCGTTTATAAAATGCAACAATAGACTGCCTAAGCGACTGTTTACCAAGAAAAGGCGGGTAGGCATGATTCTCCGGGTTCTCCACCGCCCGCTTCATCGCCTCGATGATTGGAACTGGTGTCGGTAAGTCGGGATTGCCTTTAGAAAGATTTATATACGACTTTGCTGAATTCGTCTCAGCATGTGCGAGTCGCTCATCCAAACCATTAAAGAAATTAACAGGAAGCTGTCCGACGCGTTCTGAAGGTTTAAAAAACACCATTTTCAACCTCTCTGTTCAATAAAGATGCATTGCTCTAATCGCTAAATATCAGCCGTGCTAGTCTTACCAAGTATTTTGCAATAATAATCATGTTGTTCATACTGACTGACTATCAAATCATGTCTATTTTCAAATAATGCCTGAAGCTGAACAAAAACCTCTAGATAAATATTACTTTTTTCATTTCATAAATCACCTCCTTCTCTGTAAAAATCATCCTATTCTTCTTGCCTTGGCAGCAAGAAAGTTACCTAAGGATTGGACAACTTGAACAACAAGAATCAGCAGAACAACAGTAATAATCATCGTAAATGTATCAAAACGCTCATAGCCATAGGAAATGGCTAAATCTCCAATCCCTCCACCGCCAACCGTTCCCGCCATTGCCGTAGCGCCAATTAGTCCAATTGTTGCGGTTGTCAGACTAAGAATTAATGATCCAAGTGCCTCTGGAAGAAGAAAATGCCAAATCACCTGCCACGGCGAAGCACCCATCGCATTGGCGGCCTCGAGGATACCTGGATCGACTTCAAGCAAAGAATTTTCAACAAGTCGACCAATATAGGGTGCAATAAAAACAATCAACGGAACAATGGCTGCCGGCGTACCAATCGTTGTATGCACAACCATCCGCGT
The DNA here is from genome assembly GCA_047718535.1 of Sporolactobacillus sp. Classification (GTDB taxonomy): domain Bacteria; phylum Bacillota; class Bacilli; order Bacillales; family Sporolactobacillaceae; genus Sporolactobacillus. The sequence continues at coordinate 53,892 of JBDNRH010000005.1, forward strand.
AAACGGAATAATTGCGACAAGAAGAATAATAAAAGGTAGTGAGCGAATCACATTGATTATCGGATTCACAGCCCTATAAAACCAACGATTTTCCAAAACCCCATCTGGCCGGGTCACAACAACACTGACTCCAAGAAATATTCCGATGATTGCACCGACAACTAGAGATACCACGACCATCACCAGCGTATCTTGCAGAGCTTGCATAAATTGTTGCAGCGTAATAGTTGTTTGAATCATGGATTAAACCACCTCTTTCAGAAAGATTTCGAGTTTTTTTAAATAATTAATTGATTCTTCAATTGATACAGGATCACCGTCAATCTGAATGACCATATGGCCAATTTTCTTCCCCTGAATTTCAGACATATTGGCATAGAGAATCGTTACCGTCACTGGAAAACTTTTAATAAGATCATTAATAATGGGTGCAGAAACGGTATGACCGATGAATTCGATTTTAAAGATTCGTCCGTGTTTTCCCTTAAATAATTGAATTTGATCCAACTGTCCATCTGAAATCACCGTACGAACGAAATCACGCGTCGTGACTTGTTGCGGATGAACAAATACGTCAAAGACATCTCCTTCTTCAATAATTTCACCCTTCTCCATCACTGCTACTTTCTGACATAGCCTTTGAATGACGCCCATTTCATGTGTCACTACTAACATAGTGATGCCGTACGTATGATTAATTCGTTGTAGCAAAGCCAAAATTTGCTCGGTTGTTTTCGGATCAAGTGCACTTGTCGCCTCATCACAAAGTAAAATTTCTGGATTTAATGCGATTGCCCGGGCAATTCCGACTCGCTGTTTCTGTCCACCGGATAATTCATTTGGATATTGTCCCGCTTTATCTCCTAGGCCGACAAAATCTAATAGTTCTGACACACGATGTCTTATTTTCTGCTTCTCCCATTTTTCCAGAATGAGCGGAATGGCTACATTAGCAAAAATGGTCTTCGATTCAAGTAGATTAAAATGCTGGAAAACCATGCCAATTTTCTTTTTAAACAGCCGTAAATCCTTTTTATTGCATGTCGCCCAATCAATGCCATCCACAATCACCTTCCCTTTCGATGGCTTTTCCAATGCATTTATCATTCGAATTAACGTACTTTTACCCGCGCCACTATAGCCAATTACGCCATAAATCTCCCCCTTCTTAATCGTTAATTGGATGTCATCCAGTGCTACTGTCCCTGTGTTCTTACCCTTAAAAATTTTCGATACATGCTGAAATTCAATCACAAAATTTCACATCCTATTCTTTAAACTTGCAGAAAATTGAACTAAATGCACAAAAAAATCCTCTGCATGAGCACAGAAGATTATTGTTCAACACGTTTATCTTTCAGTCTCTGCTGCTGGAATTAGCACAGTACCACGCGGGTCTGTTGCTGAAGCATCATCGGGCCAGTTCCCTCGTCTTCTCTAGATAAACAAATTATTTAGTTAAAGTACATTTATCCTAGCTGTTTAATATGCTTTATTTTTATAATTTTAGAAGTTACTTTCTTTGTTGTCAATAAATATGATTAGTACAATTATGAAGAAGCAAACAACTGTTTTTTTAACTCCATCCACGGATCTCTGTTTTTAAGCTGATAAATTACAAAATTAAAATCCATTATTGCAAAGAGATATTTCATTTCTTTGCAATGATGGATTTCTTTCACTGAATACATTTTTGTTTAATGACCAGAACGTAGTTGTTCCGTTTGCTGCCAGTTCACCTCGGAATCTTCAATACTGACACCATAGTCCTTTTTGGCTCTTTCAAGCGTCACATAACCATCAAGATAGTCTTCCAAAACTTGCCGTGGATCGCGCGCATAAGGATCCCCATATCCACCGCCACATGGACCTATAATTCGCAATGTATCCCCAATCTGGGTTTTTTTATAGGGAACCTTTGAAGGAAGGAAGGTTTGTTGACCTTCCCTATCTGTAAAGATGAGCTGACTAGGCGTACCATCAAGCCCACCGGCAAATCCCCATGGACTATATTTCTGTCCCTCTCCTTCTACTGAAAATCCCCCTTCTTCAGTAAATTGAATATCACGTATGGGTCCAACACCACCACGATATTGGCCAGGTGCTGCGGCATTATCTGGAAATTCATAGCGTGTCACGCGGAGAGGATGGTGAGACTCTATGTCCTCTATCGGATTATTTCGAGTATTGGCATATAGTACATCAATAGCATCAATTCCGTCTTTATCATAGCGACCACCTGAACTCCCCGCCATGATATCCATATAAACCCAATAACTTTTATTAATCATTCCACTATAGGCAACCATATACAAGTTTCCAATTCCACCACAAATTTGCTTTGGAACGGCTTTTCCAAGTGCATGCATGATCGTATCCGCTAGCGCATTCCCCGGGCAGAAACGGGAAATTGTCGGGGCTGGATAGGTAGGATTCGCTAGTGTGCCCTCCGGAACAATAATCTTTATTGGGCGAATCATACCCGCGTTTTGTGGAATATAACCGAATTTTTTCGAGTCTAGTAAAATAGTTCGAACCGTCAAGTAAATAGCCATATCTGTAGTCCCTGGAAAAGGCATATTAATCGGACGATCAGCAACCTGCGGGGAAGTCCCTGTTAAATCAACAATCATTTCATCACCACGAATGGATAAGTTGACCATAAATTTCAAATCTTTTCTTTTCGGATCAGGATCATCCAAATATCCATCTATATAGCCCACGGACGAATAGTCGCCATCAGGTATTTTAGCAATTTCATTTCGTAGCACACGCTCTGAATAATCAATCATATAATCACGAGCCGCACGAACCGTTTCCAGTCCAAACTTTTCAACGATTTCCAAGAAACGTTGTGCTCCAATATAGCATGTAGCAATTTCTGCCTCCATATCACCAATAACCTTACCATCACGAACATTATCACGAATCAGTTGCCAAACCATCTCTGCTTTCTTTCCTTGTTCATAGACTTTAATTGCTTTAAATTGCAGTCCTTCTGCAAAACAATCAACTGCATCAATAATTCCAATCGAACCAGGTGATAGCGCCCCTAAATCCAGTTGATGTGCTGTCGTTCCTGAAAACCCAATAAGTTCTTCCTTATAGTAAATGGGAACAAAAAAACCACAATCAGGTTCATGTGTTGCTCCATAAAATGTTGAATTATGGAGAATAACATCACCGGGTCTAAATGTATCACCACGTTCTTTCATAATCTTTTTGATTCCTAACAGATATCCGGGAATGGGGCCAGATTGCAATGGAGTACTATTAACCGATTCACACAGTTGTTGCCCATTTTCGTCCATTAATGCACAGCCAAAATCATTAGATTCACGTATAATACTTGAATAAGACATACGTGCTAGTTTATGTCCCATTTCAATAGCAACATTTTTCAGCGCACCATTAACTACTTGCGCAGTAATTGGATCAATAGTTTTTTTTGTTTCAACCATCTGCTTTCACCCCTATTTTCACAAGAATACTTCCATTCGACAACATTGTCGCCTCACAGTCCGGTGGAATAACTGTTGTCGTATCCTTTTGTAAAATTAGACAAGGTCCTGCAAACTTTTGATGGATTGGCAACTTTTCCTTTAAATAGTGCGGTGTATCAAACTCCTTTAGTTCCCCATCAGACCGAAACCATGCCGGAGCAGTTTTTACGACTGCTTCCACTAAAGAACGTCCCTCTTCGGAAAGACTTGTATTACCAATTTTTGGCATATTTCCAATTCCTGTCACACGCATATTCACAATTTCAATAGCGGCTTCCCTGAACGCATGCCCATATTCACGTTCATGGCGTTCATGAAAAGTCTCCCAAACTTCATTAATATTTTCACTGTTAATACTGCCCGCTTGGATAGGTATACGTAGCTCGTATCCTTGACCGACATAGCGACAATCAAAATAATGATTCAGTGAAATTTGTTCCGAAGAAAATCCAGCCTCTTTTAATTGCTGACGTATATCTTCTTCAAGCCCATTAAAGCGTTTATTTAAATAGTCAACATCAATCAAATCGCTTGAAATAAAAATAGTCTGCACCGCATCATATTTCAAGTCAGTTGTTAATAGTCCAGACGCCGAAGTGATACCTGGATACGGTGGAATGACAACTTCAGGAATGTCCAGAAGCTGTGCAACTTCGACGGATAGCATCGGCCCACCGCCACCAATTGCAGCAAGACTAAATCCACGTGGATCGTATCCCTTCTGTACCGTTCTAGAGCGTACAGCATTGGCCATATTGTGATCAACAATTGTTAATATGCCTTCGGCTGTTTCATAAAGGCTCATATTTAATTGTTTGGCTAGATCACTGACCGCTTTAATCGCCTTTTCCGGATAAATAGACATCTCCCCACCAAGAAAGTGATCGGGGTCCAATCTACCAAGAACAAGAACTGCATCTGTCACAGTCGGTTGCGTCCCCCCTCTGCCATAACAAGCAGGCCCAGGTAGTGAACCAGAGCTTTCAGGACCTACCTGAAATGCACCTCCTGCATCGACATAAGCAATACTGCCTCCTCCTGCACCAATCGTATGAATATCAATCATTGGAATTTGTACAGGGAATCCAGAAATCCAAGTATCACCCGCTGTTGCCTCCGCAAATCCCTGTTCAGTCACAATACCAATATCCGCACTTGTACCCCCGACATCAAATGTAATAAGTCGCTCATGCCCCGATAAATTTCCTGCCCACTGTCCACCCAATACGCCAGCTGCCGGTCCAGATAATAAAGTAAAGACCGGTTTCTCAGATACTTTTTTCGAATCGGCAACTCCGCCGTTTGATGTCATAATTAATAAGTCACAGTGAATTCCTTCACTTTTCAAGCGTGACTCAAGACTAGCTACGTAACCCTTTAATTTCGGTCCAACAAACCCATTCAAACATGCAGTAGTAAAGCGCTCAAATTCACGAAATTGCGGCGAAATATTTGACGATTTTGTCACAAAAAAATCCGGATATTTTTCTTTAATCAAATCTGCCACCTGATCCTCGTGCGTTGAATCGAGATAAGAAAAGAGGAAACCCACAACGACCGAATCGATTCCTTCTTTTTTAAAGTCATCAAGTACCTGGATAACACTTTGCTTATCAAGAGGTACAAGTTCATGTGGTTTTCCATCTTTCACTGTGATGCGTTCAGGAATCACGCGACGATCACGTCGCTCCATAATTGCACGATCCTGCCATGGTATCTCCTGAGTCAGTGAATAGTTTTCAGGACGTTGATGACGGCCGATTTGCAATAAATCACGATACCCTTTTGTCGTCATAAATCCGACTTTTGCACCTTTGTGTTCCAAAATAGCGTTGGTCGCAATTGTTGTTCCATGAAATACGTGATTAATTGAAGCTGTTGGAATTTCATACCGCTCACACAATTCTTTAATCCCATTCACCATACCTATGGATGGATCCTTTGTTGTTGGTGTTTTATGGATATACGATGTATTTGAATCGGTATCTGTGTAAATAATGTCCGTAAATGTTCCACCAATGTCAACGCCTACCAATTTCATTTATCTAATGCCTCCGTCCATGAGAGTTGATGCAGGTACATACTGTCATTGCATGGATAATCTTTTTTTTGCAATTAACTGGTTCGTTAGATACTTTCTTCCGTCTGCAGTCGCTAATCGGATATTTTGATCGTTTTTCATTCCCCTGTCTTTAAATGTGATGAATGTTCCGTTTAAATTCTCTTCAACATGCTGAACAGAACCATGGCTCATCAATAATTGATCAACCAATTGTTTCTCACGCAGGAATTGACAACGTTCACTCATTATATTGAGCCCCCGTTCACATAAACTGAATGAAATTGTTGTATAAGATATCTCATAAATTTTGTATTAACTCTTGCCGCTCATTCCATGTCATCCCAATTTCTTCAGTTTTTTCCATCATTTGAATGGCTCCCTCAACTGGACACACGATCGAACAGAGGTTACATCCCACACAGTCCTCTTCGCGAACGCTCAGTGTAGACCGACCCGTACTATCGACAGCGCGCTCAATACATTGATGAGCGGCATCTTCACATGCTATAAAACATTTATTGCACGAAATACATTTATCTGAATCAATAGAAGCAACAATTTTGTAATTCAAATTTAAATCGCCCCAGTTTTTATACTTAGGCACTACCTGTCCGACTAAATCCATTGCAGATGCTAGTTTTTTATCATCCAGATAGTTTGACAATCCATCAATCATATCTTCAACAATTCGAAAACCATGATGCATCGCGGCAGTGCACACTTGAACACTTGATGCTCCCATCAACATGTACTCAGCAGCGTCCTTCCATGTTTCTATACCACCTATACCTGAAATTGGTATATTAATCTGTGTGTCACGGGCGCATTCTGCCACCATTCCGAGAGCAATCGGTTTTACTGCTGGGCCACAATATCCGCCATGCGTTCCAAGCCCTCCTACATCTGGAATAGTGTTCCATGTGTTTAAATCAATCCCCATTAAACTATTGATCGTATTGATCATGCTTATTGCATCTGCCCCGGCTTGAGTAGCGGCGAATGCTGTTGCAGTAATATCCGTTATATTGGGTGTTAATTTAACAATAACAGGTGTCATTGCGACTTCTTTCGCCCAATATGTTTGTTTCTCAACAAGGTCTGGAACTTGACCGGAAGCAGCCCCCATCCCTCTCTCAGCCATTCCATGTGGACAACCAAAATTAAGTTCCAGTCCATCAACACCGACAGATTCTACTTTTTTCACAATTTCATGCCATTTATCCCGCACAGGTTCTACCATTAGCGAGGCAATAATGACATGATCTGGAAATTTTTTCTTCGTTTCAGCAATTTCTTTAAGATTAACATCGAGAGGACGATCCGTAATTAGTTCGATATTATTAAAACCAGCTACACGTTGGTTCCCATATTGCAATGATGAAAAACGCGAACTCACATTAATAATGGGATCGCCAAGTGTCTTCCAAACTGCTCCACCCCAGCCGGCTTCAAAAGCGCGCTGGACTTGATACCCCGAGTTAGTGGGAGGCCCTGAAGCAAGCCAAAAAGGATTAATTGAATGAATACCTGCAAATGTGACATGAAGGTCAGCCAATAGTATTATCCCCTTTCTGTTTCATTGTGCAGATAACTGCTTGTGGATAGCATGAGCTGTATCGACCCCTTGTTTTGCTGCTGAAACAACCATAGCTTCACCATACAATTTGCTAAAACAGATATCCCCGGCTGCATATACCTTGGGGTGTGACGTTTGATGAGTCTCCGGATTAACTTTCACAGCACCATGATCGTGCTCTAGCGAAAACAAGTCAATTAAGGGAATATGCCGTTCTTGACCAATTGCCCGAACGACAATATCAGTTGACATATTAAAGTCTGATCCCTTTATTTCCATTGGTGTCGCACGCCCTGTCTCATCCTTTCCACCAAGTGTCATATGAACGCATCGAATGTCGGTCACCCGCCCACTAGCATCACCAATTATTTCCTTAGGTTGTGTTAACCACTGAAAGATAACATTTTCTTGTTTGGCAAAGGCATATTCAGAAGGATAAGCTGTCATTTCTTTTTCTGATCGACGATAGACCATTTGAACTGTACTCGCTCCAAGACGTTTCAGACAGGTAGCTGCATCTATTGCTGTATTTCCCGCACCAATGACAATAGCTTTCTTTCCCCCAAAATCATGAGACTGCTGTTTATCTTTTACTGATTCAATTAATTGAATCGCATCAAAGACACCTTTCAAGTGTTCACCTGGGATATGACTCGCTGGAACCTTTCCCATTCCAGCTGCAAGAATGACTGCATCATAGTCATGTACGAGTTGTCCAGATGAAATATCTTTTCCAACCTCTATTTCTGTATGAATAGTCACGCCCAGTTGCTTAACTTGATCAACTTCCCAGAGCGAAACAGACTGCGGCAGACGAAAGGGCACAATTCCATACGTATCAAGTCCCCCGGCTTTTTCCTTTTTTTCAAAAACTTCCACTTTATATCCAAGTCGCGCTAATTCTCGTGCAGCAGAGAGTCCTGCCGGTCCACTGCCAATGACCGCAACAGATTTCCCAATGAACGACCCAGCATGAAACATCGTTTGGTGACTTTTCATAGCCCAATTTGTGGAATAGCGCTGCAAATCTCCGATGCGAATGGGCAATGAAACAGAATTGAAAACACACGCTCCTTCACAGAGCTCCTCAGTCGGACAAACCCGTGCACAGGTTGCCCCCACTGGATTAGCAGACATAATCGTCTGTGCCGAACCTTTCATGTTCCCAGTCGCTATTTTATGAATGAAAGAGGGGATATCAATTCCCGTTGGACATGCTTTTTTACAAGGAGCATCATAACAGTATAGACAACGATTGGCTTCATCCATTGCTGCTTCTGTTCCTATGTCTGGAGTTACTTGTTCAAATATTTTTTCAAGATTATTTGCCGATAAGGATGCACTCATGCAAAGTCACCTCACAGAAGGTCAAGATTTCATTAAAAATGATCAAATATCAGGATTGACTGCCTCAGCAGATATCTTCGATGCTTCATTAGCTGGATCCTCTACACGCGTTATCTCGTCAAACTCCTCTTCAGTAACAATAGTAGTGCTTCCACGCATCAAATACGCATAAAGGAATCCCGCCACAAGTAGTCCAATTGTCCATGCATTATCCCAAATGAACTTGAGCCATGGAACAAACAGTCCAAGGAATGAAAGGACAATGGCGACAAGAAAAGCAATAATACTATTTCGATTAAAACCAGATTTATAGTTGTAACGCCCAGTTTTTACATATAACTCTTTAAGTGCCAGTCTCCGTTTTCTGACAAACCAATAATCTGCAATGGCTATCCCATCAATCGGCCCAAGTAATGCACCGTATCCGCCAAGAAAGCCCATAATATAGGTATACATATCACCCACTAAATTCCACGGCTGCATCAACAGAGCAATCAATCCTGTAATAACTGCACCGCCAGCAAAAGTTATTTTTCGTGGCCACAAATTTTCAACCGCACGTGCTGGAGCAACAACATTTGCCGCAACATTGGTTGTTAAAGCTGCAAGTGCAATTCCTATTGTTCCAATGAAAATAACAACTGGAGGAAAATGCGCCATTAAGGCTGCCGGATCCCAAATTGCCTTGCCATAAATAACGACTGTCGCTGATGTTACAGCGACACCAATAAAAGAAAAGAGTCCCATAGTACCTGGAAGTGCTATTGATTGTCCAATAACCTGGGCTTTCTGACTCTTCGCATAACGGCCAAAATCAGGAATATTGAGAGCAAGCGTTGCCCAAAAAGCAATGACGCCTGTTAAAGAAGGGAAGAAAATAGCTAAGAATTCACTGCTTGATTTGAATTTAGACGGCGCAGAAAGCATCGGTCCAACACCGCCTGCTGCAACCAGTGCCCAAATTAGTAACCCAACACCCAATACAAGAAGAATCGGTGCTGCCCATGCTTCCATTTTCTTAATAGCCTCCGGACCACGATAGGCAACAGCAACATTGATAGCCCAGAAAATTAGAAAAGCGATAAAGGTGTGTCCACCAATATGTCCCCAGCCACTAGTGGAAGCAAGCAATGTATCAATTGCAACACCACCATACCAGCAATTGATACCAAACCAAGCTGCAGCAACAAGCGCGCGTAGCAAAGCAGGAATATGTGCTCCCTTTGAACCAAACCAAACACGAGCAAATACTGGATAAGGAATACCAAATTTTGTACCGGCATGAGTATTTAATAAAATCGGAATAAGGACAATTAAATTTCCAAGAATAATTGTGAGAATGGCTTGCCACCAGTTCATACCAAGCGCAATCAATCCTGATGCCATCGTATAGGTAGGAATACAAATGCACATACCTATCCATAGACTTGCAAAATTATAGGACGTCCAATCATGTTCTTCTCGTGTAGTCGGTCGCAAGTCATCATTCCACATATTACTGTTCTGTAACTCGTTTACAGTAGTATCAGATAGCGTGACGATCCCATTTTTTTCGATTTGCGTTTTCACCGCATCATCGCTCCTATTCATTATGAAATGGGTCACAGTTTCTCTTATATTAATCCATTTGATCTGTCCATCATTCGCAATTATCTTTTTTAAATGAATATTCAGTCTTAAACGAATACAATTATTCCTTTTGTTATCACATACTTCCTCTACCGACAATCAATCAAAGACAACACTGTATCCAAAGCGACATTAACGCCTTTTGCACAATCCTCATATGTTGTCAATTCTTCTTCGCAGTGACTCTTGCCGCCCACACTCGGCACAAACAACATAGCTGTCGGCAGTAAACTTGCCATATACTGGGCATCGTGACCGGCGCCGCTGTACATCCTCTTATAGGAGTAACCCAATGTTTCTGCTGCGTTTGCCAATTGATCGCAAAGCGCTTGATCAAACATGACTGTGTCGCGTCCCCACAATTTTCGTGTCGTAATCGTACACCCACCCAAGTGAACGGGTAAACCCATAATCGTGTGCACGACCTGCTCGATAACTTGCGGATCTTTATGCCGAGCCTCAAGAGTGAAAATAACCTTATTAGGGATGACTGTATGCACGTTGGGAAAGACGTTCATTCTGCCCATGGTATAAACCAATTCATTATCCAATTTATTGAGTTTGTCACGCAATAACTGAATGACATCATTTGCTGCAAACAGCGCATCTTTGCGCATAGCCATCGGAGTTGTGCCTGCATGATCGGATTCACCAGTCACTACAACTTCATAATTAACCATGCCGACAACACCCTCCACAACACCAATGGATAAAGAGGCATTCTCCAATACTGGTCCTTGCTCGATATGCATTTCTAAATAGGCGGTCGCCTCACGCAATCTGTTTTCAACTGAGCCTTTGTAGCCACTTGACTCTAATGCTGCTCCAAATGTGATTCCCGATGTATCCTTAATCCGCAGCATATCTTCTTTCTGAAACATACCAGAAAGGATTCCCGAACACATCATCGCCGGATCAAAGCGTGCACCCTCCTCATTGGTAAAATCAACAAGCGTAAACGGAATCCGCGGCGTTATATGGTTATCATGAAGCGTGCGGGCAACTTCCAATGCTGCCAACACCCCAAGCACGCCATCAAATCGACCGCCTTTGATAACCGTGTCGAGATGCGAACCCATCACCAGCGGCGGTTTATCCTCTCGTCCTGGAAGCGTCGCATACATATTAGCCACGTCGTCCACTTTAATCTCCATACCAATCTTTTTACAACACGTAATCAAATAATCTCTGGCAGCTATGTCTTCCTTAGAAAGTGATAGACGAGTGACACCGTTCTTATCGGTTCGACCAAAAGCGGCAAATTCATCGATTGTCTCTTTAAGCCGTCGTGCGTTAATCGTTAGTTTTTGCCTCTGCATTGCAGGCTGATCTCCCCTCTTCATTCCTCATGTCGTAAGCCGCATTTTTTCATCGAGACGCAGATACATTGCCTTCAATTTTCTTTTCGTCATCTCAACCGGATTATTCGCCATATTCGGCGCGAAACTATTTGCAACTAACGCGTCTAACGCATCGTCGCTGTCAATTCCCACCTCCTTCAATGTGATCCGCATGCCCAACTCTTTCTTCATTTGATCAATCCGTCCCGCTAGCTCACTCGCATCTTCAAATCCAAGCTGACTGCTCATCTGCTGCAGACGTTTGCCCTCAGGACCTTGAATGCTATTAATCCGCCAAAAAGACGGAAGTGTGAATGCACAGGCTTCTCCATGAGGAATGCCGTAATGCTGCGTCAGTGGATAGGAACAGGCATGAGCAGCTGCTGTGGACGTATTGCCGAACGCGAGACCAGCAGTGACTGAGGCTAAGCTCATTTGATCTCTTGCTTCCTTGTTTTCCGGATCGTGATAAGCCTGCAGAAGATAGTGAAACACAAGTGATGCTGAACGGATGGCGGCCATATCCGTGAATGGCTGATGTTTCCTGCCGTAATATGCTTCTAGGGCATGCGTCAGAACATCGAGACCACTCGCTGCAGTGACTGCCGGTGGACACGAATAGGTCAATTCAGGATCAATGAGCGCATAGGCTGGATAAAAATAATCACTGATTAACAATCGTTTGACGTCATTTACTTCATCAGTCAACACAGACGCCGCTGTCACTTCACTCGCCGTTCCGGAAGTCGTAGGCATCGCAATTAATGGAATACCCGCTTTGTCAACCGATTGTCCACTTTCAAGAAATTCGCCCATACGGTGCGGCGTCTGAGAAATGAAGCAGGCCGCTTTCGCACAATCAAGGACGCTCCCGCCACCAAGCGCGACAGCGAATTCACAGTGATGCTGGCGCAGCACATCCGCACAGTGATCCACGACGTCAAGCGTCGGGTTTGGCTGTATGTCTGAGAAAATCGCGACAATTCGTCCGTTACTGGCAGCAGCCAATTCCTTCGCGATCCCGCGACGCACCATTGAAGGCGCACTGATTAACAGACCTTTTTTTAATTGCATCGTCTCAAGTAATTGCGAAAGGGTCTTCCTCTTTCCAGCACCGAAATCAACAGGTACTGGAGATTTATAGATAAAGTTTTCCGTTTTTCCCACCACCTCTTAGTTTGATACAATTGACCGTCCTGCAAATAAATAATCGGATTCGAACTTAGACAGCACGTGTTCAAAAATAGCCATTGCTTCATTGATTTCTGATTCCGTAATGACAAGCGGTGGTGCAATCATGACACTGGATTCATGAGAATACGTATAGAAACCTTGTTCGCCAAGCATCGAAACAAATTTCGCCATCAGTCCAACCTTGTCTTTCCCATAGTCCATACCATAGGAGATAATTGGCTCTTTTGTCTTTTTGTCCTTAACAAGCTCGACTGCAGCAAATAAGCCAATCGCCCGCACATCGCCAACTGACTCGAATGCGCGTAATCGCTCCATCCGTGACGCCAGCACTTTACCCATCAATGCTGCATGATCAACCAGCTTCTCCTCTTGGTAAATCGCCATCATCCGGCATCCGATTTGCGTTGAAACGGTGTGTCCACTGTAGGTAAGTCCCGTCATTAACACATGATCATCAAAATAAGCAGCCACCTTATCACTGACGATGACGCCGCCAAGCGGACAATAGCCGCTCGTGACACCTTTGGCAAAAGTGATCATATCCGGCTCGATGGCAAAATGTTCAACCGCAAACATTTTCCCAGTTCTTCCGAATCCGGCCATCACTTCATCACAAATCATCAATATTCCGTATTGATCGCAAAGCGCGCGCACACCTTCCATATAACCATGCGGAGGAATCAGTACGCCGTTGCTGCCGGGAATCGTCTCCATGAAGACAGCCGCTATAGTGTCCGGTCCTTCGTACAAAATCTGACGATGCAATTGTTCCAAATAATAAGCGGTTGCTTCTGCATCCGTTGAGAATGCAACAGGCGGGCGATACAGATACGGTGTTTCAAATTTAACGAATCCCGGAAGCCCCGGCTCTACATAGAATCGGCGTCCCTCCCCGGATAGGTTCCCTGCCCCGAATGTTGCTCCGTGATAGGAACGATAGCGGGAAAATATTTTATAACGCCCGGTCGCCATACGCGCAATTTTTATCGCGTGATCATTAGAATCGGCGCCACCATTAGCGAAGAACACTTTAGCCATATTCTGAGGAGCAACCTCAATAATTGCTTTCGCCAATTCGGCCTTAGACCGCGTTGCAAATCCCGGTGCTGCCAGTGGGATTTCACCGATATGTTTGAATTCCTCTATTAATTTCGGATGATTATGACCGGCATTCAGATAAACAAGCTGAGAGCACATATCATAATATTTCTTCCCAGTGTCATCCCAGAAATAAATGCCCTCACCTTTCGCAATAATTTTTGAATGGACCGCTTTCTGCTTCGCCCATGAATGGAGAACATAGCGTGCGTCGCTTTCTTTGATTTCTAAATCACTCACTTGTTTCAAAGCAACCACCTCATATGAATTTTCTTATTTATCATAATTTAATCATAAGGCTGTATTTACTGAATTCAATAATAAATAAAGCCAAAAAACATTGTGCAAATGCACAATGTCTAGGCTAAAATATCTTCAATCATTAACGCCATTAGCAGGTTGTTTTTTTCATAAGGGTTGGTCAAATCACTTTCCAATATCGACTCAATTTTCTTCATTTTATAGAGCACGGTATTTCGATGAACGAATGTTCGCTGCGCAATAGCCGTGGCATGCCCATCCTCTTCAATAAATATCCGCAGAAAGCTGACTAAATCAGTGCCGTTGACGCGATCATAATTGTAGAGCGGACCAAGCGTCTGCTGATGCATGGCACGAAGGGTTTGCTTATCGATATTTTCACGGAGTAATTTAAAAACGCCTGTATGCGCATATTTAGCAATTTGAAAATAACGATGATTTCGCGCTAATTCGATAACCGTCAACGCTTCATGATAACTTCGATTCAGCTCTGTTACTAAATAAGCACTCCCAATGCCGACAAATAATTGAAGTTTATCCTTTTTATTTTTCATTATTTTCTGATGCACGTCGCGGATTTTATGTTCTGTAAGTTTGACTCCGGAATGTTCCATCAGCACAATAAACCGCGTCTTGACCGCCATGGAAAATAAAACGTGGCCAGCTTTTTTTAACTCCTGTTCGATAATAAATTCCATCCAGGAGGGGAAAACAGTGAAATCCTCCGCATCATTCACATCGTACACGATTACTTCGTAGTAAGTTGAACAGGTAATATGACCCCGAGCAAGCGGAGCAGCCATTGTCTCGTCCCAATGATTATGAAGAAGAATCTGCGTCATTAAATTTTTGATTGACTGCTGCTCTCCGGATGTCTTGGTGAGGTACTGAATCGTTAACTTAACGAAATCCGCCACGCGATACACCCATGGCATCTCAAAGACCGGAAACGCATGCGTGTTGGAAAACTGGAGTACCTTCTGCGGAATATACGGAATATAGGGACCGACATTTAAAATCATTCCGGCGGTCTTCCGTTCATAAGCCGCCTCAACTAGCGCAAATAGACGCTCCATATCACCATGAATAGATATCCCCGTCGTGACAAGAAGCTCGTCCTGTTTGAAAAAAGCAGTTAAGCTGTCACTTTCCATCACATTGACTCCAGTGACTCGTCTGTCAACGCCTTCTTTCCCTGAAACAACTTGTATTGTTGCAAATTCAGGAAGCGCAAGCAGCTGCTTCAGTGTAACCATTGCGCACCCCCTTAACTGACATATTTTATAGATAAATAGACCGCAGGCTTATGGTTTTGCAAATTCAAAACCATACGAAATTAATTTAATCATATTACTAATACTTCGCTTTGGAAAATGTAAAACATCAAATCCTTTCGCTAATATATGTGCTAAAATTAACGCATAAAATAAATAGGGAGGTTCACGTGATGAAATCAAAAAAGTACATATTCTTCATAATCCCTATCCTCATGCTCCTGCTGCCATTCGGAAAACCCGTCCATGCGGCAAGCATCTACGATCAATCCACAAGTGAGCGCTACGTGAATCAAATGAAAACACTCGGTTCAAGTCAGCAACTGGTGCTTGTCACCGCGACCGGCTACCATACGAGTGCTGCAATGGTACAGTTATTTGCCAAGAATTCCGCTGGAAAATGGAAAAGGCAAGCCATCTACAATGCCATCATCGGTCGTTACGGCTTTGCCGTACCCTATCAGATGAGTGAAGGCGGCTGGAAATCTCCACAAGGTGAATTTCATATTACGAAAGCATTTGGCCGTTTTACCAATCCCGGCACACGCCTCGCCTATCATCAGATTACCGCCGATGATGTCTGGGTGGACAATGTCCATTCGCCCTACTACAATACGCTGCAGTCCATTCGCAAGACGCATGAGCAAAGTGAAAAAATGGATATTCCTCAATATAATTACGGATTTGTCATAAATTATAATACGGTGAGACGCGTGCCCGGCAAAGGCAGCGCCATTTTCTTTCACGTGAATGATCATCGCTATAGCTATACTGCGGGCTGCACAGCCATTTCTCAAACCTATGTCATCCGTACTCTCAGATGGCTCAATCCTAGTAAAAACCCAGTTATCATTCAGTGCGTATCCCAACGTTTGGGAAAATATTAATTGATAGATGTTGCTTGTGTAAAGGTTTCGTGGACATCTGCTGTTGCACTAAAGAACCTATACCTGAAATTCCACTCAATATTTTACGTATGATTGTGTATAATGAAGATAGGATTCAGGAGTTCCACAGAGAGGATGACTGTAAATGGAGGATTTGGCCCCGACTAAGCCAATATTTAGCAAGGATCAAATTGTTCCGGCTTCTGTAGCTTCTAAGACGTTGGGAGCTATTCGAAAAAAAGCAAAGAAAATGCCTCAGTTTATCTCAGATAACAATGAGATTGATACTGTTATTTTAGACTATGCGCAATATGAGCAGCTGATTGTAAAACTCAACAGACTTGAAACCGATTTGATTTATCGTGAAGCTGCTCAAAGGATTGCTGATTCTGACAATCGAAAAACAAAGCCCATTCCACTCAAGGACACGATGACAAAGGAAGAATACGAAGACTTCAAACGGTCTGATCCTGACACTATTTCTGACGAAGAGTTATTCGAAAGCTAATGGCGAAGTTTACGATCGAGTATATTGATAAGAATGCTGAGAAAAGGTTCAACGGACTTTTCCTCCGCTGAACCTTTGTTGAATAGCTCCATATTTATTTTACACAACAGCATAAACGCCCTTTCTGATAACATCATCCACATCTTCATCGTTTCTTTTTCGCTATACCGCATCACTGGCGAATGTGCCGACAATGGTCAGCGCAAGATTCGTTCCTGCACCTGTGACGTAGTAACTGCCGCTGCGCAGCAAAGCGTGCGCCACCATCTTCTGATTCTGTCCCTTGGCGACAGCTAAATATAGCGTGCAGCTGATATGCCGCCGCCGAAGCATATAAAGCGCGGCGATGGCCTGCTGCAGGCAAAGACTGCGCCAAAAGACATGGCGGCTGACTACGCGCACAGCCTGATTAATCTGTTCAAGCAATTCTCTATTCTCCGGTGCATCAAAGAAAGTCGATTCCCGATTGTGCGTGCCAAGCCGTGCGGCAATTTTTGAAAAAGGAATAATCGTGATCAGGCGAGACCATAGAAGCATCGTTAACGCTTCAAAATAGAGTTTTTTCATGACATGTGACTTTCGCTCAAATTGAGCAATCATACGAAAAAAATGCATCATCGAAGGCCCTCGTTCATTCGGGTTTCGCTGTACAAAGAATCAATTGCTCACGACAGAGCTCGCGGAGAAATCTCATAATATCACGAGAGCAGGTCTCGCGATCGACACTATAAATCGCAGTCAGCTTCGTTACTAATGTAGCGACGGATGTAGGCGTACTCAGCTGTTCCCAAATGGCGCCACCAACACTGCCTAGATTATAATATTTACTCGTGGACAGGTTCAGCATTACCTTCTCTCCGTCCATGTCACTGGCGACTATCGCCTGATTGCGTTCAACCGTATCTGTCAAATCAATATTCTGAGTCTGCATTGTCCTTACCCCCTATTCCCCGAATGACTGACTGATCATTTCTTGTTTCCCTGCGACGTCGTGCAGAATTAGGAAAGCAAGCTGCGCGGCGGTAAACGCGCCGCGCGCCGGCCGTTCCAGACGATGAATCGTTATCTGCCGAGCCAGTTGTACCGATTCCTGAAAATGCCATGCCATCAGCTTCATCTGTGGGATGAACATATTGCGGTATGTATGCTGAAAAAGCAGTTCGAGCCCCTTCATCTTAGGTATTGCTATTAATGAAGGTTGTGGATTCTTCGTTTTCACAAGTTCAATCACACCGGCAAGCGGTGTCGCGTGTGACGCAAAGCAAGCACGCATTGGCCGATAATATTTTGTATCGCGTAAATAAAGCGGGCGCAGTCCTGCTGATGAATCACCAAAAGCATCCAACGTCTCCTGCCATACTTTCTGCTGCGGGTAGGAGGGGATGATCATCGGCTGTGCTTCATGATCCAGCGACACAGCGGCAATATCATCGGTCAATAGCGAGTAGCCAAGTTGAGCAAATGCCATGGCCAGCGTTGATTTCCCTGCTCCCGATTCACCGACGATCACATAAGCTCTCCCATCAATAACGACTGCGCTGCCATGCAGTGGATAAATTCTTCTTTCTAATAAAAGAGCGCCAAGACACGAACCAAGCAAATATAAATGCAGCGCATTAGAATCGGCATCAGGGAAAGCAGAAACCGTTATGTGATTGCCATCCTCGACGCGATAAATACCAGCGTCTTCTATCGAAAACAATACGCTGCTGGGACTCTCTACAGCAAACCAATCCTTTGACCCGGCACGCTGCCAATTCGCTGTTAAATCGCCCCGCTCAATCACGACATCCGGCACCCTGTCAGCAGTCACTTCTTCCAGTCCAGGAAGTGCTAATTCGCTTTTAACCAACCAGCCAAATAATCGATAATAGCCCAACCCACTGACTCCCTCCTGGTGTTACAGAAATCTTTCGTCAAAAAAAACAACCCTATACACTCGCATAGGCTGTATAGGGCTGAATCGCGGCCTTGACGCATCAAGACGTGCACCTAGAGTTCCGTAATGAAAAATGTGTTCGATTGGATCAGCTGTCTTTCTTAGGCGGCCATGGCCAGCAATCACTCGATGTTTCCGTCATCTTGACAGACAGTTCTTTCAGTTCAGGAGCTTCCCACATTTTCTTTTCCATTATGTATCACCTCTTCTCATACGTTGTTTCGTTTCCGAGAAACGGACATTGTTTCACATCGCCCATCTCTCATCCTCAACGTCCATATCGTAACACGGTCTCCGTTACAGCCTCATTACACAAAATTGCACTTGTCACATGATTTGATAGAATCGAATAAACGGTAAACATAATCTGTTTTTCAGAAAGAGGCGTTGAATCATGTTCCCGTTGTTCCATCGACTGCAACAGCTTCTCCGGCAGCGTGATCTAAGACAAGCGATACATTTTCTAGCTCCTTATTTACGCAGCCATTGGAAGGCTTATTTTATTCTTGCTATCGCGATGCTTGCAGATATTGGAATTACGATTGCTTTTGCTTCCTTCCTCGGAGCGATGACAAACGCGGCTGTTGGGCAGCATTTTGATAAAGTAAAACTGTTGATTCCAGCCGGTGTCGGTTTATTGCTTAGCCAGCTGATTATTACATATGCCAATGCGGTATTTGCCAATCACGCCGCCCAGGCCATTCAATTCGATATGAAAAATAATTTATTGAAACATCTCTTGCTTCAGCCTGTCTCCACAGATGCAGCTCAGCAATCAGGGACGCTGCTGTCTCATTTCACGAATGATATGCAAGGCATCAATGGGGCAGTTGGCAGTAATCTCATTGACTTGTTTCGCCTGCCATTAATGGCGTTAGCTGTTTTCTGCTATCTGCTCCACATCAGTGTTCAGCTCTCATTAATCGGTGTGCTAATCATTCCGTTCGCTGTTGTCGGTGGCTCCTATCTCGGGCTCTTGCTGCGACGCAATAGCCGCAGAATCTATCAGTCTATGGGGCAGGCCAATAGTTTATTGAATGATATTTTCCATGGCAAGCAAGTCATTCATGCTTTTCTTGCTGAGGGCTTCTTCTTTCGGCGTTATCAGCAGGCAAATAGACAGCTCTACCAGTTCACCTCTATAAACGCTCATCTGCAGGGTATTTATAGTGCGGGTGGGGAGTCCATCGGTCTAATTGCCTATTTGGCCAGTCTATTTCTCGGAGCTTGGCTTGTGGCACAAGGTAAGATAACAATCGGTGCATTGCTCGCCTTTATGGCCTTAATCAATCAGCTCATTTTCCCATTGAATAGCTTAGCCGGCCGATGGTCTATTTTCCAGCAAGCTTTGGCGGCGGCCGAACGTATTCACATGCTCCTCGATCAACCGCTGCCCGCATCCGAATGGGGAAAATTCACAGCAAAACCGCCGCTCAAGCGATGCATTGAAATTAAGCATCTGACGTTCGGCTATGAGACTAAGCGTCCGATCCTGCGTGATCTGAATCTGACGATTCCAGCCGGAACAATGACCGCAATTGTCGGACCGAGCGGCGCGGGCAAGACCACCTTTCTTCGCCTCTTGCAGAGGTTCTATTCCCCAACATCTGGACAAATTACAATCGACGGACAACCGGCGGACACGATGTCATCTGACGAGCAGCGCAGCTATATCGCTGAAGTGCCTCAGGACACCTATCTCTTCAGCGGTACGATTCGGGAGAATTTGCTACTAGCCAATCGCAGTGCCTCCGAGGCAGAGATGATCCGCGCGGCAAAGGCCGCGTTCATTCACAGCTTTATTTGTGCATTGCCTGACGGTTATGAGACGCGAGTCGGAGAAGGCGGCTTGAACTTATCCGGCGGTCAGAAACAGCGCCTATCGATTGCTCGCGCGTTACTGAAGAACGCACCGATTCTTCTGCTCGATGAAGCGACGTCGGCGCTGGACGCCGAGACTGAGCAGCAGATCAAACGGACATTAGAGGAGCAGAAGGGGACACGGACGCTGATCGTGGTCGCCCACCGTTTGTCGACGATCCGCGGCGCCGATCAGATCGTTGTCCTCAGTCACGGTCGAATCGTCGAGTCGGGTACACATGCACACCTGATTCATACGCGCGGCCTCTACTATCAATTGTCTTCGCAGCAAGAGACACCATGGGAAAAGACGCGGATTCCTATTGCTCTTCGAAAATAACCGTGTGGTATGTAATGCACGTGTAACGTCTTTTTGTTTACTATCGAAAGGACAAGTCAAGTGAGTAGAAACAAACTGTGTAAGAACGAATTGTACGAACGGAGAACTAGCAGATGATGATGAAACAGTTAATAAAAGCAATTTACACGCAGCCGCCATCTACACTCGAAAAACAAGACGAACATGTTTACCAAGCACTTATGACGAATCGCTTTTTTCATCAATATGCCTCGCAACTGTACTATTTAATGAAGCAACACGGTTTGCTTGAGCAGACGCCTATTTCCTTCAGACAAGCTTTGAAGCAGCAGGCGACTGAAAACATGCTGCTCAGCTGTTTAATTCACCAAGAAACGGTCAATGTGCTGCAATTATTTGAAGCAAATCACGTCCCTGTCATTCCGCTGAAGGGAGTTGTTTTCGCAGAAAAATATTTTGGATCAGCAGCTGCTCGGCGTACCTCGGATATCGATATTCTCGTACATCCGGAAGATGAAATACGTGCTATTCAATTAGTCGCCAAATTAGGATTCACAGTTCTCGTGCCGTATGAACGGGAACATTTTCATAAAGCGTTTCAAAAGCAATTTACCGATTCTGCTTTTACGCTAACTATTGAAATCCATCAAAATTTTCAGCGCAGAGGCATCTCGTCACTCGCCGTATCTGATCTGTGGCGACATACACAGCCTCTCGATACCTACCGCTATGTGCACGAGCTGTCCCCGCAGCTAATGTTCTATATCATTTGTCTGCATGGCTGGAATCATGAACTGATCAGTTGGAAATATTTTATTGATATCATTCAAATGATTCATATTCTCGGTGATCAATTGCATTACGATCAGCTATTGGCGTTCGCCAAGAAAGAAAAAACGCAGCACCGAATCGCCCGCACCTTATCGATTGTCTATCATGAATTTCCCTTTCTAAATGAATGCCATCCTCTTCCCCTTCCCATCCGCTCTTCTTATTGGTGGAAGGAAAGAGCGCTTGAGGACGACCATCATCTGAAAGCAACCCTGCCGATCTTGATTAAACACCTGCGCCAAGTGAACGATTATGATACGTGGTTGCAGAAGTGTATTTATCTGATTCGCCTTCTGAGTCCTGACCCTGTCATTATGGATCGGCTAATCGGGGAGAACAAGCGAAGCTGGCCGCGTCCCCTGCAGTATATGCTATTCCTCGGAGAAAGCAGCAAAGAAATCGTTTCCTCGATGCTGCCAAGAAAGAAACATGCGGAGAAATGATATTCTGTATAAGCTAGAAAATGAGGAAGCTTTGTAACAATCAAGGCTTCCTCATTTTTATCACACCGATGCTAATCATTTTATATGAATTGTCCTGTTGTCTGACTATATACCAACATCACATCATATTTTAAGCGTTCCCCGCAGCTGGCGTATACCTTCATAAATTGTACTGTCTCTTTTAATCAAGCCAAAGATTATAGAAAGTATGGAATAGCTAAGGAATCCTCCTATAATCTGAATAATAGTTGTAAGTATTCCTACGCCCATCTTTTCACCTATTAGGCAAACAATTAGATACATAATAAACCCATTGCATAGATAGATAACCGTATTTTTCATGATAAACCTCAAATTAATAATAGATCGGACAAAGAACAACTGCACAACAGTTACTGCACTTTCCGCTAGAAGTGTACCAATACTAGCACCAATTGATCCATAAGGTTTAATCAAAAGTATATTGACGCCAAAATTAACAACAGCTCCCACATATAAAGAAAACGTATAGGCACGCATCCGTCCGAGCGGAACAAGATATTGATTGCCAAATACACCACTCCAAGCCATAAAGAAGATAGTGGCTGCAAGAATAGGTAAGACTATTGAACATTTCTCAAAATCAATACCCATATACCAAGGAATAAACCATTTGGAAATACCCGCCAAACCAAACATAATAGGAACTGCTAATAAGGTAGAAAAATCCAATGATTTGGACAGATAGGCCTTGGCTTTATCGATCTGACCGGTGGCAAATGTATGCGCCATTCTCGGCAGCATTACTGTTCCAAGCGATGCCACACCAGACAGCCCTATGGACTTTATTTTATCCGCATAATCAAATATGCCCACCTCTGTATTGGTCGAAACAACACCTATCATCGTTTTATTAAGTACAAAGTAAATTTGCAAAGCAATTTGCGGGAAAAAATAAATAATAGTTGGTCGCAGATGCTTTAATATCGAGTGGAAGGATGGTTTCACTAATACAATCCTTCCTTTCAAATAGAACCACATAATTAAAGAACTAATTAGATTTGATAAGCACATGATGAACGTATAGACTGCCAAATCATAAGGATTCTTAACAAACACAAAGATAGCTAATAATGAAGATAATTTGATCACAATATTTCTGGTTACTATTTGTTTAAACAACTCGATACCAAAGAAAAACCAAGAACAGTCTGTCAGAGTGCCAAATAAAGTCAGTGTTTGAATATATGCAATTAATTTCTCTTCTCTTATAAAGAAGCAGACGAAGAGCAAATAAAAAATTATCATGGAAAGAGTAAGCATAACCTGCAACAAATAAATGCTAAGAAAATTTCGGCTCATTTCTATTTTATTATCTCGTGTCATAGCAATTAACTTATTTCCATAGGTGCCTATACCGAGCATCCCGATAATTGTAAAATATGAGACTATCGAAGAAGTAAACGCATAAGTGCCGACGCCATTCGGATGAAGCACTCTAGAAATATAAGGAACGGTAATCAAGGGCAGCATCATGATTAAGAGTTGATAGATTAAGTTATACATATAATTCTTTTTTATGCTCATAAATAATGCTCCCACTGAAAACGTATTGGCGTTATGAACTAAGTTAAATGGTGCAATCGGTATCCATTTTCTCTAACTCTCAACGCATAATAGAATACGTGTCTTGATAGATGATACAAGAAGAACTTCATCATTATTTTCCTTCTTTTTTTTAAAAGCTGATTATTGCTCCTTATGTATTGTCTATAAAATGAATAAAACAGGACTCTATCATTACTATAGCTTATATAGTTTTCCATCTGCTTTTCGATTGTCTTAATCTCCTTGTCCACATCACTATTATGTCTTCCTAGTTTCATTAAACTATACAAAATATTCATACTTGCTTCAAAATAATGAATAGACGCTGCTGGCAGCAAATCATGTCTTTTTTGATCAACAAATTGAAGTATTTCATTTAGAGATTGGAGATGCTGTTGCTCTTTATGAAGATTAGCATGTGATGAAACAATGCTGTCCGGTCTCTGTGTATAAAAATACAATGAGCAATGGATTCTAATTAATTTTGATGTCCTATGTACCACTTTATAAATTGTAGCAACGTCTTCAAAGATCCTACCATAAGGAAATTGGATGTGAACCCATAATTCTCGACGATAAAGCTTATTCCATGCATAGCATCCGCAATAATCAAGCAAAGTTTGAATCATTGCTTGCTGATGATCTAGAGATTCTACAGTATAGTCCGATGATTGTTGAACCAGTGCCTCATCTGTACTTTCTTTGACCTTGGTGAAATCTACCTCCGCTATCTCGCCATCGTTCTTGACTAGTTCATTCAGCATTATCCGATACATATCTGGATGTATGCTGTCGTCACTGTCAACAAACCCAATATACGAACCCGTTGCCTTCTTCATTCCAAAATTTCTTGCATCAGACAGGCCACCATTTGGCTTATGATAAACAGAAATACGGTCGTCCTTCTGTGCGTAGTTCTCGCAAATACACGATGATTGGTCTGTTGAACCATCATCAATTAGCAAGATTTCAAGATGTGGATAGGTTTGTGCCAGTATACTCTCGATCGCTCTAGGCAGATATGTCTCAACATTATATATGGGTACAATAACGGAAATGATTGGCTCCATAAAAACCTCCACTAATCAAATTTCAAATAAATGGGCGTATAAGTTCACGCGTCCACCGGGGGTTCCCTTAACAAAATGGATGTCTATAGCTGTATCATTCTCTTTCCCCCCGTTTCTTCAACCTATGAATAAGGAATACTTTAACAATTTTTCAAGAAAGACTCATAACCATCAAACATCGGTTGCGTTTCTTCGAACTTACCTTGCGACAACGCTTCATTACCGTCCAGTCGATGAACTTTCTTAAAAACTGGATCGATAGTAGATTCACGTGGCTCAAACAACCAAAAAAATTCTCTTAAATGTTCTTTTGGCGGATTTTCCCCATATTTCTCTCGGTAAGAAATCACAAGCATTCGAGCCTCTACAAATTGTCGCTTTTTCCTTTTCTCATAATAATCATTAAGGCTCATCAATAAGCGGGCTGGTGTGCCTGCATAGACACCATTTGAAGGGAGTGGTCCACAAACTAGACTTCCTGCACCAATAATTACGTTGTCTCCTATGTCAGCACCCTTTAGAATAAGTGTGCGTTGTCCTATAAAAACGTTGGTTCCTATCTTCACCGTGCCACATGAACCCAGCACATCACCATATAGATGTTGAAAGACTGCCCAATCGTATCCATGCTGTAAAATGGAGCAATCCGCAGCAATATGAACATGATTGCCAATTTGAATCATCCATGGTCTTTGGATGTCAACTTTAATGGTCCAAGGGCTGTAGAAGTGCGTATGTGTTCCAATAGAAACCCCTTTTTCTCGGAGAAAATCAATATAACTAGTCTCATTCGCCTTATAACCATAAAGTAGTGAATGATGTATTTTTTTCATGAAATTTCCTAGTCTCATTGCTTAATTCCCCTCCATTTATTAACGAATGCCACGATTTTTCCATTTTTTAAAAGCCACTAAAAATTGCGGATAAATCTGAGGTAGCCAACCTATCAAAATCATTTGAATTCTTCGCTGAAAAGGTGGGGAGGTATATTTTTTAATGGATTGATAATGCTCTCTTATGAAATGTTGTGTTTCTGATTTGATTCGCACCCATTCCGGATGTTTTTCTGCGTTGTCATTAAGCAATGAATCATAGGTGCCCATTAGTGCCATCACGTGCCCCATTTTTGCATAGGGAAGTGCAGTGGGGTATTTATTGGCCACTAGCTTTAACATCTTTTTTGTGGACTTTATAGAGTTAAAATCGATTGTATGACTATGAGTAATGCTACTCTTCTGCTGGCGATAAAAATATTTAGGAGTCGAATCATAGACAATAACATCTGCTCGATCCATAAGCGTATAAGTAACCCAATAATCCTCATTTGTATGACCAATAGGAAAACGTAAGTCATCGAATAATTCGATCTTACAAATCTTATCCCAAACGCCAACGCCAAAATAGCCTATTTCATTAATTTTTTTAAACGCTTCGCTACTGTTCATTTTTAAGAAAATATGTTCTTTTTTTTCTGGTCTCCTGATTTTGCTTCCATACACCTTATAGTCACTACAAATAGAAATGCATGCATCGTTCTCATATAAGTTCATAAGTAGAAATTCATACATATCAAGTGCAATCCAATCATCTGAATCGACAAAAGCCACATAATCGCCTGTTACAGCTTCAAGTCCCGCATTTCGCGCAGAGGATAGCCCTTCATTTCTTTTGTGTAACACGTTAATCCTACTGTCCTTGTTTCCCCACATATCACAAATGGCAGCACTTCCATCTGTTGATCCATCGTCAACAATGATTATTTCTAAGTTCTTGTAAGTTTGATTCACAAGACTATTTATACATTCTTCCAAATATTTTTCTGTATTAAATACCGGCACGATTATAGACACTTTTTCTGCCATGCCAATCACCCATTTACCCCATTTAAATTTTTTCTTCTATTGTAGACTCTGCCTATTAATCTCTTCAGTTGAATCAATTTATAGCGCAATTTCATTACATAATTTGGGTTAATCCATAAGCATTGCTTCATAAACCATTTATCATAGCTCGGAATATATGGATTCTTTTTTATGTCACGCTTTATTTTTTTAATATTATTGATTAAGCGTCCATAGAATATATCTGCTTGTCCATCTCTATCCAAATAAATACGTTGCATTAAAAAAAGATTTACTTTCGCGTAATTCGCATATGCTTCTTGATGATAAAGTCCATTTTTCTTTTCCGAATAATTGATAATATTTTCGGCATTCTTCAAAAGTGCTAATTTTCCAGAATGAAAATGAGAATTGACAATACTTTCTTTTCTTTGTGTGTATACATATAAAGGCCTACCGGTTGCCGTAATTTTCATGGCACGATCGAAAAGTTGATACATTATTGCGCTGTCCTCAAAAAGTTCCCCCTCAGGGAAAAAGATAGTATCAAATAATTTCTTCTCATAAAGCTTGTTCCAAGCAAAATTATTAATGGAATGGCTTATAGCACCAATTAAATAATGCAACGCCTGATCACGATTTAAAACAGCAAACTCGTTACACTGACGAGACATGGGAGACTTTTTCTCACTCTTCTCTTCGTAAACCCAGTAGCCACAACAAGCAATTTGTGCTTGTGCGCGATCGATTGCGACATAGAGCGTCTCATACATTTTCTTATCTATCCAATCATCACTATCTACAAACCCGATATATTTTCCCACACAATCCCGTATTCCAACGTTTCGTGCCGCAGATAGCCCCAAATTCTGTTGATGAATGACTTTAATTCGCTCATCCTTTTGTTGATAGGAATCACATATAGTACCTGAGTGATCCGACGAACCATCATCTATGAGAATAATTTCGATATTTTCATATGTTTGTGAGACTAAACTATTTAAGCAGCGTTCCAGATACTTTTCGACATTATAAATTGGCACAATAATACTTATCAGCGGATACATTTTATCCCTCCTTCCTCTGAGAGATCGATTTTTTAACATGGGAAATCGTTTACGCCTTTATAATTTCTTCTACAAACTCGGTATAATAGTTAAATTGATTCAAACTAAGTGCCTGCCTCCTGCTCGCCTCACCCATATGTTTGCGACGTTCAGGATCACGCAGCAATGCAGTCAATGCCTCTGATAAATGCTCAACTAATTGCGAATCACGCTGCAAAATAACCGCGCATTCAGGTGTGACATACTCAGTAATCCCGCCTGAATCTGTCGTGACAATTGGCAGCCCGGAAGCCATGGACTCAATAATAGTCAGCGGTGCCGGATCGTCCCAGATCGATGGGATCGCGGACACATCAGCCATCGCGTACACAGCTGGCATTTGATCGTGCGGCACGTAACCTGTGAACACAACGCGATTGCCAAGTGATCGGGCGACTGCGTGCAGCCGTTTCTCATAGGCGCTGACCATCGAGCTGGCATAAAAATAACCGCCGACTATAACCAATCGCGCCCTAGGCAGACTCAGTCTAGAAAACGCTTCTAATAATTCCTTGATCCCTTTTTCTTCGCTCAAGCGTCCAGTGAACAGAATGACTTGATCACCCGAAGCGATCTTACATTTCTGGCGCCAACGCATTGCCTCTTGAATATGGTTGCTGCGTTCAAAGCGCGCCACATCGACACAATTTCGCAGAACGGTCAGTCGATTCTCTGGAAATTTCCCGAGAAATTGACTAAACGAGCGATCAATATAGCGGCTGACACCAAGCACTTTGCGGCTTTGTCGCATGATTGCCTGACAGCCATAGTCATTGCTGACAAGATTATGCAAATGGTAATAATAGCGTCCCGCATATTTGCGGGCATTGCCATATTTTTTTAATACAAGGAATAAAGTGGCGTGATTTTCCAGCACGACTCTATCAAATGGCTGATCGCGCAAACAACGACTGACTTTCGCTACATAATACAAGCGCTGAAGAATATAGCGATAAGACATGCTTTTCTGCTTTCTCAGCAACCATTTGGCAATTAAATACAGAATGCGGTCGCAGGCTTTCACAATATGGGGCGGCTTAATGAAAATGAACCGACAATTTTTCACAGTCTTGGCCTGTTGAACAGCTTGTGAATGATAAATGCTGAATACAGTCAGCTGCAATCGACCATTACTGGCATTTTGCTGAATGATTGCTTCAATCAGTGCTTCAACGCCGCCACCAAGTGCGGCCGGTACAGGCATATAACCCGATGTAATTATTGCAGTCTCCATTGTTTGTCCCTCCTCTGAACCCAGTCCAGCCACTCCAATGGCTGCTGCAGTAAAGTATCCCTCGTTTCCACCCGGTCGACCCGCGACAGCAGACCCGCCAGAAAAAAGAAATTCATTAGCCCCGGTGGATAGTTGAATGAACCATCGACGATGAAGGCGATAAACACGCATATGAAACCAATCGCATTGAGTTTATTCAATCGATAAATATGGAGCGCAGTAACAAAGAGAGAGGCCATAAACGCGAGAAAACCAAACAAACCATACATGAACAGTGTCGAGAGAAAACCCTCAATTCCACCAATCTGACTCCACGGCAAACCAATACACAGAAAACGAACGAATGCCCAGCCAGTGAGTGGCTGAATCTGTGAAAAAGCTGTTTGATACTGAATGGTTCGGTCCGATCCGGTAGGATCAGAGACTGTCTGACTGACATAACGCGCATACAGCTGCGTAAGAACTGCACTATGAGCCTGCATTAAATATACAATGGTGAAGAATAGGACGAGAAGACTGACAGCTAGAAACAGAATTTGCCGTCGATAGGTCAGCCTGTTCTTAAGTAAAGAGAAGATAAACAGAAAAAACAGGCAGAACGGAATTAAAATGGAGCGCGATCCGGATAAGAGTAAGCCAATCAATCCAAGCAACACGGCAAGCCCGCGAAGAATCTGCCATTTTGTAAATTCAAGCCGCCAAGCGAGCAGTATCGGCATTGCCAGTGCATAAAACAAACCAGCACCATTTCCATTTTGATACGTTGATGGCATTTTTTGCGCGTCACCCGAAGAAGCCATGCCATAGCCAATCGGTTTATCAGCCAAATCCTGGCCCAGTGTATACGTCACGCCCGGAATTGACGCATGGGTAATACCCAAAACACGTTGGATAAGCGCGCAAAACCCAACAACAATTAAGGAGATCGTCAAGAGCTTGATCGCTTTTTCCGGGTCAACTGTTCGGCCAATTGCCAGTGCCAGCGGCGAACCGATTACAACCATGACAATACTTATATTAAAAGCGGTCATATCACTCAAATTGAAGAGAAATGACACACAGACGACGAAAACAAAAACAAGATAAGCCGCAGGCAGTCCTTTGATGGCTAAGAAAGCGGGAACCACTTGATATTGCGATTTTGCCAGCGCCAAACAAAACAGCAGCATGGCTACCGTAATTGGCACACCAACCTGCACGCCTGCTTTTGGAAAAGCCAATGTCATAAATTCAAATAGCTCATTTATCATCTGCGCATGCTCCTCATACAGACTGTACCCATTGTTGGTAAGTCAGCTTCGCCCGATATTAGACAAACGGCGCGACGCCGCGCGTTGGCATCTGGTGCTCAGCAACGTCCATCAACTGCTCATAGACAGCCACAATTCGTCTATTTAACTTGTCACTCGTGAAATAATGCTGATAGATTTGGTAACCCCGCTCGCCCATTTCCTTGAGCTGCTGTTTATCAATCATTTGCAGGATAACTGTCAGCTCGTGCAAATAATTAAGATTGAAAATATACCCATTTATCCCATCATGAACAAGTTCCGGCAACGCCCCACGGTTACTGGCAATCACAGCTTTCTTGTTCTTCATCGCCTCTACAGCAACCATCCCGAATCCTTCCCATCGTGATGGAATAATCACTGCATCGAAGCACGCATAATAGCTGTCAATCAAATAATGATCGATCCATCCAAGCCAAACAATTTGCTTAGGGATATGCATAGACATCGAAGTCAGCACGTGATCACCAATCACATATAAGCGAGCCTGCGACTTCGGATGATGGATAAAATAGTCAATTAGAATATCAAGCCCCTTCTGACGATCAAACCGCCCAACAAACAGTAGATTTAGATAATCCTGATCCAGTTTTAAATCAATCGCAGGCATTATTTGAGCAGCATGGGCTTCCACTCCATTGGGAATGACCAATGATTTGTCTTTGGGCAGTCGATACTTTTTCGACCCCATAAATTCCTTATGCGAGATATTGATAATGACGTCCGTTTCGCGTGCAAGCAGACGTTCCAGCATCCCGTAAAAATACTTTTTCAACTCAGACGTTTCCATGAGAAATGACCAGCCATGCGCGCAATACACAATCTTCGGCCGCCTTTTCTTAAAAAGAAAACAGCTGCGGACAAACATGCCCGCAAACGAGCTATGGACATGAATAATGTCCGGCTGAATTCTTTGAATCGCATGACTGATTTGTACCATGGCAGGAATGAAAAATAGCGGATTTCTCCTGTAATGATAGTAATAAATAGGGATACCCTTCACAGCCAGCTTGTCCGAATTAAAACGGCTCATTAATACCGAGACTGTACCAACTTCCGGAGACGAGGCTTGATAACGGACAATTTCGTCTAAGTAAGTGGTAATGCCCCCTCTGACGTATTCGCATATATGTAAGACATTCATTGGCTCCTCACCTCGCAAAATTGACATTCAACACGCACTGTTGGAGTGAAAGAGTTCGCCGATCGTCTGAATGATGATTTGACTATCCAAACGAAACCCGCGCTTTTCGATATACATTAAATCCATCTTGACCATCGCTTCAAAGCCGACATGACTTCTCCCCCTCACTTGCCAAAGTCCCGTGCATCCCGGTCGAACAAGGAGCCGTTGAAAGTGGTACGCACTATAGTCTGCAACCTCACGAGGTAAGGGCGGACGGGGCCCAACCAGGCTCATATCGCCTTTCAGTACATTGATGAACTGAGGAAGTTCATCCAGACTTGTTCTCCGAAGAAAGCGTCCAACTGCCGTGACCCGTGGATCATCCCTCATCTTAAACATCGCACCGGTCACTTCATTCTGCTCAAGCAGCTGATCCAGCATATCCTCTGCATGAACGACCATTGAGCGGAATTTATACATCCGAAATACTTTTCCTCCCTGACCCACGCGAATTTGGCTAAAAAACACTGGACCTTCAGGATCGTTTAACTTAATTAAAATTGGCACAAGTATAAATACTGGCAAGAAAACGATCAGACCAGCGCATCCTCCCAGAATGTCAGTCAGCCGCTTGACAAACAGATAGAGTTTCAAACGAATCGTCATGTCGGGCTGCACAATACTTTTATGGACTGCGAATGACTCAGACTGTATCGATAACTCCTTGACTGCCGACATGCTACTCCCCCTCGCAACCATGTATTGAAAACGATCAGTAGTCTCCGGAATAATAACTATAATAATTATTACTATTCATGTTTTCCTTCTTATCATTGAGCACAACACCAAGGAACTTCCCTTTCGCCTTTTGCAAAATGTCCGCTGATTTTCCCGCTCGATCAATGGACGTCATTCGATTTCTCACGACAAGAATTAAACCGTCACATAGATTGGCCAGCAACTGGGCATCTGTCACCATAAGGGCTGGGGGTGAATCTATAATCACCTGATCAAAATGCTGCTTCGCTTCATCAATCACTTTTTCCATTTCTTCAGAACTCAGCAAATCAGCTGGATTGGGTGCCAAAGGCCCGCTCGTCAGAAGTGATAATTTATCAATGCCTGTGACCTGTGTATCACTCATTAAGTCACCTTGTCCCGTCAGTAAATTTGTTAACCCACGCAAATTATCTGTGTGAAAGATGGCATGCACAGTTGGTTTACGAATGTCGGCATCAATTAACAATACCTCCTTTCCCTGCTGTGCCATGACAACTGCAAGATTAGCCGCGGTCGTTGACTTCCCTTCACCAGACTCTGGTGACGTAATCAAGTAAGAGCGCAATCCGCCCCCTGCCTTGGCAAATGATATATTGGTACGGAGCGTTCGATATTCTTCAGAGAAAGATGAATTCTTCTTATAGTAAGTAATCAATTGCAGTGATCGTTTCCTTCGAAAGCGATTGAATCGCATCAGGCATGCTCCTCTCCCTTGTTTTCGTTTACCTGCGGATAGGTTTGATTCTCTATCTTTATATTCCAGATAAATCTGAAATTAGGTACATGAGAAATCAAGCCAATGACTGGCAATTGCAGGCGCTGCGTGATATCTTCCTCTTCTTTGATTGAGTTATCCATATACTCAAGAAACAATGCCAGCGAAATCGACACGATTATACCCAACACGAGTGCAATCGTAAGATTCTTACTTAGACTTGGTGAAACGAGCCAGCTTCGTTCCACTGTCGCCGGAGCAAGTAAACTCACATTATCCAAATGCATCATATGGTGTACTTGATCTTTGAATGCCGCAGCGATACCGTTGACAAGATGTACAGATTCTTCACGGCTTGCAGACGTAATCTTAATCGTGAAAATTTGTGAATTCTCACTCGTCTCTTCATCCAGCATATTTTGTAACCCGCTTACTGGCAGATGCAGATGCTGCTTTTGAATGACTTGATTCAGTACAATCGGATCGGTAATCAATTCACTATACGTATTGACAAGTTCCACATTGGTGGCAACAGCATCCGATCCATATGCTGCCTTCCCCCCGGATTGATTGACAAGGATACGCGTTGAGGCTCCGTATTCTGGGGTCATCAAATAAATAGTGACTGCTGCTCCAGCTGCACCGGCAAAAAGAGTAAGAACAATAATGAGCAACCATCTTTTTTTTAGTATGAGAAAGATTTCTTTGAGTCCCAGGTTTTTTTGCATTCTTTACCTCCAAATGCTATAGCGTGATCAATTACGGCAGGCATGCGGGGGGCTATCATTCCACATGATTTTCTCTTTTCCTTCAATCTGTGCATAAATATGAGTTCCTTCGTATTCTATGAAATGAAGCGTAACACCTTCATTACACAGTGCTGCGAATCCAATTTATAACGTTTACATTTTTTGGATGCTTAGTACAATACACCCACTTTCCTGCCTCACTGGCCTCTTTGTAATGACCGTGTAACGGTGTCTTCTTAAAATGAGAGATAAGCCATTTAAAAAAAAGAAAAAGGTTATTCGCATGCGATAGCTGTCGACTCCTGTTCTATCGCCTGTAGAAAAAATAGGGATGGAAGTGATCCGCTCATGCATCAGATCTATTTAACAATAGGCAGTCTCCAATTTGACATCCGGGCAGACACCAGCAATTTGATGACGATGTTTACCGACTTATTTGGTAAGTCGGTGGATACACATTCATCGCGACAGTCAAGCGATTTTGTCGTATCGATTCATCCAGGTCATACAGTCCCAGCGATCGAAAAGACAGATGACGGCATCGAACAGCCTATTCTATTTTGCGACAGAGATTTCACAATATGGAGTAATTCAGCACAATGCTATGCTGATTTATACGTCTTTCATAGAAGAGCTTTAAAAAGTGCCTTCGTCAGAATGCTGAACAGTGTTCTTATCGATAAAGGCGATGGAGTAATTGTTTGGGGTCACTTTTTGCGGACGAGTCCGAAGAGTTGCGTGTCTATTGGTTCTCCTATTGAAAAAGGGACTTTAATGCTCGCCTGCAATAACGGTCATCCGATTGCATTGCCGATGGATATACCTGATTTTTGGCAGGCTAATCAGCAATCTTTTTTACTCGAGAATATTCAATTGGTCGTTCCTGCCATTCCTCAGTACACGGACAGCAACAAGCAAACGCTGGCACTGATTCAATTACTGAATGCCGGGCTTGCTTCACCAATTAGTAACCAGCAAATGGGGCAAATGATCGACTTCATTCAAATGATCATCACGCATACAAGCATTTCATTCTGTGAATGGCAGACTGCGGAATGGATTGAAAATCACCAGTCACAATTATCCGGAAAGGAAGACAGCCATGCCGACACTCTCGATTAATCGCCATCGATTATTTGTTGATAGTCAACTAATAAATCAGGACCAGCCTACATTGTTCTTCATACATGGACTGATGACTGATTCCAGCGAATGGGCGCTCGTTCGTGCGGCTCTTGGTCCCTCTTTTAATTCTATCGTCTATGACCGTGCCGGGCATGGACAGTCGGAATACCCACATCCTCTGAACGCTGATCAGTCCATTGCTGAGGCTGAATCTATATTCAATCATTTACCAGCTTCCAATATACATATAATAGGTTCCGGCACTGGGGCTTTCATTGCCTGCGCACTTGCTCGACGTCACCCTAATCAAGTCACCTCCTTGACACTGCTTGCGCCCTACCTCGCGTTTCAAAGCAATGCTCATCGAGATTTTCTCGACCAATGTGCCCATTTAATCGCAGTCAACCAACCCTTGCTCGAGCAAAAGCTCTTGAACGAACAGCTCAGCGATCCTTCCGGGAAAGCGGTTCAGATTTTTTCGCACGCCTTCTCGCGAATGAATCCACTAGCCTTTCAGAAAGAGATTGCCGATATGCGCAATACATCGTTCAGCCATTTTCAATTCCCTTGCGACACCCTTTGTCCTGCTGTCCCGGTATTGGTTTTGCACGGATTATCCGATTCAACCCTGCCTCTCACTCTATCTGCGTTGTTTTCCAGCTGGCTGCCGAATGGTCGATTGATGACCATCTCCAGCGCGGCACATTTAATTGCTCTTGACCAGCCACGTCAAACAGCCGATCGAATCGCCAGCTTTATTTTGCTGACACGTCAGCACCCACAGACTGTTTTACCTCATTGTCAAAAAGTGTCCTCTCAGTTACGGCACGTGATCGGTCTGCAACTCAGTCAGTTCAATGCTCCACAGCATTTGCTGAGTATGCGTATCATGAACAGTCTTGTGATTAATTGGAACAGCCAAGTAATTAAAGGAAAGTGGAATCAGCGTTATGCCAAGGAATTGCTGCTCTTTTTAATTTTGCATAAAGGTTCCGCGACTCGCCAATTACTAATTCAGACCTTTCACACGATGAAAGAAGAGACAGATTGTGCCCGTAATGAACTCCGTGTCTGGATCAATCATCTCAATCAACTCTTTCATGATAGCGGTGTCCCTGACATTCAAGATATCTTGTTGCTTGGTGAAGAAACAGTTGCAATAAATGCTGACGTTTCGAGTGATATCGGTGACTATATCAGCCGGCTGCAGCAATTCAAGATTGATAGACGACACGTCACACGAGGAGCACGGCAGTTCATTCGGCTCCTTCGTGCTTATAATCCTGCCATCTTCTCAAGCTTTCATGGCGACTGGATCGACCGGCTGATCGAGAAAATGGAGTTCCGTCTTTCTCAGCTGATGCAGCAGCTTATTCCGTTATTAAAAGAAACACACGAATACGATCTGATCCGGATCATCTTGCAAGAAGGTAATGCGGTTGAACCATACGACGGCTTTTGCGAGGAGAAAATGTGCGCCCTGCAATTACATAATTGATCGTCTAAGATCACTTAGGCTTAGAACTCATCCAGTCTGTTTTGATTATTCAAGAATAAAGAAACACTGCGCGATCGATTGCTTGATCGCGCAGTGTTTCTTTATATCCGACATGATGGTATTCTTTCTTATGGCATCTTGCCTAATTTCATTGAAGCGATGTCGGTTTTAATTTCATCCATACTTTTCTTCAATCCACTATCGACAATTGCGGTGATCGCGCCTTCCACAAAGGCAGCATCGACAATCTCCACCTTGCTGCTATCTTCTTCTAAAAATTCCAAAGCCATTTGCGCGTTCATATACGCACTGCCCATATCAAAGAACACAAGGACACCATCCTCAGAATAAACACTTTGAATCGCCTGAGTAATTTTATTGACATCTGTTCCAAGCCGATTATCATCCGTCCCTCCCGCTAAAGCAACTGGAACACCGTGAGCCATCTGTGCAGCCAGTTCTTGAATGCCTTCCACGATTTTCTTGCTATGAGAAATAAGAACAATTCCTACCATTTTCTTCATTTCCTCCATCTATTAATTTTGACCTGCGATGCTAAGCAACTTATCGACTTTCTGCAAAATAATTGGCGACAGCGGCAACGAGTAATGCCATGGATGCCGCACCTGGGTCAATGTGACCCAAGCTGCGCTCCCCAAGATAACTCGCCCGACCCTTTTGAGCCACTAAGTTCTTCGTCTCCGCTGCACCCATTTCTGCCCCATGCTTCGCCGCATCCAAAACGGATTGCGCAGACTGACCTTCTTCAACTGCTTTCGCGGCCGCTTCAAAGGCCGGAACCAAGGCATCAAGCATTGTTTTTTCACCACGCTCAGACTTACCGCGCATCTGGATACCCGCGATAGCTTCTTTCAATATCTGAACGTAGTCTTCCGCACCTATCTCTGCCTTACCCTTAACCGCTGCGGCAGCTCGCAGAAAAGCGGTACCATAGAGCGGCCCAGACGCACCACCCACATGAGCAACTAACGCCATCCCGCATTTCTTGAATAAATCCGTCAAACTTTGAAAATCCCCCTTATTAAGCGTTTCCTGAACAAATGTAAACCCGCGGCTCATATTAATACCATGATCGCCGTCCCCAATTGCACCATCCAACTCAGTCAAATGCTCCTTATTACTCTCTATTAATTCAGCCATTGCCCGCAATGCATCAATAATTGCATTCAAATCTGCCATCTGTCATCCATCCCTTCATGATTTATCTCAGAACACTTTAAATGCAGGTGTATCCGCTCGATCATCAAGCAGTTCTTTCAATTCATTATCCAATTTCAATAGAGTAAGTGACATGCCGCCCATCTCAAGCGACGTCATATAATTACCGACAAATGTCCGATGAATCGATACACCTAGCTGTTCAAGCAGTTCATGGAGTCTCTTATTCACGATATAAAGTTCCATAAGAGGCGTGGCACCCAGGCCGTTGACCATCACAGCTACTTCATCACCGGCATGCAGCGGATAATCGGCAAGAATTTTATCCAATAATTCTTGTGTAATTACATCTACCGTCTGCAATTTTTCACGGTGCGTACCCGGTTCACCGTGGATACCAATGCCAATTTCTATCTCATCATCTGCCAAAGTGAAATTCGGTTTTCCAGCCGCTGGCACCGTACATGGGCTGAGTGCCATACCCATACTGCGAACATTAGCAATCACTTTTTCCGCCGCACCCTTTACCTTGTCCAATGCCCAGCCACGTTCTGCCGCCGCGCCAGCAATCTTGTGCACCAATACCGTTCCCGCAATCCCGCGACGTCCAGCCGTAAATGTACTGTTTTCCACAGCCACATCATCATTCACAACGACTGAAGCCACATCAATATCATCCATCTCCGCCATTTCTCTCGCCATATCAAAATTCATGATATCGCCGCTATAATTCTTGATCACAAGCAGAACGCCCTTGCCGCGATCAACTGCTTTAATCGCTTCATAGATCTGATCCGGGGTTGGGGACGTGAAAATAGCACCAGCAACCGCCGCATCAAGCATTCCTTCACCCACATAACCGGCATGAGCCGGTTCGTGACCACTCCCTCCACCACTCACGAGACCAACTTTCTCCTTGCTCAAGTCTTGACGAAGAAGTACATCCGTCTCTTCCAATCGCTTTAAATAATTAGGATACGCTGCACTCATCCCCTCAAGCATTTCATTCAAGACATCATCTGGTTGATTAATTAATTTCTTCATCAATTCGTCCTCCTCTTATTATTGAAAAATCGTAATATACGTTAAAGCCCCACATATTCCGCCTATAATTGGAGCAACAACAGGAATCCAAGCATAGCCCCAATCTGATGGCCCTTTCCCCGGAATTGGGAGAAGAGCGTGCGCGATTCGCGGCGCCAAGTCACGAGCCGGATTAATCGCATAACCTGTTGTTCCACCAAGACTAAGACCAATAGCAAAAATCAAAATACCAATAGCAAGTCCCTAATGCCAGGTGCCATCTTTTGTGAGACAATGCCAACAATTCCGAACAAAAGAACAAACGTATTAATAAATTCGCCAATAAAGTTGAAGCAGTGGCTGCGAATGGCTGGCCCCGTTGAAAACACACCTAATTTAACTGCCGGATCGTCCGTCGCTTCAAAATGCTTATAGAAATGCAGGAATAATACAACAGCAGCCAAAAATGCTCCGATGAATTGAGCAATTAAATAGCCAGCCACATGACTCCAAGAAAACTGACCAATACAGGCAAGTCCAATTGTAACGGCTGGATTAAAGTGAGCACCGCTAACACTGCCAAAGAACCAGACTGGTAAAGCTACCGCAAACGCCCAGCCGGCTGTAATCACGATCCAGCCAGAATTCTCCGCCTTTGATTTCTTCAAAATCACATTTGCGACGGCACCATCACCAAGCAAAACCTATAAAAAAAGTACCCACTAATTCTCCTAAAAACGTTTCCATTTATTTGCGCCTCCTTTTCCTCACACATATAATTAAGCATTTTCTGTGCCAAGTAATAATTTGAGAAAAAAGCCGATGAAAATGTCTTTTTTATAGAAGCGTTTGGTAAAAAAGCGCAACACGAAAAATAAATGGGTATATTTTATCAATAGGTTCTCCCCAATCGACCCATTTTCGAAGATGAGCTTTAACAATGAAGAGCAGCTAATCAAATGTTTAGTCGATCAAATGATACTTTCGCGCCTTAGAGGATATCGTTTTATGATTCAGATGAAGTGCTCTACCCGCCGCATTACAGCTACCATATTTCTTCAAAGCCAATCTTATTATCTCCCGCTCGTAATCCTCCATTGGCAGTACGCGTTCAGTGGTAAACAAATTATTCACTTTTTCTTGAGATGAACCCAACCTTTTCCCACGAATATAAGGTGGTAAATCTTCAGCTTCAATATAGTCGCCATCAACGAGTGTGAACAGGCGCTCAAACAAATTTTCTATTTCACGCACATTGCCCGGCCATGTATAAGCGAGCAGCGATTCCATCGCATCATTTGATATGCCTATAATAGGATGTTCACGTTCTTTTTGGAAACGTGACATAAAATGGTCAACCAGTAGAGCAATATCTTGTTTGCGCTCACGCAGAGGTGGCAAATATATCGGGATTACATTCAGCCGATAATACAGATCCTCGCGAAAAGAGCCATTTTTAACCATTTCTTCAAGATTGCGATTAGTCGCGGCAATGATCCGAATATCTAGTTTGATCGTCGTTTCACTACCAAGCCGTTGCACTTCTTTCTCTTGCAGCACACGAAGAATTTTTGCCTGCATCTGGACATCCAATTCACCGATTTCATCAAGAAAGATCGTGCCATGCTGCGCCAATTCGAATTTTCCTAACCGTCTAGAAACCGCTCCTGTAAAGGATCCTTTTTCATGGCCGAACAACTCACTTTCGAACAAACTAGCCGGTATAGAGGCACAATTCACTCGAATAAATGGACCTTTGCAATACGCGCTGGCATAATGAACACCTTCCGCAATCATTTCTTTACCTGTCCCGCTTTCGCCACGAATTAATAGTGTCGCTTTGGTTCGTGCCGCCTTAAGTGCAGTAGACAATGCATCTATTATCTTCCCACTTTTTCCTATCAGATTATGAAAAATTTCTTCCGGCTTGCGAGAGCGGATTAACTCTTCCTCAAGATAATCTGCCCGTGATTTCGCCCGATTTAATTGTTCGGTTAGCCGTTGAATTTCACGAAAATCCTTTACAATCGAAATTGCACCCACTTGCTCGCCATCGACAATAATTGGCTGCACATTGGATATCAACATGACATCGTTATTTTTTTTAATAATCTTATTTTTCACTTGCGTACCTGTCCGCAATACTTCTTGACGCAGTCCATTTGGAGAGATTGTTTCAATGCTTTTACCAATCACATCCGATTCTTTGAGCTGATGAATAATCAGATAAGCCTCATTCACGTAATTTATAATTCCCTTGTTATTCATGACACAAATACCGTCTTGAACGTATTTTAAAATCAGTTGCAGGCGTTCCTTAAGCTCCTTCACCTCCCTTAGCTCATCCTTCACTCGCTCCAAGTTCGATATATTTTGTAGCAGCATAATCGTCCCACGTGTCTGAGCATCGATCATTAACTGGCGACGACTAATCAGCAATACTTGATGATGAATAATTTTGCGAACCATGACATCTGGACCATTTCTTCCCGGAAGCTTCAAGTCTATATCGGGAAGCAAGATTGCCATAGACTCTCCAACGACTTTATCAGCTGACACATGGAAAAGTCGCTCTGCGAAAGAATTAAACACAATAATGCGATCATTAATATCCGTTACAATGATACCGCTTGCAATATTGTGAAAAATTTCTTCTATTGTTATCATATTTTCATTCAATAACGAATCAATTTGATTGATCTCTGTATCATTAAGATGATCAAATCCATAGGTAAAAAACCCAATTAATTCAGCAAGCGCTTTTTCTTGGTTTCCTCCTTCAGCAAATAGGGTGAACTCGTCCTTGTATCGAATCTTTAAATTAACAAGAGGCATCAAACTCGTCGCCGCTACACGACGCTGACGAAAAGCAATAAAAAGGCGCGTTCCGTATTTTTTTTGAATCAAACTTGCCTGATTGACGACTGCAGCAGCTGTTCTCGTGTGAAGTCCCTTTGCATAATCTAAAACCATTTCCTTGCTGATCATGCCTATCACTCCTGAATATTGTTCATACTATTCTTTTTTATTATAGTGATTGCTTATCCATTTGAGAATGATAACGAATCATATGCTCATACAAAAACTTAGAATGGACAGCTATCTATTAGAGAAAGCACATAAAATCTATCATTTTTGCATAGACTATCTTATAGACAAAGTTTAATCGCAGAGGTGGTTTACTTGAAGTTCTTCAAAGGTATAGGTTTTGCTTTTCTAGTTGCTCTCCCGCTCTGGGCGCTGATCCTGTGGATCGGTTGGTTCGTCTTCCATTGACAGATGCTGTCACTTACTCACCTAAAATACCCCGTTGGACATCTTCGCCAATTACCGCTTTTATCCACTCACCGCAAAAAGAATATTATTAACAAATAGGTAAAAAAAAATCAGCTTTTTATCCCCATATTTTACATTTTATGTCTACTTTATAAATATAAGGGATTACAGTAAAAAAGGAGGATCATCTCTCATGTCTATGTGTCACTAGATAATCATACAGCTAGCTTCTCTTTTGTTTTCTGACTTTTCAGATAAAAGTGCTGATTTATCCTCTTAATTTGTCATTGGCCGTCCAACCATTCGAGACTCTGAGCCGCTCTTTACCTTTTCCCGTGACCCAGTCTATTCATGAAGGGAGCCTGCCCATTGACTTATCTTGATCATTTCCGCCTTATAAACGAAACCCATGACGCTGCCTTTGCCCGCCTGCTCAGTAAATATGAATCAATGCTGAAAGGAATTGTCCGCCATCTAGCCGAGAACTATAAACGTCACTTAGTAGGAGGAAAAACTGACGAAGACGATTTATTGCAAATCGCCAACTATGCGCTTTGGGTCGCAACTTATAAATTCCGTATGGATATCGTTGAGCCGGGAATTAATCCTGATTACTATTTTGTCAATTATGCGCATAAAACGGTTCAAGGCACTGTTTCCGATTATTTGCGAAGGCTTGCCAAACGCTCAGCTCATGAGAAATTAGCGATGATCGACGGAACTTTTGATATCGTTGATCCCAATGTACGATCTGAACTACATAGACTTCGTGATATGTTCAGCGATTATATGATTTACTTGACGCCTCGAGAACGGATCTTTGTTATCGATAAGTGGATTCTCGATCGAAAAACAAGCGCAATTGCCGCCAACTATCATGTCAGTGAAGACACCGTCCGCACTTGGGGGAAAAACGCACGTAAAAAATTGAAGGTTATTTTGCATAGCGAAGATATTCTATGAAAGCGATTAATTTCAGTAGATTTAAATGCAAAAAAATCCCGGTGGGGATTTTTTTGCATTTAAAATGTTAACCTATTCATTGAGTAGCATCTTTTTATGAAAACGAATGTCACAGACATCATTCCCTTTGGCGATTGTATTGCCGAGCACAAACTGAATCGTCTTGAAATTCCCCTCAATCATAGCTCTATCACCAATCATACATAAATCACATAAATGCGCCATCTCATCAGCTGTTTTCCCCATGCGCAACCATCTATTCACGTAAGGGCAATAATGGAAATGAACGCGGAATTCATCATCTGTGGCGATTACCTCCTCCATCTCATAGACGTTTGCCTCAAGATTATGAAGAAATAAGTCAGCAAATTCTTTAAGATCAGAACTGTTTTTCAGTGCATTTTTAAAATCGTTCCCATTTTCAACGCCGTATTCGTAAATCGCCTGCTCCGTAAATTGCTCAGACAAACCCATTGCCTTGGCCTTATCCAGCATCAGGGTCATTGTCAATGCTCGCTTTTCCGTAATTGCCCGTAAAGCCAATGTTGTCTCGTCAGATAATGCCGGACGATTGGCTGCACGTATCGCTTGAATCCGCTCATTTTCCTGAGCCATTGGATCCCTCCTCAGTTTTGCGGATTGGCCCATGATGTATCTGCATGAGGTAATTTAAACACATCTTCACCAAGCCACTTCTTTGACAGCTGTTCTAAATAACCACTTTTCTTCAGCTTGGCAATATCTTTATTAATCGCGGCGATGAGCGCCTTATTCTTGGTCGCTTTATTGGCGTAAAAATATTCATTCTTCAATCCAAGTGACGGAGATACGGTTAATCCTTTAGCTCCACCTGCCTGTTTCACTGGAACAAAGGCCTGATACGGATAGAAGACCGCATCGAATTGTTTCTCCTGAAGCTGTTTGAGCGCGTCACCTGTTGTTACGTCACCAATCGCCTTCAGATCAAGTTGATCTTTCGGATGCTGTTTATTATAGTCTTCAATTACATTGTAACGAGCGTCATCGCTGGAAATAGGAGCGAGCTTCAGATGCTTATCCACAATATCCTGGAATCCAGAAATCTTACCTTCACTTTCCCGATAAATTAATCGCAGATCGGCTATACCGATCGGCTCAGTCACTAGATAATTATCGGCGCGCTGTTTGGAATACCAGAAACCGGAACCGGCTAGATCATATTTACCAGATTGCAAACCGACAAACACCGAATTCTGTGACGTCGTTGAATACTTGAACTTATATTGCGGCAAGTCTTTGTCAAGACGGGCCAAAAGTTCACCATCATAGCCGCCAATCTTATTGCCATCCGGAAACGTATATGGGCGATTAGCGGTCACACCGACTACATTAACGACTGTCACCTTCCCCTTGGACGACTGACTACCGCCATTCGTCAGAAAATGAACACCTGCGATGATCAGAATAATTACGACAACAGCTGCTGCATAAATCCACCCACGCTTTTTCATACACTTGCCTCCCTGATTTTTTATAGAAAATTTGGCTAAGCCGCGTCTTTAGACAAAGGCTAAGCTTTAGTTTTTCTCACACTTAGTCTCTTTGAGTTCTTTACGCCGTCTTTAACGAATTAGAAAATACATGTTTGCGGAGCAGAACCTCGACCACCTGAAGAAGTTTCCCGAAAACAAAGCAGATAACCAGATAAACGAATAAAGCATCTAAATAGGTCTCCAAATACTGAAACCCTAATGAAGCGATGATATTGGCCTTTGCCATAATTTCAACAATGCCGATATTATACACAAGTGATGTATCCTTAATAAGATCCAGAAAGAAATTGGAAAAGTTAGGTACAAGATTCACAATTAGCTGTGGAATGATAATCTGGCGCATGGCCCGAGTGGGTGTCATTCCAACAGATATCGCCGCCTCATATTGTCCATAATCTACCGAACGGTATGCCGA
Organism: Sporolactobacillus sp.; assembly: GCA_047718535.1. Taxonomy (GTDB): domain Bacteria; phylum Bacillota; class Bacilli; order Bacillales; family Sporolactobacillaceae; genus Sporolactobacillus. The sequence continues at coordinate 98,471 of JBDNRH010000005.1, forward strand.
GCGGATCGTCTCAGACAGATTGGCCGCGGCATTCAGTGCATAGGCTGATACAGCGATAATCATATGCGGCAGTGATTGCGGCTGCACATCGAGTCCCAGATTTGCCAGATACATTAACAACTGAGGCAATCCATAATAAACCACATACAATTGAACAATCATTGGCGTCCCGCGAATAAACGAAACAAGAACACCTAGAACCTGTGCCAGCACCTTAATTTTTCGTTCACGAGCGATGGCAATTCCTATCGCTAATAGAAAGCCAACGAATGTTGCGACGATAGCGATAAACAATGTGACTGGAAGAACAGAGGCAACTTGAGGCAATGATTCAAGTGTAAATTTTATATTCATTATTGGCCCCCTATGCTTTCACATGCTTATGCTGCTTTTGATAGTCACGAAAGAACCACTCAATTAATAGAGCTAGAATCCAATAGAATGTCGCCAGTATCAGAAAAATTTTCAATTGAAAAACACCCTGATTGACATTGGAAAGCACCGTCGCATTCTGATACATATCAGCCAGCCCCATCACATAAACTAAAGAGGTGGCTTTTAATAGACCGATCACTAGATTCTGTATATTGGGAATCGCGATCAGGAATGCCTGAGGCAAAAGGATGCGCCTAAAGGCATGATTTGTAGTTAACCCAACAGAGTAGGCCGCCTCTATCTGTCCTTTATCGACCGATAAATAAGCCGAACGGAACGCTTCCGTCATATAGCCGCCCCAACCAACTGATAAACCAACAATGCCGAAAAACAGTTTCGACCAATCATTGACGTCGATACCAACAAAACCGAGTAACTTCGGCAGCCCATAATAGGACAATAACAACATCAATAGCGGCGGTGTCCCGCGAACAAGGCCGATATAAACGCGAGCAATTCCTTGAAGCACGTTATCCTTTTGCAAATGCATCCAAGTCACTGCAATGCCTAAAACACAGGAAAAAATAAATGAAGCAATTAATAAGATTAGGGTATTGGGCAATCCCTTCAATAACGCAATGACAATCTCACTTGTCGGCAAGTTCATCCCTCCCCGTTACCGATCTTTGGAAATAGCCGATAAGAACATCTTTGTCCGATCATGCTTCGGATCCTCAAATACTTCTTCTGGCGTTCCACTTTCGACAATCTGTCCGTCGGCAAAGAAGACGACTCGTGAGGCGACAGTTTGCGCGAACGACATCAAGTGCGTGACCACAATCATCGTCTGCCCAGCCTGTGCCAGATTCTTCATATCGGCGATGACGCCACCGACGAGTTCCGGATCCAAAGCTGATGTTGGCTCATCAAACAGAATAATATCTGGATGAAGCGCTGTGGCACGCGCAATGCCAATTCTTTGCTGCTGACCTCCCGAGAGCTGGGACGGATAATAGTCCTTCTTCCCCGTCATATTCACGCTTGAGAGAGCCTCCATGGCGATCTCTCTTGCTTCATTTCTAGACTTCCCTTGTCCGAAAATAAGCCCCTCTTCAACATTCTCCAAAGCCGTTTTATTCTTGAATAGATTATAATTTTGGAAAACCATTGCCGTATGTCGGCGAACCCATAATATATCTGTTTTCAGCGGCTTGGCCAAGTTGATTTTCTTACCGGAGAACGTCATCTCACCGCTGTCTGCTCGCTCTAAGAAATTCAAATTGCGCAGAAAGGTTGTTTTCCCTGATCCACTCGGACCGATGATGACGATTACTTCACCATGATCAAGGCTGAAAGCCACGTCCTTCAATACAAGATTGCCACTAAATTCCTTTTTCAAATGACTGACTTCTAGCAATGGCAATGCCTTCACCTACCTGAAATTATAGAGTGTGAGTCGCGTCTTCGGCCCATAGCAGATGTTCCACTGGTGTATCCCGCAAAATGGTGCAGTCGGCGCCAATGATTACACCTTCTTTCCCCGCATCTTCAATAATTCGCTTGACCTCTTCCTGAATCTGCTGCTTGGTTCCCGCATACAGAATGTCCTCATCGGTATTGCCAAATCCACCAAGGACGACTTTACCGGCAAATAGCTTCTTCCCTTCACTGAGCGAGCATTTGTCGACATGAGTTGCCCAGTTAATGATTTGCAATGGATAATCTTTGAACCACTCAAGGTGATTGGTCGCCCCAGCAAATCCGCAAATATGCAGGATATTTAAATCCGAGCAGCTATTGATTTGCTCGATGACATCTAAGTCAACAACTTCCTGAATTTCTTTGAAAAATGTCTTATTGTCTGTTCGCGAGTCCTGTATAGATTGTGTGCTGTAATAAATGCCATCCGCGCCGTTATCCGTAGCGATCTTAATTTGCTTTTTGACATCGGCCCCGATTTTCAGCAGCACCTCTTTCAGCCCGTCCGGATCCTGTTCGTAGAGATCAGCAAGAAGGCGATCTGCCTGAGCAAGATCAGCAGAGTGGTAACCAATTAACGCCCATTTTAAAACAGTCAATGGTGAAAAGACGTTATAGAAGGTTACGCGTCCCTCTACGACAGCAATCTGCTTTTTCACCAATTCCGCCTGACCCGTCAGCCATGGATGATCTTCCGGAAGATTTTCCAATTGCTGCAATGACGAACTATCGTGTATGTCCGCCACCTTGAGCATTGGATATTGGAAGTACCCGTCTGTCATCAACTTTACAAAATCCGGATGAACATCCTGAACGTATTTACGAAGTCCTTCAATATTTGTCTGAACGACGCTTGGCTCACTCAAGGCATCGACAAATTCATCCGGCGCGAAGTGACGCCAAAAAGACACTGGCGTTACCTTATTATTTTTATTGTGTAGGGCTTCCAACACTTCTTCACGGTTATACATGGACATTTACATCTCCTTTATTCATTAGTCGAGTACGTAATGATTAGTTTTGTACCTTCGCGCGCACGCTTTGAAAGGCCTTCACTATTCTCCTGAGCCCTTCTTCCACTGTTTGACGGGGTGCGGCGATATTGATACGGATACAATGATTGCCTTCCGGCCCGTAGATACTGCCCATTTGCGGAAAAACACTCGCTTCAATTAAAGCCGTCCGCAATACTTCCTCAGAAATGGCCAATTTCTTATAGTCGACCCACATCAAATAACTGGCATCCTGCTTCATGACCTGCAGTTCTGGAATTGCAGCAAGTATGTTCTTTGCAAGACTGATGTTCTGTTCAATATAGCTGAGTAATTGCCTTAACCACTCACAACCGTATTGATAGGCCGCACAGATGGCTTCAATCTGGAAACGATTGATTTGTGGGTAGACCATAACGGTTTGCAAGTATTTAATACGCTCCGTCAGCTTCTTGTTAAAAGACAGAATATACGATGGACCAATACCCGCCAGATTGAACGTTTTCGTAGGCGCCATCAACGTCACAATTTGCGCATTGTCATCGCCGGCAAGCTTAGCAATAGGATGATGTGTCTTTCCAAACAACACAAGATCAGAATGAATCTCGTCCGAAATCACGGGTATATGATATGTTTTGCTTAATTCAAGAACCTTCTCTAGTTCTTCCTCGCTCCAGATCCGTCCGCCAGGATTGTGCGGCGAGCAGATAAGAATGCAGCGAACCTCTTCTCTGTCAATCTTCTGCTCCATGTCTTCGAAATCCATAACGTATCGAGCATCTTTCACGCGCAACGCCGAAGAGACAACTCTCCGATTTAGATGCTTAATCTGTTCAAAGAAGGGGTTGTAAACGGGTGAATGAATCAGCACTTTATCCCCTTCTTCAGTTAACGCACGAAGAGCGAGCGATAGGCTGGAAACAACATTATGATTGAGGATAATTGACTGCTTATCAATTTCCCATTGATACTTCATCTTTAGCCAATTATGAATGCTGTCAGTCACTCTGTCCGGACATCGCGTGTAGCCAAAAACGCCAAAATCCGCGCATTTCTTGATAGCATCCAATACTTCTTGCGGTGCTTTGAAATCCATATCTGCTATCCACATTGGGATAATATCCGCCCGATTATTTTGCGAGAGTATCTCGTCGTTCCATTTAACACTATCAGACTCTCTCCGATCAATAAGTTCATCAAGATACACTCAATCAGCCTCCTGAACAATTAATTAATTTCGTCAAGCTTTGACACAGGACGGATGGCTTGTATTCGATACTAAGCGCGACGCCATCCGCCATTCACATGAATGCTTTGTCCAGTTATATAACTAGCTGCGTCCGACAGAAGAAACAAGATTGGTTTCGCTATTTCTGATGGACTTGCGGGGCGCTGTAAAGGAATTTTATTTTTATAAGCCTGCTCATTCTGTTTAATTCGATCATGAGTCATTTCAGTATCTGTAATTCCAGGAACAACTGCGTTTACCCGAACATTGCTGGTTGATACCTCTAAAGACAATGTTTTTGTCAAACTCGTAACTGCGCCTTTTGAGGCAGAGTAAGCCGCATAATCCATAATTCCATCAAAAGCATCAATGGATGTGACCATGATAATACTCCCCGACTGTTGCTCGATCAAACGTGGTAATAGAGCCAAACACGGGTATAAAGTACCGAAAAAATTAACTTCCATTATGTCTCTCCAAGAATTATCTCGATAGTCCATTATATCCGTTTCATAAAAAACACCAGCTGAATTGACTAATCCACTAATTGTAGCTGTTCCAATGGTTGAATAAATTTCTTCAAAAGTAGTCTTAATTGCTTCTTGGTCAGTGAGATCAACCGTATAGCTAAAACTATGTGCGCCATTCTTTAATAATTGCGTATGAAGATCAGCTAATCGCTCTTTGTTGCGACCAATTAAATGAACCGTGTATCCTTCATTCGCTAATTCAATTGATGTTTCTCTGCCAATACCACTACTTGCACCTGTAATAATGACATGTTTGTTTATAAATTCCACGTACTTTATTCACCTCCCAATCATATATAATAAATTATTATTGCGATAATAATTTATTATATATGATTATTGATCTTTTCGAATTTTTTGTCAATATAGGAAATAGTAAATTATTTAAATTATTATACGCTTGGTTTATAGAAAAACGGGGTCTGATAAAATAAATTTATTATTGCAATGAGAAATTATTAAATGATAGTACGTATTATTGCGCGTATTTCATATATTGTCAATTGAACTTTCTAATTATTTTATATAATTAAATAGATTGACAAATTGAACAAAATGAAATAAATTATTATCATGTTAATAATTTATTATAGCGGAAGGCGATTAAAATTAGACAACAGTTAATGCGATATAAACATTTAGTAGATTTTTTAGGGGAAGTATTCGGTGATGATGTTGAAATCATTCTGCACGATGTTACAGATCTCGAGAATTCTGTCGTTGCGATGAGTACCACGAATTTAAGTGGAAGAACAATTGGATCACCAGCAACCAATCTTATATTAAAAACATTAAAAGAAGGACAGGAAAACAACAAATCATATATTACCAATTACGAAGGTGTGGCACAGGACGGAACGACGTTACGTTCCTCGACTTATTTCATCAGAGATGATAATCAAAAAATCATCGGAATGCTATGCATTAATATTAATTACAAGAAAATTGAAGATATCATTGGCTATTTAAGCAAATTTGTGGGTGTCGATACGAATTTGCATATGACTAATGATGTGGAACATCTCAGTCCATCCATCAAGGATGTGGCGACAAGCAGTATCAAAGAAATTGTTTCCAGTATGAATGTGCCCGCAGAAAGAATGTCTCAGCAAGAAAAACTTGAAGTTGTTCAACGGCTCAATGATAACGGGATCTTTTTACTCAAAGGGATTGTCAGTATTGTCGCGGAGGAATTAAGTACTTCCGAAGCAACTATCTATCGTTATTTAGGAAAAATGAAAAAAAGTGAATTAAATCTCAATTTATAAAGTAACGTGGACTATTGAATTTAAATCAAGCAAAGAGTGACACCTATCCATCCTTGAGTCGGATGTGATCGCGTGTCACTCTGCATTTTCCTGTCATTCAAGTGGCTCTTAGTGCATTGATTAATAAGATTTACTCGTCAACAGCTGACCAAATTCTTCTGAAATTTTGACTAGGACATCCGCACTTTGAGCAATTTCGTTCATAGATGCATTTTGCTCTTCAGCAGCTGCTGAAACTGTCTCCGTCTCTTTAAATATATGTGTTGCCATTCCTCCAAGCTGAGCAGAGGACGCAACAGATTGGTCAAATTCACGGGAAATATTAGAAACTTCCTCATTTACCTTTTTTATCCGTGCTAAGACGTCTCCAACTGATTGTTCAACCGTTTCAAATACTGAAGTATTGGCATTTACCGCATCAATACCTTCCTGAGCTATTTTCAATACACTCTGGCTTGATTCTGTATTTAAGTGAATACTCGTATTCATCGCCGCCACGGACTCGGTAATGGTTGCAACTGATTCCGTCGTATCCTTGGCCAATTTATTAATTTCCTGCGCAACAACGCCAAAGCCCCTCCCAGAAGCGCCCGCATGTTCAGCCTCGATGCTGGCATTAAGCGATAGCAGCTTAATCTGACGAGCAATATCATCAATCACTGTGACGACTTCATTCAATGCGCTGAATTGTATAGACATGTCAAGCGAGGCCTGTTCGGAGCCTTTGATCTGGCGTATAATTTCCCTTATTTTATTTTCAGTTTGATTCGATATCACGACGCCATTCGTTACCACCTGTTCGCAGTGCGTTGACAATTGCGATAGAATTCGCATATGCTCATCTGCGGATTGGATGGATTGATGAACCCGCTCAATATGACTGCGCATATCTTGTACATTGCTGAGTTGATTTTCTGTCAATTCTGCCGTCCGATTAATCGCGCCAGAAATTTCTCCGTGGGCTGCTTGGTTCTCCTGCAGCGTAGCCGCTAGTTGGTCTGACTGATTATGCAGGATATCAAAGTTCCGGCGCACACTCTTATCATACTTCTCTAATCCATTAAGCAGCTGATCAATTTCGAAGTAGATTTGTCGAACATCCTGATTAATTAATTCCTGATCATTATAAAGTGGCACGATGACACCTTTTTTTCGAGCGGAAAGAACCTGATTAATTTTTTTAAAAGGTTTAACTACTTTTAAATGCATCACAATGCCGTAAACGGCGAGCATCAAGATCAGCAATCCAGACATTATTGAATTTTCCATATTGAAGAATGTGTGCCCACTCATAGCATCCGAAATACCCAACCAGCCAATAACCACGATAAAGATGATCAGATGCCAAATCCAAATATACCCGTCCAATGAAATGGCCTGTATCATTTTTTGCATGCGCTGCAAGACCCTCACTCCCAAACAATTCGCTCTATATGTTTTTACTACGAAAAAAATTATAGGTATATATAACTATGTTTGTTTCACCAATTAATATTATCATGACTGCGCTGATGAAAGCGTGACAGAATCAGAACGATTTATTGCTATAATTGTAATAATTACCAATAATTAGATAATAATATGATGAGTGAGGAGATTACTTCTGCTAACGATCTGAGGATTGGACAGCAAATCAAGTGAGTGATAAGTAAATGCACGTGGACTATGGGACATGCTATTATAATAAAAAGGCAGGTGAACCATTCGATTATGACGCTGTCTCTCTTTGAAGGTCTTGTATTCCTAAGTGTGCTGATCATTTTCCTGTCATTTTTCCTTTTGTTTTCACTGCCCATTTTCGAACGAGAAATCGATATACTCGAACTTGAGAATACGCAGATTCATCTGCAGAATCAGCTTCAAGAGAGTGAGCTCTTACAATTAAGCAGACAAATCCAGCCGCATTTTATGTTCAATACGTTGAATATCGTACTTTCACTTGCACGACTGAACAGACGAAAAGAACTTATTGAGAGCATCGAAAACTTCTCAATGTATTTGAGATACAAATACACAGAGAAACAAGACCTCATATCATTTGATGAAGAACTTGTGCACGTCAAGAACTATCTAAGCATTCAAAGACTCCGTTTTGGAAAAAAGCTGGATATCTCCTTGCGAATTGAGAAATTAGACATGCCTGCCTGCATTCCTCCGTATACACTGCAAATAATTGTGGAAAATGCATTTAAGCATGGGCTTGATGAACAAAAAGGACAAAAGAAACTGGCCATTTATTTTGAACGGCTTGGTAATTGGGTGCAGCTTAGAGTGATTGATAATGGCGGTGGATCACTGAATTTAAATAACTCCAATGGGATTGGGTTGGAAAATATTCGCAAACGCTTATATCTCATCTTTGATCTTTACACAGATATCAGCATCACTAAAAATAAGGAAAATGAAACAATAGTCCAAGTTGTGTGGCCATATATCGCGTTAACGGAGGGCGAGAAATGAATGTACTCATGGTAGATGATGAATATCTTGAACTGGAGCAGCTCACACAATTAATTTATAAACGCTACCCACACTGGAACTTATTCTGTGCAGAGGATGGCACTGAAGCGCTCTCTATAGCCTCTAATCACTTCATTCATCTCGCATTGCTGGATATTCATTTGAGCGGAGAATCCGGACTCGATCTCGCAGACAGACTGCAGCACCTATCCGCGGACATAAAATTCGTCATCATCACTGCCTACCAAAATTTCGAGTATGCGAAACGGGCGATTAAACTGAACGCGGCAGACTATCTTGTCAAACCCATTATTCAGAAGGAACTCTATGAACGGTTAGATTCTTTAGAGAAGAAAAATCAAGTACTGTCAGTTACACCATTGCTTCAACAAGCAATGAAATTTGTGCAGAATAATTACGCAAAGAATATTCGACTACAGGATGTAGCAGCCTATAGCCATGTGTCAGCGAATTATCTAAGCAAGCGGTTTAATGATGAACTCCACGCTTCGTATAATGAATATCTCGCCCAATTGCGTATTAATCAGGCAAAAAAATTGATGATCGAGCATCCAGAATATTCTCTGCAATACATTTCAGATACAGTTGGCTACTCAAGCCAGAATTATTTTACCAATTCTTTTAAGAAGTATGAGAAAATGACGCCCACTCAATTCAAAAGAGAAAAGATTGGATTACCATGACTATTAACGACTTATTTTTCATTTATTTGCTCTTATTAATCTTCTCCCTGTCATTCGTAAAACGAACGACCTCTATTGCCAACTATGTGTGGATTCGCAGAAAAATTGGCTTAAATGAAGGAACCTTGTTGCTTCTATCCAATTTACTCAAGGGTTTTCTATTCATCCTTTTATTTCAAATCATTTCCGTCAATACTATCTATTGGATCATCGGATGCAGTATGGGTGTCGTTTTTCTGTCCTTATATTTTCAAAGGCAGGCACAGATACAGATCGTGGACCATTTGAGCAAACCCAATCAAACACCTCTAACCTTTTTCAAAACACGGACAACATCATCTGCCTACCGTGTTTTGCTGAGTATCATGGCATTTATTTCGCTTTTCTCATTGTTGGCCGAGTTAACGTGGATGACAACAACACTTTCCGAGCTGTTCCACATTCCCAATTTACTTGTTGCTATTGCCATTATTTTTCTTGTCTACGTCTATTCGGTGATGGGCGGCTATCAAGCGGTCACAAAAGCGAGCCGCATTTTCATTATTTTAATATTCGGTCTAATGACTTGTCTTCTTCTGAATGTCTATCTGACAAACGGCATCAAAACCATCTATGAGCTGTGGACGATAGAGCAGAACCGTTTGCAAACCGCTATCGCTTCAACAATCTTTGCCCAATCTGTTTGGTTCTTTATCTTTCTCATGATTTATTTTGGTTATTTGCTGACTAATATCTCCCTCTGGCATCTTCATTTCTCAATAAAAGCCAATAGAATTAAAGGCGTTTACCAAATTGCCAGTTTCTGCTTAATAAGTCTTGCCTTGGCCTTGTTATTTATTGGCGTCTTTGTGCAAAGTATTACACTTCTTCCCCTTCAGTCTTTAAATGCTGTGGGGCATGCACTTGCCACGTACTCCCGTCCTATTATGTCTCTTTTTATCGCCGCGCTGCTCGCCATTGGATTAATCAGTGCGATGGCTAGTTTAAAAGCGCTTATGGATGCCGTTTTCTTATTCCTTGCTGAAATAAAGCAGCCGACTCTTTCTTTTTTTAAAAATGTACATCTTATCACATTAGGATGCTTGCTGCTGCTTTGCATAGGCTGGCAGCCTTCATACGCAGCGTTGCTCTACAGTATCCAATTCGTTGCGATTTTATGCATTACATCGATCGCGTCCTTTCTCCTACTGATTATCTCAGCGGAAAAAATGACGCTGCCTGCACTTATGCCAACAATTATCGGGGCACTTTTTGGTCTCTTTTTACTTGCTGCCCATTTCTCCCCATTAGTTATCTTGGAAGCCAGTTTCGCAATCAGTCTGTTCATCCAAATGATTCGCTGCTTATGTAAGATTTTATTACATTTATGATAGATTTTTATAAAATATGGATAGTATATCGCAACTTTTCACATCGATGGCCTCTTATACTTAATGTAATCATTAATTAGGGGGTGCAGTTGGTGACTGTTCATGTCAATAAAGGAAAACCTATTTACGCATTCAGTAAAGATAATAAGCCCGTCGCTCACGTCAAACCGGGTGACAAGGTCGTTATTGAAACTTACGATTGTTTTGAAGATCAAGTGAGTTCAGAAGAGACGGACTATGATGCAATTGATTGGAATCGCATCAATCCAGCCACCGGTCCAATCTATATCGAAGGAGCCGAACCTGGCAAAGTACTGGCGGTCCATATAGAGGATATACAAATTACAAGCAAAGGCGTTTTATCAACAGGCAAGGACTTAGGCACAATGGGCCATCGTCTAAGCGGCTTATCTTTCAAGATCACACATATTAATGACAATCAAATTATTTTCAATGATACAATTAAAATTCCTTTGCGGAAAATGATTGGCGTCATCGGTGTGGCACCTGAAGGAGAGCCAGTCAATTGTGGAACGCCCGGATCGCATGGCGGCAATATGGATACGACGCTTATCACGGAACATACCACTCTCTATTTTCCAATTTATCATCAAGGCGCTCTATTTGGACTTGGGGACATGCATGCTGCAATGGGCGATGGCGAAATTGGTGTTTCGGGTGTTGAGATTGCCGGTTCAGCCACTGTTCGATTTGAAATCAGAGACGATTTGAAGCTCAATACGCCGCTTCTCTCAAACGATCAAGGAATTGCGCTTATTGCTTCAGCCAACACACTCGATGAAGCCGCGCAAAACAGTGTCGAGGGGATGATTGATCTGCTGTCACCAGCCGTTGATCTTAGTCTTCCCGAGTTAACTATGTTACTCAGCGCCATTGGTGACGTACAAGTTTCTCAGATGGTTGATCCAAAACGTACGGCACGATTCGTCGTCCCTCGCTGGTTCCTCGATCTCTATAAATTGCCTATCCTATAAAAATTACGAGGTGAACAGATTGACAGAACAAAAAGGATCCAATAATAACTACAAGCAGGAATTAAACCGCGCACTGTCATTTACTGATTTATTGGTCTATGGTCTGATTTTCATGGTTCCGATTGCTCCATTTGGTATCTACGGGCAGATTGCCATCGGATCTCACGGCATGGTGGCTCTCGCCTATGCGATTGGCATGATTGGCATGCTTTTCACAGCGCTCAGCTATTCAAAAATGTCACAGGCGATACCGATTGCAGGGTCCGTTTATTCGTACGCGCAAAGAGGAATAAACGATAATGTGGGTTTTATCGCCGGATGGCTAATCCTTCTCGACTATATCTTCATCCCTGCACTTCTTTACCTTGTCAGTGCAGTCGCTCTCACCGATATTATTCCACAGATTCCGGTTTTCGTATGGTTGATCCTTTTTATCGGGTCCAATACGTTAATTAATATTCGTGGCATTGTATTTACCGCAAAAGCAAATAAAATAATTTTGATTCTTGAATTTATTGTTTTGGCAATTTTCATTGTCATTGGAATAACGGCGATCACGCATCATGTGAATGGAGCGACATTCAGCTTCCATCCATTATTCAATCCATCCGAATTCTCCATACCAACAGTTATGGGCGCCGTGTCCATTGCCGTTTTGAGTTTTCTTGGGTTTGATGCCATTTCAACGCTATCGGAAGAATCAAAGGGTGGCAAAAAGGCAGTGGGGCGGGCAACCGTTCTTTCATTAATTCTTGTCGGCGTCTTGTTTATTGTCCAAACCTGGGTTGCTGCCCTTATTTTCCCAGACTACCATGCGTTCAAAGATCCGGACACTGCTTTCTATCAAGTGGCTGGTATTGCTGGTGGAAACTGGCTGAGGATTGTGACGATAGTCGCCACAGCCGTATCCTGGGGAATTGCTGACGCACTTGTCGCGCAAACGGCAATCTCACGCATTCTCTACAGCATGGCGCGTGATCGGAAATTGCCGCATATTCTTGCTAAGATTCACCCCAAATTTAAAACACCTTATATCAGCACTATTCTCGTTGCCGTTATTTCACTGATCGTCACCACCATCTTCGCTTCGCAGATCGGTAAATTGGCATCCGTCGTTAATTTCGGTGCCCTATCTTCTTTCTTAATTCTTCACATTGCTGTCATTAATTTTTACTTAAGAAAGAAGCAAAGCAAACAGTACTTCAAATATCTTGTTATGCCAATCATTGGATTCCTCATTATCGGTTTCGTCTGGTGGAATCTTGATCCCCTGGCAAAAACACTTGGATTCACTTGGCTTGCGATTGGCATTGTTTATTTAATCTTTCTCAAAATATTTGGGAAAAAGATTGAAATAACAGATGATCTTTCATAATAATAACAGGGGCACGTCAGGTTCTGCAGTCTGACATGCTCCTTTATTTTTCTATCATTGATATTGTCACGAGGGGAGAACAGTCGGTTGGAAAAGCCGGATATGACTATTTTGCAAAGTATTCTCGCATCCTATCAGATGACGATGAGTGATGAAGAAACACGTGACTATCAACAGTTAATTCAGGATGAAATGTTTGAATCCTATGAACATGTCGCTCAATTGCCCGAACAGAAGCTGCCCGTGAAGTATAAAAGATCTTCAGGTTATCGGCCAGGAAAGGAAGAGAATCCTCTCAATGCTTGGTATTGGAAGACAACCATTGAGCACGCACCGCATGGAAGGCTGGAAGGGAAGCGAATTGCGCTTAAGGATAATATCAGCGCAGCCGGCATACCAATGATGAATGGTTCTAAAGTACTTGAAGGTTTTATACCAGATATTGACGCCACTATTGTTACACGGATTCTCGATGAAGCCGGAGAAATCGCTGGAAAAGCCGTTTGCGAAAGCTTCTGCTGTGATTGCAGCAGCTTCACTTCAGACACCGGTCCTGTTCTAAACCCATATAATACTGCTTGTTCTGCTGGCGGATCGTCGAGTGGCAGCGCAGTGCTCGTGGCAACCGGTCAAGTAGACATGGCTATCGGATGCGATCAGACTGGCTCCATCCGTATGCCAAGTTCATGGTGTGGTATTCTTGGCCTTAAGCCGACATGGGGATTAGTTCCATATACAGGGATTTTTTCAGTGGATCGTTCACTGGATCACTGTGGTCCAATGGCACGAACATCGCAGGAACTGGCTATGCTGCTTGATGTTATTGCCGGTCCAGATGTACATGATCCACGATCCTCTTTACAAAAACCATCCATTCAGAATTTAGATACGGGAATTAAAGGCCTGCGCATTGGGATTGTCAACGAAGGATTTAATTGGCCCTGCTCAGATGAACAGGTGGATAATTTAGTAGTACAGGCTGCCCAATCATTGACAGAAAAAGAAGCTGTTGTCGATTACGTATCCATTCCTTGGCATCGACATGGCATTCACATCGCCAATATAATCAATACAGAAGGTACGGCTGCCCAGATGTTTGCTGGGCGTTCACTCGGCACGGGGTGGCACGGGTACTATCAAACCGAACTTCTTGACACCTTTGTTAAAGGAATGCAGACGAAAAGCGATGCGCTGTCAGCAGCAGCCAAATTAACTTTGTTAACGGGTCAGTATATGCAACAAACCTATAATGGAAAATTTTATGCAAAGGCGCAAAATCTCGGTAATCAATTAAAAGATGCCTATAATCGTGCATTGAATGACTTCGACGTTTTGGTCATGCCTACTGTACCCTACACAGCTACAAAACTTCCTGAGAAGAAGGCCAGCTTAGCAGAACAAATTAAATGCTCATTCGGTGTCGATACAAACACTGGTGCCTTCGATGTCACCGGTCATCCCGCTTTAACCATCCCTTGCGGATTAATTAAGGGATTACCCGTTGGCATGATGGTCGTTGGCCAATATGGCAAAGAAGACACGCTATTAAGAATCGCCCATGCGTATGAGCAATTAACAAACTATGCGTATACCCACCCTGTCCGGGAATTTATATGAAGAACTGGTAGGACAGCCGGAGTATTGTATAGAGCAACAAAGAAACGAGCCCAATTTGGTTAAATGGACTCGTTTCTTTTTATTTCCAATGGAATAATCACGGATTTCTTTCTTATAGAATTTATGCTTGGCCTGCGTTCATTTTAAAAATGGTTAACTGAATACATCTTCTTTTTCTTTTACATCCTCGAACATTTCAATATACTTATCCGGGCGCCAGTCGGTTCCCTTTACAGATGGATTGTATTTGAACAAGGCACGGTCGGCCAGCGTCAAATCAATAGTTGCTGTGAATAGTTCCGACTCTGAGGCGACTTCATTCGTAAATGTATGTCCCGCATAATAATAAGGTTCCCAAAGCTTACGACTTGGTCCAATAATGCTGCTTCCGCCCCAGAATTCATTATAGAGATCTTTGCCGCCAAGATTTGCAGATGCTATATAAATTCCCTCGCGTATTACTCCAGCTTCCAAGGTCGTTGTACCTAGCCCTTTCCCATGGCATACTGCTAAAGCGGTGCTGTTTATATAAAGACGGCAACCCTTCGCGGTATAGTAGCGCATGAGTTCCGGGAAACAGTATGAATCATAACAAATGGCTAGTCCAATGGGTCCCCATGGCGTGTCTAGAATGAATGGTTTATCACCCCTCACCGCCCAATTAGGTTCAGGCGCAGGCAAATGCATCTTACGGTAAGAACCAACAAGGCCCTCCGGAGAAAAAACGGCGACGCTATTATACAACTTGGTTGGGTCATCCTTATCTTTTTCTGGCATACCCATTACTGCATAAATGCCGTATTTTTGGGTTAATTTGGCAATTTCATCCGTTGAGGGTCCAGGTATCAGTTCGGAGAGTTTGAATTGCATTTTTTCTTCGAGTGGTTTCTCCGCTTCATCATCATATCCAGTTAAAGCCATCTCTGGGAAAACTATAAAATCGGTACCGCGCCGTGCTGCACTTTCGATATAGCCTTTAATTCGGTTCAAATTTTTTTCTTTTTCACCCCAAGTGGCATTAAATGTAACAACCGACAGATTCATAATATCTTTCATTTCCCATTCACCTCTCCTTTTTAAAATACATACTATCAGTAAATTTAAATAAATCAATATTATAAAAAATTTCTATACTCTATGCATGAGCGAATTATTTAATGTCTTTTAATAAGGCGATTAGTTTCTTTGATAGTTCCGACCGATCGTGCAGATGATTAAATCTCGGTGAGCTAATCATTTCTATAAACAACTTGGGCAATATTTCTCCAAGATTTATAATTCTCAGCGGCAGTTTCATGTCACTCATAAGATAAGCATGCAAACATGATTTAGGGATAATCGTATAGGCTTTACCAAGCGCAATTAAATTCAGCATAACAGTCACATCATTGATAGTTTTATAGTGCTTTATCTTCAATTTTCTGAAAATAGGAAACGTATAGGCACTGTGGTAGATAAGAACAGGATTATCGAAAATAAGAAAGGGCAGCGACTCAAGTTCCGTTCCAGTAAAATTTTGGCCGTTAAAATGAACACGTATTTTTGAGCAATACACTAAAAGTAGATCGTCGCTCAATATTAAATTTATGGTATCATCTTTGGCAAACAAATTATATCTAATCGCTATATCTAATAAATTAAAATCAATCATATTGGTCAGTGTCTGACTCGACTGGGCAACAATTTGACAGTCTACACTCGGATAATTTCTCTGAAAAAACTCAATAATCTTATAGGAGAATATGTGTGTTAGCCACGTATCGATGCCAATGCGTACAGCACTTTTTTCACTTAACTCCTGATATCGTATCTCCATTATCCGATGAAATTCCTCTGTTAAAATCAATCGTGAGTCCTTTAAATTTTGCATCAGTTGAACGGCATACGGCAAAAAATAAAAGCCCTCTTGTGTCAGCGTGGTGCCTTCCCAGCTTCTTCGAATTAAGCAAAACCCCAAACTTTTTTCCAACTTCTTTATGCGGATGCTCAGTGTCGGCTGCGTAATATGCAAATATTCTGCAGCTTTAGATATACTCTTCTCTTTGGCGATTATCAGAAATGATTCAATTTCTATGATATCCATTTAGTTACCTCCATTTCATTCAAGTGGGTGAACAAGTTGATGCCTGAAGTTGATACAACGACGCTTAGAATGATTGCTTCTAAATATCATCTGACTCTCAAGGAGAGCGAGATCGAGGATTATAAAAATTTATTGAATCAAGATATCTTTAAGTCCTATAAAATTCTTGACCAAATATCCGATCCGGAGATTGAAGTTTCTTATCCAAGAACTGCAGGCTATAGACCAGATAATAGCGACAATCCGCTTAATGCATGGTATTGGCGAACACATATCCAGCACGCCGACCATGGTAAGTTGTTGGGCAAAACCTTAGCGATCAAAGATAATGTCAGCATTGCTAAGGTTCCCATGATGAATGGATCAAATATTTTAGAAGGGTATGTTCCGCATAGTGATGCAACTGTTGTTACACGCGTTTTACAAGAAGGCGGAGATATATTAGGAAAGGCCGTTTGTGAAAGTTTATGTTCGGATGGCAGCAGCTTCACTTCGGATACAGGAGCTGTTCTTAATCCCTACAATCATGATTATTCTACAGGAGGTTCTTCTAGCGGGAGCGCAGCTTTAGTCGCAAGTGGAGAAGTGGACATGGCAATCGGTTGTGATCAGGCGGGATCCATTCGTATTCCAAGTGCATGGTGTGGCATTTATGGGCTGAAGCCTACATGGGGACTCGTTCCATATACAGGTATTTTCTCTATGGATTCCTCTCTGGATCATGTGGGACCGATGGCACGTACCGTAAAAGATCTCTCCACGCTATTAGAGGTCATTGCCGGTCCTGATAATGTCGATCCGAGACAAACCAGACTAAAATCAAAAAAATATACGAATTACTTAAATATGAACTTAGCGACTATGCGCATCGGTATTCTCAAAGAGGGCTTTGACTGGGCAAATATCTCAGAAAAGTCCGTCGACAATGTTGTCAGAAAATCTGTACTCACATTTAAGAATTGTGGTGCCATTATAAATGAAGTCTCTCTACCCCTTCATCGGTTGGGCATTCATATTTGGAATGTGATTGGTAACGGTGGCATACTGACACAAATGATTAACGGTGCTGGTTTCCGCACCGGAGAAAAATGTTATTACGACACTCATCTAATGAACGAGTTCCGAGCACGTCTAGTAAATAATGCAAATTATTTATCTAAAACGGTAAAAGCAGCCTTATTCGCCGGAGAGTTTATTTCTGATACTTATCAGATGGACTATTACGCAAAGGCTCAGAATCTGGCTCAGCATTTGAAAGAGGCTTACACTAATCTTTTTAGAAATTACGACATGATTGTTATGCCAACAGTTCCTTTTAAAGCAACAAGGCTTCCTAAAAAAACTATTCCTTTGAAAGCATATATGTCAAGAGCCACCGGTATGATTCACAATACGTGTGTTTTCAATTTAACAGGTCATCCCGCATTAAATGTTCCATGCGGAAAGATAAACGGATTGCCTGTCGGAATGATGTTTGTTGGTCCAGTCGGTCATGATGAGGTTATTCTTCAAGCTGCATATGTTTTTGAACAGATGAGTAAATTAGAGAAGTTGTAAATTCAGTGTAAACAAATTGCAGTGAAGCGTTAGAGTTACAAGAGAAGACAGAAACATCTGCTTTTCCAGACTGATACAATCTCCATTAGATAATCCAACACACATCTGCCTATTTGATGTGTGCTTTTTTATTCATTTATCCATTTCTTTTCAACTGAAATGCACAAATCCGGCTCATTAAGTGAATTTGTTCTCAAATCTCCGCCTCTTGCTCATAGTCCACGAAAGGATCCTTCAGCGTGATCTTCTGTGCTTCCGTGTCACTCGTTCCAGCAAAAAAAGTCACCTTACCGTTATGTTGCCGAACAAGGCCCCCGCTGAAGACGATATCTTCCAAATCCGGCCGTTTCGATGGGCCTTTTAGAAAATTTGAACGTGTCGCGACAAGCGAAATATTCGATGTTTCCCGTGTATTAGGATTCAATATGAAAATCATCGGATAATAATGCCGCTTACCTGTTTTATCAAAGCATGCAACATGACCAAGAATACCAAGCAGACCATTGGCCAAGACATGTACCTCATTCGCACCGCCCCATTCTTCATCAGCAAATAGATTGTCAAGCAAAGGCGCCTCTTCAATGGTTTTCGCATTGAGCGCTTCCAGCGATGGAATGCGTGCAAAACCAATCCTGCCCCGACCGCCTATTTGCCCCTGCGGACGAGTAAACACGCCAATCGATCCATCGTTCAATTCAATCAAGCGAATATCTTTCATGCCAAGTGGTCCATCGGCAAATTTTTTTAAGTTGTGAATACACGTGCCACGGTAAAAGACGGTCCACCAGACAAACTGACGCACGGAGTCTTGGTGGGGATAAGGTTTGATTTGGACACCGCCAAGTACGATATCGCCGCCGATTCGTGTAACAAACGGATCCTGCAGCTGAAAAACAGGTGCATCTTTCTTAGGTACCCAGCTGCCACCTTTTTGAACAAAGAAATGAACTTCGGAGAATTCCTCATTCCGATCCTCAACACGACCCGCAATCAACAGATCGCCTTCATCCTCGAAGGGAGCGGTTATGTTATAGACATCCTTTCCGCCCACATTCTCAAACAGCAATTTCTCCGCGCAGTTAGGCTGTTCATCTCTCTGCTCAAATTCCTTAAGCAATTCAATGCATGTTTTGATTTCACCCTTTTGCATGTGCATAGCAGCCCTTCTCTCCGCTTCTTGCATGAATCTGCTTGATTGAACGCATCTCACCGCCACGATTGTAACGTTACAAAAAATTACATATTTGCAAATGATTAATTGATTACTTCACGATGACAATACTACTCGAAATAGAGACCCAGTCAAGAAAAGAACACTTTACGTATGACGTAGACAAGCACATACCTATAGATTGCTAGGTGCGCGCTCGTCATCTTCCCGTCATTCCTTCACGGCTGATTGGACCGTTGCTTTTTCGTCCTTTTCATAGTCGGATTGGTACGTAACCTTACCAATGGTACAGCCAGGGCCAATGCGCACGCGATTGCCACGGACAATTTGTGCTTCTGTATCTTCTAAGTACAGATCGTCGCCCTCGATCGTATCAACAATCAATTTTCCCATTTTTAATACAGAAAGCAGGGATCCAAATAAAGATGAGGACAGCCTGCGATGCACGGTTAGCGTGCCGCAGCCGACCTCTTTCACACGTGATGTGAGTCCGGATAAAGTGATGTCAATTCGTTCGGCACTGCACAGCCCACCAACAGTCAGCTGACCTTCCGATGTAAGTTCTTCAGCCTCAAGTGCGCCCGCTGCCGTTAAAATGCCATTAATGCGCAGCCTTTCACTGTGAAGAGTGCCGAGTATTTTTGTATGACCGTTAACTTCAATCTGCTCACCCGTAAAGTCGCCCTCTACTTTAAACGAGCCATTAACCACAACGGACTCGGCAATCAGCTTCTTTTCCACAACAGCCGACCCACTGATTGTTACGGATGAAGCCTTCACATCCCCGAGAACTCGACTAGAACCGTTAATATCAATATGATCGCATACAATATTACCCTCGATTTTCCCGCTGCCGTTAATGCGCACATCCTCGTACACACCACCTGGCGCACTTCCCGATCCGGATAATGTGAGATTCTTCTTTTCTCGTTCCATCGCGTTATGCCCCCTTCAATTAACCTTCATTCCCGAGATGAACAACTTCACCAATCTTGAAACGGCCGCTCGTATGGTAACTGCCGCTGTATTCCACGCGATCAATTACGCAGCCATCACCAATCACCACATCCATACCTCTGACCAGTTTTGCTTCCGTATACTCGAGATCAACGCGATCGCCTTCGATTATCTCCGCACGAAAATGCCTTGTTAATCCCTGATTGAAAAGCGAATGACGACGTTTCACCGAAAAATGCCCTGATCCAATTTCCTTAACATAATTTTCTATATTATATTTAAGAATGATTTCGGCATCATCGCAATTCAGTAACCCATTGATAACCACTCCACCACGCATCGATAATGTTTCCAGCGACACATTTCCTTTTACATGAACGAGCCCGCGCACGTTCAAATCCTCACCAGTCAGATCGCCGGTAACAAACAGTTCGCCTAATATCGTCCCCCGTTTAAGGACGCTCGATCCGTCAACATTCGTCTCTCCAAGCAATTTACATTCTTTCGCCTCAAGGTTGCCACTAATTGTAACCTCACCCATATTGCGGAAATATGCGCAGGTTAAATTTTCAGAAACGGAAAATTCGCCCATAATTTTACACGTAGTTGCATCAATGGAGCCCAACACTTTGCATTCACCCATCACACTTACCTTATCGAAAACACCACCATTTGACTGCGTCTCACCCATGACTCTCAGATTAGCCTGACGTTCTTGCGCCATTGTTTCTCCCCCTCGCTTCGTCTCATTCAATTGTTTCCTGTTCAATCAGTCGTTTTAGTTGGCTCACCTTCGACGAAATAGCCAGTTTTTCAATAACTTTCACACCGCTATCAAAATAAAGAGCGCCATCGTCCTCAGTAATCAGAAACATTGGCACCCCCGTTTTACGTATAAAATAGAGCTGACTGTTCTTATCGTAGAGCTGATGCGTATTCTCCTGTAAAACGGTCAGTAAATCCCCGACCTCTGAACGATTCATACTGCCACCGACCAGCCATTCATCGATCAGCTTTAACGCAAGCAACTCATTAAAGTGATACTCACCACTCCGTTCAGCCAACTGATTAAAAAGGTCCACAGACGGTTTTGAAACAATGTTTCGTTCGATGAGTTCCGTTTGAGTCAAAGAAATTTTTGCCACCGACTGCGGGGAGAAGCGTTCCGCCAGTTGATCAAGTGACAGTGTATCCTTCATTTCCGAAATCGCCTGAATGCGTTCAAGAATCTTTTTCTTCGGGAAAAAGGTTTCTTGCCCTGTAAACGTAGCTTTTCTTATAAACCACGACTCCGGGATCAGCTGTTTCCTCTTCCAACGATAGAGCTGACCATAAGAAATCTGCATTTGTTCAAGAAGATCCTTCTTGGCAATCAGTTCCTCCTCCATAATTGTTGGCCTCCCCTTTTGTACAGCACAATCGTAACATAACATTGTTACGTTGTAAACCCATTTCATTTTTCTGGACTAAATGCTGATATTCAAGAGTGATAAACTGCTGCTATGATGGAGCCATGAACGAAGACATGCATCAAGAATATGTTAAGGTCGATCTATGAAAGGAAAATCATACATGCAAATCGTCAAAGTAAAAGTCATGCTCGACATTCTACAAGAGGAAAAGACGTGAGGCTAATTGTCCTATTAATACAGTGTTTATGTCAACCAGCTTCAACAATGGAAAAAGACCATTCTAAATCTACTTCCACCAGCTCTTTAATCATAAGCAGGATGCAGAAGGAATTATGAAAAAACGGACCCACCTTATTGCAAAGTCGGCCATCTCGTCACAGAAATCTCACGGCTAAAAAATTGGGTTACGACGAGGTTGCGCGATAAGCGTTTGAGTAACCCGATGGACTTATTTTAAATCTTTATATCTAGTTATTTATCATAGCTCAACGGGGGATATTCTAGTTTAGTTGATGTAATCCCGTTGCGTCCCTGATATACACTCAACATCAGTGACTTGCTTTTATACTGCATCGTATAGTAGTAGTTCAAGATATGCCTTCTTGTTTCCACTCTGATGCTTTTTTCCCATGTGCCTCCATCGTAGTTATACCACGTCTTGGGCTTGCCAATGATCCGTGACTGCGGAATCTGCTGCGCTGCGATATATTCATCTGCCGCTCCATTGAAATAAGCGCGATGCAACTCATATATTGAGACTGGCCAACCTATCAATATCGCAATGAGTACCGCAAGAACAATTGAAACTATCATCTTTTTCATGTGCTCTTCCCCCTCGTTTTCTCTACTAAATACAAGAAACGTCCGAACGATCGTCTTTATGACCATCAATCGGACGTTTGATTTTAATCTCTATTTTTTTAAACCGTTTCCGGATCAGTATTATTGCGCTTGTTTTCGTTCAGCGCGTCGATGGCTGACATATCGCTTGCGGACAGCGCAAAATCAAAGAGAGCCGCGTTACTCTCAATATGCGCTTTCTTGGTGGAACGCGGAATCACAATAATTCCGTTCTGAAGCGCCCAGCGTAAAATAATTTGCGCCGGCGTTTTATCATATTGAGAAGCAATTCTGCCAATTACCGGATTATCGAGAACAGTACCCGTTCCAAGCGGTGAATAGCCTTCAATTTGAATGCCTTGCTGCTTACAATACTGCCGCAGCGGCTCCTGCGAAAGCAGCGGATGAAGTTCCACTTGATCAACGAATGGGAGAACATCTGAGACTTCTCTTAACGATTCAATATGATGCGGATGGAAATTACTGACACCAATCGCCCGGACGCGTCCTTCCTGATAAAGCTTCACCATCGCCTTCCATGATTCTTGATACACACCAGTAATCGGCCAATGGATCAGATACAGATCAAGATAATCCAAGCCAAGTTTTTCTAGACTTGTGTCATAAGCTTTCAAGGTTGATTCGTAGCCTTGATCATCATTCCATAGTTTCGAAGTAATGAATAGCTGATCACGCGCGATACCTGAGCGGCGAATCGCTTCACCGACCCCGCCTTCATTATGATAATGTTCCGCCGTATCAATCAGTCGATAGCCCGCATCCAATCCATTAAGAACAGACTGAATCACCGGTTCCCCGTCCGGCACACGCCATACGCCAAGACCAAATCCCGGCATGATGACACCGTTTCGCAACGTTATTCTGTCATCTACAGACTGTATCATAGATTCAAGCCCCCCTTAATTTATTTATTGTAAAATAACTCCAATAAAATTCTATATCAAAAACATCGATTTATAAAACAAAAGGGTCCAGATTGCACTAGACCCAATAACAAAGGATAAGCTATCAAGCACCATTTCTTTTTGCCCGAAGCTTCCTCAGTTGCTCAATCTTGTCTTTCCGCTTCTGATCGTAGGTGCCGAACAATATTTTATTTCCCTTGACACGGACAAAGAAGGCAAGAACTAGGCAACCCGAGTCATACCAAAATGGAGAAGCTTCGGTATAAATGTTAATGACAAAGTTTTCTCACCTTAATACAGAAAAAAGCAGCATTCATACATAACTAATCAATGAACACTACTATAGTAGAAATGGTGGCCTCATTTGCTTATAACATATTTGATCAGGCTTTCTGCATGCTCAAAATTCGTATAGGATTATCTTTCACCATCTTTTGAAAATCGGCTTCTGAGAGTTTTTCAAGTAAGGTGTGCTTTAGATCCGTAAGAATATACTTCAGACCTGGCATACCATTATAAGATTCAAAGTATTTTTTCCGTCCCATATCTCCGGCGAGACAAATCTGGTCGCCATAGCCGTCTCTGACTAGCTCTATCAACATCTTAACGCGTAACCTGTCACCATCTTCCAAATGCCGACCAATATGATCGAAGCTAATACTAGCTCCTGTCTCACATATTGCTTTAATGTAAGAAATATCTTCTGTCAAATCGACATGACTTAAACAGACATGTGCCAAGTCTGCTCCTGCCTTTTTCAAATTTCTGAGTTGTTCAAGCCCCATCGTGCCCTTATCGCAATGTGTGATAATTGGAATCTTGCTGTCTTTTTGCACATGTCCTTCAATATCAATAATACGCTGTTCATCTTCAGTAATTATGTTTAAGCTCGTTCCAAGTTTCATCGCCGCCGGCAATAGATGTGATGACGTAACACCATTTTCAATTTCATCCATCAAAAAATTATATATTTCACTATTCGTGAGTTCACTCAACCACTTCGGCTGAAACTCTTGTTTGTGAAATCCAGTGACGAACAATACCTGAATACCGGCGCCCTCTGCAATTTTCTTTAAAACTTTCGGGTTACGCCCATAATTAATTGGCGTGAGGTCAACAATGGTTTTCCCGCCTGCATTCTTAAAGGAGATTGCTTCAGCAATGCTTCGATCAATATCGTCAAGTGTGTAATCCTCATACTTTGGCAATTCATTCGGAATAACATATAGATGCTCGTGAATATAGGTCACACCGAGCTTTTCGTCCGGAATAGGACCACTCACACTTTGTATCATCTAATACTCCCCTCTCTTCTACTGGCATTCATATCACCATTCAGCAGCCGTACCATCGTAATTTCGCCATGTTGGATTGCTCCAAACGAGGCCCTGTTGCGCAACGTCCTTTATTTTCTCTTCATCCATGTCAATGCCAAGGCCTGATAATTTCGGCAAATCAACATAAGAATTCTTATAGCGGAAAATGTCTTTATTGCGCACAAAATCAAGCAGGTCAAATCCTTGATTATAGTGGATGCCTAGACTCTGTTCTTGAATGAATACGTTGGACGTACAGGCATCGACTTGCAGAGTGGCTGCTAATGATACTGGACCATAAGGTGCATGCGGTGCGCAGGCCATATCAAAAGACTCAGCCATCGCCGCTATTTTCCGCATCTCAAGAATACCACCACAGAGAGCAACATCCGGTTGAATGATGTCGACTGCCCCTTGGCGGAAGAGATTCTTAAAGTCCCATCGCGTGTAGAGGCGTTCGCCGGTCGCCAGCGGAACAGATACTTCTCGTGCAATATCCGTAAAGCATTCCCAGTTCTCTGGAAGCACTACTTCTTCAAGAAACATGGGATGATAAGGTTCAAGTGCCTTTGCAAGAACCTTCGCCATCGGTCGATGGACACGTCCGTGAAAATCAATACCGATTTCCAAATCATTGCCAACTTGGTCACGAATCGATGCAACACGATCGACAACATCCTGAACTTTCTGATAAGAATCTATATAATGCAACTCAGCTGTTGCATTCATCTTAACTGCAGTAAATCCTTTAGTCCTACGCTCTTCAGCCTGGGCAGCAACATCGGCAGGGCGATCTCCGCCAATCCAAGAATAGACGCGTATCCGTTCGCGTGCCACACCTCCAAGTAACTCGTAGACAGGTACTTGCAAAGCTTTGCCCTTTATATCCCACAACGCCATCTCGATTCCTGAGATAATCGTTCCGTTTATCGGCCCCCCACGAAAAAATGAACGATGTAATTCCTGCCAGATTCTCTCAATTTCAAAAGGATTTTGTCCAATAATTTTTTTCCCCATCTCATATGCACCGGCAACAACAGTCTCCGTTTTTGTACCAGAGATAAGTTCCCCCCAGCCGTCAATACCTTCGTCGGTTGATAATTTTAGGAAAATCCAACGTGGTTTTACTTTGTAAACGGTTAGATTTGATATTTTCATATCTTTTTTTGCGCTCCTTTTTTATTAAAAAAAATTTAGAATATCATTTTTGCGAACTCCGTAACTTTATAGATAATGAATCCTACGATGTGTGTTCCTGCATCTTCGGTCGAAACATAGTGCATGCCTTGCGTTAATTTGAATCCCCCTGACAATGCAAGTTGCGTATGAACGGGGGCAAGATTGGTTGAAATCAACAACACACATGCCGTGATGACTATTGTCGACAGCAATCCTCGAAAAATATTACCTTTTCCGAAAGCAACTGGCCAAGCAGAAAGCCACATTGCCTGATAGGCAATATCTGAAATTGGCAACAATTTATTCCCTGGTAATACAGCAGCCATCACAAGAGTAAGCGGTACCATAATAATGCCGCAAGCAATGGCTGATGAGTTGGCAACAGTCAACGCTGCATCAACACCAATTGTGAATTTGTTACCTGGAAAACGTTTATTCAACAATTCTTTTACTGAATTGGCAAATGGAATTAGACCTTCCATCAAAATTTGCATCATTTTTGGTGTTAAAACCATCGTTGCCGAAGTGCTCATGGCCACAATTAAAATGTTTCCGACACTATCTTCAGCAAGCGCACCAATGAGGATACCAATGATGAAACCCATAAAAAGCGGTTCTCCGACAAATCCAAATCTTTTCTGAATTTTATCTGGTCGTGCATCAATTTTATTAATGCCGGGAATAATATCCCATAATTTATTTAAAAGCCAAGCAACTGGTGCCCAACCGACCGAATTAGCCGTTGGGAATGAAATACCTTCCAATCCGAAATATTTCTGAGCGAGCGGCGCTGTCCAGTCAGCAAGTTTAAAACTAATGGCCGCATCGACCGCAGCGGCAACAAGTGATACAACGACACTGTTTGTTACATACCAGACAAGTGCACCGGTAAAAATATAATGGTTGTAGCTCCAAAAGTCGACCATTACTGTATTCGTAAGCTTTGTTATCAGCATCAGCGCGTTAACCCCTAGGACAACGAAAACAACAACTGCAGCAAGAGGAAAAGCCCATGTAGCGGCCGCACGCGCCGGCCAGCCCACATCCATGATGCTTGTTTGAATCCCCCAATTCGCCACCATTGCATGAACTGAGGGGCCTACTTGTGCAACAAACCAATTAATTACAATTGTTACTCCGGCAAAGCCGACACCAATCGTTAATGCGGACTTAATCAAGGTGTTTATTTTCACGCGGAAAATCAGGCCTAAAATAAAGATGATTATAGGCATCATAACCATCGGCCCAAGCTGACTTATCCACTTTAGCGTCTCAACAATAATCTGCATACTTTTCGCACCCTTTCATTTACGATTTGTCAAGCTTTCAATGCATCAAGAATTTTATTTTTTGAAATATCTTCTCCGATACCCGTAATAAATGGTGTTCCTGAAATAGTTAGCACACCTTGTGTTACATTGTCATCAAGTCTCCCTGTCGGAACAATAAAGTCAACTGAATTTGTAGCAAGATTTCCTTGAACCTCTGAAAACTTGCACTGAATGATACGCGGCTCCGGTAGCCCATTCTCTTTCGCTACTTCTCTTACCTTCCCGGCAGCAATAGTTGACGTAATCATCGATGATGCGCAACATACTATGACTGTTTTCTGATTCATTGTTAATCAGCCTCCTATACTCTCTAAAATTTTGATGATTGATTGTTTATCTTTCTGTACCAAAAGTGCGTTTAGCGTCTGCTGATTCTGGACAATTTCCATCATCTGCTGCAGAATTGCCAGTTGTTTCTGTGGTTTGTCAAATAATATCAGCAGGATAATTGATACATCAATTGTTCGTTCTGGGCAGTCCATCTGATGAAATTTGATAGGCTGTGCAAGCGTTGTGACGATGATCTGCGTTGTATTAGACCGAGTGTAATCCGTGTGTGGAATTGCGACTTTAATCGCTCCCGTATTAAGCCCGGTTGGAAAATTTTTTTCCCGCTGAATAATACTAGCTCGATAGTCTGGTTTAATTTTGTTTTCATCGAGCAGATGAGCTGTTACAAAGTCATAGAAATCATCGCGCGAATGAAACGTCTGGTGAACAAATATATCACGCTCATCAAACAGCGATTTATCCATTTTGATCACCTGAATCCCGTAAAATATTTAAATAATTCTGAACTGCCCGTTTCAATCCACTTTCATTTCTGCTATGAATATCTGAGGCATTAAACATTGCCGATCCAACTCCAACATACTGCGCACCCGCGCGTAAGAACTGCGGGGCATTGTCTTGGTTAATCCCTCCGACTGCCATCAGTGGCAATTTTCCAAGCGGACCCTGTATTTGTTTAAAGAAAGTCGGACCAACAGTGATAGCAGGAAATATCTTGACGATATCCGCCCCCGATTCAATCAACGCATAGACATCTACGGGCGTCATCGCAGCGGGGACAGTAATTACGTCATGTTCCTTTGCAAGCAAGAAAATCTCCTTCGTAAAAGCAATAGGACCTAATAAGAATCCCGCTCCGTTGTCTATCACCTCCGCAGCCTGTTTAACTGTCAGTACCGTCCCGGCGCCTATATCTACTTGAGAACCATATTTCTCAGAACCATTATGAATAATTTTTAGATAATCCGGGTTATTGGTTGTCACTTCAACAGCTACTTGATGCCCGAATTTTGACAGAACTTTGATGACTGTCATTGCTTCTTCATAACTGTATCCACGCATTATAGTCGTCAATTTCGGATAATTTTCTATTTTCATCCTTATCCCCTCTAAATTAAAACGTTTTCATTTACGTGTTTTATAAAATATTGAGCAACTGATGAATGTAACGGATTGAACCGGTTCTTTGCATTTTTTGCAGAAGCTGATGATTACTCGCCAAATCAACAAGCTGATCAACAGCGCGTAAGTGAATATTTGGACCTGCAATTGCAATTGGAACGACGATAGTTACGTGGTCATGACCCGGAAAATGAAGATATTCATGTGAAATGAGAAAACCAAATCCATCTGCCAAAGCTCCCATTTCCGCAAGAGCATGCGGGATCACTATTGTTCCCCGGAGATAACTGTAATTCTGAGGATCACTCATCTGACGAATAAGATAATCGACATACCTTGTTTCAATAACTCTGCTACGAATTAACGGCTGGCAAGCCATACGCATTGCTTCTTCCCAGGACAAGTGCTCAGAAGCAATCTGTATATACTGAGGTTTGATATACTGAGACAGCGACGGTAAATTGTCTTTTTTGTATTCTGTTCTTTCTGTCTGTCTTGGCAAATTGATAAAGTACTCGGTTAGTTCTTTCTGCAAACTGCTTTTTTCCAGCACATCTGAATAGCGTTGAATAATTTTCATCACATTCTTGACATTTGAGTCAATATCTTCGATGCCTAATTCTTGAAGCACACGCAGTCGTAGCTTAAGCTGCTCCGACACACTTAACACTGGATCAATAACAAATTGTAGGATTGTTGTTTTCAGTGGTACTGTTGTAAATACGAGATCATAATCTGCCTGATACATGTCAAATTGACGCACAGAAGCAGTTGTCACAATATTCAGTTCAGGAAAAATTATTTTCAGATTATCAAGCATTAATTTTGCAACAACGAGGCCATTTGAACAGATGACAGCCGCCCGTTTCTTATTAGTAAAACTACCACTGTATTTTTTTAACTCTGCACCAAAATAGAAAGAAATCAGTTGCATCTCATTAACTGCGATTCGTTTTCCGATCAGCATTTCAACTGGGCGAATACACTTTTTAATATGCTGAAGCAGCAAGTTATTTTGCGAATCGCTACGAATGATCCGGCTGAAATCAATACCTGTCAGGGGCAATTCATACTGAGTTCTGAAAATTACCGGACGCATGTGACCGAGTAGACGACCAATAAATTCATTTTTATTGCGTATTGTGACACATGTCCTATCTTCAAAGGCTGTAATCATCTGCTCGATGGCATGAATGAGCACCTTATCCTGAGTTGAATCATTCTGTAAAGTATTTGCACTAAGCAGCAGCAAGGTCATCCAACTTAAATCGTCATTTTCATTTCTAAGTTCAATACCTTGATTTTTAAGAACCTTACTCAGATAATCAAACTCCTTTGTGTGCAAAACTTCACCGTGAAAATATGTCTCTGTCTGTTCTGTGTTTTTCATTCGCGACAGGCTGAATCGAAGAACCTGAACCAAGTAATTAAAAGCAGAATCAGAGTAAGTAATTTTTAAACCGCTTTCAATTAATGATACAAGATGCACTACTTGTTCTTGTGGATAACCATTCAACTGATTCAGTAAATATTTTCCATTTGCTGTCTTCTGTTCATGGCTGATCACACTGATTAAAAGTTTTAAGATCTGCCATTCATTTCCCATCAGAAAATAACCACGGTTCCGTGAATGATTAAGTGTAACACTTTCACTTAGGCTCGATCCCAATTTCTTCAAATCGATGAGTAGCGTGTTCCTGCTAATTGCCAACTTATCCTTCAAGTAGTCAAGGTGCGTCGATTCAGCGCAAGCAATAAGCATCACCATCAGCATGCTCTGACGTGAACACTCATCGTAATAACTACCAACAGGCAAAGTACTGAGTTCGGCTTCATTCGCAGGTTCACCTGTTTGTCGCATTAACCATTGTCTTGTCTGATCTCTGATTAAAAAATGACCACGCCGGTCTCTTCGTATTGCCGGAACCGCATCTGTGTATAATTCATCGTTGATCTTTGACAACGAATAAACAATCTGACGCTTAGTCAAACTCAAATCTATGCTTAATTGCTGAACCGTAATATCCGTCTTCTGCAAGAGCTGATAAACAAGACTAGCAGACCGCTCGCTCAACATTTTCTATCACCTCACTTTCCATTATCAGTTTAATACATATCTTAATTAACTCGTTCACAATATTTGTGCAACCGAACAACAAAGTTGTGTACTACATTGTGAGGATAGTAAAAATCAAAAAGGGGGGTTGTAGAGTGCAAATTAATGTTCAAATCGTACTACAAGAATTAGAGATCTGATGTTAGGAAAGTTTTACGGACACATTTTCGTTAAACTAAGGTTAACGAAAATGTGTCCGTTATGGATAACAGCAAAACAATCAATAAGTTCAATGATGAAATTCGGCAAATAATCGTCGAACCCCACCGTTCAGGAACATCAGATAAAGATCTCAGCAGCGAATATGGCGTATTTGAACAAACGGCTTACAAATGGATTAAGAAGTTTAATTCCGTTCCCTTAGAAGACGGCAAATTCTTTACTCCGGAGAATTATGTGAATATCCAAAAATATAAGACGCATTCAAGAGGAAAACGAAATATAAAAAAAGCTATGCCATATTCACAAAAAAGTAACACACGCTGAGATGTATCGAATGATTGACAGGCTTCAAAAAAAACATCCCATACAAACGCTATGCAAAGTGCTTCACATGCCGAGAAGTACCTATTACCAGTTCAAGAGTGCATGTGAATCCAGCTTGCCCCGCTAGAACCATGAACTGGCCCAACCATCTAACAGCTTTATACAGAAAGCAAAAGGCGATACGGTGCCCCTAAAATTCATAAAGGTTTGAAAAAAATGGACTATGCGGTCAGTCTGAAACGTGTCCAACGCTTGATGCGAAACGCCAAGCTACGTTCCATTAATAAGACACGTCAGACTTCACCGCAGCGGTCGAAATCGTTTCCATTAGAATTGGGATGGTATTCAGTGATGATGTGCCATGTAAATGTCATAAAAGTAAAAAACAACTCTCACCTATCACAAAGGAACACCGTACGCTAACGCCTTACCGGAAACGACATTTAAGACGATCCGCATTCGTGGATCGCTCGACTACCTCACACCGACTGAATACAAGTTACGACACCTTTAAAAATTTGTCTGATTTAGTGTTGACATACCCTATTAGTTTCCCGAAAAGTCGTAAGAAACAATTAAAAAAGATATCTCATAGTTGAAAAATTAACATTTGAGACATCTTTTTTTAATTCAGGAAAAAATTGAGAACAATTAAAAAATTATTTGTCATCATTTTTAGCAGCATGATGGAATCAATTTAAATATAAAGCAAGCTTTCGTTTATTCTTACTTTCACCAAATAAATTCTCTATCGATCAAATTTCTAGTGCATCAATTTCTAGATTAAAATCCTTCAAGCTACTACGTCATTCAAATTTTTTTCAACTAAATACACCGCACCAATAATTCCAGCATCATTTCCCAGCTGAGCCATTTCTATGTTGCATACTGCACTGATACGGGGCAATGTATATTGATGAAAATATTTAGAAACCTTATGTAATAAGGCTTTTCCTGCTGCAGATACCCCCCCACCCAAAATAATTTTAGTCGGGTTAATAATCGTTGCAGTAAAAGCTAGGGATCTCCCAAGAACCTCTGAGGTATGTTCTACAATCTCTTTTGCCAGAAAATCCCCACTCTCAGCTAGCACAAAAATGTCTTTGGCATCAATTTTGCTCTTTTTGCGGTAATATCTTGCCAGATCACTTTTAGGTTCATTTTGAATGATATCAAGTGCCTGATGGACAATACCTGTCGCTGATGCAATCGTATCAAGGCAACCAACACGTCCACAATTACATAAATATCCTTGAGCATCCATGGTCACGTGACCAATTTCTCCAGCTGTCCCATTAGCTCCGTGTAAAATTTCTCCATTGGCAATGATGCCACACCCAACACCCGTCCCAAGAGTAACAGTAATCATGTTTCTGGCTTTCTTGCCTCCTCCCTTCCAATTCTCTCCTAACGCAGCCAAATTTGCATCATTTTCCAAAAAAACGGGTAGTTGCGAAAGTTCCTTCAAGTCATCTATAAGATGATAATTTGCCCAACCAATATTCACCGCTTCAAGAACAATACCTGTTTTATCATCTATCAAGCCCGGAGCACCAACCCCGATCCCTAGAATGCTATTTTTTTTTATTTTTAACATATTAAGCCTATTGGATACTGACTGCCAGATTTCTTCCAAGATATAGGCACCACAATCCTCGTGGTTTGTTGGTATTATCCATCTAAATAAAATTTTGGCATCTTCGTCTAAAATTGCAATTTTAATTGTGGTTCCACCTATATCTAATCCGATAATCTTTTTCCCCATGCAAGATCATCACCTTCCCAATTATTAAGCTAGACCTTACTCATCACTGTATTTGATTATTTTCATAATCATGTCCACAATACCAACGTTATATCCGCTAAAAGCATAAATTGCCCGGCCGTTGCGCCCACACACAACAAGCAGTGGCGGGCGTCCAGGATCACAATATGTTCTCCTTGCAATTAACTCCAAATTGTCTGACCAATTCCCATAATATGCATGAATTTTATCCCATTTAGAAAGGAGATTGGCCAATGTTCTCTGGCCAAAGGATTTTCTATCATTCAGGAAAAAATTCACAGAAATCGGCAGACTTTGTACCTGTGCCCGATATGTTGCTAATTCATTTAGTACATGTTCTGTTGGCTCCATACCTTCTTCAAGCCAAATCAGAAGCTTGAATTTCCGATCATTAATAATAACATCTGAAGACATATCAGATCCTTTTTTGTCGAAGAAATCAAAAGATGGAAGCGTGTAATCTTCAAGCATATCACTTACTTGATAGTCTCGAAGTATCAAAGTTATTTTAACTATTTGTTCCTCATGACTAACACAAAATCTTTTTTCTGCAGCAAACTGATTGCCATTGGGCAGACGATTGGTGGTTAAGACACGGTAGTAACCAACAGGCAGAGAAAATTTCAAATTCAAATTTTCCCACACCACTTCACTCAAATCAATGGCTTGCCAATGATCCCCTGTCCAACGCGATAAGCCCCAATTCTGATGATAGATAAACTGAACATTCGGTGCACGAACAATTGTAACCAGTGCACGCTTCTCCTGTTTGTCCACCCGATGAAAATGCCCATTTTTCCAATACTCTGGTGTCCTATCTGCCGGGTCCAATCTAGCCGGGATGCCCAAAGTTCGGCAGATTGCGACGAACAAAATGCGAAGACTCAGTTCATCGGCTATTTTTTCTTTATAGGCAGCAATTGGTGAAATCGTAAAATGGAAATACCCCCCATTGTCGTAACAGTGAATGGTCAAGCACAAATCGTTCCAGAGCTTTTCTGGATCAGTGTGCCAAACTGACTTTTCCTGATCCGTTATCAAATTAACCAACTGCGATCTCCATGCTGTAAGCATTTCATAATCGATTCTAGGACAGAGAATATAGCTTTGGAAAATGCTTTCAGGAACACTCTTATCAAAAGCTATTGATGTCGATAAATGATCTTCAAGAACATTCGCCTGCACATCAACAAAATCCTTTTGTGAGAGTGTTGATAGCATTTTCATTCGAATAGGATTCTTATCGTGTTTAAGAAAACGATAAATTTCGTTGAAATTACCTGCAGCTAAACGAAAATAAGATTTTGCCCCATAAAATTCGGACACTTTTTCCTGATCATAAAAATTGCGAAGTCGTTTTTCACGTAGTGCTGTTCCATATTCAAGTACTTCACTACGTCGTTTCTTATGGTTTTCATCATAAGTTACAGGATTCACTGGGCTGTCCTTGGGAGCAATAAAATCAAACGTCGCCCAATCGCTGTCACTCTTTTTATGTTCATAAAGCTCAATATCCATTTTACCCTGTCTCTCTCCGTGACAGATACATGTCGCTATCTTATTTTCATATGATACCGACAAATGTATATCTCCCCGACCCATTTCAATGGATACTTCCCCTTTATGATTGGTCATTAATGTGATTATGGGATAATATGCGCCCATATTTAATAGTTCAAGACCTATGGCAGCTCTCTCTATTGGCCGACCATTGTCCAGAACAGTAAATGTATAACGGCGAGTTGGCGCATAGCGAAACGTCTGATTATATAAGTAGATCGGGCCGAATTTTCCAAGCAATTCTCCTTCCTGGGGATCAAAAGCAAACGCTCGACTAACAATGAGCATTGCCCGCGATGATGCGTTATTAAACCAACCGGAGTCCAGAATAGGTTCTGGTTCACAGGCGCCCAGAAAATGCCAGCTATTATTGCACCAAGCTTCAACCCAAGCATGATTATCATCACAATGTGACCACCATGGTACGTATATCTGTCGTGCGGCAATGCCAACGCTTCTCAGTGCACTGACTAAGAAATTGGACTCTTCTCCACATCTGCCATATCCCGCTCTATACACCGTTAATGGTGAAATTGTGCGGTCGTCATCCGATTGATATGTAGCGATTTCGTTGCACCATCGATTAATTTCAAGTACTCTGTCTTCACCATTAAGATTTCTGATTCTGTCTATTAGAGCACGATAGAAGATCGATCTGCAATTTGAAATATCTTCGTTATTCACACGATAATATAAAACGTCATTCCTAAATTTATCTTCATCTAATTCTCTGCACCACGGAAGTGTTTTCCGCAGCATCAAGGCATGATCAACAAATGACAAAAACAGTTCAAAAGTATAGTCGGCAGCGTCACCGGGAGGCATATTACTGTAAAGCCATGTCATATACTCTTTCTGTTCTTTATTGAGGGTAGCCAATTTTTGTTCAAGGGACATCATCAAAGACTCCTTCGTGATAAATTAAAACTGAAATTAGTCTTGGAAAACATATCTTGTTTTCATTTATCAATTTCCACTTTAATGACTGTATCTATTGAATCAGACAACACTGGATCCGGACCAAGATTAGCAAAAGGAACATTCGGATAGTCGCTATGCACCCAACTAGTCGAAACAGGAATCTCAGCATTAGTTGCCAGCCACCGAATACTTTTAATCTGATTGTTCTTCAGCCCATATAATGGTAGCGGACCAATTGTATTTTCAAAAATATGATAATATAGATTGCTACCTTTTTTGGTAACTCGTCCATACTCTGGTTTATTTAGGCCTGATGGTCCACATCCATAAATACTTTCATCATTTTTCTTCATCCATCTACTAAAAGCTTTCAGTATGTTTAGCGATTCTACGGGAAAATAACCATTAGCATCCGGCCCAATATTTAGAAGCATATTGCCACCTTTTGACACACACTCCACTAGTTTTCTGATCATCATTTCAGCTGGTTTAAAAAAATGATCGTTAGCGCAAAACCCCCAGTGTCCGTTCATTGTCATGCAAGCTTCCCAAATTAATGGTTCACCCGAATTATCCCTAACCCCAAAAGGTGGAATGATTTGTTCTGGGCTGACAAAATCACCGTGAAACGGCGTCGGGTTTTTTGTTGCAAGAGACCCAACGCCTTCGCCGCTGACCTCAAGACGATTGTTAATAATCACATCAGGCTGTAACGAATGAATCATCCGAACTAATTTAGAAGCTTCCCATGCCTCTCCGCGCATCTTATCATAAGAAAAATCAAACCAGAGAATATCCAGTTTCCCATAGTTCGTACACAATTCTCTTATTTGATGATGCATGTATAACAAATAACGTCTGAAATCCCGTTGCTCATTCGTATAAGCAGAATTTACACGCATTGGATGATAACGATCCCCATAATGAGGATAATCCTCATGGTGCCAATCTAGCAAGGAATAGTAAAGCCCAACCCTGAGCCCCTCTGCACGCATTGCATCGACAAATTCACGAACAATATCACGGCCAAGAGGAGTTTTAGTTGATTTGTAGTTTGTATATTGACTGTCAAACAAACAGAATCCATCATGATGCTTAGCCGTCAGAATAACATATTGCATACCAGCACTTTTTGCCACTTTGGCCCAACTTACAGGATCGTAATGTTCTGGATTAAACTCATTGAAATATTTTTTATACTCCTGTTCGCTTATATACTCATCACTTCGAACCCATTCTCCGCGGCCTGGTATCGCATACAATCCCCAGTGAAGAAACATGCCGAATCTGGCATCAACATACCATTTCATTTTTTTATGATATTCTTCCTTTTCAGAAAACATCAACAGTATTCCTTTCCACATAATGACAGGATACAATATGATTCAGATTGAATGTCTTAGGAACTGGTTTCTCCAGCTTACATTTTTCTGTAGCAATAGGACAGCGCGTATGAAATGGACATCCAGAGGGAATTTCAACTGCACTCGGGATATCACCCTTTAGAATAATCCGATCTTTCTTTGCCTTCGGGTCAGGTATCGGAATGGCTGAGAGCAATGCTCGTGTATATGGATGGAGCGGATTCGCATAGAGTTCATTTTTTTCCGCAGTTTCTACAATGGTTCCTAGATACATGACCGCAATTCGATCTGAGATCATCTCCACAACGCTGAGGTCGTGAGAAATAAAGAGATAGGTTAATTGATACTTTTTCTGCAGACTTTGCAAGATATTAAGCACCTGTGCCTGTATGGACACATCTAAGGCTGAGACGGGTTCATCAGCTATAATAAGTTTTGGACGTACGGAGATAGCTCGTGCTATGCCTATCCGTTGGCGTTGTCCTCCGGAAAATTCAAAAGGAAAGCGCTTCGTATAATTAGCATTAAGACCAACATTCTCCAACAGTTCTCCAACTTTTTCCATCCTTTGTTCAGCACTCAATTCCGTATGAACAAGCAAGGGCTCAGATACAATGTCCTCTATACGCATTCTTGGATTTAACGAGCCATTCGGGTCCTGAAAGATCATCTGCATATTGCTGCGTAACAGACGCATATTCTTTTCACCGACTTTGGATATTTCCTTTCCTTCAAACCATATTTCACCTGAATTTGGAGTAATCAATCGATTAATTAACTTCCCAGTTGTTGATTTACCACAACCAGATTCACCAACGAGAGAGAACGTTTCTCCTGGCTTAATGTCAAATGATATATCGTTGACAGCATGAACCTGGCGAGTTTTCCCAAACCATTTTCTTCCTACATCAAAAGTTTTTACAAGATGCCGTACTGATAAAAGGGGTTCCATTGTTTTTTATCCCTCCCTGTGCTTCCCTGTGCTAAACCAGCAGCGTGATTTGCGTTTGTCACCCAAGGTAAACAAGTCCGGCTCTTCATTCCTACATTTATCCGTCACCAGTGGGCAACGAGGCGCAAACTTGCATCCCTTCGGTAATGTTGACAAGTCAGGTACTGCGCCTGGAATAAAAGGAAGTTCTTTGACTCCAGCTCCAATTTTGGGAACGCAACTGATCAATCCACGAGTATAAGGATGTTCAGGATTGACAAACAAATCTTCTACCGAGGCTTCTTCAACAATTCGGCCAGCATACATGACCAGCACCCTCGAACACATTTCAGCAATGACACCAAGATCATGGGTGATCAGTAGAATACCTGCACTATTATCTAGCTTAATTTTATTCATTAACTCAAGAATTTGCGCTTGGATCGTCACATCTAAGGCCGTTGTTGGTTCATCAGCTATTAATAAATGCGGACTGCAAGACATAGCCATTGCAATCATCGCTCGCTGACTCATTCCTCCTGAAAGTTGATGAGGATAGCATCTCATAACTCGTTCAGCATCAGGTATACCAACCTTCTTCAACATTTCCAGTGTATGAACCTTCGCATCTGTCTTATTAAGAAAAGAGTGAAGTCGAATATTTTCCACAATTTGTGCGCCAATCCGCATCGTCGGATTAAGAGACGACATAGGTTCCTGAAAAATCATAGAAATATTCTTTCCGCGAATAGATCGCATTTCTTTTTCTGAATATTTCAGGACATCTTGTCCTTCTAAGTATACTGCTCCCCCTGTTATCTTCCCTGGTGTGCCCTTCAGCAACCGCATAATCGATAATGAAGTGACCGATTTCCCGCAACCTGATTCACCTACAAGACCAACAACTTCCCCTTTGTATACATTAAACGATATATCTTTGATCGCAATTACCGAGCTCATTCTGTTCAGTTTGAATTCCGTACGCAAGCTTCTCACATCCAGGAGTGGCTTTTCTTCCATTTTTTTCTTTCCTTTCTATTTTATTTTTGGATCTAATGCGTCCTGCAATCCATCACCCAGAAGATTAAAAGCCAAGACGGTAAAAAAGATTAACATTCCTGGAAAATATACTAGGTACGACGCAGTTCCAATATA
Organism: Sporolactobacillus sp.; assembly: GCA_047718535.1. Classification (GTDB taxonomy): domain Bacteria; phylum Bacillota; class Bacilli; order Bacillales; family Sporolactobacillaceae; genus Sporolactobacillus. The sequence continues at coordinate 137,368 of JBDNRH010000005.1, forward strand.
ATTTCGGCCTGATGAAAGCATGGCTCCCCAATCTGGCTCTGTGACATTTGCGCCAAATCCTAGAAAACTTAGTGAGGCTGCAGCAAGAATGGCCGTACCGATTCGCATGGTAAAATTGACGACCATTGATTGAAACGTTCCCGGAAAAACGTGAACCCAGAGAATACGAGCATTGGTGCATCCAATAGAGCGTGCAGCCTGAACATAGAGCGCTCCCTTTACCGACAGCACTGCCCCTCGCATAATTCTTGCAAAAGAAGGTACAGTAAAAACAGCAACAGCAATGACTACATTGATAATTCCGGGACCAATAATGGCAACCACCGCAATGGCTAGAAGTATATCTGGGAATGCAAACAGTACATCGGAACCGCGCATAACCAAGGTCTCCAATAGACCGCCATAGAAGCCCGCAAGAACACCGAGAATCGTTCCGAGCACCGCCCCGATAATTACAGAACTCACCGAAACACCTAGTGACAGACGCGTTCCAACGAGCAAACGGCTTAAAACATCGCGTCCATACTCATCTGTTCCTAGTAAATGTTGTGCCTCAGGTCCTTCCATTATATGGTTGTAATTGGGTACCGCGGGATTATACGGGGTTATCTGTGGACCAAAAATCGCCATCAAAAGCAGAAACAGAATAAAGCAAGCTGCAACAACCGCCAACTTCCGATGGAGAAATTTCTTCAAAATCTCTTTAAATCTATTTGATGCCTGAAATGAGCCTGTCTTTGTCTGATTCTCTACTGAGACAGGAGGATATCTATCTGACATATTTTCACCCCTCTCCTTGGTAACGGATCTTTGGATTCAAGACTCCATAGAGTAAATCTACAATTAAATTAATAAGGATATACTCAAGTGAAAAGAATAATAACTCCGCCTGAATCACCGGATAATCTCTGAAGTTTATTGAATCGACCATCAGTCTACCAAGCCCTGGTATCGAAAAGACTGTTTCGATTAATACAGAACCAGCTAACAATCCTCCTAGCTGCATACCTGTGACGGTAACCACTTGCAAAAGTGAATTTCTTAGAGCGTGACGTAGGACAACCATTACCTCACTTTGTCCCTTTGCACGTGCAGTTCGTATATAATCCTCACGCATTGTGTCCAGCATGGACGACCGTGAGAAGCGGGCAAGAATGGCCATTATTCCGCAACCCAATGTAAATGATGGCAAAATAATGCTTTGCCAACTACCTAGACCATCAGTCGGTACCCAACCTAATTGAACTGCGAAAATTTGGATTAGAACTAATCCAAGCCAAAAGCCTGGCACTGAGATTCCTGAAATAGCCATGAGCATACCGACATAATCCGAGAGTTTCCCTCTGTTCATCGCCGATACAACACCGATAGTAATTCCGAGCACTGTCGACCAAAGCATAGCAAACAAAGTAAGAATTAAAGTAGGCTTGAGGTCGCTGAATATGATTTTAGAAACAGGCAATCCTGTTCTGTACGACATACCTAGATTCCCATGGAACAGATTATCCATATAGTTGATATACTGAACAGGCAATGGTTTATTAAATCCCATATCACTTCGGATAACAGCCAGCTGCTGCTCGGTTACGTCCTTTCCTGCCATCATCCGAACAGGATCCCCTGGAATTAAATGAATGAACATAAAAACAAGAACCGAAATGACAAACATCAATGGGATCGTACCCAAAATTCTTTTAATAATATATTTTTCCAAGCTTAAATCCTCCTTTCGGCAGTATTAATGAAGAGAACGATCAATGAATATTCACAATAAGTATATTAATCCGGCTAGTAAAGCTATAGCCGGATTAATGGCAATAATTGTGCAAAATGCATTTTGTCTTTAGAGCATCAATGACTTATTTTAATTCAGCCTTAGTCAAATCAAGTGATCCATCAGGTGCAAGTGTCACTCCCGTAAGATAAGTTTTTTGACCAGAAATCACTTTGTCGCTTCCAAGAAATAACCAAGGTGCATCATCCCAAACTCGTTTTTGAACTCTTGCGTAGATCTTCTTTAACTTACTTGAATTAGCTGTTGCAAGCCCTTCATCCAACAGTTTATCAACAGTGGAATTATTATAGTATGCAGTATTCGCACTGGTCGGCGGGATCATTTTACTGTAAAGTAACGCACGTAGTGCGCCATCTGCATCAAAGCTTGATGGAGACCAATTGACATACCACATATTAATGGTAGCTTTGTTTTTAGGCACAAAGATTTTATTGCTAATCGTATTGGGCTCCATTGGTAACACTTTGACTTTAATGCCAATCTGTGCGAGTTGCTGTTGAACAAACTGTTCACCGATTTGTTCTGTCGTTGTATTATCGCCCCAAAGAGTAACACTGAATCCATTTTTGTACCCTGCTTCAGCCATCAATTGTTTTGCTTTTTTAAGATTAAATGTATAGGGTTTCTGTGGACTGTAATATTGTACTGTCGATGGATACGCTGAGTAAACCTGTGATGCATATCCTTTAAACACCGTTTTTATATAAGCATCTTTATTTATCGCATAATTCATCGCTTGACGGACTTTCTTGCTTTTAAACTGAGGAATCATTGTGTTCAAAGTCACATAACGTTCAATTGCCGACGGCTGAGTATCCACTTTAATGTTTCTAGTTCCATTAACTTTTGCTGCTTGAGTAGTTGGCATTGGATATATATAATCAGCCTCACCTGTCTGCAGCATTGCCACTCGTGCGCCATCTTCTGGGACGGCTTTGAATGTCAAACTTTTAACTTTCGGTTTCCCATTCCAATAACTTGCAAAAGGCACGACGGTAACATGATCTCCCGCAACACGGGATTCAAATTTATAAGCTCCTGTTCCGTCGGGTTCCTTGGCAATAGCAGCATCGCCCCGTTTAATCAATTTCGGGCTGATAATATCAAACATTGTCATTTTATTGATGAACGTTGAATTAGGTTGCTTCAATTTGATAACAACCGTATACTTATCAGGAGTCTGTACAGATGCCCATGTTGAAACCAAAATGTGCTCACGAAGTTTTGTATTTTTCAAGTCTCGTTCATAATTAGCTTTAAAAGCAGCTGCATTAAAATCGGTGCCATCATGAAATTTAACGTTCTTCCGCAGTTTGAACGTATAGGTTAAATTATTCTTACCGACTTTATACGAAGTTGCGAGCTGGGGAATAATTTTTTGATTCTTATCAAATGAAACTAATGCCTCATACATTGTTCGGATTACTGTAATAGAAAGCGTATCCGATGCATTTTGTGGGTCAAGTGATTGAATGTCATTATTGAATGCCACTACTAAATTTTGATCTGGAGCTTTTGCCCCATTTTTTCCATTTTGAGACCTTCCAGATCCACACCCTACCAACGCAGTAGCCATGATCACTGTCAGAAGCAACGCTAATAATTTTCTAGTCATAATGCACTCTTCCCTCTTCTCAATTATTTATCACATAGTTATTGTAAAAAAATATGTACATTTCAGTTAGTTCGCATTCCGAACTATGTGATTAATTAGAAAATACCATTCATAAATTTTATTGTCAATATATTTTACAAAATAAATTATTTTTTATAACATATAGTGATAGAAGTAATAACAAATATTCATTTATAGTTGAATTATCAGAAGTTTAATAGTATCATTTTTGGGTAAAATATAGGCTGTAGGAACAATGAGGAGCAGCTGAAGTTTCTAGTTAATCTTGAATGGCAGGGAAGTAATATGGATGAGATTGATACCTTTAAGAAATTACGATCCACTAATCGTATTACTTTACTTAAGGAAATACATAACAGTGGGCCGATCTCCCGTATCGATCTGGCAAAAAAGTTAGGACTCAGTAAGTCAACGGTTTCAGAAAACATTAATCAATTACTAGATGACAATGTGGTTCTCGAAGTCGGTATTGGAAATTCTCAACTGACAGGTGGACGACGACCTGTATTACTTCAAATTAATGGGCATTTTTGCTTCATCATCATTGCCGAATTAGGCGTACAGGAGCCTATATTTGCTCTGGCAGATCTGAACGGGAATATATTGGCTAAACAGACGATACAATTATCTGAAAACGTTCCTTACTCCTCTCGCCTTTGCGCAGCTCAAAAAGCAATTGAAGGACTTTTAAAAAACAGTCAAATTTCTAAAGAGCAGTTGGGAATTATTGCATTATCTTCTCCTGGGGCATATAGCAAATCAAAGGGTGCTTTTATTCTTAATCCTGAGTTTGAAAACTGGAATGTCTCTCAATTTTCAAGTGATGTTAAAAAATTTTTTCAGACAGATGTTTATGTAGTGAATGATGTGAACGCTGCAGCAATTGGTGAATTGCATTATGGTTCTGGAAATGGTTTTGAAAATATACTTTTTATTAGCTGTGGACTTGGTATAGGTGTGGGATTAATTTTGAACGGTACACTTTATACTGGACAATCCGGAAGTGCAGGAGAAATTGCTCAAATTGCTGCTCCTGGTATTCCTAATCCCATTCGAACACATGTTGAGATTGCCCAGGTTCTTAACAAGACTAATCTAGATATGCCTGATGAGCAAAGAAAAATGTTAAGAAAATCAATTAATGAAATGGAATTTCAAGATCTTGTTCACCAATGGAAGCAAAGAAATCCATATATACAAAAGATAATTGGTGATGTTGCTGCGATTCTAGGAAAAAGTGCAGCTTCCATCACTTCATTACTTAATTGTGAACTGGTCATTTTGGGCGGTGAATATTTGGTCTTTAAAGATCAAATTATTCCAATGATGAATGATGTCATGAAAAAAGAAGCCTTTGATCCCGTCTCTGTAGTTCCTTCAAAGTTGGGTAAAGATGCCAGCCTTTATGGATTACTTTCACTTTCAATCGATATGCTCATCGAACGTCTCGCTTGCGGTCAATTGTGAATTTAAATAATTCTTGAATCACTGTAATATTTTTTTATAAGTCGGAGGGAAATCCGGATAATGCATAAAATAACGATTGAAATCTGTTGTGGTTCTGCAGAAGACGTAAGCGAATCTAAAAAAAACGGAGCTGATCGAGTTGAACTCAATTCCTGTCTCTTTCTTGGTGGCCTCACTCCAAGTCTCGGTGAATTAACAATAGCCAGAAAAACCGATATTGAGATCATTACTATGACTCGCCCACGAGGGGGAGGATTTTGCTATACAAAGACTGAGTACGAAAACGCCCTGTTAGACGCAAAATATTTTCTTAATAATGGTGCTGATGGAATTGCGTTCGGTTTCTTAAACAAAGATGGAAGCATCGACGAGGAGAGATGCAAGCGAATGCTTGACGTTATTGGAGACCACCAAAGTGTTTTTCACCGTGCATTCGATGTTGTTCCGAATTGGAAAACGTCAATGGACACGCTTTGCAAGTTGGGCGTATCTCGAGTACTGACCAGTGGACAACATGCCACAGCATTGGATGGAGCCGAAGCCATTAAAGAAATGATCGACTATTCAGCGGGACGCATTCAAATACTTCCAGGATCTGGAATTAACGCAAATAACGCTGAGAGCCTTATCAAAACAACTGGGTGTACGCAAATTCACGCTGGTTTGAGGAAGACTTCTCATGATTGTTCTTCAAACTGCAACCCTGCAATCCACTTTATCGAAAGTGTTCATCCTTCGGAGGATCAGTACAGTATGACTAATGGGGGAAAAGTCAGAGACCTGAGAAAAGCAACAAATTCTATACATACTGGAGAATAAACAGTTCTGTGTAAATAGTAGAGAATGATAGTCCTTAAATGGGATTTTATAGTATTTTCTGTACCCTTAGTAAGGGGAAAAATCACCAAGGGAGATTTTGTCTTTACTGGTATGTCAACACTAAAGCGAACAGTTATTTAAAGGTGTCATACATAATGGATAAGTTACACCTAGTGGACAGATAAATTAGGAGCAGGGTTTATCCAGCAAGGGCGCCGGAAGATACTAAACGAGCAATTTGAGACAATAGTGGTAATATACCCATTTTTTATTGTCTCTCAATGTTTTTTGAGAATATAGTGACACTTCAGTGGATTCTAATAAGCATAAGTTCAGTACAACACTGTTGCACAATAAATATACAAACGGTACACAGCGAACGAGAGCCCCAGATTATATCTAGGGCTCTTAAGCGTTTGAAGTCGTGTTTTGGTTGCATATGTTTAAAAAAACGCATTGCATCTAAGAAGCAGCATGGGGAATAAAACACACGCTGCTTTCTTGAAATTCGTAACACAGATTGTATTACTTCTTTTTAACAGCTGTTTTCAACGCATAGCCGAGATGACCTGCATAAACGACGGTATCCCATTTTTTCCCTTTATGCAAAACGATTAGTGTTGTATTCTTTTTAAGTTTCTTGACTGTTTTTGACTTGGCAGAAGCCTTGCTCTTCAGCAATGTCTGTTTCAAAGTCTTGCCACTATAAAGAGCTCGGGCGAGATCCTTGCCATAGACATAAGCCGTCGTTCCATTATAACGAATGGTTGTCCATTCCCCTGACGTAAGCACGCTGACTGCCGAACCCGCCTTTAGTGTCGTAATTTTCCCAGAAGCAGACGAAGCTCCTGTACGAATAGCATGTCCTTTCGTCAAATAGGCGGTATACAAGACAGGCTGAATCTGAGCTGTTTCTCCATAGACATAGGCCACTTGATTGTTATAAAGAATCTTGTCCCATTGACCATCTGTGCCTATCACCTGAATAGCAGCACCCTTAGGCAGCGAACCAAGCTTCCGAGCCAAAGCAGTTGCTGCCGTACGCACCGCATGCCCTTTTGTCAAATAGGCCGTAAATAAAACAGGAATAGGTGTCTTTGTTACTGTTACTGATGATGCACCGCTGATATTTCCTGCCGCATCTTTTGCCGTTGCAGTCAGAATTGTTCCCTCAGCTTGAGCCGGAACGGTCACACTGAAGCTGCCATTCTTATCAGCAACCACATTCCAAGTCGTTTTACCATTACCAATGGTCACTGTGCTTCCTGCTTCTGCCGTACCTGAAACAGAAAGTGCGCTGTCATTGACTGCGTTCAGCCTCGGTGCTGACGGCGCAGTCACATCTTTAACAATAGTGAATTTATTATTGGATAAAAGTGTAGTGCCATTCTTATCATAGCCAAAATGCATGTCGTAATCTTCTGCGTAATATTCGTATTCAGTGCCATTTCCTGCATTATCAGTCAAGTTCACATTACTAATACGCCATGTACCAAGCGTGGCATCAAGCGGCACGGTGAAGTCACCTTCATATTTCTGCGTGGATGGATTATAAGTTAAATTTACCCTCTGATTGTCAGCTTCAACGTCACTATCTCCGTCCGAGTCACCACGTGCCGAGTCGCTTGTAAAGAGTACAGTGAAGTTTCCCTCTCGAGTATTGATACCTGATATGCATCCGTTATCCGTCTTTGTACCTATTTTAGCATTGTTAGAAAAATATGGATCAACCAATTGATAAATTCTTTTAACTCCTCCCATAGTTGTGAAATTTCTTACGAATTTTCACTCAGTCCATCGTTTATGCGGAATTAAGGTACAAATATAATAGACTCCAATAAGCAGATCAACTACTATTTTGATCAATAAAAAAAGAACGTTCAGTGCAAAAAAGCTTGACTTCCTGAATACACAGGGAGTCAAGCATGCAAGTAGACAAGATGCCTCTATTAAATTCCTCAACTGCTAAACTTGATTTCTGCAAAGACCGCAATATTTATTGCTTCGCCTTGTCCATTCAGCATTACATAACCATTAGCCTCGCTTGGTGCATAGCTGCAACTTGCCATGTAATCGCGTGCTGCGTGCAGGAACAAGTGCTCCTAGGAGGAACGTTTCAAACATTTTTTAATCCGCATCGATATACAGACTAGTGCCTAGCTCGTTGCCTAATCCCCCGCCTTATCTCTTCAACTCATTAATCGCCAAGGCAAAGTTACCGAGAGTTGCGGAGCCGTTATCGGCCACTAACGGCATCGTAATATACTTCTCTAGGCTTGGAACTTCAACATAATCATTCAACAATTGATCAAATTCTCTGCGTACTTTAACTAAGAAAGGTTCACTGATGACGCCGCCGCCATAGACAATTTTGTCCGGGCGAAGAATCAAGGTCACCTGCAGTGCTGACTGCGCAATATAATAAGCCATGATATCCCACGTGTGATCAGACAGCGGGACCATCTTCCCAGGCACGCCTAATCGAGCGTCGAATGTTGGACCTGCGACCAAGCCCTCTAAACAGTCTCCATGAAAAGGACATATACCTGCAAAATCTAAATCATCGGGATGCCTTTTAACCATGGTATGTCCCATTTCTGGGTGCTCGATGCCGACAACGAAGTTCCCGTTCGAAATGGCGCCAGCACCCACTCCAGTTCCGATCGTATAGTACACGAGGGAGTCTATCTTTTCATTTATCAATGTAGACATTAAGTATTCACCGTACGCAGAACCGTTGACATCTGTTGTCCAATAAATCGGCACATTGAATTTTTTCTTTATAGCGCCGACAAAATCAACATCTTTCCATCCTTTTTTCGGAGTAGATGTGATAAATCCGAATTTTGGTGAGTTTTTTCTTAATTCAATCGGACCGAATGAAGCGATTCCCAATGCTTGAATCTCAAATTTACGGAAATAATCTATCGCTTTTCCTAACGTTTCTTCTGGCGTTGTCGTAGGAAATGACGTCCGATCCTTCACTCTATAATCTTCGTCGCCGACCGCGCAAACGAATTTTGTTCCCCCAGCTTCAATGCTGCCCACTAACATATTTAAGAACCTCCCTTACTTTCTGCGAAAACGTTTTCGAAAAAACAATAACACTTTAAAATTTCGCGGTCAATATCCTATTTCACTTCATCCCCGTCATGAGCGCCTATTCCTGTATAATGGGAGTATGAATTCGAAAATTAAGTAGGTGTATGAACAATGTCCGTTAAACTTGACGATGTGGCAAAATTGGCCGGTGTCTCAAAAACGACTGTATCAAGAGTTTTAAATAATCGTGGGTATTTAAGTGCCGAAACAAAGAAGAAAGTACAGGATGCTATGCAAGCTTTAAATTATCACCCCAATGCCATTGCCCGGCAGCTCTTTAGAAAAGAAACCAAATTAGTTGGCCTAATATTCCCTACTGTCGATAATCCCTTCTTCGGCGAACTTGTTGCAGAATTAGAGAAAAGATTATTTAATGCTGGATTTAAAGTATTTATTGGTAATTCGATGAATGATCCAAAGAAGGAAAAAGTATATCTCCAAGAGCTCATTGCCAATCAAGTCGATGGTCTCATTGTGGGCGCGCACAACTATAATATTGCGGAATACAAGACGGTCAATCTCCCCATAGTCGCCATTGATCGAATCATAAATAAGGATATTCCAATCATCGCCTCCGATAATTATCAAGGAGGAAAACTGGCGACTGAATTGTTACTGGCAAAGGGAGCACGGCATATCGTAGTCACAGATGGGCCATTAAATCTAGAGACCCCCGCCCATCGGCGAAGATTGGCTTATCAAGAATGTATGACTGCCCATCACCTCACCCCTCACACGTTTATTATTAATTTCAGCTCGAGTATCGATGAAAAACGAAGCGCCATCAAGAAGATGTTCCATCTATATCCAGAGATGGACGGTGTTTTCGCCACCAACGATATTGACGCAGCACTCGTTTGGCAGACGGCTACAGAATTAGGGATTCATGTTCCGGATGAATTAAAAATAGTCGGCTATGATCATGCCAATTCGACGAAATTATTATTGCCACAATTGACAACCATCGAACAGCCCGTGACTCGTATGGCTGATCTAGCCGTTGAAACTCTCATTTCCCGTATAAATGGCCATCAAACACCGCAAGAACAACTTGTACCTGTCACCGTATGGAACGGGCAATCGGTATAATTTTTTATACCAACCGGTTGACATAACGATGTAAGCGGTTATAATAAGTTTTGAAATCGTTTTCTTTTGTGTGTTAACCGGTTAACATCAATAGAAGTCTGCCAAACATTTAAAGATCAGGAGGAACTCATATGCCTATCGATCAGTCGAAAGTAATAGCCGTAACAAACGATCGCTACAGATTAAAATACCATCTAGCCACACCTTCTGGATGGATGAACGACCCTAACGGCTTTTCTTATTTTAAGGGGTATTATCACATTTTCTATCAATATTATCCTTACGATTCCTGTTGGGGGCCGATGCATTGGGGACACGCGCGCAGTAAAGATCTCATCCATTGGGAGACCCTTCCGCCAGCGCTTATTCCCGGTGATCCGGAAGACGAAGATGGCTGCTTCTCAGGAAGTGCGATTGTGAAAGATAATCAATTAGTCTTGATTTATACCGGTCATCACTATTATGACAAAAGCGATCCCAATCATTTCTGGCAAAATCAAAATATGGCCTTCAGCGAGGATGGCATCCACTTTAAAAAGTATGATCAGAATCCGATCATTTCCGCGCCTCCAGCCGATAATACCGAACATTTTCGTGATCCGAAAGTTTGGGAAAGAGACGGTATTTATTATCTTGTGATCGGAAGCCAGAACACGCACGAACTAGGCAGAGTGCTGCTTTACACATCGACCGACTTATTGAATTGGCAACTGAATGGACCGATCACTGAAGCCCACTCAGCAGAAGATGAGGGATTTATGTGGGAATGTCCTGATATTTTCAGACTGAATGGCAGGGATATTCTGTTATTTTCACCTCAAGGCATCAAAAGAAAGGAAAAAGACTATTTAAACCTCTATCAAACGGGGTACTTCGTCGGTGCTCTTGATTACGAACATGGCACGCTCGAACATAAGAACTTCACTGAGCTGGATAGAGGACATGACTTCTATGCCACGCAAACGCTGCTCGCCCCTGATGGCCGCAGAATTCTGTTCGGTTGGATGGATATGTGGGAAGCCGATATGCCTGAAAAAGAAGACGGGTGGGCAGGTGCGCTAACTTTGCCACGAGAACTGCTGTTGAAGGATGACAGGATTTATATGCTGCCAATCAAAGAGGTCCAATCGCTAAGAATCGAAAAGCTATGTGACGAGACGCTCAACGTGTCAAGTCATCAATTGGTCTTGTCCGATATAAATCATCTTGAACTGGGCTTAGATATGTCCTTCCAGGATTGGGACGGTAGTGTTTTCAAATTATCTTTGCACGATCAGAAAGGAAACGAATTGTCCTTAACGATCGACGCGCAGACCCAAGCACTCACCTTGTTCAGAACTGGCCGTGATCCCTATAGATATGGGAAAACAGAGCAGAACAATCAGGCAACCCTGCAAGTCTTTATTGACACGAGTTCGGTAGAAATTTTCATAAATGAAGGGGAAATCGTATTCTCTGAACGATTTTACCATGAAGACAATCTTGCCGTTTATCTGGAAGCTGACAAGGACATTCCGGTTAACGTACACGCGTATCGTTTAAATTAATCTGAAGGGAAGATGTGAAAGCCATGAACAAAATGAAAAATGCGTTATCTAACCCATTCTATCTGAATAATTCTGTAATGATTTTATTATTCTTTACGTCATGGGGAATTTGGTGGTCCTTCTTCCAGATTTGGCTAACAAATTCTCTCGGCTTCTCAGGATCTCAAGTCGGGACCATCTACTCTTTCAACTCCGCAATCACGCTTATTCTGATGTTGGTCTACGGTACTCTTCAAGATAAGCTCGGGCTCAAAAAGAATCTATTAATTTTCTGCGTCGTACTTGAGGTGCTGCTTGCACCGTTCTTCACTTGGATTTACGTCCCGATGCTCAAAGCAAACTTCTTTACTGGAGCCTTAATCGGTTCGATTTATTTATCTGCTGCTTTCCTAGCTGCCTGTCCAACCTTTGAAGCGCTTATTGAACGGATGAGCCGTCGTTTCAATTTTGAATATGGTCAGGCACGCGCATGGGGATCCTTTGGTTATGCGGTCGCTGCATTGATTGCGGGCTATCTATTTACCATTAATCCCTATTTAATATTCTGGGTCGGTTCCTCAATAGCTGCCGTTCTTCTGCTTGTTCTCCTTTTCATCAAACCTGAGAACAGCCCATCTCATGTCAACTATGAGAATAAAGAGAAAACCGGCAAAGATAAAGTAACGCCTTCGATGAAAGACATTCTGAGCGTCTTTAAAATGGGAGACGTTTGGAAAATTATTATTTTCATTGTATTCAGCTGGACGTTCTATACGGTCTTCGATCAACAGATGTTCCCCGGATTCTTCACTAAATTCTTCTCGACGGCGGCATCCGGTGAACAAACATATGGCATTTTGAATTCAATTGAGGTTTTTCTAGAATCGATCATGATGGGACTCATTCCATTATTGATGAAGAAACTTGGCGTCCGAAAAACACTTTTCTTAGGAATCATAATAATGGTGATTCGGATTGGTGGATGCGGATTAGTCACTAACCCATTGGGCGTATCATTTATTAAACTATTACACGCTCCGGAAACAGCCATCTTTATTCTTGCCATGTTCCGCTACTTCACGCTGCATTTCGATACACGTGTGTCGGCCACTCTTTATATGGTCGGTTTCCAAATTGCCGCACAAGTGGGGCAAATCATATTCTCAACACCATTCGGCGCCTTGCATGACAAGATAGGGTATAGCAAAACGTTCCTGATCATTTCACTGATTGTATTGCTCGCCGGTATCTATGCCTTCTTTGTCATTAAAAAGGACGATCAAGACGTGAATGGACAGCCATTGTAAACGCCCATAAATGTAAGCGCTTATAGTAGAGGCGGAATCTACCGCACACTGCACGTCCATATTAGATTTTCATCGCCAAGTTGTCACCTATGGCGAGCACACCCTAAAACAAGGAAACCTATAATTAGAACCTTTTATGAATCTATAATTTAGGGCTTGCTGCACAGGTTACACTATTTTTACATTCGCAACTAATGCCCATTAATACAGCTAAAATCAATAAATTTGGTCCCATTGATCAGTTCTTATCTCATCAAACGAAGAAATTTCTAGTGCAAGGCTTTTGGGCAACTCGTTGCAAAAGCCTTGCACTTTGTTCATTTAAATTTATCATCTTACAATAATTGTCTTTAATTCAGTAAACCCTATTTAAACAATGATATTTGTTTAATGTTATTATCTTCCGATTCAGGGCTATTAGCAATTGAAATATTAGTTGGTTTTTGGTCGCGAATTCTTAATAGCTGATGGATCGCTTCTGGGGAATTAACTTTATAAAATTTCTGATGTGGTGTGAAATAAATTAAAACCTCTTTATTTTGTTCAACTAGATTTTTAATATTGTTAAATGTACCTCTGCTTTTCCCATTCCATATCATAAATCCATAGTCTGCTTGTTTTGCCATTTCGAGATCCTTTGCAGCGTAGAAATCAAATCCTTTTACTCCACTAGGAACCTCAACAGATTTAACAAGCCAGTTCCCCACGTTATTTCGTATTTTCCCATTGCTAGCATATACTTCTACATTGCCATATTGATTATTATAGAAAAAAGTCTGAACAGCTTTGTCAATTCCATTAGCATCGCCTACAAGTATCTTAAAATTGTCATTAATTAGGTTTTGCATCCGTCTTGTAACTAGCCGATTTAATTTCGATATTGCTCTTGGTCCAGCAATAAAAACCTTCATAAATGTGTCCCTCCATTAACCATTAGTCTTCGTCATTGTAAGCACAAAAACCTTGTTAATTCCACTTAATTTTAGTACTCTTACGCATTCCCTTAGAGTTGTGCCCGTATCATACAAATCATCCACGAGTAATATATTATGGGGTCCGTTTGGTTTTTGTGTCATAACTATCGTTCCCACTATCTGACTCTTATCCGTCATATCTTTAGCTTCAACATTATTTGTTTTTTGAAGTACTTCAGCATATGGTCTTTTTATTAAACTTGAAATTCTCCTTGCAATTTCATTAGTCGGATGATATTTTCTATCTTTCGAAAATGGTGATGGAATCACAAAGTCAATACTATTTACTACTGTCCAAGTCTTAAGAAAAGGTTCCACGAGCACCATAATTTCATTTAGTTTATCATACTTACCCTTATATTTAAATTGATACAGACACTCACCTAATTTTGTTCGCGTCGTATCGAATATCGGATGTCCATACTCATCGTTGCCCTCAAAAACACTAAAATCAATGTGTCTGTCTAAAACGAATCCTTCATCCCAGTTACCAATTACTTTAATTGGATTAATATTCGTTAACACTCCTATTCCCCCCTAATCTATTATCAATTTTTTGAATTAAGTAAAATATATCATTAATCAAAAAATAATACGTCCTTTTTTTTCGTAAATCATCAGTTACTCAAAAAAGACAGTCGATCTGATTACATTAAAGATAATTAATTAGGGTTTACGCTCCAGAAGTTCTGACTCATCTCATAATAAGGACGATCAAGACGTGAATGGACAGCCATTGTAAGCGCCCATAAATGTAAGCGCTTATAGTAGAGGCGGGAATCCATTCGAATTCAGAAATAACATTTTGAGCATTCAAGCATTTTAAAAAAAGTTAAGACGCGGAATTTGGCGCCTTAATCGTACAATAGATAGACTGGCGCACATCTTATTAACGAGACGTGCGCCAGTCTATCTTTAGGCAATTGATCCATCTGATCGTGCGTTTAGAAACTTCCTCTATCAATCCCGCCGTAGAGCTGCGCCGCTTGTTTTTGCGCAGCCCACGCTTTGTCGCCGTAGGAATAATGCCACCACTCTGTGGGGTTAGGCACAAACCCCGCGCTTTCCATAATTCGTGTCAGAAACCGGCGATTTTCTCTAATCTGTTGGTCACCTGCTGCCAGATCGCAACTCTGTTCATAATAATCTGCTCGTGCCTTTTCTGTAAAATCATCAAAGTCAGTGCCCATATCTAGCCATCCCTGTTCATTCGCCAACGTTAAATCGATGGCTCCACCCGAATAATGGGGCGCCGGACTTCCCAGACTCTTCGAGGGACGCGCCACAAATTTGCTAATCTCCTCTTTAATTTTCTCCTGGCTATAGCCTTTACTGACAAATAGCTTTATCGTCGTCTCATAGATAAAGGACTGCGTCTCATATGAACGCCATCCATCAATTAATACGAGATGCAAAGCTGATGGCAGTTTTTCTGCAATCCGAATTAATTTCTGGGCTACACGCTCACGCAAAAAGAGTTCAGGCGACGTACCCGGCATTTTCTTCAAAAAATAAGCCGGATGAATTTCAATTCTTTCTGAACAGCCATTCAATTGGACTAATTTTTCATGCTGCGCCGATAAGAGCGAGTGGTCCATCTGCTCATCATGTATTGTCACTTCTGTCACCTTTTCATTATTTTTCTAATTGCACTATGCAATTATTCAAGTTCACACCTATTCTGTATTGCTCATTGGATATAAATCAATGTATGAAAGATGTACACATAAAGTTAATTTAACACTACGTGATTTGAAAGCAGAGTGATTTAGTAGACTGCACTCATTTAACAGCCTTACAAAATTGACCATTTGTTATCTTTTCAAAATTATAAGCAGTTAAAAGAAGTTTCTCATCATCTCCATATCTACCAATTAGCATCATTCCTATAGGTAATCCGTTTTCTGCATACCCACAAGGCACACTTAACGCCGGGTGACCTGTAACATTAAATACCCCTGTATTGATGTCCATACCCATGGCAGATTTGATCTGTGTTGCAAGATCAGAATGTTCTTTTGGAAGTTTAGTAGCCTTAAATGGTGTTGTAGGCATTATTAATACATCATATTTAGCCAACATCTTATCATATGCTGCTTTAACCTGACGACCTAAATTCTGAGCCTTTGCATAATAATGACCGTTATACGTTTCTCGCATTGCTTCACCAGTAAAGAGTATTTCTTTTGTAATTGGAGCAAGCTCATCGCTTCTAGACTTTAATCCACTGGCATATGCATCAAGTAGTTGTGTTTGATAGTAACCTTTCCAACTTGTTCCCTGACTGAATCCATTTACCATTTGAGCAGTAGTTCCTTCAATATTAATCACATCGGCAACTCGGGATCCATCAAGGTGTTCAGGAATTGACACTGTATTAACGACAGCACCACATTCTTTGAATAATAAAGCAGAATTTTTAACAGTTCGATCAACATCAGATTCTGAGATATCTTCCCACCCAAACCCTTCACGAACAATACCTATTTTGAGTCCATTTATATTTTCGTTTAAACATTTTGAATATAACTTTGGATTTCTCCCATTATATTGACGAGGATCCAAACCATCGCTTCCTGCAATTACTTCAAGAAGCAATGCAAGATCTTCAACTGTTCGCGCCATTGGGCCTACATGATCAATCGTTACATCTACAGGAAAAATACCAGTATAGGGTACAAGTCCCCAGGATGGTTTCAATCCATAGATTCCACACCATGAACTTGGAATTCGAATTGATCCTGTTTGATCGCATCCGATTGCCATATCGACATCGCCAGACGCGACAAGTGCCGCACTTCCACTTGACGATCCTCCTGCTGAATACAAAATATTATGTGGATTTAATACAGGACCAGTATCAGCAGTAAAACTACTCCCAGCACAACAAAGGCTTTCACAAACTGCCTTCCCAGCAATATTCCCAGCTTCATCAAGTATCCTTGTTACAATTGTAGCATCTATTTCCGGAATGAATCCATTCATGATGTTTGTTCCTACCGTCATCGGAACTCCTGCTAAACTAATATTATCTTTTAAAGCTATATTTTTCCCCAACAATTTTCCAGTTTTTTCATGACTAACTTTTGTTTTCCAATACCACGCATTTAATGGATTTTCATTTTTGTTTGGACGATATCCAGGCGTTCGTGGATATTTTACAGTAATTTCTGGTTCGATCAATTTATCCAGATATTCGTAAGATTGAATAAAGTTTTCTCGTATTATTCGAAGATAAATAATTAGTTCTTCATCATTAATACTCATATTGTATTTCGAACAAATATTTCGCAGCATTTCAATATTCGGTATTTTCACTTTCAAACACCCCCAGCATAATCAGTCATACATTTTCAAAAGTCGGCCTTCTCTTCCAAAATAGATTCAATATTAGAATTTTTCTTTTTTAGATAAAAAATATAATAAAGAATTGAAAGAAAAATGATGCATCCAACTGTGATTAAATCTTTTGGTGCTTGCTGTGTAAGTGCAGCAATCCCGCCTATTAATGCAATAGTCGGAGCAAATATTCTCAATGGATTTTTATAAGGAAATTGTTTCCCCTTTCCTTTGAATCGAATAATGAATGAACATACTGCTATTAATGCATATAGTGTGACAATAAGCACAGATGTAAAGGTAATTAAATTACCCAGATTAGAAAAAAAACATAATAAAGCACCAAGTATTCCAAGAGCTAAAGTTGCAACCCATGGAGTATGAAACTTACTATGCAAAATTGCTAAACTCATACTAATTTTATTTGGCCATACATTGTCTCTACCGCTAGTGTATAAGACTCGTGAAAATTGCAAAATTACTGCAATGGTGCATGCAAACATAGCTGTTGCTGCTCCTAAATTAAGTATAATAACTCCAACAGGTCCAAGAATATGAAGCGTTATATAATTAATTGGTGAGTGTGATTTCATTAATGCAACTACATTAGGAGCAGCAAGCAACATTGCTCCTAGAGGAATTAACTGGGCAAGAAATCCAATAATAGCAGCTCTAGAAACGGATTTCCCAACATTGCTCGAATCCCCTTCAGTTTCTTCAGAAAAATTAATGGCCGAATCAAATCCATTAAATGAAAAAAGCATTATTGTTACTGCTGTAAATATACCTCCGATTGAAACGTGGGTCAGACTATCCCCACCCACATTCAGTTTCTGAAGTGAAAACAATGTTTGTAGTGGTTGATGAATATGTAGAATTGACCCGATAGTGAAAATACCTATTACCAACAATTCTAGTGTTAGTAAAAAAGCTGCAAATTTTGCTCCCGATGAAATATTGATAATTGCCACTCCAATTGCTAATAACATTAATATTAATGCCACAACATTGGGATTAAAAATTGGAAATACATTGCAAAAATATGTCG
The DNA here is from genome assembly GCA_047718535.1 of Sporolactobacillus sp. GTDB lineage: Bacteria > Bacillota > Bacilli > Bacillales > Sporolactobacillaceae > Sporolactobacillus. The sequence goes on from JBDNRH010000005.1 coordinate 155,470, forward strand.
CTGCGCCTAATGCAACAACTGAAGGAATAAAAATTCCTTCTCCTAAATAGGCAATTAAAGCTATAAAACCTATTGGACGACCTAGAACTTTCTGAATTACCGAATATATACCTCCTGAGATCGGATACATAGATCCCAATTCCGCCATAGTCATAGCAACACATAGTGCTATTATCCCGGCAACTAGAGTTACCACTAAAGACCCTGTGCCTACCATCGCAATCACAACAGGGATTTGTAAAAAAACTCCAGCAGTCGGAGAAATATCTGAAACCGAAATAGATACAGCATCCAAAATTTTCAAGGATCGACTTAATTTAATGTCTTCTTCCTGCAAAATCATCACTCCAATTTATTTTATATAATTTCTGAAATATATATAATATTTTTAATACTACAATTTTTAGAACATGTCAACGTGTAATGTGAAAAAGTAGGCGATTGGGAAGTGCCCAATGTAAAATTTGCGTTTTTCAGAAAAACTAATTGGCATTAATCCAATAGGAGGAGAGATAAATTTCTCCGACATCTCACACTATCGTACGGACCATATTCAGCAGTGCATCAATACATTAAGTATAAACATCAGCGTTTCCAAGAATTTATCGTATACATTTCAGAAATTTAAAGTGTAATAAGTTGATTGTTAGGAACTCATTAAAAAATAGGTGTTCAGAATATTTAGTAAAGAATTTATTTTTTTTTGGGCTTCTTGTCGTGTATATGTGTTCGTAATATAGAAAGCGAGGGTGATAGCTTGAGTGTAAAAAAAATTCCAGGAAGCAAGGTACGCAAGTATTACATTTTAACTCGGTTACTAAATGATGAGCATTTAAGTTATCAAAGGTTGGCCGATGATTATTTTGTTTCTAGAAGTAGCATCGCTAATGACATTGCTTTCATTAAGCGGCTTCTTGCTAAAGACAATGTCCCCTTAGTCTTTGATAATTCTGGTACCTATATAGGAGGTGGGGAAGGCAATAAACATAAGATACTCAAACGGACAATAGATGGCTTGATGCGTAATAGTGAGCCTAATACACATCTATTAAAAGTATTTATAAATCCAACGTTGCTGGAAACCATTAGAAAAACGTTCGAAACTAAGATACAACAATGGTCACTTGAAGTGCCGGAAAATTATTTAAAAGATATAGTTGTTTCGACCTCAATTGTAGTGCAGCGAGGCAATAGTCATCACCCCATCAAACAAACGAAGAAAAATCAATTTGGGAAACTGTTATTTCAGCTTGAAAAATATCCGTTGGTATATGAACTGTTAATGACCGTCGAAGAAAAAAAGATTTATCGTTTTTCTCAGGACGAACTACGCTATCTATCCTATGTCATTCTCGGTAATGGTTTTAAGTACTTTATGCAAGACGCGACAATTCCAGATGCATTTAAGCAGAAAGTAAAGACCCTTATTGCAAATGTTGGAGAGGGCTTAGATATCGACTTAACACAAGATGCAAGATTAGAAACAGATATTTTATTTCACTTATATCAAATGATTTTACGATTACAGTCTGATACAACAGTTATTAATCCATTGTTAGACGAAATCAAAAGAAATTATCCACACATCTTTGGCGTTGTTTGGTATGCACTGAGTGAATTTGGTAATGACAATATTTTGACAATTCCCGATGATGAAGTAGCGTTCATCACAATTCATTTTCAAGCCGCAGTGGAACGTTCTAAGAGTATCAAACGCATCTTATTTGTCTGCCCTAACGGAGTTGGTACCAGTTCATTAATTTCAGCAAAGATGCGTCAAATTTTACCAGAAGTTTCGATTATCGAAGTGGTTTCACGCACTGACTTGGCGAAGCAGGATCTGTCCGATGTAGATTTGATTATTTCAACAGTTCCATTGACAAATGTTTCTGTACCCGTTGCGAAAATTTCACCTCTGCTAACATCTAAAGACATGAAAACAATTATGAACCAGTACATCGACTTAGTAATGATTAATGATGCAGAAAATTCGATTAATGGAAGAGAATTAAAACAAACATTTGCAATGTTGAGAGGGCATGTGTTCTTTGCCAATTTAAAGAACAGGCACGAAGTCATTGACTATCTATTAAAAACCAATAACTGGCCATCTAAAGATAGTCTAGTTACTTATCGCCATTCAATTTATACACGTGAACAACTTCAATCAACTTATCTTGGCAATGGATTTGTCATCCCTCATGGTGATCCTAAAAAAGTTATAAATAGTTGCATTTCTATACTATTGTTGGATAAGCCTATTGAATGGGGCAATAACAAAGCAGACATCATTTCTCTATTGATGGTTCGTGAGGAGGATAAAAAAACAGTTGAACCCTTTATGAATCTGATTATGCAGGGTATCAACAACAAAGATTGGTTTATTTCTAAGATAATGGAGGTCAAGTGAATAGTGATTAATTCACTTTTTCTAGAACAAAATATCCAAGTGATTGAGGATGCAGGAGATTGGAAGTCGGCCGTCCAAAAGGCCAGTAAACCACTATTAGTGTCTAATATAATTACAGAGAAATATGTTCAAAACATGATTGCAAATGTGAAGAAACATGGCCCATATATGGTGCTGGCTGACTATTTTGCACTAATGCATGCGCGTCCCGGCGAAGGCGTCAACCAGATGGGAATGAGCCTACTTGTAACAAAACATTCAGTTGATCTGTTTGGCAAGCCCATCAAGATTTTCTTGGTAATGGCGGCTATGGATAATACGAGCCACCTTGACTGTTTGCAAAAAATAGTGACTATTTTTATGAATGAGGCCTTATATCAAACTATCTTGGAAGGAAATAAAGACAAAATCGTTTCATTGTTCAAAGAATCGGAGGGAGAAAAATGAAGATACTAGCTGTTTGTGGATTTGGGGTTGGCAGCTCAATGGTTCTAAAGATGACCTTGGATAAAGTGGTTAAGGATCTTGGATTAGACGCAACGGTAGAGAATACAGATATCTCAACTGCTAAAGCAACAGACGCAGATGTCTACTTCACCAGTGCAGAATTCGAACCTGATCTGAAAGAATCAACCAATAAACCAGTTTATTCAATTAAGCGATACATGAATAAGAATGAAGTTGAGGAAAAGATGAAGTTATTTTTGGCTTTAGAGGGAGGAAAATAAATCATGGATATATTAAAAGCCTTTTTAGATTTTATCTCAAATAACATTTTGCAAGATCCCCCCATATTACTTGGCTTAATTGCTATGGTGGGATTGATTATTCAACAAAAATCTGGATCTGAAATTATTAAAGGGAGTGTCACAGCGGCATTTGGAATGGTTATTTTAACTGAAGGAGTCAATATGTTAATAACCGTAGTATCAGGAATTAATACGGCTGTACAATCACAAATTGGCGTCAGTGTTGCGAAGGGCCTATCTGACGTCACATTCACTGCTGATTACGGTGGCGATGTTGGTATGGCTATGTTTCTTGCTTTGATTATCCACCTTTTAATTGCTCGCTTCACTCCCATTAAATCAATTTTCTTAACTGGTCATATGCTGTGGTGGGTTCCCTTCGTTATCGTTGCTGGTGGTGTTGAAGGTGGCTTGCACGGTGTCGTATTGATTGTTATTAGTGCAATTTTATCTGCTCTTTACTTCTCGATTGCTCCTTGGATTATGCGTAAATATATTTGGGCTGCAACCGGAGATGATTCCTTCCTGATCGGACATCCAACCACAATCCTGTCTCTCATTTCGGGTTTTGTTGCCAAGCGAGTCGGAAATAAAGAACACTCTACTGAAGATCTCAATATTCCAAAAGGGCTTTCATTCTTCCACGAAATTTCGATCAGCGGTGGCTTGGTCATGTTTCTTGTCTATATTGTTGTTGGACTCTTCACTTCGGCATTAGTGCCCAAGGGCAGTAACCTGTTCATGGTTGCATTGAATTCTGGGCTGAGCTTTGGTGGTGGCCTGCTCATTCTCTTGTATGGTGTTCGCCTGCTTGTTAATCAAATTATTCCAGCATTTCAAGGAATTTCCGAAAAACTTGTTCCAGGCGCAAAACCTGCATTCGATGTACCCATTCTGTTTAATTATCGACCTAACGCAGTTATCATTGGTTTTCTATCTGCATTTATCTGTTCAACGATTATGATATTGATTGCCAATTCTTTTAATGTTTTTGGTGTGCTGATTGTGCCACTAGTTATTACTAGTTTCTTCGAATGTGGCGGTGCTGCTATTGTCGGGGAAGGACAGGGCGGTGTTCGCGGTGCTGTAATTGGCACAGCGGTTGCATCTATTGCCATGGTTGCCTTGGTAGGCATCTCTGCAGCAATGATGGGCGGTACCATCAAAAATTGGCTGCTGATTTTTGGCGGTAACGACTTGTCATTGTGGGCAATCATCAGTAAATTGATCAGTTCACTTCTTGGAGGTTTATAATTTGTATCAATACATTAATAAGGTAAAAAAAATATTAGATACGGTTGCAACATCCGAGGAGAAAAATATTGATAAGGCAATTAAACTGATTGTCAACGCAAATATGAAAAAGCATTCAATTTACATCTTTGGAGCTAGTCATGCTGGAATCTTGGCTGAAGAAATGTATTACCGCGCGGGTGGAATGATGACTATCAATGCGATATTTGCTAGAGAAGTAATGTTAGATCGTAAACCAATCACATTTACAAGTCAAATGGAACGTTTGGAAGGATATGGAGTCGCCATAGCTCGTACGGTTGCTTTTCAACCAGATGATGTCTTGATTCTCCATTCTGTATCTGGTCGTAACCCTATTATAATTGATATGGCATTGACTGCTAAGGAAAATGGAGTAAATATTATCGGACTGACCAATGTAAAATATTCCGAGTCGGTCACGAGTCGTCATTCTTCTTGTAAACGATTGTTTGAATTAGCAGACATAGTTATTGATAATCACGGTGATATTGGAGATGCCGCTTGCCAATTGAAGGGCGCCCCACAAAAAGTCGGTCCGACTTCAACTGTAATTGGGGCATCAATTCTAAATGCAATTATTGTGGAGGCAAGTCAGCAACTCATTGAGCATGGTGACAGAGATGCGCCAGTATTCTATTCAGCAAATCTTGATGGTGGAGACGAGAAAAACAAACACTTGATTAATGAGTACCGCGATATGATTCATTACGAATTCTAAACCACCCTGCACTCAAAGTGCAGGGATTTCTTTTGCAACTGAGATGTTACTGACACTGTAAAACGTCCAGAATATGACGGTGGTTGCTGTCCAAAGATTGCCGACAAGATTGTCCGATAATTATTGCCTTAAAAATCCCCCCATTTTATCGTCCCATCACAAGCGGTTTGATGGCACGCTCCGCGAGATTGTTGCTCAGTTCGAACCGTCCGTCTTCTAAAAAGTGCGTGAGCTTCTGCCACTGAGATTGGCAATAACGGATAGCTTGCCCTAGCGAGCACTTCGTGAGCTAATGTTCTACGATTTTCTACTGCATCCGCCGTGGGCATTGCTTTAATCGCCTCATCAAATTTACGTCGCGCATGCGCACAGCAACCCACCAGCTTCACGTGAGGGAGTAGCTATACCCGACGTCATAGCCATCCACGTGCAGATAGCCGTGGAACGAGGCTAACAACCGAATCGGATGTTTGGGGGGCTGTAAACAGTTTAAGGGATTCCGAATCGAGGAATAATCTGATACAATGATCATGTGTTGTTTGGGAAGACATCTCTCGTGTAAGTTGCATTACGCGATCAAGAGATGTCTTTTTCCTTTCTAAAAAATGATTGCCAGCTTACTGCCTTATGGACAGTATAGCTGGCAATTATCGGACAGGCAAAGGGGGCAACTTTCAGACGTTTTTGCATGGCAATAACACTCCATTATGGCAGGAGATGGGTTGAGGGCATAGGTGTGAATTATTTGACGCTTACGCTGTAATCAGCCGAGAGACATTCATCTTCACTCTAATTAAAACACAAGCGTCCACCCGTTTTCTACCTGCATTCCCGGAGATTTATACCAATAATCGGGCTGGAACCCTTTTATATTAAGGATTTCAGGCTTTTTAGTTATTGCTTTTTTTACCAGAACACGGTATAATTATACCATGTTTTGGATGGATTCACATGTCATTGGTCCATTTGACGAATAAGAAAACCGGTATCACATATGTGTACGAATCCGTGGGGTACTGGGACAAAGAAAAAAAGCAGACACGGAATCACCGAAAATGCATCGGTAAATTGGATCCGGTAACGGGCGAACTCATTCCGTCCAAAAGGTATACCGAAGGTCTGAAGGAGATTATCGACAAAAAGAACAAGAAACGCAGTCCGATACCTTCAGTGACCTATCAGCGTCGATTCTTTGGAGCGACCTATTTATTTGACACCATCGGTGCCAAACTGGGAATTACCGACGATCTGGCACGATGCTTTCCGGAATCGTATCCACAGATCCTCTCCCTAGCCTATTATCTGGTATTGGAAGATCGTAATCCGATGAGCCGTTTTCCCCATTGGGCAAAGACCCATGTGCATCCCTATGGCAAAAATCTACCTTCCCAGAGAAGTAGTGAACTGTTCGGCTCAATCACAGAGAATGCCAAACACCATTTCTTTCTTCTCCAAAGCAAGCGTCGCATCCATGAGGAATATTTGGCTTATGATACAACATCCGTTTCGTCCTACTCCAAAGTGTTAAAACAGGTCAAGTACCGCAAAAACAAGGATCATGATCCATTGCCACAGATTAACCTGGCGCTCCTTTACGGCGAGACCTCCGGTCTGCCGGTTGCTTATCGCAAACTGCCAGGAAATATTGCCGATGTCAAAACCATACGCACACTACTCGCTGATGTGAACTTTCTCAAACAGAAAAAAGTGAAAATCGTGATGGACCGGGGTTTCTACAGTGAAAAGAATATCAACGCTTTCTATCAAGATCATGTGAAATTTCTGATTGGTGTCCGGACATCATTAAAGTGGGTCCGCAAAAAGTTAGATGATGTCCGTCAGAAAATGATTTCACGTGCGCATTATGATTCCAGTTGTAATCTTTACTATGAATCTTTTCTGTCAAACTGGGACTATTCAGAAGTCAAAAAGCGAACTGGGGAAATCATCGTCACCAAGAAAAGGCTGTACCTTCATCTTTACTATAATGACCAAAAAGCGACCGACGACAAAATGGCATTCAATAAGCTGCTGGATCATCTGGAAGAAGAATTGCATTCCGGCAGAAGGAACCGGGAACATGAAAGGCTCTATACACGTTATTACGAGATGAACGAAACGCCCGTAAGGGGGCTCTCTCTGACACCAAAAAACGAAGCTATCGCCAAAGCGGAAAAGGATTTTGGTTACTTCGCTCTCATTTCTAATGGGATCAAAGATCCCCTAGAGGCACTGGAAATCTATCGAACGAAGGATCTGATCGAGAAAGTCTTTGGCAATTTAAAAGAACGGCTGAATCTCCGCCGGACTTCGGTTTCTTCCGAAGAAAGCCTGGAAGGAAAACTTTTTGTCCAATTCATCGCTCTGTTCTATCTTTCGTACATAAAAAAGGCAATGAGCGATCATCAACTGTTCAAACAGTATACCATCCAGGAACTTTTGGATGAACTGGATGTGATCGAACAGTACCGTCAACCCGGGGGCCATACGCATATTGGTGAACTAACAAAAAAGCAAATGGATCTTTATCAACTACTTAGTGTAGATCCGCCGGCCTTGGTATAATTTCACGGGAATTCAGGTTTCTAGGTGGGCGCTATTTTATGCTTACGATCAAACGGTGGGCGTATGTCCATCGTTTCGGCACGATGAATGGTGTCGCTGATTTTAGTTCTTGAGTTCCCTGTGCTCGCTGCAATACTACGCTGGCTGTGTTTCTGGTCATGTAACTCCAAAATCCTCCGATAGTAAATCGGCATAGAAATACCTCCTCGTATCGCTGATGTCACGCGCTTTTGACGTGTGCCACCCAAGTATACAGGAGGCATTATCCGATTTATGGAACATTTTATGGCAGAAGGTGGACTATTTCTTGGCAAAAGGGGGACGATGAAGTGGCTGCCTTCAGAGACTGACGATCCGATGGGCGATGGTGTGGCTATGCGTCGCAAACACTTCCTGTTGTTGCCGATACACTTCAGAGACAATCAGCAACGCTCGGTAAAGCGCCGAAGGGAGCCGGGTTAATGCGGCCTTCGCCTTCAGCTTTTCCACATGACGCAAATCCCGAGCGACCAAGCGAAGTTGCTGGCCCACCGCTTTGCGACGTCTGGAACGACTGGGCTGACGCTGCTTGGCAAACGCCAAATACGCGCTGTGCGCTTTGCTTCGATAGGTTTTGGGTTTCCGTGGGAACGCTTGACGAACCGATGTGTACAGACAATCGATGATGGCTTCGAGCTTTTCACGGCATTGATTGAGCAGAGAAATGTCGGTCGGATAGGCAATATCCGCAGGCGCACACGTCGCATCGAGCAGAAGCTGGCCCTTGTTTTCCGAAGAATCCGTCGTTTGCGGCGTCTCCGCGGTTTTCCCAGGCGGTGAAACCGGTGGTTTGGGATCGTTAGGATCCTTCTCTTTCTCAGATTTCGCCTGTTCCTCCAAAATAATCCAGTCATTGATTTTCTGGATGTCCGTCACACGCAGCCATTTACGAAAACGGCTCATCATGGAGGGATGGAACGGTGGGCATTGTTTGTTGAAAGGCTTCAAGGCCTAGAAAGTACTGCATATAGGGATTTTCAGCGATCTGCTCCACGGTCTCGCGATCGGTCAGCTTTTGACGCTGTTGGATAATCAGTGCGCCAAAAGCCAAATGGGCCGAATACGGTTTCACCCCCTTGGGTGTCGCATTTCTGAAGACGCGTGCATACTTTTTCTCAATTCGCGGCCATGGAATGAGCTGGGCCAGACGGCACCCACCGATTCTCCTTATTGAGCGTGCCACTGACAGGATATTGTTGTTTTCACTGCAATGAAATTCTGGTCAAGCTCACTGTCCTTGAATTTTTGCATTACGATTCAGAGAATGCTAAACTAATGATGTTTTGAAGACAGGAACCTCATCATTCAATGAATAATCATACATCCTCGGGTAAGATTCTCTCTTTAAAATCACTCTCATGTTCAAGCTATTCTAACTTCCTTGCAAACCAGATTTAGCAATTAATAGTTCATTTGGAGGCAGTGGATAGGTTACACTTAGTTGGACAGATAAATTAAGGTCAGGTACACTTGGTTC
>JBDNRH010000006.1:0-151318 GCA_047718535.1 Sporolactobacillus sp.
CCCCTCTTCTGCGGGATCGAGCCCCTCTTCTGCGGGATTATCGGCCTATTGGGCTGAAGAGCTCAGCCCTCAGGCCCGATAATCCTCCAAGCGGCGTTTAAAAAGCAGCAAAAAACCCTTCTTCGTCAAAACTGACAAAGAAGGGTCGCTCGTCCATCCACTAACTATGTACGATCGATTAAAGCAGCCAGTATTGTACAGCAAGTGAGGTGATAGACAGGACAAACCAGCAGATAAAGCCAAGCAAAATTGGCCGATAGCCGCTGCGAATCAGCGACACAAGCTGCGTGTTCAAGCCGATAGCGACCATCGCCATGACGATCATATAATGACCAATGGAGACGAGTGCTGCCAGCAGCGCTGCGGGCAGAGGCACAAACGTACTGATCAGCGAAGCAAAGAGAAACCCAAGCACAAACCACGGAAAAATCTTAGTCAGCCGGTAAGACGCCTTTGCCTTGCCTGACGAATGACGAGCCGTATAGAGCGCGAGAAACAATGTGACCGGAATGATCATCAACGTCCGCGTCAATTTGACGATTACCGCGAAGTTACCGGCAGCATGACTGAAACTATAGCCAGCGGCAACAACCGATGACGTGTCATTAATCGCCGTCCCTGCCCACAGTCCAAAAGTATGATCGCTCATGCCAAGCAGATGTCCCACAAAAGGAAAGAGAAAAGCAGCGATGATATTAAATAGAAAAATAGTCGAGATGGAATGGGCGACTTCCTTGCCGTCTGCCTGAATCACGGGTGCCGTGGCAGCAATCGCCGATCCACCACAAATTGATGTGCCGACGCCGATAAGTGTTTGCGTCTTGCCCTCCACGTGAAGCCATTTACCAGCCAGATAGGCAGTTAGAAACGAGGCCGTCAATGTGAATACCATCAATTCAAGTGTTTCCCCACCAACGTGTAAAACTGCCGTCAGATTGAGACCGAAGCCCATCAGCACGATTGAATATTGCAGCACTTTCTTGCCTGTAAAGGTCAGTCCGGGCTGAAAAAATTCAGGTCTGCGAAAAGAAGCGAGAATCAATCCAATAAGAATACCAATTACCGGACTGCCGACAATAGGAAAAAGTGTGCCAAGTATCCAAGCAGGAGCGGCAAGGCCCGCAGCCAGCAGTATACCAGAAAAATGTTTACGAACGAATTCCAATAGCTCCACTTCCAATTGAAAGAATAGAGCTTTATTATACAAGCAGACTAGGAAAGGGGCAAGGTGAACTTAAATCAGCGGGGCGATAATGAAGCACAGGATACTGAAAATAATGAGGCCAAAGCTAAGATTATGCGGCAGCCGTACTTTACTTCTGCCATTATAAAAGCCGTGAAACTGCCATTTATTACGGTATAAGATAAATAGAATCACGAGTGCTCCGATCAGACTGACCAGCATTCCACGAAAATTTAGCGTCAACCCCAGCAGATGGTAAACGCCTGTAAGAAGGCCAAGTAACAGTGCTGCGCCAAAAAGAAGAATAAGCGCAATCCGAATCACTTCAAGAATACTTCTTGATAACATGGTGATGCTTCACCCCCCTGTTCCAATTTATTAATTTATATGCTTCTTTAGTATTAATTTATCCTTTGACTAAATGCGGTACAATCAGTTTTAACGGAAACGCTTACTTTGATGTCGATATTTTGACTTTTCGCTTTCAAAACCTATTTAAGGAAGAAGTATGCTACACTGACCCTACAAGAAATAGTCGAAAAGATGATAATCATTTTAAAGTTGTATTTTATTTTTTCCAGGGGGATTTCTTTTGGGTACTTTTCTTTCAAGCGTACAAGGTATTCTCGTTATATTAATTATGGTTGGCATTGGCTATGGACTCGCTGCGCGCGGCTGGTTTGATGAAAAATCAAGCCGGCTGATTGCTAAACTGGTGACACAAATTGCGTTGCCTGCCTATATGCTCAGCACAATTACAGCGAATTTTACGAGCCGCGAATTGCTGCGGCTGCTTCCCGATTTGCGCTTCCCGATTCTATCGATGATTATTCTGTTCGGTATATCCTTTCTATTCACCCGTTTTCTTCATATATCACCAAAACGAAGCGGGCTGTTCAAATCCATGTTCTGTAATTCAAACACCGTATTTGTCGGCCTGCCCGTCAATCTCGCCCTATTTGGTCCGAAGAGTCTTCCTTATGTGCTTGTCTACTATATGGCGAACACAACCTTCTTCTGGACGCTCGGTGTTTATCTGATTCAGCGTGACGGCAATCATCAAGTTCATATGACGATAAAAGATACACTGGCAAAAATTTTCTCGCCGCCGCTACTAGGGTTCCTCGTCGGTCTACTGCTTGTCTTGACGCATCTAGAGGTACCGAATTTCCTGATGTCTGATTTTCGTTATATCGGGGATTTAACCATTCCTTTATCGATGCTCTTCATTGGCATCGCCATCCATCAAGCTGGTCTTCGCGAGCTTTCCTTTAACCGGGACAGCTATGGCATCCTGATCGGTCGTTTTCTGGCTGCGCCGCTGTTAATGATCTTACTTGTGATGCCGGCTCCAATGCCAGCATTGATGAAAGCCGTCTTTATTATTCAGTCGGCAATGCCCGTCATGACTAACGCGCCAGTTGTCTCCAAAATGTATCATGCCGACTCCAAATACGCCGCCATCATGGTGACCGAAACGACCTTACTCAGCTTGATTGCTATCCCGATTCTGATGACGCTGATTGGTGATTAATTTACGCATTAGCAAAGAGTATCTTTTGGTCGGAGAAGCCGATCAGAAGATACTCTTTGTTATATATTCTTATTGTTTTATCCTTAAATGAGCACACGACAGGATGACTCAGTGTAGCGGATGTGTTTCTGCCTCGGCATTCAATGAGACTTTTTCACCCGCCATTAACGCGCCATAGACAGAGCCTGTAATGAGCACACCGATCGGCCAAGAAAACGCGGAGGCTGTTGCAAAGGCAGGAGTCAGAGCAAGTGGTACCGTAATGATGATGCCAACGGCAAAAGCGGTAAAGGCTTTAAGATTATAACCATTCTTATACCAATAGGGCTGTTCTTCGCCAATTTGGTAGAGCGCGTGAATATTGATTTGACCCTTTTTAATCAGATAGAAATCGACCGCGATTATAGCAAATATTGGCCCAAGCAGTGATCCCAGCCCGCCAAGAAAATAATTGACCGCAACTGGACTACCATAGATTTTCCATGGCATAACAAGAACGGCAAGAACTGACGTGATCATCGCTCCACGGCGAAAGTCAATGTGTTTGGGCGCCGCATTGGAGAAGTCATAGGCCGGTGAGACAAGATTAGCGACAATATTGACACCCATCGTTGCAATGATGAAAACAATGGCACCAAGAATTAAAAAGAATGGATTGTTCACCTTTTGAATGAGAAGCACCGGGTCGGTAATCGCTTTACCGAAAACAGTTATTGTTCCGGCAGTAATGACAACGCTGGCGAGAGAAAAAGCCGTAAAATTAACTGGAAGACCCCAGAAATTACCTTTTTTTGTCGTTGCTGCTGAAGGAGAAAAACGTGTGAAATCACTGACATTGAGAATGATCGTTGAAAAATAAGCGATAACAAGTGAGATTGCACTGAAAAACTGAAAAATGGCATGGCCTGTTGTTACATGAACAGGACTAATTCCGATATTAATCTTCCCGCCCGCTTTAACCGCAATCCAGATGATGAGTAAAAGCATCATTGCATAGACAGCAGGGCCGCAGAAATTATCATATTTACGAATAAATTCCATGCCGTAACGGAAAATCAAGAATTGAAGCAGCCATAGAAACAGGAAACCGATCCAGCCAGGAAGGGATAATCCGAGAAAGGAATGCCCCATCATCCCCTTCATTCCTGGAAACACGAGAAGCAGAACGGCAACGACAGCAACAGAGGAGAGATAGGTTTGGATACCATACCAGAATACAGCAATGAACCCGCGAATCAAGGCCGGCACATTACCGCCGAACACACCGAAAGAAATGCGTGAAAGCACCGGATAAGGGACGCCAAGCTTTGTCCCAGCCACTCCTGTTAGATTGGCAAGATAGCAGACCGCGAAGGCACCGATAATTTCGGCTACCAACACTTCCCAACCATTTAATCCAAGAAAGAACAAACCAGCAGCGAACGTGTATGTGCCAATACTGTGGACGTCAGACATCCACATTGACAGGATGCTATAGACATTCCAGTGACGATCCTTAGCCGGAGCAAGATCTTCATTATAAAGCTGTGGATGTTTTTGCTGCACTTCACCCGTAAAGATTTCATCTTTCATACAAATAATGCCCCCTTGGTTTGTTCCAATACGCCAATTGTTATTAATCATAACACTGTATGTGACTATTGGTAACAATTTATATGACTTATCTTACTTGCGATTTTGACCACTGTCATTAGACAAACTATACAAATTAATGATTAATCTCCGGTATAATGACTAATTTTCTCAATTGAAGATTATTATTTATGAATTTTCTGTTATATAAAAATAAATTAAATGGCAGAAACTCGTTAGAATTCCTGCCATTATCCACTAGTATATTAAATACTGATATTCGGTTTCAGCCAGTTTCCGGGATAGGACTTATTTACGCGTTCCCCATCGAATACAATTTTCCCGCGATTAATCGTTGTTTGAATCGATGCTGGAAACGTATGCCCTTCATATAACGTAAATTTATTTTTCTGAAAAAGTTGATCACGTTGGACAGTAAAGGGCTTATTCAGGTTCACGAGCACCAAATCGGCATCAGCGCCCACTTCAAGCGTTCCTTTTTGCGGTGCTAAATGGAAGCGTTCCGCTGGATGTACTGCCGTCCAATCGGCTACACGGGAAAGCGGCAGCTGATCGTGCAAAGCTAACTCAATCACACTAAGCAAAGTAAATTGACCGCCGCTGATACCTCCCCAAACCTCGAATACATTATTCTTTTGTTTATCTTTCCATTCGCAAGGTGAGTGATCGGAGGATACCATATCAATTTTCCCGTCGATGAGTGCCTGGACCAATTTCTTCCGTTCTGCATCGGGACGAAGCGGTGGCGCACATTTACCAACAACACCAAGTTGACGGAAGTCTTCATGACTATACAGTAGGTAGTGAGCACACGTTTCCAGTGTGACATCCTGACCATTCGATTTTGCCTGTGCGATTAGTCCAACCGCTTCTGCCGAACTGATATGCACGAAATGCAGCTTGCATCCAGTCAGGCGGGAAAACAGCAGCGCACGTGAAACGGCTTCGAGTTCCGCTTCGATCGGCCTGGATTCCAGATAATCATCATAATCACATTGACCGTGTTCATTTTTTTCTTCTTGAAGAAGGGTAACAATTGGCGCGCTCTCCGAATGCAGCGACAAAATCGCGCCCATATCGGCGATTTTGCGCATCCCACGAAGAAGCGTTCGATCATCGACCGCTTTGAACTCGGGATTTCCTGACGGCGACAAAAATGCCTTAAAACCAATGGCTCCCATCTCCTGCATTCCTTTAAGTTTCTCTTCATTTCCCGGAACGAGCCCACCCCATAGCGCAAAGTCGATCGCTGATTCATGAGAAGCAAGCGCTGCCTTCTCGCGCATCGCACTGCCGGTAACCGTTGAGGGAATCCCATTCAATGGCATATCAAAATAACTTGTACAACCACCAGCCGCGAGCATTGCTGACCCCGTGTCGAAGCCTTCCCATTCCGTTCGACCTGGTTCATCCAAGTGAACATGGACATCAATCATTCCAGGGAAAATTGTCAAACCCGCAGCATCAATCACCTGAGAAGCATTTCCGTCGATCTTCGTGTCAAGAGTTACTATTTGACCATTAGTGATTGCTATATCCAGTTTTTGTACACCGCATTTACGGACGACTTCACCATTTTTTATTAAGAGGTCAAACGTCAAATTAATCGCTTCCTTCGTCTGAAGTCATTCATAGACAGCCATTGCCGCTTGCAGACCTTCACCACGATTCAAATGGACACCGCAGCGGAGCAGTGCACCCTCAAGTCCGGCAAGTACGGCAAGCACATTATCTTCACGGCAGCCATACCCCATCGTCCCGATACGCCATATTTTCCCTTGAAGAACGCCGAATGAACCGGCGATTTCAATGCGAAAATGATCGAGAAGAATACGGCGCACCCTATCTGCGTCGACTCCTTCTGGCACACGCACGCAGGTAACGGTTGGCATTTTACATCTTGGATCACCGAAAAGTGCCAAGCCCATTGCCAGCAGGCCTGCTTCAAGCGCTTTGGCAGCGAGAAGATGTCGGTTGAACCGATTGTTCAGCCCTTCTTCCAGCACGAGCTCCAGTCCTTGATGCAAGGCATAATTCATTGATGTGGCTTCTGTATGATGATTCAGACGCCGATCGCTCCAATAGTCCTGAAGCTGACTCAAGTCAAAATAATTGCTGCGAATCGGAAGAAAAGTGTTTTGCTGCTTTTCCTCGGCAGTCGCAATTCCGCGTTCCACCCTCTTGCGCCTTGCAATCACCTTCTCCACGCGAGCGTTGTACGTAATCGGCGTAATGCCTGACGGTATCGACAAACATTTCTGCGCACCACCAATCACTGCATCGAGGAACCAGTCATCCGGGCGGACGTCCGCACCGCAAAACGTGGCCACCGCGTCAACAACGAGCAAGACCTCTTCTTCGCGGCAACAGCGTCCAATCGCACCAAGTGGCTGCATTCGTCCGGTTGACGTTTCACCATGAACAAGGGCAACTACCTTTGGATGCAATCGTTTGATTTCGCGAATGATCTCATCTGGATTAAAAACGGTACCCCATTCGCAGTCCATCGTATGGATTTCTGCCCCATAGCGCTCGCCGATTTCAACAAATAAATCGCCAAATCGACCGTAGATAGGAACAAGTAGTTTATCCCCAGGTTCAATTAATGCAGCGATTAACGCTTCGATCCCAGCTCTTGATGTCCCGTCAATCGGATAGGCCCAATGATTCTTCGTTTGGAAAACTTCGCGCAGCATCGACATATTTTCATTCATTATTTTGGTGAATGCCGGATCAAATTGACCGAGTATTGGCATGGATAGGGCACGCAGGACTTGCGGGTCAACTTCAACGGGTCCTGGGGTCATAATTGTTCGCGGAGGTACTGAAAGTTTCGCTATTGGTAACGTAGGCACTGTCATCATTGTTCCTCCAATTTAGTTGAAGACGTATAGGCTTGTTGATATAGCACGCGCATCAACATCTGCACGCCAATCTCAAGGGAAACACTGTCTGTATATTCTTCCGGTGAGTGGCTGATCCCCTCATGGCTAGGTACAAATAATAATGAAGTCGGACAATGAACCGCGAAAATTTGTGAATCATGACCGGCTCCACTGACCATTGTTCGACAGTCAACACCAGCCACTTGACCCAGCTGAAGATTGCATTGAGTAAGTGCAGGATCAAGGCGCACCGGATTGACGTCCATCCACTTATTTATTTCTAAGGCGAGGCCCGCTTGTTCAGCAATTTTGTGGCAGTCATGAAGCGCATTTCGGCTAAACTCGTCCAGTACCGCTGTTTCATGATGACGTATATCAAGGGTAAAGAGGCAGCGGCCGGCAATTACATTGGCTACATTGGGCTCACCCTGAATTTTCCCGCACGTCGCCGTCAGACCGTTAGTCAACCTGTTTGCGCGATCAATAAGTGCTGTTATCATTTTTGCCGACGCATATAACGCGTCCTTGCGCAGGCACATCGGTGTTGTCCCGGCATGGTTACTTTCTCCGGTCACAGTGAGCGTATAGCGCCGCTGACCAACGATGTGGCTGACCGGGGCCCAGCTTTTTTTCTCTAGTTCGAGAATCTGTCCTTGTTCAATATGCGTTTCAATGAAGCAAGCGATGTCTTGCCTCAGCGCAGGGAGATAGTCTCCCTTGCCAAAACCGGCCTGTTGCATTGCTTCGACTAATGAAACCCCATTTGAATCGACAATGTTTGCCGCGTCACTCAGCGTATAGGTTCCGGTGATGTTTCCGGAGCCCCAGAAAGAAAGTGGGAACCGGCTGCCCTCTTCTTCACAAAGCGAAACAACTTCAATGGAACGCAAAGGGCTTCCATAACGCTGAATTAAGCGAGAAACCGCGAGCAATGACGCCAGCACGCCATAGGCTCCGTCAAATTTGCCGCCATTTACCACAGTGTCAATATGTGAGCCTGTTAGCACGCTATTTGATGGGTTCGATCGGCCGTTCATTCGTCCGAATAGGTTGCCCACATCATCAAAATAAGTGGTAAAACCTAGCTTTTTCATTTTGCCCTGTAAAGCGTTCTGCGCTTGACACCACGCCTTATCATAAAGTAAGCGCGTCACGCCGCCAGTCTCGACTCTTCCGAAGGACGACAGCCACTGTATCCAATTAGCTAATTCGGCGGCGTGATTTTTTATTTCTGCCTGATCAATCGTCTTCTTGCACCTTCTTTTTGGTCACGTCTAGCAAAATTTCTAAATTTCTTTAATATATTTCTTCTTATAATTGTTGATCATATTTCCAAAATTCCATAATGTCATCAGTTATAACATCTAAATATTTTATATTTTTTATGTAATCTATACACACGTATAGTGTAAGCATAAATTACATCATGGCTAAATTCATAAAAAATTACAGTCTTAAATAATACAGACTGCATTGCCATAATTTTATTCACTAAATTGTTCTGATAAGAGGTTATCGTTAATACTAATTTTCAAAAAGCGGACGGATTCGAAACGCGAAACGCAGGCGAAAAGAGACATCTGAGTCTTTGAAGTCAAGGCCAAGTATTTGTTCACATTTTTCAATTCGATAAATGACCGTATTTCTGTGCACAAACAGTTTTTTTGCAGTCTCCGAAATTTGACAATTGGATTCCACATAAACAAAAAGAGTATTTAGCAGTACGCGTTCTTCTTCCTTAATCGGGAAAGCAAGCTCTTGCAATGTTTCCTGATAAATCTTACGTAGATCATCCATTGGCATCTGTCGCAGAAGATCATTCAATTCATTCGCCTGATACACATGAATAAATGCGTGTTCACCTGCCTGCTTACCATTTTGCAATATCGCGGATGCCTCTTGATTGGCATCGGCAAGTTCTGATAAATCCGTAAATAGTCGACTTATACCAAATGAAATCGTGTAATTAAAGATATGATACACACGTTGCTGCAATGCTTTCATGGCTGGCATTAAGAAACGTAGACTGCTCTGCAAGCTCATGGTGACTTCACAGACCATTACACATGCATGATCATTAACAAAGAAATGTCCAGGGAAAGGTAAACTTTCCAAATTACCTTCAATATAATCAAATACTTCGTTGTTTTCCAATTGAAATTGCACAAAACTAAGTGATGCATCGCGCATATCCAGTTCTCCGGCAATTAGAAGGTAAGATAGACCATTGACAAGGCCGAATTCTTTGGCACGACTGATGATTTCATTACTGCTGGAAAGACTCCCTTGAAGAAGATTGGCGAAAAAAGAATCACGCATTTTCTTTTCAGTCTGGATAAGTGCCTCCTGTTTCATCAATTCAAATACAAGTACATTTGAAGCTTGCTCTACTGTCAATGTTAGCAATCGATTTGCTGGTGGTATAAAGCCACCAATTAATAAAAAATATTTTCTTTTCCTGTATGTATAGAGCACATAAAGAGAATACGTCTTTTTTGACTGAATAACTCAAAAGAAACTCTCATTATTGTCCTCTCCTATTAGAATCGGTTCCAGTACATTCCTGTCGAGAACGTTCTTCATCTGATTCGTTGCATGATGCCTTGGAGCCATTTGTCTTAAATAGGAATCAAGCAACACAGTACGAAAACCGATCATTTCTGACAGTCGAATGAGCAGACGATCAACACCCTCTCCATTGACAATATGATCGGTAAATTGCTGGTGCGTGTCAATTGCAAACTGCAATTCCTTTGTTCGCGCATCAAGAATTTGGGTTAACGTTTGATTAGCAATATCGACAAGTGCAAGATCATTGGGTAAATCAATAATAGGAAATTTCAAACGGTCAGCTAATTCAATAATATTGTTTGGTATACCGCCTAAAAAGCGATGGGATTTGATACCAAGTGCTGCACAATTTCGTACCGCCATTTCTTCGACTAATTGGCAGAACAACTCGGGATGGTTTTGCAAGTGATAGCCTGTTGTAATTAATAAATCATTAGCCTTTAGATAATCGATGATATCTGGTGCATCCATCATGTTTACGCTACATATTTCCCGCTCAATCCCTTCCTTTCCTGCAACAATGTGAAAGTCGTGAAATAAAGGTATTTGTACAAGATCAGCTATATTCATTGATTTTGACGCTCCTCGATTGGAAACAAAATAACACGCAGAATGGTAGACTCCAATATCTGCTTACTACGAAAAAATAATTTCTTCAGCTTCTTTCTATTGAAGCATTATTCGAATCTTATGTAAATTAAAAATGCTTTCTTGCGCTATATTATCTCCCTGATCAATGAGTGAACGACACTCTATTCGCACAAACTAACAACTGCTAAGACGAACAAAAAACGGAGGAATAATAATGCAGCAACGCTTAATTGATCCGACTCAAACTTACACATCAGGCACCTATCGCGAGCAAAAACAGGAGCGGCCAGGGCTGCAAGCCAAGATGAAGCCGATTCCCGACTGCGGTGAAAAGTCGTATGTCGGTTCAGGACGACTCATGGGCCGAAAAGCACTAATCACAGGCGGGGATTCTGGCATTGGCCGCGCTGTAGCCATTGCTTATGCACGTGAAGGTGCGGATATTGTCATTAACTATCTGCCTTGTGAGCAGGAGGACGCGCTTGAAGTCCGCGATTTAATCGAGAATGCCGGGCGTAAGGTCATTTTATTGCCAGGTGATCTGAGCGATGAGAGCTTCTGCAGACAGCTTGTCGGCCATGCTGAGCAGCAGCTCGGTGGACTAGATCTCCTGACCTTCGTGGCTGGGATGCAAGATGCGCAGAAGGGAATCGAAGACATTCAATCGGACATCCTACGGCGGACGTTTGAAATCAATGTCTTCTCTTTATACTGGCTCGTCCAAGCCGCTCTTCCTAAATTGCCTGAAGGGGCTTCGATCATCACTACCGCCTCGATTCAGGCCTATGATCCAACCCCAGATCTGCTGTCCTATGCACCAACTAAAAGTGCGATCGTTGCCTTCACCAAGGGGCTTGCCAAAGAACTCGCGCCGAAAGGCATTCGGGTAAATTCAGTGGCGCCCGGACCGATTTGGACCCCTTTGCAAGTGAGCGGCGGCCAGCTGCCTGGTGCGCTGGCCAAATTCGGCCAAACGTCATTATTTAAACGCGCCGGTCAGCCAGCAGAACTTGCCAGTACGTATGTGCAGCTTGCCGCAACCGATTCAAGCTATGTGACCGGTGAAATTTATGGTGTCACCGGTGGACAGCCAATCGCTTGACCGCTGGCAGCTGCTTGCCTTATGCTTAATCCATATTGAATGGAGGCAGGCAGCTGATGTGTGGCCGATATACGTTAATGGCACCCTTTCAAGAGATTATCAATCGAATCAACGCCGTGTCAAGTAACCCGGAACAAACTTATCAGCCGTGCTATAATATTGCACCGGGTATGCGCGTGCTCGCCGTGATTAACGACGGACGGCAAAACCGTGTCGGCTATTTGCGTTGGGGCCTGATTCCACCATTCGCTAAGGATGAAAAAATAGGCTATAAATTGATTAATGCCCGCGCGGAAACACTCATGGAGCGTCCTAGTTTCCGCCCCGCCTTTCTTAGCAGACGCTGTTTGATTATTGCCGACAGTTTCTATGAATGGATTCATGATGCGGCGGGGAAGACGAAACAGCCGATGCGTATTCAGCTTTCGTCGCAGCCTCTCTTTATGATGGCGGGACTATGGGAACGATGGAAAAACCCGGATGGCGAGACACTGTATAGCTGCACGATCATCACAACAGAAGCGAATACGTTAATGGCGCCGATTCATAATCGCATGCCCGTCATCCTCCGCCCTGAAGATGAAGCCCGCTGGCTTGATCCGACTCTTCATTCGCCGGAAATGCTGCAGAAAATGCTTTGCCCCTTTGCTCCTGAACAGATGAGCGCCTATCCCGTGTCACAAGCTGTTAATTCCGTGAAAAATGATCATCCAGACTTAATTCAGCCGCTGCCGGAGACACTCCGTTAATTTTGTTCGTGCGCAAACACGCGTGAATCTATTTAAGATTCACGCGTGTTTCATTTGCGTATAGAGTTGCTTTAATTCATTAATTCACAGATCGCATTGGCGAAAGCAACAGGATCCTGAATCGGCAGCCCTTCGACAAGCAATGCCTGATTATAAAGCAAGTCAGTGTAAAGTGACACTTTTGCCTCATCATTCAAATCAAAGGCAGCTTTTAATGCTTTAAATACTTGATGATGCGTATTGACTTCAAGAATTTTATCCGCTTTGACGGATTCGTTAGCCGGCATCTGATTGAGTACTTTCTCCATCTCAATCGACACATCGCCTTCAGTCGCAAAGCATACCGGATGCGATTTCAAACGTTTCGACGCCCGCACTTCTTTTACCTTATCGCCAAGCAGCGTATTCATCTTGTCAAACAATGGCTTTCCGGCCTTTTCTTCCGCCTTGGCTTCCTTCTTCTCTTCATCACTTTCGATATCAAGATCGCCGCTTGACACTGATTTGAAATCCTTATCTTTAAATTTCTGCAGCATCTTGATCGCAAACTCATCGATGTCTTCCGTGAAGTAAAGAATCTCGTAGCCTTTGTCCGACACAAGTTCGGTCTGCGGCAGCTTATCGATCTTCTCGACGCTTTCACCGACCGCATAATAAATATATTTCTGCTCCTCTGTCATCCGTCCGACGTAGTCATCAAGCGTGACCATTTTCTTTTCTTTGGAGGAATAGAAAAGCAGGAGATTTTGCAACTCGTCTTTATGCGCGCCATAATCCGCATATACACCGTATTTCAATTGGCGGCCAAACGCTTTATAGAATTTCTCGTACGTTTCCCGATCATCCTTAAGCAGCTTCTCCAATTCTTTCTGAATCTTGTGGGTGATGTTCTTAGCAATCAGCTTGAGCTGCTTGTCCTGCTGCAATATCTCACGTGAGATATTTAGTGACAAATCCTCGGAGTCGACCATTCCTTTGACAAAACTATAGTAATCCGGGAGCAGCTCCGGACATTTTTCCATGATCAGGACGCCGTTGGAATAGAGCTCAAGTCCCTTCTCATACTCCTTCGAATAATAGTCAAACGGTATATTTTCCGGAATATAGAGAATAGCGTGATAGCGCACCATGCCGTCCGCCTGGATGTTAATATGGCGAAGCGGTTTATCAAAACCGTAATGCTTCTCTTGGTAGAAATTGTCGTAATCTTCGTCTTTCAGCTCGCTTTTATTCTTACGCCAGAGCGGAACCATACTGTTGATCGTCTGTTCTTCTTTATATTCTTCAAATTCCTTATCGTTATCCGGTTTCGGACGGCTCTCTGTCACGTCCATTTTGATTGGGTAGCGAATAAAATCCGAATATTTTTTAATAATCGATTTAAGACGATACTCCTCGAGAAATTCATCATAGTTCTCGTCCTCGTTATTGCCCTTCAACGACAAAATAATATCCGTACCTACTGAATCTTTTGCACACGGTTCGATAGTATAACCATCAGCGCCTTCCGATTCCCATTTATACGCCTGATCGCTGCCAAGCGCCTTAGATATCACGGTCACCTTATCTGCGACCATAAAGGATGAGTAGAAACCGACACCAAATTGACCGATAATATCGTGCCCGTCTTTAGCTTCATTCTCCGTTTTGAAATTCAGCGAACCACTCTGCGCAATGGTTCCAAGATTTGCTTCCAATTCCTCTTCGCTCATTCCGATGCCTGTGTCTGATACAGTCAGCGTGCGATTTTCCTTATCTGCGACGATACGAATAAAATAATCGTCCTTATTGAACGTTAAACTGTCGTCAGCAAGCGTCTTATAGTAAATCTTGTCAATCGCGTCGCTGGAATTGGAAATGATTTCGCGGAGAAAAATTTCTTTCTGCGAATAGATAGAGTGGATCATCATATCCAATAACTTCTTGGATTCTGCTTTAAATGCTTTTGTCGGCACGTCAATTCTCCCCTTTTGCAAACAGTCGATCGTATTCATTCTCTTTCACTTAGCACTCGAATCTATCGAGTGCTAACAATATTTTTATAGCTCATTCGCTCACTTTTGTCAAATTTATTCTGATTTACTGCTTATCTTTTCCGGCAATGAATGATACGATGAAAATTAGAAAACGAGAAAGAGGTGAGCGCGCCGATAGCTGCGCATTCATTTATGAAAACATTGTATTTCGTCCGTCACGGTGAGACCATTTTAAATCTGCTCAATCGTTCGCAAGGATGGGCGGATTCTCCGTTAACTGATAAAGGTATCCACCAAGCAGAGGGGGTTGGTGCAGCAATCGCCGCAACGGGAATCCAATTTGACAGTGCCTATACAAGTGATTCCGGACGTGCAAGACAGACCGCCCAATTAATCCTGACGCATTCTAGGAATGGTTCCCTTCCACTAATTGAAACAAAGGATCTGCGGGAGATGTCGTTCGGAAGCTGTGAAGCGATGAATAATGATGAAATGTGGTCAAACGCGGGAGAAGCTGTCGGTATTCAAGGAATGAGCCGCAAGTCGACTATCGAGCTGAAACTGCGAGCCCTCAAAGGCATTCAGAAGCTGGATACGACTCAGTTTGCTGAAAGTGCCGAACAAATCAAAGCGAGAGTCGATGATTTAATTCAACAAATAAGGAAAAGCGATGCCGAACAGATTCTGCTTGTCAGCCATTCATTAATGATTTGCTGCATTTTACATGTCCTATTCCCTGAAGGGCTGATAATTGATCGTGTACCCAATGCCAGCGTCACAAAAATCAGTGACACAGGTGACCGATTTATATTGCATTATATCGGCAGGACGGATCATCTATAAAGCTGCATAGAAAAGAACACGAACCCGCATCGCAGCTTAAAAGCTGTGGATGCGGGTTCGCCGCGTTCTCATGACAGTTATTATAATCGAGACACGAACCGCTGGATCCGCGTCATGGCTTCCTGCAGCTGAGCCATTGATGTGGCGTAGGAACAACGCACATAGCCTTCCCCGCTCTCGCCAAATGCATCCCCAGGCACAACAACCACCTTCTCTGTCTCCAGCAACTGGTGGGCAAATGCTTCCGAGCTTAGTCCTGTCGATTGAATCGACGGGAACGTATAAAAGGCACCTTCAGGCACTGTACAGCTAAGTCCAATTTCATTTAAGGACTCGACAATATAATTGCGCCGCTGCCGGTAACTTTTCCGCATCGCGTTCACATCTTTGCGACCACTTCTTAAGCCTTCAAGTGCAGCGTGCTGTGCCATCGTCGACGCGCACATAATCGCATACTGATGAATTTTCAGCATCCCTTGGGAAATCTCTTCAGGCGCACAGACGAAACCAAGCCGCCAACCTGTCATCGCCATGTCTTTTGAAAAGCCGCTAACAAGAATCGTTCGCTCTCGCATATCCTCAAGTGCTGCGAAGCTCGTATAAATTTCATCATAAACAAGTTCAGCATATATTTCATCAGAGAGAATGAGCAGATCATGTGCCTTGGCAAAGGCAGCGATTTGCTGCATCTCTTCACGACTAAGCATAGCACCGGTCGGGTTGTTCGGTGAGCAAATCATTATCGCTTTCGTGCGTTCGCTGACCGCCTGTTCAAGCTGCTGCGTCTGAATTTTAAATTGGTTTTCCGGTTTTGCCTGAACGGTAATTGGCACACCGCCAGCCATCGTCACGAGCGGCGCGTAGGACACAAAACAGGGTTCAACGACAAGTACTTCTTCTCCGGGATTCAGAATGGCACGCAAGGCAATGTCAATCGCCTCACTTGCCCCGACAGTCACAATAATTTCTGTATCCGGATTATAGGACGTACAGAAATAATCGTCGATATACTTGGCAATCTCTTCCCGCAATGATTGCAGACCTGCGTTCGCCGTATAAGAGGTAAAGCCATCTTCCAACGACTGAATTGCCGCCTCACGAACATTCCACGGTGTGACAAAATCGGGTTCGCCCACACCAAGAGAAATTACATCCGTCATTCCTGCCGTCGCATCGAAGAATTTACGTATTCCGGACGGCTTTAGCGAGCGAACATGATTGGCAAGATAGCTTGTTTTTAGCGCCATCATGGTGACACCACGATTCGCTTGTCGTTATCACCGGAAGCCTCATAAATGGTTCCGTCATGCTTGTATTTTTTCAGAACAAAATGAGTGGTTGTGGAAATTACGCCATCAATACGGGCGAGTTTCTGAGAGACGAATTGAGCGACTTCGTTCACTGTCTTCCCCTCAATTACTACAGACAAATCATACGTGCCACTCATTAAATAAACGGAATTCACTTCATTATAGCGATAGATATGTTCAGCTACATCGTTGAAACCTACGTCACGCTTTGGTGTCACTTTCACATCAATCATAGCAGAGACGCCTTGGTGGCCATCAATTTTCGTCCAGTCTACGAGAGTTACATAGCGAACAATGACTTTTTCACGTTCAAGCTTTTTAATGATTTCCGCAGTTTGTTCAGTACTGAGGTTCATCATCTTCGCAACGTCTTCGTTTGTCAGTCGTGCATCTTTTTCCAGAATTTCAGAAATTTCAATCTCTGTTGCAGTAAGTTTCACTTAAAATCCCCCTCTATATCCCCTAATAGGCTGATTCTTTCATTATATTACGGCTGACCTACTTTGAAAACGTTGACTGTCAAACGAATTATATTCATTTTTTCGCAACACCTTTCCCTATAAAGGGGGTAATAATTTATCTAAGAATCGTTCAGACGGCGCACCAAGTTTTTAAAGAGTAATTATTTTGTCACCAACAGCTGCATTGGAAAACTATTTTCAATGAAGTATACTGAAAAGCGACAGAGTTTTCCTCTGCATGACATGAACCAGCAAATGTAATATAAATGGAGGCTCAATTGACATGAAATTAGCTATTGTCCGTCATGGTGAAAGCGACTATAACGAACGTAATCTTTTCTCTGGCTGGGAGGACGTCCCACTGACTGAAAAGGGCGTTCAAGAAGCAAGAGAAGCAGGACAGCGTCTCAAACAATTGAACTTGACATTTGATCGTGCATTTTGCTCTGTTTTAATTCGATCGATTAAATCTCTTCAAGTTATCCTTGATGTACTCGGGGAAGAATGGCTTCCTGTCTCCAAATCATGGCGACTGAACGAGCGCAGCTACGGTGCCTTGCAGCAGCTGAACAAAGAAGAAACGGCGGTACTGCGCGGCCGTGAGCTTGTCAACCGCTGGCGAAAAAGCTTTGATGCGTTCCCACCGTTACTTAGTCCTGAAGATCCGCGCCACCCAATCCATGACCCACGCTATCGCACTGTGGATCCGCGACTGCTTCCCGCCGGTGAAAGTCTGCAAAGCACGCTGCAGCGCGTTGTTCCATATTGGAGTGATGCGATTGCACCCCATCTGCTGAACGGAGAAAACGTGCTGATCGTCAGCCATCGCAATACGCTGCGTGCGCTCGTTAAATATTTAGAGGCAATCTCCGATCAGGATATCGTCCATGTCGATGTGCCTACAGGCGTACCCATCGTCTATGAATTTGATGAATCGCTTCACATTGTTTCCAAGAAGCAGCTTGTCTCGGCATCACGTGATAACTGAGGATTATTAATATCCCTTTTTAGCCAAGATTAAACCACTCAGGCCTCCTATGACGGCGAAAGCGATTAAATACGTAAAGCCAAGATTGAACGACACGCCGAGAATGAACGTACCAATGGCTGAGATAATATTTTCTAAACCATTTAAGAGTCCGGCGCCGGCACCGACCTTTTTACTCGGAAACATGCGCTGTAAGCTGCTCCAGATTGTTGGCAGGATCACGCCATTCATTGCACTCGAAATGGAAATCAGTGTCATCGCCAGCACAATATTGGATACATGCGTGCCGAGAAACAGCCCAAGTCCGGCAATCAATGTACCGAACGCGGCGAAAATCGCCCGTTTCATCAGCTTATCGCTGAAGAACGAGGTGCCAACAATACACACGGTCATCAGAATATACGGCATCATATACCAAATGCCAGTCATTGTCACGGACAGATGACGGACCTCAATTAGATAAGAGGGCAACCAAAACAGTATGCCATAGAATATGGTAGCCATTCCCGACCAGTTTATAAGCAATAACCAGAAATCCGACTTCTTCAACACATCACTCACTTTAACAGTCTCAGCCACATCCTCTGTTATATCGCTTTGAATATAGGCCAGTTCTTTCGTTGACACAAATCGACTTTCTTGTGGCGTGTTTTTCGCAACTAGAACAACAAGCGGTATCATGATAACCAATCCGATTAATGAAAAGACGATGAACGGTGTCCGCCACGTTCCGGAAGAAAGAATCATCCAAGTGACAAGCGGACCGGTAATAATCGGACCCATCGACAAGCCAAAATTCCAGAACATATTCGCTCTTGCCCGTTCATGTGCGGGAAACCATGTTTTTACCCATTTCGAATTCAACGGCCAATGCATGCCTTCACCGAGACCAAGCAAAACCCGCGATCCAATTAAAGACAATGAACTCCATACAAAACCGGTAAAAAGTGTCATCAGCGACCACCACGTCAGCGCCACTAAAGCGATCTTCTGCGCACCATACTTATCGCTTAAGTAACCGCCGAAAATATTGGAAACACCATACATGATCAAAAACAAACTATTTCCGAGTGCCAAGGCAGCGGCAGTGACTACGCCGTGATTCACCATAAAGGGTGCTGCAATTGAAATATTGGTTCGATCGATATACGATATCAACAATAAAAGCCATAAAGCGACCGCAAACCACCAACGAAAATGGGTCGAAGACTTAATCGGTTGCGAATGACTATCCAACGACAAACTCATCTGCTCATTCTTTGCCATCCTAACAGGACCTCTTTTCAAAAATGGTATCGCTTACATTTCGTTGAACACTAATATGTGAATATTTCATGAACTATTTTAATCCCGTTGTATTGCTTTTCGCAACTTTTTATGATGAATTCCCTCACTCATTCTTTCAATTGCTTTTTTTGTTGACGGCTTTTATAATAAATTTTGAACAGATTGTTAACGTTTACATATACTCATTTCTTTATCGAAAAGAGGAATTGTCGATGTATGATTATATAATTATCGGTGCTGGTATTGTCGGTTTAGCAACAGCCTATGCCATTCAGAACAACTATCCTCAGGCCAACCTATTAATTTTAGAAAAAGAAAAGGAGGCTGCCCATCATCAGACGGGACATAATAGCGGCGTGATTCATTCAGGCGTCTACTATCGTCCAGGCAGCTTAAAAGCACGCTTTGCCAAAGAAGGCGGCGAGAAGCTGCGGCGCTTCTGCACCGCCAATGCTATTCAATTTGAAAACTGCGGCAAGATCATCGTCGCGACTCGTGAAGAAGAGTTAGCTAATTTGCAGGCCCTCTACGAGCGGGGCATCGAGAACGGACTCGAATTGACAAAACTGGACGCCTCCACTCTTCATGACTACGAACCGCATGTTTCTGGACTCGGCGGCATTTACGTTCACACCACTGGAATTGTTGATTATAAACAGGTTGCCGCAGGGCTTGTGCAGACTATTCGGGCACATGACAATACGATCCTGTTTAATACAGAAATCAAAGCAATAGCCGACTCGAAGGACGGTGTGACAGTCGCTTCGGAACAGGCGAGTTATAGTGCCCGCTTCTTAATCAATTGCGGCGGTCTTCATTGTGATCAACTCGCCCGAATGGCTGGTATTAATCCAGGAATGAAGATTGTCCCGTTTCGAGGTGAATATTATGAACTAAAGGCGGAGAAACGTCATTTAGTCAGAAATTTGATCTATCCGGTACCTAACCCAGAATTTCCTTTCCTTGGCGTGCACTTTACCCGACTGATTGACGGACGTATTTTGGCTGGTCCTAATGCGGTTCCCGGATTAAAACGCGAAAGCTATAAAAAAACTGATTTTAATATCAAGGAATTCATGGACACGTTAACCTACCCTGCATTCTGGAAAATGGGCAGTAAGAATCTGCGCTTCGGAATCAGCGAAATCATTCGTTCCTTGAGTAAAAAACGCTTTGTTGCCAGCATGCAGGAAATGATACCAGAGATAAATGAGGACGATGTCTTTCGCTCGCACGCTGGTGTCCGTGCTCAAGCCCTAACTGACGATGGTCTTCTTGCGGATGACTTCCTCATGATACACAACGCGCATACGCTGCATATACTTAATGCGCCATCGCCCGCTGCAACTGCTTCTTTTTCAATTGGAGAAGCCATCTGCGCTGAAGTTCCAGAACCGGCTCGCCTCGCGCCTGCACAGCTATAATGCCCAATTGCTGATCTGAGCGTTCAACCGCCTTTATGCTATAATTGAGGTCTTATCAACAGAGCAGAAAAGGGTTGGATTTTGTGGCACGGAATAGAAGTCGGTTGATTCTTTCATTTGCTCTTCCCGCAATGATCGAGAATTTGCTGCAGACGCTGGTCGGTTTTGTCGACACCTTATTTGTGTCGCGAATCAGTCTGTCTGCGGTCACTGCTGTAGGGGCGGCCAATATGATACTTGCTGTCTATTTGGCTGTTTTTATGGCTATTGGCATTGGTACATCCTCACTAATTGCCAAAAGTATCGGTGCTGGCGATTTAACCCGTGCCCGTTCTGCCGCTCGTCAGTCCACTTTTATTGCTGTTTTCTCGTCGCTCCTCGCCGGCCTACTTGCCTTGTTTGCCGGCCGCCCACTGTTGATTCTGCTTGGTGCACGCGGAACAGTTTTCAGCCAAGCGCTGCCTTATTTTGAAATTATAGCTGTGCCATCGTTTATCATGGCCCTGATGATTCATTTAGGCAATGTGCTGCGCGCCAGCGGTGATACACGCTCACCCATGCGGATAAGTTTTATTATCAACCTCGTCCACCTTGCGCTAGACTATTTATTGATCTTTGGATTTTCTATATTCCCAGGTTTTGGCGTCTCAGGCGCAGCGGTAGCCACGATTCTTTCTCGATTGGTTGGTGTCCTGCTATTGTGGCATCTGCTGCGCCGCTCGGTAATTAAATTTTCTTTTTCACGCAAAACCGTCAGCGATGAACGCGTCATGCGACAAATGATTATCCGCCTCACGTTGCCAGCAGCAGCCGAACGATTAATCATGCGCCTTGGCCAGGTCGTCTATCTGGGGATGATTTTGCGCATGGGCAGCGAAATATATGCAGCCAATATGATTGCCGAGACGATTGAAACGTTTGCCTATTTGCCCGGTCTGGGTCTTAGTGTGGCGGCGACTATTCTTGTTGGCAAAGCACTCGGCGCCGGTCAGAATAAAATGGCGAAAAAGGATGGTTACCAGACCGTGCGACTAGGTGTCATTATTATGAGTCTGTCTGGTATTGCCCTTTTTATCGGTACACCACTTATAACCGCCTGGTTCACCGGAGAGCAGCCTGTGGAACAGATGATTACACTGGCGATGCGGATCGATGCGTTCTTCATGCCGCCGCTCGCCATCGGTTTGGTGCTTGCTGGCGCGTTACAAGGCGCTGGAGATACAAAGAGCCCGATGTACAGTACTGCAATCGGTATGTGGGGAATTCGTGTCCTATTTATTTATTTGCTCGGTATTCGTTGTCATAAGGGCATTGCCGGGATTTGGCTTGCTCAGGGAATTGATTTAAGCTGCAAAGCGATTTTTCTACATTTTCGTTTTCAAGCCCTCTTCCGAAGAAAAAACGGCTTCCAACTTAAATACGGAAACCGTTAGATCAATGCTGTCAGTCATCCGAAGTGCATCTTTCTGCGCACCTTTTAAACACAGACGGCCAAGCGCCGTTACTGTTTGTTTGAAACGGCACGATTCCGGTTTGACTAACGATTGCTTTATTCGGGAAAATAACTAATCATTTTTTTCACAAATCCATCGAGAAACGCATAATCTTTTTCTGTCCCATGAAAATTCGTACTAAATGTCATTGCTTGATTAAAGGTCGTTACAGCAATCTGAAAATAAGGCGCATATTTTATTGAACCCGAAATCGACGCATCAATCGCCCGAATGGATCCAAAGCAGAGCTTTGCGGCATCCAGTATACCAATATTAGTCATTCCATTAATGGGAATCTTATATATATTGGTAAATTCATTAATTGCTTCTTTGAGCGGTAATGTATCATACGCTTGATCAAGGTCCCAATAAACCTTCAGTGGAGTCAGACTGTCCTTCTGCTCGTCCATCACTTTTTTTACACTCTTTAACGCTTCGTCGAAACACTCGCCATGATGTGCAGGAATCGCACAAATTATATTTGTCGTCAAATTACAGAAACCCGATTGATAATCTTTAGGCAGATAGGCTCTGGCATTCACGGGACAATCAAGAACAATTTGTTCAACAGACAGCACATCAGCGATCGCGCAGATATAGGCTGCAAATAATGCATCATTAATTGTCGCGTTCATTCGTTTTGCCCGATTTTTTATCGAAAGAAATCGTTCAGGCGGAATTCGATGATGAATGAGAAACGGATGATTGGGATCGCCCTGCAGTGGCAAATGATCTTGTGCAGACTGCGGATAATGATCGACAGCTGCCGCCTGTACTGCTTTTAATTGGTCCGTTGACAGGTGATCAAAGACTTGTTGAAAACTGCGTCGACCACGAGGCGGAATACAATTCGACGCGAGTTCATCGCCTTGCTGCGCAGACGTATAGCTGGATGCAAGCAAATATAAATAGTCGCGAATTCCTCCCCCATCACAAACCATATGATTCATAACGATGGTCAGTGTGTCGCCGCCTGAACCGCGAATAACCGATAAAGCGATCTGCGGCCCTTCCTGCTCATTCAAATGGACGGTCAGCTGCTGCTGAATGGCTTCGGTTTTATTGTCCGTGTTGACAAGATGAATCATGTCTGCCTCCGTCCAGCCTGCATCCTCCCACCACGCTTTTTCATCCGTGTAAACAAAACGGCAGCGAAGCAAAGGCAGCGCAGCAAATGTATCAAATACAGCCCGTTTTAAAATATCTATGTCGACGGGTGCATCCAAATCAATAATGGCATGCAAATAATGATCATTGCGCTGTTTTAATCCAGAAACAAAATGCTTAATATCTGCTGTTTCTGCGGGAAATCTTTGAGGTTTTCCTTTCATATATTCATCTCCAATCTTATGAGTTAACATATTTTTAATTATGTCCGAAATACAATTTATCAATCCCCTTTATATTATACGTGGCTGAGGATTCGTTGAGCAAATTTGACAGCCTCAGCAATCCATCTACCCCTGATAATCCTTCACGTCAACTTTGCAAAAAAAAAAAAACCTAATGACACGTCAATGTCATCAGGGTTGTTCATAAAAGAAATAGTGAATTTACCAATATATGATGCTTTTTTTAATCGTAAATGCCGCATATGCATGTAACTATGCCAGATAAGCTTCGCGCACTAACTCGCTGGTCATTAACTCAGAGCCCTTTCCTTCAAGAACAATACTTCCTGTTTGAATGACATAGCCGCGATCAGCAACCTGCAAGGCTTGGTAGGCATTTTGCTCAACAAGCAGGATCGTCATCCCTTCTTTATTTAATTCCTTAATAATATCGAAAATTTGCTGCACAATTATCGGTGCAAGTCCCATCGACGGTTCATCCAGCATCAGCAGTTTGGGTTTCATCATCAATGCTCTGCCCATGGCCAGCATCTGCTGCTCCCCACCACTCATCGTGCCACCCTGTTGATCGATGCGCTCCTTAAGGCGCGGAAAGTACGTATACACGCGTTCCATACGCTCAGCAACCACTTTCTTGTCCTTAACTGCAAACGCACCGACAAGCAGATTTTCCCGAACCGTCAGCCGCGGAAAGATGCGTCGGCCTTCAGGTACTTGAGCAATTCCAAGTAACGCCGTTTGGTGGGCCTGATTTTTTTGGATTTGTTTTCCTTCCAAAGTGATCGTCCCATTTTTTGGCTGTACCTGACCGCTGATCGATTTTAGCGTCGTCGATTTTCCTGCGCCGTTACTGCCAATTAAGGTAACAATCTCCCCTTGATCGATATAAAGATCGATTCCATTCAATGCTTGAATTTGTCCGTAAAAGCTTTCCACTTGTTTCACTTCAAGAAAGTGAGTTGATGTGGTCGTATCAGCCATTCTCTCCAGCCACCTTCCCGAGGTACGCTTCAATTACCCGTTGATTAGTGCGAATCGCGTCAGGCTTCCCATCGGCAATCAATTCGCCATGATCGAGAACATAGATATAATCTGATATTTCCATGACTAACTTCATATCATGTTCGATTAATACGATGGTTACATCAAGACGAGTCCGCATATCATGAATCAAATCAGTTAATTTCTTCGTCTCTTTCGGATTCATTCCTGCGGCGGGTTCATCAAGTAACAATACTTTTGGTTTCGCCGCAATTGCTCGGGCAATCTCCAATCGGCGCTGCGCACCATAAGCCAAATTCCCGGCATTTTCGTTGACGTACTCTTCAAGGCCAACATATTTTAATATTTTATAGGCCTCGATCTTCGCCCGTTCCTCTTCCCGGCGAATGGATGGGAGGCGCAGTAAAGTGCCGAACCAATGTGCCTTTAAATGCTGGTGCATCCCTATCAACACATTATCAATAACAGTTTGTTCATTAAACAGACGAATATTTTGAAATGTTCGTGTGATCCCAAATTTACTGACTTCATGCGGTTTCAACCCAACAAGTGATTTTCCGTTGAGCAATATATCTCCGGAAGTAGGTTTATAAACTGCTGTAATCATATTAAAGAAGGTCGTTTTTCCGGCACCGTTTGGACCAATCACCGCCGTAATGGAATTCTTGGCGACAGACATCGAGATATCGTTTGTGGCTGTTAAACCGCCAAATGTTTTCGTTAAGTTCTTGACTTCCAGAATAGTCATGAATCCGATCCCTCCAGATTCGCTTTTGCATCCGTAAGCCCGTACGGAGGTTCTGCTTCCGCTTCTTTCTTTAACCGCTCTGCATTTACCTTTTTATTTTTATGTGGAATTAGCCCCTGCGTTCGATACAGTGCAAAGATGACGAGTAAAATACCGAAAATAAATCGCTGCATCTTGGCCGGTGAAAGGGCATCGGGAACATTCAATATTCCTGCTGTACTTAAACTTGTTAACCAATTGGACAAATCAGTCAATACTTGGTTATTCAGGATAATGACAACAGCAGCGCCAAGGATGACCCCTGGTACACTACCCATTCCGCCTAAAATGACCATGACCAAAATCATTGTCGATTCAAGATAAGTAAAACTGGTTGCATCGACATACATTTGTTTTGCCGCAAAAACGGTGCCCATCATTCCCGAAAAAGAAGCACCAATAGCAAAAGCAGCCAGTTTTGTTTTGACAAGCGGAATGCCCATCGCCTGCGCTGCAATTTCATTATCACGTACGGCTTTCCATGATCGACCTAGTTTTGAATCTTCAAGGTGTTTGACCACATAGATAACCAATACGAAAATGGCCAATGCGACATAATAGAATTCACTGGGCGTATCAATTGGAAAACCAAATATTCGTGGCGGCTCGATCTGTGAAATCCCCAACGCTCCGTTCGTAATGTTAATCGGATGATCCATATTGTTCAATACAATTCGGATAATTTCGCCAAAACCGAGCGTTACAATTGCCAAATAATCGCCTCTGACTCTAAGTACCGGAATGCCCAGCAGAATGCCGAATGTTGCTGCAATCAATGCACCAATGAATATAAATAGCCAAAATGTATCTCCTGGTAATGGGAAATGACCGAACGGCATGAAATGATTGGCTTGGCTGCTTCCAAATATGCCATATGTATAGGCACCAACCGCAAAGAATGCGATAAACCCTAAGTCAAGCAGTCCGGCAAAGCCAACGACAATATTCAGACCAAGTGACATCGCCACATAAATTAATACAAGCGTACCGACATCCATAAATGCCTGAAAATTGGACCCTTGACTCGCGGATAAGGGAATCATGATTGCAACTATTATAAAACCAATCGTCCATTTCAGTTTCGTATTAAGTTTTAAATAATACAAAATTAGAATGGACAGTAAAACGAGCAAAAACGGGAAAATTGCTGTTGCTGAATCTTCAAGTAGATACAGGCCAAAGCAAGTCACAAGTACATAGGCAATGATGAAAAACAACTGGGCACGTTTATTCTCTGAAAACTTATGGAACCATTCTTTGACCATCTGTTTCACACCTTCTCTATCGTGGCTTTTCCAAACAAACCTTCTGGCTTAAAGATGAGGACAAGAATTAAAATGATGAACGCGAACACATCTTTATACTCTGATCCGAACATACCACCTGTTAGTGTCGACAAATTCGCCGCAGCAAACATCTCAATGATACCAAGCATCAGACCGCCAAACATGGCGCCGCGTATATTGCCAATACCTCCGAGAACAGCAGCTGTAAATGCCTTAATACCCAGAATAAAGCCGATATATGGATCGATCGTGCCGTATTGCAGCATAAACAGAACGCCGGTTGCTCCGCCAAGTGCTGAACCAACAAAAAAGGTAACAGAAATCACGCGGTTGACGTTGATTGTCATCAGAGACGCGGTTTCTCTGTCCTGAGCAACCGCCCGCATAGCCATCCCCCATTTGGTTTTATTAACAAATAGGTCAAGACCGATGAGCATCACAATGGTCACTACTAATACTACGAGAAATGAGCTTTGAAATCTTGCATTATTAAAAAATGGCATGATTGAATGAATATTGATTGTATAGGTGTGATTAAATAGTGACGGGGCTGTAATAATATAATTTCCTGTTTTCCATTCTGCAATAAAACGAACTAAATCTTCTAGAATGAAGGAAATACCGATTGATGTAATTAAGGCAATCAGTTTTGGTGCGTTTCGTTTACGAAGCGGTCGATAAGCAACCCGTTCTATCGCTACCCCCATCCCGCCTGTAATAGTCGCCGACAAAATGATAACGATGAGAAAAACAAGAAGTGCCGGAAGAGAGGACATTAAGCCCATGCTGATGAATAGGAAGAGAAAGCCTGAGCCAATAAACGCACCGGTCATAAATATATCACCATGGGCAAAGTTAATGAGTTCCAAAATGCCATAAACCATGGTATAACCAATGGCTACCACAGCATAAACAAATCCTAATGTGACACCATCTACAAGCACCTGTGGCAATAGTTGGATAATTTGCTGAAGCATCCTTACACCTCTTTCGAATTTACAAGTCTGTTAAAAAGTTCTAAAAGGGTATAGCAAGAAATACCCATACCCTTTTAGAAAATTTCTATTTATTTTCTTGGCATGAAAATCAATTAGTTGATTTATTTTCAGAAATCAATTAATCGTTTTCTGAATTTCTGTCATTTCAGTTGCTGGATAAGCCGCTTTGTTGAATTTGTAGATATAAATCTTGGCATATTTATTATCGCCCTTGTTATCGAAGTCAACCTTCGTCGCAATTCCTTGATAATCATGAATACCGCGAACTGCAGTTTCTACTTCTTCACGTGTCGGCAATTTGCCATTGTCTTTCTTGATGGCGTTCAGAATAGCTGTCTGCAGGACACCGCCGCAATCATAACCATATGACGAATACCCTTCAACATTTTTTCCAAATTGTTTCTTATAGTCGGCTGCAAATTTACGTCCAGCCTCCGTCTTCGTTACATCACCAACAACTGTTGAGAAATAAACATTTTTAACAGCTGAACCAGCAATCGAAACGGTTGAGGAGGAATCAAGACCATCGCCGCCCATGATTGGCATATTCATACCTTGCTGACGGGCCTGCTTGATAATCAGACCACCTTCTGCATACACACCGCCGAAATACAGGAGATCCGGTTTTTTTGCAGCAGCCTGGCTAATGACACCGCTGAAATCTTTTTCACCTACAGTAATACCTTCATAACCAAGAATCTTCGCGCCGAGCTTCTTCGCTTCATCGCGGAAAGCAGCAGCAAGACCTGAACCGTAAGCTGTCTTATCTTGGATGATGAAGATTTTCTTCGCTTTCAATGTTTTCACTGCGTAATTCGCACCGGCAGGTCCCTGGAAATCATCACGGGCGCAGATACGGTTAACGGATTTCAGTCCGCGTTCTGTCAGTTCAACAGCCGTATTTGCCGGAGAAACCATTGTAATATGATTTTGTTCGTAAACAGAAGATGAAGGAATAGCGACACCTGAGTTCAAGTGGCCAACAACACCGAGAATTGAATTATCAGAAGCAATATCCTGAGCGTTGGAAACACCTTTCTTTGGATCCGCCATATCGTCGTAAGGAGCAAGCACGACTTTATAGCCAAGTTTTGCAAATTTTGCTTTGTAATCCTGAATGGAAAGCTGTGTACCTAGTTTAATCGCTTCACCCAAAGTAGCTTCAGCACCAGAAAGCGGTGTCTGCGTGGCAATTTTAATCACTTTAAGATTTTTGCTGCCAGATGACGATCCTGAACCGCAGCCAGCAAGTAAACCGACAATCAGAGTGAGTACTGCCATGAGTGGAATAATTCTCTTTAATTTCATTTTTACCCTCCTTTTTTGACCAAACGGAAAAACAAATGAACTAACATGTCTGATAATTATATGTATCGCTCACCTCCCCCGCTATGTCTCGCTAAGTATAACAGTTTTCTGAATAGAATTTCTACTCGAAACTCTTAAAATATATACTATATAATAACTCACTATATGTCACTCAGTTGGTAAGATTATCTTACATATATTTTTAATTTTTGGCCTGTATATAGCCATTTTTTATCTAACGACTGAATATTTTTTATTTGTACAATTATTCTGTATTTCCTTCTTTATAGCCGCAATCTCATTGATATTGACTGCAATTCAATTCCTGCCATACTATATACAGAATTTTTTTTATATAGTTTAGACATTTTTTGCTCTTTTCCAAACAAGCATGTTGTTCGTTGCAAATCTATAAAGACTGGTTTTAATAGACGGTGATCAATTGTGTTCACGAACTAATAGCTGTTTTGTCTCTTTAAGTCGTCCCAAGATTGTTATATATTAAAACGTGAAATGTGATATTATCTTACTTCAAAAAAATTTAAGGAGGAATTTTCTTGTCAAATCTGTCAGCAAATGAGAATGCGTCCGCAAATAAGATTAGTAGAGCTGCAAAAAAGGAGTACGGTGCAACAGAGCGTGTTCCCCATAACTCGGCGCGTAATCTAAGCTTCATCGACATGATTGCCACATGGATCGGCGCGAATGCGAATAATGGCACATGGTATGTTGGCGGTGTCGTTGCTGGATGCGCATTTGGCGGGGCCGCAGCTGTGACGCTAATCGCCAATCCAATTGCCTACATTTTTATGGCACTGGTCGGTTATATGGGGTATAAAGCAGGCACCTCAACAATGGCTCTTGCTCGTCCTTCTTTTGGAATCCGCGGCAGCGTCTTACCGACACTTGTCAATATTACTTCCTTTATTGGCTGGACAGCTGTCAATACATTTATCGCGGCAATTTCTGTCAGTTTCTTATTAAAGGATAGTCTTGGTTGGCCGGCTTTCGGACAGGCCGGCAGCACAAAATCAATGATTGTCGGTATTCTAATCATGAGCGTATTGCACCTTGCCTCGATCTCGCTCGGCCACCGTTCTGTCAAAATGATTGAGCGGATCGGTATGCTTCTCGTTGCTGTTCTTGGTATTTGGGAAACGATCGTCGTGCTGCAAAACGTTTCCTTTACTCAAATACTCGCCTGGCATCCCAAGTCTTCGCTGCAGCTCCCATTAGGCACGGCGATGGACACAATGGCTGCGTTCAGCCTAGGATGGATTCCGGCAATTGCTGAATTTACTCGGTATACAAAGCGAAAGAGCAGCGCGACCGCAGCTCCAATGATCGGGGCAAATATTGGCCTTTTCTGGTTTGCTTTTATCGGCATTATAGCTACAATCGGCACCGCGATTGCTACTGGTACCTACGATCCAAACAATTCCGATCCCAGTTCGATTGCCAGTAAACTGGGACTCGGATGGCTTGCTCTGCTTGTCATTATCGTGACAAGTACGACGGCGAACGCTGTCAACTTGATGGCCGGCGGAATTTCGTTAACCAATATAGGCAAGAAAATCAAACCAATGGTCGCCATTTGGATCGTGACTGTACTGGCCATTATGCTTACTTTTGTCCCGTTACTTTTCGGAAGTTTTCTCGATTCATTTATTGCTTTCCTCGACTATATCGGTATGGTCCTTGGTCCAATGATCGGAATCATGGTGACCGACTTCTTCTTAGTCAAAAAGCGTGCCTACGATGTGTCGGCTTTTAACACAAAATCGGGGAAATACTGGTACACAGCAGGCTTTCATTGGCAGGCGATTGCCACTTGGTTAATCTGCATTGCCCTTTTTGAGGCTATTCATAATATCGCGTTCTTTAAAAACAGTATCGGTGCGACGTATCCAATCATGATTTTCTCAGCAATTCTCTACTGGCTGCTGGCTCGCCGCACTGCAAAGTCTTGAGGTGAGAAAAAATGCGGGTTATCAATGCTCGGCTAATGAATCGTCCCGGATTGTGGACAATTGATATTCAAGACGGTGTATTCACAGCTGTAACGGCAATGCCAGCTATTAAAACTGCAAAAACGGTTCAGGGAAGAGTGCTGGATGCAGAAGGCGGCCTATTGATCGCTCCTTTTATTGAACCCCATGTCCATTTAGACACTGTCTTAACAGCCGGTCAACCGAAATGGAATACGAGTGGCACGCTTTTTGAAGGCATCGAGACATGGTCATTAAGAAAGAAACAGCTCAACCATGCAGACGTACTGAATCGCGCCAAAAAGGCCTTGAAGTGGCAGGCGGCGCAGGGCATCCAATTCGTGCGTACCCATTGTGACGTTGATGATCCCGAATTAACGGCGCTTAAAGCACTATTGGAGCTAAAGGAGTCTGTTGCCGATTGGATGGATTTGCAAATTGTTGCCTTTCCTCAGGAAAGTATTTTCGGCTTTCCTAAAGGACGTGAACTCATGGAAGAAGCGATGAAACTTGGTGCCGATGCTGTTGGCGGTATTCCTCATTATGAACTGACACGAGAAGACGGCGTGGCGTCCATGCAATTTGTTTTCGACCTAGCGGAAAAATACGATCGATTGATTGATGTCCATTGTGATGAAATTGATGACGAACAATCGCGTTTCATAGAAACGATTGCCTCCGAATCGTATAAACGCGGGATCGGTGATCGCGTGACGGCCAGCCATACGACAGCCATGCATTCCTATAATGGCGCTTATGCAGCCAAACTTTTTCGCGTCATCAAATTGTCAAATATGAGTTTCGTTGCCAATCCGCTTGTCAATACGCATCTTCAAGGTCGGTTTGATACGTATCCTAAACGGCGCGGCGTTACCCGAGTGAAAGAGATGATGCAGGCTGATATTAACGTCTGCTTCGGTCATGATGACATCTTAGATCCATGGTATCCGCTCGGAACTGGCAATATGCTGCAAGTTCTGTTCATCGGCTTGCACGTCTGCCAGCTAATGGGGTATGAAACAATTACGCAATCCTTAAGGCTGATTACAGAAAATAGTGCGAAAGCGCTGGCGATCACCGATAAATATGGGCTTGATATTGGTAAACCAGCAAATTTTGTCATCATGTCTGAGGGAACGAGCTATGATGTGATTCGTAAGCAAGCTGCGGTCCGCTACTCCGTACATAATGGACAATTAATTGCGGAAACAAGGCCGGCAGAATCATCTATTTTTATTTCAGGGTCGCCGGAGCCGATTCATTTCTCAAATGAATAATTTTCCTACTGAAAAAGGCCGCTCTATAGTCATCATTTGACTGTAGAACGGCTTTTTATTATACGTTAGAAAGTATAAGAAAAACTAAGGCTCAGCCATCGCCTGCGGACTTGGCTTCGCCAAGTTTTTCTAATGTGTTCCCCGCAGAAGGAATCCTGCCCTTGAAGGCATCACGCTGCGGCAGTGATTGAGTATTAGCGTTTAAAAACTTGTTTCCTTCCTCTGACCACTCTTCTTCTCAAATTGTCTTAAAATCCGCGACCATTTTCTGTAAATCTGTCGATACATAATCAAGATTTTCAGTCACTTGCTTCAGCCGTCCGACTTCATTGGCTACA
The DNA here is from genome assembly GCA_047718535.1 of Sporolactobacillus sp. GTDB lineage: Bacteria > Bacillota > Bacilli > Bacillales > Sporolactobacillaceae > Sporolactobacillus. Next base: position 32,327 of record JBDNRH010000006.1, read on the forward strand.
GAACGCATAAGCTGCAGCGACATCATACTATTGGAGGCATCGCGTGCTGTTGCCTGATCGACTTCATCAGCGGATTGATTAATGCTGACGACAACTTGATCAATATTCTTGCTCTGTTTTTTTGTAATCACAAGCAATTCCTTCATACTATCAGCAATAGCGTTAATACCTTGTGTGATTTCCTGAAAAGCCTCCATTGTTTCCTTGATTTTTCCAGTCGAACTTTGCGCCGTATGATCCGTCGTTGTCACTTTTTCAAGTGCGCGATGCGTCTCTTCCTGTATCGTTGCAACGAGCTGTCGAACAGATTGGGTTGCCTCATCTGTCTGATCAGCAAGCTTTGATATTTCTTTGGCGACAACGACAAATCCCTTCCCTGCCTCACCGGCACGTGCCGCTTCAATCGTCGCATTGAGAGCCAGCAGCTGTGTCTGTTCGGATATACCTGAGATCACCGTCACGACCTCCGAAATCTCAGTCGAACGATTATTCAAAGAGTGAATATGCTGCAGCGTTTCATGCGCCTGTCCAGTCAAATCATTTATATAGCGCAGCGCCTCCGACGAATTCTGATTGGCCACCGCCGCCCGCTCATTCGTCGCTTCTGTTTGACTGGTGACTTGGTGAATCAGAGCATTCATTTCCTGAATAGATGCGGATAAATCATTAAATCGATCACGCGTATTTTGGAAAGTCTCATTCTGCTTTTTTGATGTCGTCAGCATGTGGTCGACGGTACCCGAAACAGTCACCATACTATCGCTAATATGACTGGTCATTGTTGAAACTGCTCGAATGGCTCCTTTTGACGTATTCGCCGACCGGCCTACACGTTTGATCATTGTCATTTGATTATTCACAAATTTATTAAACCAGCGCGACAGCTCACCGATCTCATCGTAGCCGGTCTTATCGAGACGATTGGTCAAATCACCCTCACCTTCAGCAATTTCATGAAGCAGCGCAACTGTTCTGTCGATTGGCCGTGCCACAAGTCTGTGCGTGCTTAAAACGGCATAGATCGTGACCAACAGCCAAGTAAGAACGGAGCTGAGTACACCTGCAGCAAGTGAATAATGAAAGCAAATGGCGTTGACAATAACCGCCAGTCCTGCGCCGGATGAGAAGAGCAGCGGTATGCGCAGCTTGAGGCTATTAAAATGGTAAATTTCCGCAATATCACCTTCACACATCATACCCCAGACCTCATCGGAATGCGGCGGACGAATGAGGGTCCCTTTGCCGCCAACCATGATATGCCGATAATCCGGATAGCCCGGCCAAACGTCAAGGTTTTCACCTTTGTTAATTGTGTTCTGGATCCCTTGATGCAGTTCATCAGTCTCGGGATCGGTAAAACGAATCTCAAACTCTGTATGCTTTTCAATTTTCACTGTACCCCAATGCTTTGTGCGCACGCCATCTTTTAAATTATCGCCGAACGTAAACGTATTATCTTCGAATCGGCTGCGTGAAATCGCTGTGCCTTGAGGGATATCACGTGTATTCTCGACCATGAACAAATAATTGTCTCCCGAATCTTTGTAAACATGCGTATCCTCATCTTGAATCACATTACTCATCGTATCATTGAGCACACGGCCAAGAAAGACACGTTTGTTACCACTGCCATTCACTGCCGGAACAGAGAACATCAAGGTCACCTCATCAGAAAACTTCTGATCAGAGCAGTCAATATCCAGCGTTTGTGTGTCAATATAAGGCCCGTACATCATCTTCTCCCCGTTAATCCCCTTCTGAAAATTAGGAAGAGCGGCAAATGACTGCCCGACATGATCGGCAAAGGATGAAACAATCGCGTTGCCTTTTTCATCCAGTAAAAGAAACTCGATAAAGTCACTTGATTTGATATTCTCTAATAAAATAGTATGTATTTCTTTTCCGCGTTCATCGTAACTATAGGCAATCTGGTTCATATTTTCTATTTCGACCCAGCGATCCTGAAACCATTTTTCCAATGCTCGCTTACGCCCATTAGAAATGCCGTCAAATACAGCTTCTGATTTGCTTTCCATGTCTCTGTTTTTTAAGTGCTGCAAAGTTAAACCGAGCAAACCCATTCCCCCTCACTGCTACTGTAAATTCTGATTTTTCGGGTTTTCCTTTTTTTATTATACAGGCAAATGACACCCAAGTGGCACTTTTCAAAAAAATTTCAGGCCTTTTGTCTGCTGTCGATGTGACTATTGATATATTTTTTCTATCAGCGGAAACAATCACTGTCGGCTCCACTTCATGTATAATATGAGTTATGGATTATTGATGAAGGAGGAACTTCTTTTTGCCTATCAAAATACCGAAACAGCTACCTGCCAAAGAAATTCTAGAAAAAGAAAATATATTTGTCATGGATGAAGAACGTGCAGTGACTCAGGACATTCGCCCGCTCAATATTTTGATTCTTAATCTGATGCCTGAGAAGCAGCGCGAAGAAGCGCAGCTCCTGCGCCTTCTAGGAAATACACCGCTGCAGGTGAATATTTCTTTTCTGCGCACAGCCACACATGAGGCGAAACATACAAGCCAGCTGCATTTGGAACAATTTTATACTGTTTTTGATAAAATACGTATGAAGAAATTTGATGGACTGATTATCACAGGGGCACCTGTTGAAACATATCCCTTTCAATCTGTCGATTATTGGGAAGAATTGAAGCAAATTATGGCTTGGTCGTCCACTCATGTCACGTCGACACTCAGCATTTGCTGGGGAGCCCAGGCGGCACTCTATTATCATTTCGGCATTAACAAAATACTGCTTCCTCATAAACTTTCCGGAATTTATAATCACACGCTTCAAGAGCCACGTGAAAAGCTTGTTCGCGGATTCGATCAAGAATTTTCTGCGCCGCATTCTCGTTATACAGGAATTGATAATGAGCAGCTTGCCAGCCATCCGGAACTTCATGTGCTTGCCTCTTCTGAACAGGCAGGTCCATTTATTCTCGTTGCTGAAAAAGGTAAACAGATCATGGTAACCGGTCATTTTGAATACGACACCGACACGCTGAACACTGAATATCATCGCGATCTCGATAGAGGGCTTTCCCCTCGAATACCGGAACATTATTATCCGAATGACGATTGCTTGCAAGTACCTGTCAATACGTGGCGTGCGCATGCTCATCTCTTTTTTTCCAATTGGCTGAATTATTATGTCTATCAGGAAACACCTTATCAATGGGAATGAAGAAAGACACTCTTTCGTTTTCAAACAGAGAACGAAGAGTGTCTTTTTTATCCAATGAAATAATATACAGAAAAGGGCAGATGCTTATTTCGCATCGTGATGCAGCCAGCCCTGCGCGTTATCAAGAACAGTGGCTGCGATTGTCCCCACAATATTTTCTTCGACGAGTACTTTCGCCTGTTTAATAGCAGTAAAAACAGCATCACCCTTCGCAGCTCCGTGAACTTTAATAATTGGTGCGGACAGGCCAAATAAAAGGGCACCGCCATACAATGAATAGTCCATCCGTGTTTTCAACGATTTCAGCTTGCCGTACATTAAGCCAGTCAGCACTTTCGTATAGAGTGAACTGCTCAATGTTTCCTTTAAAAGTCCCATCAGTGACATTGCCGTTCCTTCAATGCTTTTCAGTACAAGATTGCCTGAGAAGCCATCCGCTACAACAACGTCTGCCACTCCTTGCAATAGTTCTCGAGATTCGACATTGCCAACGAAGTTGATCGGTGCTTCTGTCAGCAATTGGAACGCTTTTTTTGTTAGATCATTTCCCTTGCCAGGTTCAGTTCCAATATTCAGCAAACCAATTTTCGGCTGGGGGCGATGCCAAACCTTTTCGGCATAAATTGAACCCATCATGGCATATTGCAGCAGATTTTCCGGATGACATTCCGCATTCGCACCGACGTCCAGAAACAAAAAGCCACGATTCTCATCAATTGTCGGTAAAGTCGGCGCCAAAGCCGGCCGATCAATTCCCTTAATACGACCGACGCCGAACAGGCCGGACGCCATCAAGGCACCGGTATTGCCCGCTGAAATAGCCGCGCTGCACCGTCCTTCGCGCACTTCTTGAACAGCAAGTACCATCGATGCCTGTTTTTTTCGGCGCACCGCTTGAACAGGTGCATCCGTTCCTTCAATTTTTTCGGTCGTATGCAAAATCGTGATATTCAACTGGCCATCAACAAGAGGTTCCAATTTTTCTTTATCACCGACTAGAACAAACGACAAATCCGGGAAAGTCTGCGCTGCTCGGACGACCCCCTCAACGATTGCTTGTGGTGCGTGATCGCCGCCCATCGCATCAATTGCTAATTTCATTTCCATTCGCTCCTTCGTATGCAAACGTCCATTTACTCTCAAGTTTCAAACGTTGACAGCCTAAGTCAACTGTATAAGGATATTTATACGCTGCTAATACCCTCACTGATTCCTAACTGTAGCATTATTTACGTTATCTGTCCAAATAAAGTTTCACTACGGATCGACTTATTTCTAAGCGCAAAGATGTGGAAATACGGATTCAATTTATAAACCGCTCTACTATATAAAAAGGAACCGGTGAAGCAAATGCTTCAGCACGGTTCCCTTTATTGTTATTGCTTATTTAGTATAAACTGGTGTGCAGGATTCCGCATACTTCGGATTCTTGCCAAGTGTCAGGCCAAAGAATAATTCCTTCAGCTTCTTGCACACTTCGCCTTCGTGACCCGTACCAATTATTCGGTGATCAACCGCCACAACTGGCGTCACTTCCATTGCGGTACCACTGAAGAATACTTCATCGGCTGCGTAGAGTTCGGTTCGCGACACGCTGCGCTCTACCACTTCAAGACCCATTTCTTCTTTCGCCAATTTAATGACTAACTCACGCGTAATTCCTTCAAGAATATTATCGGCCGGTGATGGAGTAACAAGTTTTCCCTTCTTAAATAAGAAGATATTTTCACCCGATCCTTCACAGACATGGTTTGTATCCGTCAGGAAAATCGCTTCATCAAATCCGGCCCGCTTTGTTTCAAGGGCTGCAAGCGCAGAGTTTAGATAAGCAGCGGTCGCTTTTGTACGCGGTGGCAGCTGGTTGTCTGAAAGACGCCGCCATGACGTCACACCAACACTCAGTTCAGACTTCCCTGCGTATTTATTCAGTGGCTGCGTATACATTAACACTTTCACATCCGCATTGTCGAGCGTCGGTCCAATATCAAGGGAATCGTTATAGACAATTGGACGAATATAGGTTGTCTGCCTGCAATTATTTTTCTTCAGAAGGTCAATCGTTCCTTGAACTAGTTCGTCAACCGTCAGATCAAAATTAAGATTAACGGTCTTTGCCGATTGTTTCAGGCGTTCATAATGTTCCTTCAGTTTAAAACCATAGAGCTGTTCTTCTTCTTCATCCCAGTACGCACGAATTCCCTCAAAAACACCAAGCCCGTAGTTAAATGCTTTACTGCGGACACTGATCTTAATCTCGTCCTCTTTCACGATATCGCCTTGATAAAAAGCATAAATCTCTGACATGTAAACTCCTCCTTGTTTTACATTTTATAGCAGATGCATGAAAAAATGCGGCCTGAATTATGTATCATTCAATGCGTCAGAACCTATACACACGCATCCGCCTTTATTTTTGTAAATCTATCATAGCACAAAATTGCGTCAATATTTTTTAAAAAATAAAAAATGGTTAATTTTTAGCAAAAGCTTTGTACAAACTCTATATTTTCCAGTTAATTCATAATATGCAGTTCTTGCTTAACGAGCGAAAGCAATAATTGACTCAGTGGTTCAAGCGATTGATCACGTAACCGAAGAAACCATAGCGAGGTATGTAGCGCTTCAGGGTCGTTCTCCAATGGAATCACCTTCACATGTGGTAAATATTCATGGAAACTGCTGTAAAGCGCATAGGATGGAGCGATCGTTATCGCTATATTTTGATTAACCGATTGAATGATCGCACCCATATTATTTGTTTCAAATAGTATACGCGGCGGCAAAACCGTTTTATGTTTCATATAGTTAGCAAAATTCAGAATGAAGCTATCTTGATAAAGTGCCAATGGATAATGAACAATTTGCTGATAACTGACTTCCTCGCTGTTTGCTAATGACGACTGCTCGCTTACCGCACAATAAAAGGCACCATCTGTCAGCTTAATTATTTCGTAGGGCAAATGGTAACTGGTCAATGTTTCCGAAAAGCCTAAGAAGGCGATGTCAATTTTCTCCTCTCGCAAGTGCCTGACTAGCTCCTGCGTATTAAGTTCAATCATTTCCAACTCGATTAACGGAAACTCTTGTTGAAGAAAAATAAATGAATGAATCAGGCGATCAATAATCCCTGGTATCGCGCCAATCTTTATTTTCAATCTTGCTGGATAGCGGGTCGTCGTATAATCATAAATTTCCTGTCTTTTTTCAAGAATTATATATGCAATCCGAATGACATACTGGCCGTCCGTTGTCGGAGATGTATTCTTCTTCGATCGCTGAAATAAAAGCATGCCCAGTTCATCCTCTAGCTTAGAAACAGCCTGACTGACTGCAGACGCCGTCATATGCAACCGGTTAGCCGCCTTGGAGAACTGTCTTTCCCGCGCCAATATCGTGATAATTCTTAGTTGTTCGAAGTTCATATTTCCACCTACATTTTAAATTTTACTTAATATTTATTAAACTATAATTAATTTTACTTAATAAAAAAAGCTATGTAAACTAATTATTAAGAACATTTCATATTTAGGAGTGAACAAACGATGTGTACAAGTTTAACATTGCGAACAAAAGAAGGACATCATTTATTAGGACGCACCATGGATTTCACGATTGATTTTAACCAATTTGTGATTGTAACGCCTCGTAATTACTCATGGCAAAACGACTCAGCCAACCAGTGTACGACTAACTACGCGACAGTTGGAATGGGGATTAAGCAGCAGGATCATATTCTCCTTGCTGACGGGGTTAATGAACAAGGCTTAATGTGCGCGACCCTTTATTTGCCCGGTTATGCTTCCTATAATAAAGAAGAACTTGCGGATAAAATAAACCTTCCTCCCCAAGATTTCGTCTTCTGGTGCCTCACACATTATGCAACTGTTGATGAGGTTCGCGAAGCCATGCACGTGTATAATTTTCTCGACAGTCCTTTAGCGATTCTCGGAATTACCCCACCGCTTCATTGGATTGTCTCGGACAAGAGCGGTGCATGCCTTGTTATAGAATCCACTGCGCACGGCCTGCAATTATACGATAATCTCATTGGGGTACTGACCAATAGTCCTGAATTAAGCTGGCATCTGCAAAATTTGCGTCAATATATTGGCCTTCGCTCAAACCCATATAATCCAACGCAATGGGGGGACTTAGAGCTTACTGCATTCAGTCAAGGATCAGGCAGCTTTGGTTTGCCCGGTGATTTTACACCCGCTTCACGCTTCGTTCGGGCTGCCTTTCTTAAGCAAACACATAATGAAGCAGGCAATGAATTAGAAGGAATCACTGAAATATTTCATATTTTAGCCAATTGTGCGCTTCCAAAGGGACCTGTCAAAAATAGTGAAGGGATCATGGATTATACGCTTTACACGGCTGCCATGTGTGCTGAATCAGCCAGCTATTATTATTTTAGCTATGACAGTCAGCAAATTTCTGCGATTCACTTAGCTAATGAAGATTTAAATGCACAGACGGTCAAGATCTTCCCTTATTCCCGGCAACAAACGGTATGCCATTTAAACTAAAATCATGTTTAAATATCAATTCATAGATAGTAGTCAACCGACCGCATCGATTCCTTCACAGACAATAAAATTTTTTCAACATTTACAATTTCGAAGGAGAATGTATGACAAATCAGAGACTATACCCTGGCTGGTTAATCGTTATTGGTGGATTTTTAATTATGGCAACTTGCTACTCCGTCTTTGTCAATTGCTTCAATCTTTTTCTTATTCCGATTACAAAGAGTTTAATGATTTCACGCATGCAATTTAGTGTGAATTCAAGTATTGCTGCTATTATTGGTGTATTTGCTTCCCTTTTTATCGGAAAACTCGTTGATCGATATGACGCCCGCCTCATTGGCAGCTTATGCGTGCTCTTGACGGTATTAGACATGGTTGGCTGGGGATTCATTACGGCGATTTGGCAAATGTATATACTGTCAATTGTGACTGGACTATGTGTCGTCTCTGGTTCGCGTTTGCTGATTTCCATTCTTATTACAAATTGGTTTCATGAGAAAAGCGGACTTGCTCTTTCACTTGCTTTAAGTGGCAGCGGCGTCGGTGGAACAGCCATGAGTCTTATCATATCTTCACTTATCACAACTCAAGGCTGGCGCATGGCGTTCTTTATGTCAGCGTTGATTACCTTTTTACTTGCTTTTCCTCTTAGCCTTCTCGCGTTTAGAACTCGACCTTCTGCCATTGATCTGAAACTGTATCACTCAGCAAAAAAGCCGAGCCGTTTAGGCGATCCCAATCAACCGGATAATAATGTTCCTCACCCAACGACTAGTCACGCACGCAAACCAATAATTTGGCTGCTTATTATTTGTTTCCTTTTCACAGGCTTAATTAATGGAGGTATAATAGTCAATATTTCCGCCAATTTTGTCGATGCTGGCTATTCATTCAAATATGCAGCTGACATTGTGTCTCTTGAGATGTTCATACTGATTTTTGCAAAAATAATACTCGGTTTTCTCTACGATCGCTATGGGGTATTAATTGGTACACTGGTAGGAAGTTTAACAACCTTATTCGCTATTCTTTCTCTTATTTTCGCGCGATTGCCAATCGCCCCTTATTTATTCGCGCTTTCATTCGGATTTGGTACATGTTTGGGAACTGTCGCCCCACCACTGCTCATTGTTCACATATTTGGGAGCAAAAGTTCCGCTCATTTAATTGGTTACGTCACAGCAGCTGAAATGTTCGGCGTGGCAATTGGTGCTGTATTGATGGGGCATAGTTTCGACAAGACGGGTTCTTATACATTCGGTTGGATTATTCTTCTCATAATTTGTTTTCTTATGACTCTGTTATTTATTCAATCAATCCGTTTAGCAAGGTCGACGATAAAAGCGTGACCGCTTCAATTAAATCACTGCTTGCCTTTTGAAAGAAACATGAATGGTATGCATATTCTCTCTATATTCTTATGAACAGTATCACGCAACGATATTCGCTTAGTAACACGATATTTTTTGCTCTTGCGACTAAGGCACACCTTGACAGGTGTGCCTTAGTCCGTTTGCAATGACCCGTCTTCACTTACTGGATAGCACGCGAAGCGCGCATGCGCCGAGGATTAAATCTTTTGGTAATATAGGCTGCAAGGTGTCCAGCATGGAATGCTCTCCAGTCTCATCGATACGTTCTTCCCAATTGACAGGACACTCAGCCGCTGTCGGATTTAACAAAAGCAACGTCCATTCTTTATCGGATCGAAAGCGGACGAACGCAAATACTTGGCCAATAGAAAAAGGTAAAAAGTCACCCGTTTGTAAATTCGGATCATGACGGCGAGCGTGAACCGCCTGATAATAGATTTGTTTAATCCGCTGATTCTCATGCTCCCATGGATAAAAACGACGATTCTCTGGATCTTTGCCGCCTTGGAGACCTGCCTCATCACCATAATAAATACAGGGCACGCCCGGCAATGTCATCAGCAGCCAAATCGCTAATTTTAATTTTTCTTCGTTGTTATTAAGAACAGTCAAGATGCGCTCTGTATCATGCGTGCCAATATTATTCATCGACGCATAAAAAGCACGCGGCGGATAATTCGATTTCAACGTCAACAGCTGCCTAGCCGCCGTGCGCGAAGTGATTCGCTGTTCTACAAGATTGATAATTAACTCACGAATCGGATAATTCATCACTCCATGAAGCATTCCGCCTTCTAGATAATGACGCCTTTTTCCATAAGCAATTTTATTCGAAGCGTCCTCCCATACTTCGCCTATCAGCACTTTGCGTTCATTATCGCTGTTGTGGCCATCGAGTGCGCGGCGGATGCCCGCAATGAAATCATCCGGCAATTCATCAGCAACATCGAGCCGCCAGCCGCCAATCCCCATCTTTGTCCATTGATTAATGACTGACTGATCGGAGTCATAGATAAAGTGACGATAAGCAGGCAGTGACTTATTGACGGTCGGCAGATCATCGACAGCCCACCAGCTGTCGTAGTGATCAGGATAATCATGGAAGCTAAACCAGTCATAATACGGCGAATGTCTGTTTTTATAGGCACCGCCTGTACCATAATGACCGAATTTATTAAAATAAAGACTGTCTGCGCCAACGTGATTGAATACGCCATCTAAAATAATTCGTATATTGTGCTTCTTAGCCTTCTTAATTAATTTCGCAAAAATAGAACGGTCACCAATCATTGGATCTATCGTTGTAAAGTCAGCCGTATTATAGCGATGATTACTGCTTGCCTCAAAGATGGGGCTAAGATACAAAACGGTAACGCCAAAATCAGCCAACTCATGCAGTTTATCAATAATTCCCCTCAAATTTCCGCCAAAAAAATCCCAGCGAACGATATTTCCGCTTGCATCGCGAATATAATAAGGATCGTCATTCTCCGTCGCGTAGATAAATGAATTTCTCTTTGGATGGCTGATACGATGAAAGGCGTTGCCGTTATTAAATCGATCAACAAAAATATGATAAATAACACCTTGGGTATACCAATCAGGTGCTGGATCACTGTGTGCATAACAAGTCAGTTGATATTGACTGACCGCATTTTGATCTTCAAGCAATTGCCCCACACCGCCACAATGATCGGACTGTTTGCCGTAATAATAGATTTTCTGCCCATAGTCCTGCGAACAAGTCATTCGGAAATGATAGAAATAGAGACCGCTCGTACCGCCTGTCGTATACGTGACCTTATACGTTTCAGGCTGTGACGAACGTCGAGCCATCTCTACGAAATCAAAGCCACTGCCGTCCTTTTGAATGACCAATTCGACACGCTCCACGTGATCCAGATGGACATCAATTGCAAAAGAAATGGTTTGGCCAATTTGCACGGCGCCAAATGGCTGTCTACATTTTTCAGACCAAGAATTAAAATAGACACGATCAGAGCTCATCAATCAGTCCTTCTTCCCACTGCTGTACAGCTTGCAAACATTTGAGTCGCAATCCGAGTTAATTAAGCCATTCCCCTGAGCTTGGACGATACGCCACATCCCATATGTCGTTAGCATATTGCATGACTGTATAATCGGAAGAAAAAACACCTGCTCCCGCAATATTAATCAATGCCATACGCTGCCACGTTAATGGATCACGGTATAATTGATCGATCGTTTCCTGCGCCTGCACATAGGAATCAAAATCACGTAAAACAAAAAATTCATCCCCATAGGTGACAAGCGACTCAAACACATCCCGGCCTTCTGTCTGCGCATCGGGAATTGTTCCATCAATTAATGTATTGAGGACACGCTGAAGGATAGGATTATTATCGTAGTAACTCCGAGAGTGATAAGAACCGTCTCGATAATATTGATACACTTCTTTATCCGTCAAACCAAAAATAATAATATTCTCCGTACCGACGCGATCGCGTATTTCAACATTGGCCCCGTCCAGTGTGGCCAGCGTCACCGCGCCGTTGAGCATAAGCTTCATATTGCTCGTTCCTGATGCTTCCTTTGAGGCAAGCGAAATTTGCTCACTTACATCAGCAGCTGGAATGATTCGTTCAGCGAGGGAGACTCCATAATTCTCAACAAAAACTATTTTTAATTTATCATTAATGGTTGTATCATTATTGATCAGCTCAGCCACTGAGTTGATCAGCTTAATGATTTCTTTGGCATAAGTATAGCTTGGTGCTGCCTTTGCTCCAAAAATAAAGACACGCGGGTAAATATCTTTCTTCGGGTTATCCTTTAAATCAAGATAGAGCTTAAGAATATTTAATAAATTGAGCAGTTGTCGCTTATACGCATGCAGCCGCTTAATCTGCACATCAAAAATAGCATCTGGGCTGATCGTCAATGCCATCGTTTGCTGCACATAGTCGGCAAATTTTTGCTTATTCACTCGTTTTATTGCCGCTAATTCATTCAGCGTCTCCTCATCATTCCGGAAAGCCTTTAACATCTTCAATTCAGTCAATACTTTTTCCCATTCCTTGCCAATCTTTTCATTAATTAGATGGCTTAATGGCTCGTTGGCCAGCATGAGCCAACGCCTTTGGGTGATTCCATTTGTTTTATTATTAAAATGCGAAGGATAAATTAAAAAGAAATCATGAAGAACTTTTTCTTTTAATATCGCTGTGTGTAATTTAGCCACACCATTAATGCTATGACTGCCAATGATTGCCAGATGGGCCATTTTTACATGTCCACCTTCTATAATCCTTGTTCTCTCTACCTTATCTTGAGAATGCAGAGCAATCATTTTCTCCACATAGCGGCGATCAATTTCTGCGATGATCTGATAAATTCTTGGCAATAAGGAGCTTATCATATCGATTGGCCACTTCTCCAATGCCTCAGACATAATCGTATGATTCGTATAGCTCATTGCATTAACTGTAATATTCCAGGCATGCTCCCAGTCTAAATGCTCTTCATCGAGCAACAGACGCATGAATTCAGGAATACAGAGTGCTGGATGCGTGTCATTTATATGGATTGCTACCTTTTCCGCAAGATGGCTGATGCTCACACCCATTCGCTTATAGTGACGGACAATGCTTTGAATACCGGCAGATACAAAAAAATACTCCTGTTTTAAACGAAGCACACGCCCTTCATAATTGGAATCATCCGGGTAAAGCACTTCGGAAATACTTTCAATTCGATTCCTGCGCTGAATATAAGACCAATAGTCCAGTGCTTCATCTTGAGACGGCAATTCTGCAGACCAAAGACGAAGCGTGTTCACCGTATGACTGTCATAGCCGATGATCGGTGTATCATACGGAACAGCCAATACTTGTTCTGCATTTTCATAATGTGGAAGCATATACCCATTTACAGTTTCCTCCATCCATACTTTTCCATAAAAAGACACGGTGACTGCTAAATTCAGTCGCCTTGTCTCCCATACGTTCCCGTTCTGCAACCAGTTTTCAGGCAATTCTACTTGATAGCCATTCACAAACTTTTGTTTGAACAACCCGTATTTAAACCGAATACCATTTCCATGTCCCGGTATATCACAAGTGGCCATTGAATCAATGAAACAAGCAGCGAGTCTTCCGAGACCACCATTACCGAGTCCTGGATCTGCCTCAACACGAACGAGATCCTCTAACTCGATATTTAACTCATGTAGACCACTGCGCACGGTATCGAGAATTCCAAGATTAAGCAAATTACTTTTCAGCATTCGCCCCAATAAAAATTCCATTGAAAAATAATACGCTTGTTTTTTTTGGCCTTTCAAATAGCTTTGGTTTGTGCTTCTCCAATCCTTTGCACAATACGAGCGAACAAGATTACCAAGCGTAACATATTGTTCCGTGTCTGCTGATTGAGCAACATCCATCGAATACAGTTCGGTCAATGTTCGTTTAAAGTCTTCTTTAAACCGTTTTTTGGTCAATTCCATGAATTTACCATCCTTTTACTTCTGGAGCGTCATGGGCTGTAAACTGTATCAATTCAAACTAATCGAATCACTCAATACTAGTCTCATTCGGCCATTCACGCAACAAAATCAGAATAATCTACCAAATAATCTTTGACTAAGCAATACCTTTTCATTCATCTATGCACATTACGTGGTCGGATATAGCGATCCACATTATGAAAATAATGATGAACGATTATTCACTTGCGCAGCCTCAGGAAGCGGAGTAACGATATCCTCTGATTTTTCTTCAACGATGCGGCTGATAATCGAATTCTTTTCAATCACAATTGGCTTATCTTTCGTTCCAATTAATTTCGTATTCGCTTCAATCCGTACTTGCTTATCAAGGATTACATAATGCAATTCGGCTCCTGCTCCAATATAGCTGCCCTGCATAACAATCGAACTGTTCACCACTGCGTTTTTTTCAACAGTGACATTTCGAAAGATGATCGAATGTTTAACTTCGCCTTTAAGCAAGCAGCCATTCGCAACAAGTGAATCCTTCACGTCGGAAGTTCGCGAGTAATAGGTAGGCGCCTCGTTCTTCACTTTCGTATGAACGTTCTGACTTCCTTTAAGGAGAGCTGTCAGATTGGCATCCTGAAGCATATCCATATTGGCGTTATAAAAAGCTTGAATAGAATTAATATTTTTGAGATAGCCTGTATATTCAAAACCATTAGTCGGCAATTTGACAATGGCCTGATGAAGCACATTATTTAAATTGCAATGCTCATTCTCAGCAATCGTATTGCGCACAAGTTTTGTGAAAAGCGAACTCTTCATCAAGTAAATTTCCATATTAATAAACGATTTTTGATGCCGGGCCTGTGTGCTGCATGAACGGAGCGCACGGACATGCCCATCTTCATCAATGACCATGCAAGACATTTCCTGATCATCCTCAGTTAAGCCATCCACCGATTTATAAACGACCGTTATTTCTGCACCTTGTTCGATATGGCTGCGCAGTACGGCCTGAATATCAATATTGCAGAGCGTGCGCGCGCCCATTATAACGACATACTCAGCCTTTGATTTCTCAATGAATTCTAGATTCTGGTAATAATTATAGATGTCTCCGTCTGGCCCTAATGAACGGGTCCCTTGAGGATCAGCGGTACCATTGGAGAAAAAAAACAGTCCGCCATGCACGCTTTCAAGCCCCCATTCACTGCCACTGTGCACATGATCATAAATCGACTTCAGACTATCCTTGCAGAAAATTCCAATCGTATCAATACCTGCTGTTGTCATATTAGTCATTGGCAAGTCAATCATCCGATATCTGCAGGCAAATGGCAAAGCAGCTACAGGGCGTACATAGGTTAACGGAAATAAATCGCGTTTCGATTCTGTCAGATTCAATATGCCGCATAATTTATTCTTCCTCATCGCTAAGCCCTCCCACAATTTCATGATAGCCAACCACTTCAATTTGATCGGTACCAACAACTTGAGCATTATCGGCAAAAATCGCATGTTCACCGACGATGGCATGGTCGATGGTCACATTCTTGCCAATAATGGTATTCGCCATGATCACCGAATTCTTTATTGAGCTATTAGCACCGATCTTCACATTCTGTGAAATAATTGAATGATCGACATCACCAGACACATAACAGCCGTCTACAATCAATGATTCATGTACCTTTGCGTCCTTTGTTAAATAGTGGGGTGGAGCAACTGGATTCTTAGAGTAAATGCGCCACGATTGATCTCGTATTCCAAGTTCATGATCGGGGTCAATAAACGCCATATTGGCCTCCCAAAGGCTTTCAATCGTTCCAACATCTTTCCAATAGCCGTCAAATGAATAGGCAAACACATTTTCACCATTTGCCAAGAAGGTCGGTATAACATTTTTTCCAAAGTCATCCATATTTTGCCCGCGTGCATGACTTTCGGTTAAATAACGACGCAAAACTTCCCAATTAAAGATATAGATCCCCATTGACGCCAGCGTACTCTTCGGATGCGCTGGTTTCTCCTCAAAATCAATAATTCGATCCGTATTATCTGTATTCATAATCCCGAACCGTGACGCTTCAGAAAGTGGCACTCGAATAACCGCGACGGAAGCGGTCGCCTTCTTCTCTTTATGAAAATCAAGCATCTGCTCATAGTCCATTTTATAAATATGATCACCTGACAAAATTAATAGATAGGTTGGATGGTGGCTGTCGATAAAGCTAATATTTTGATAAATGGCATGTGCCGTACCTTCGAACCACTTCTCGCCATCAAGACTGGAGTGGGGTTGGAGGATCGTCACGCCTCCATCACGATAATTCAGTCCCCAATATGAACCATTGCCAATGTGATTATTGAGCTCTAACGGCTGATATTGTGTTATAACCCCAACAGTACGGATACCAGAATTCGAACAATTACTCAATGAAAAATCAATTATTCTGAATTTCCCGCCAAAAGGAACGGCCGGTTTTGCGATAGTTCGTGTCAATTTTCCAAGTCTCGATCCTTGTCCTCCTGCCAATATCATCGCAATCATTTCATTTTTCATCGTCTGCGGAAAAAGGATGGTCAACCATCTCTTTCCCTACACCTCCTTTGCCAGCCTAACCTTTTAAAATTTTATGAACCGAACGGTAAAGCAAGCACCCCGCCTATAAAATAAACTTTTGTCTTGCCTTCGCAGCATAGAACTGCTGATACGCGCTTTTTGAACAGAGCATCTATTGCATAATCGTATTTTTGAAAGCGCATTCGCCTTCACTTCTATTATACATTTATTCAGCGTTATTTTTTATATTTTTATAATTTTTTAATTATAATTTCAAATTTTATTTAGCCGTTTGTCATCTCTTGATAAAGTTCGATATACTGTGCCGCTGAAGCATCCCAACCAAAATTCAAACTCATCGCTCGGCTCACGAGTCGAGCCCATGTCTGCGGATCATCCGCATATAATTGAACGGCATGGCGAATGACATTGAGCATGTCATGGGCGTTATAATTCGTAAAGCTGAACCCGTAACCTTCGTCCGTGTATTCGTTATACGCGACAACGGTATCTTTCAACCCGCCTGTTTCTCTAACGAGCGGCAGGCTGCCGTAACGCAAAGCCAAAAGCTGGCCAATACCGCAAGGCTCGAATTTCGATGGCATCAGAAAAAGATCGGATGCTGCATATATACGCCGAGCAAGAGTGTCATCGAAATAGATATTACACGAAAATTTATTTGAATTCTTCGTTTCAAGATGCTGAAAGGCTTGCTCAAACTCATAGTCACCCGTTCCAAGCAGAACAAACTGGCAATTTAAATCAACTATTTCATGAAAAACCCGCAAAACGAGATCAATACCCTTTTGGCTGACCAGTCGCGTGATCATGGCAATCATTGGCACCTGCTCATCGACCGGCAAACCGAGTTGACTTTGCAGAGCTTTCTTATTGGCTCTTTTCCCCTCCGGCTGATTAAACGGGGCAACGAGCGCTGAGTCAGAAGATGGACTGTAACGGCTGCGATCGATACCGTTAATAATCCCATGAAGATCATGACTGCGCCAACGGAGAAACCCGTCCAAATGCTCACCGTAATAAGACATTTGAATTTCGTTGGCATAGGTCGCACTGACTGTGGACAATCGATCAGCAAACGCCAAACCGGCCTTCATATAGCTGACATTTCCATAGAACTCCAGCCCATTTGACTGAAAAAATGACTCATCGAGATCAAGCAAATCATGCAGCACCGAACGCGGATAAACACCTTGATACTGTAAGTTGTGAATTGTAAATAGTGTTCGAATCGTCTGGTAAAAAGGCTGTGACTGAAAATAGTGGCTCTTCAATAAAGCGCAGACCGGACCCGTTTGCCAATCATGGCAATGAATAAGATCCGCATGAACGGGAAGATGTGGCAAGACGTCAAGGACAGCACGTGAGAAAAAAGCGAACCGTTCACCGTCGTCGTAATAACCATAGCAGCCGTCCCGATTAAAATAATACTCATTATCAAGAAAATAATAGGTAATATCATCCATCTGCAGCATGAAAATACCACAATACTGATTTCTCCATCCCACAGGAACGGTGATGCTCTTTATGAAGGTCATCCTCTCCAAATAGGCAGGGGATAGTTTCTTATATTTCGGTAAAATCACACTCACCTGAACCTTTTTATGCACCAAAGCTTTAGGCAGCGCGCCGACAACATCACCAAGACCTCCAGTCTTAATAAAAGGCACACATTCTGAGGCCGCAAACACCACATTCATCTGTCTATCTCCTCTCAGTTGTCACTCAACCGTTCCTGTAAACGTTTCTTTGTCTGTTTCATGAAAATACACATACCAAGCGGCGGCAAGGTCACGCGAATTGAATTCGGCTGATTATTCCATGGTTCTTGGACAGCCTCCACCGGTTGATCGTTACACTGCCCACTCCCGCCAAATGGAGTGGCATCGCTGTTTACCATTTCCAAATACGTGCCTAAATGTGGCACGCCGATTTTGAAGTCGTGGTAAACTGTCGGCGTGAAATTGCAAACAACAAGGCAATAATCCCCTTTGCGCTTTCCTTTCCTGACAAAACTAATCACGCTTTGCTGAGCATTATCCGCATCAATCCATTCAAATCCTTCACTTTCGTGATCGAGTCGCCACAGGCAGGAATGAGCCAAGTAAAAGCGATTGAGTGCTGTTGTAAATTTCAAAAACGAACGATGCGTATCATATTCGTCAAGCAGCTGCCAATCAAGCTGCTCAAGATCTTTCCACTCATCAAACTGCGCAAATTCACTCCCCATAAACAGCAGTTTCTTCCCCGGATGGGCGATAAAATAACCATAGAGTGCCCGCAGATTGGCGAATTTTTGCCACATATCACCAGGCATTTTATTCAATAACGACCGTTTCCCGTAGACAAGCTCATCGTGAGAGAAGGACAGAATGAAATTCTCCGAATAGGCATAGAGCATGGAAAATGTGATTAAATGATGATGGTCGCGCCGTTGTTCTGCTGGATAACTCATATAGCGAAGAATGTCGTGTACCCAGCCCATATTCCATTTATAATTAAAACCGAGACCTTTCTGATCCACTGGTGCGGTTACAAGCGGATAGTCGGTCGCCTCTTCAGCAATCATTAACGCCGAAGGAAATTTTATGAATATAGTCGCATTTAATTTCTTTAAAAAAGCAATTCCTTCGAGATTCTCTTCCCCTCCATACTTATTGGTCAGTCGATAAGGTAGATCATCATTATGATTCAAGTAAACCATGGAAGACACGGCATCAATCCGAAAACCTTCGACATGGTATACATCCATCCAGAAACGGGCACTTGAAACTAAAAAGCTGACGACTTCATTTTTGGAAAAGTCAAAATTATAAGTACCCCATTGCGGTCTGTCGGCAAGACGCGGATCGACCGGTTCGTAAAGCGGGGTTCCGTCAAAACGCCCCAGTCCATGGGCGTCCCGGCAGAAATGAGCGGGCGCCCAGTCTAAAATAACACCAATTCCACGCGCATGGCAGGAATCAACGAAGTACATAAAATCTTCAGGACTGCCGAAACGACTTGTCGGCGCAAACAGTCCTGTGACTTGATAGCCCCAAGAGCGGTCAAAGGGGTGTTCCATGATCGGCATCAGTTCAATATGAGTAAATCCTTTATCCACCAAGTAATCAGGTAATTGTTCTGCTAATTGGCGGTAAGTCATCAACTCACCAGCCACTGTTTTCCAAGATCCGAGATGGCATTCATAAATTGTCATTGGCCGGGTATAGCTATCGGATTTATCGCGGGCACGCAGCCATTTCTGATCATGCCATTGATAGCGGTCAAGACGGCACGTCACGGAAGCCGTATCCGGTCGTTTTTCAGCAAAGAATCCATATGGATCCGCTTTCAATATTGTTTCACCTGAAGGCGTTTTGAGGGAATATTTATACTTCTCATTTTCATTCAAATCACCAATATACCCGCACCAAACGCCTGAATCTTTGACACATTCCAGCGGATTTCGTGCTGGATCCCATTGATTAAAATCTCCCACAACTGCGACACTCTGGGCGTGCGGTGCCCAAACAACGAATCGGAACCCGTGATCTTCATCATTCTCAAAATAATGTGCGCCAAATAATTTATAGCCTTCATAAAGGGTGCCTTCATGAAATAAATAAAGATCAAAATCACTTGGATATTTTTGGGACGACTGTTCAACTGTCAACACTTTGCTCACGCCCTTGTCGATTATTATATATAAATATAAATTCGCCGAATAATTGCTTTATCCTCTAAATATAATTAATTTTTTTGATAAAAATGAAATTTATTTGATGCGTTTTGTCTTAATTTGGCCATCACTTTTGCAGCCGGCCAAGCTAAATCTAGCGATGAACCTTCATATTTTCTGAACATGAAAAAAAAGCCGAAACCAAGTTTCAGCTCTTCTTAGACTAATAGAAATATTATATGTGCAGAACCCGCACTGACTTTTAATTTAATGAAGGCCTATGAAGCGACTGCAGGCGATCAGCCTGCCGCATCCGGAGCAAATCCACTTGAACAAGTTTCAAGCCATAGTCGCGTACGTGCTGAGTGAATAAGTCAGGAATATCATTATAAATGGCATCCTTAATGTCGAATTCGAGTGGCAGATCACAGCGAATCGCAGCGAGTCTCCTAGAAAGCTGAAGAATATGCTGATCCGTTTCGATCTTCTTTCGCTGTCCATCTGGAATCTCGGACAGATTGTGCAGAAGCGTTTCAATCGTGCCGAACCGCTGAATCAACTTCAAAGCTGTTTTTTCACCAATACCATGGACACCAGGATAGCCGTCACTTGCATCCCCCATCAGTGCTTTAACATCGATAAACTGCGCAGGTGAAATGCCCATATCTTCCTCAAAGCGCGTGGCCGTGTAAACACGATAATTACCATACCCCTTCTGCAGCAAATTCACCTGCACCTCAGGTGTCAGTAACTGCAGCAAGTCACGATCACCAGTTACAATGCGAATATCTAGCTGGTTACTCAGCAAGCGGCTTAACGTACCGATGCAATCATCTGCTTCGAAACCTGTCATCGATAGATTAGCTGCGCCAAGTGCGTCTGCCATTCGTCGAGCCATTTCAAACTGAGGGACGAGTTCGACAGGCGGCGCAGGACGATTCGCCTTATACGCTTCATATAGATGATGGCGAAAAGTTTTCGCACCTGTATCCCAACAAACAGCCAAATGAGACGGCTGAATATATTGCACGGCAAGCAATAAATGCCGAAGAAACCCTTGTACGCCGTTTGTCGGTATCCCTTGTTCGTTAAACATATATTGACCGGACGGCGCTGTCGCATAGAACGCTCGAAACAGTAGTGCCATTCCGTCTATGACTAATAATTTATGACGTGGCAAGAAATCCCCTCTTCTCCCCAGTAAATAATCAAACACTTAAAGCGTTAAGTTAAAATTGATCCGTTAAATGAATGCGTTTGTTCACAGCATGAATAATTGGCATACCAACAAGCATAACCGTCAATTCGCCAATGGCAATTGTCAGCCAATTCAGCCAAAATGGAACGGCTCCCGCCACACCTGCTACGCTTAACTCCAGCGCAATAATCACCATCGATAGTGAGAAAACAAACGTGTTGATCAATAATTTCACCCATATATTTTTTGTGAAACGGATAACAAATAATGTCACAAGCAGCGAAAAGATCGATTGCCCCACGCCAAAAGTCAGATCAAAGGGCAGCATGGGTGAAAAGAATAGATTGGCCAGAAACACACCACCAACAATGCCGAAAAAATATTTCTTATCGTAAACGATCAAATGATTTAGCATCTCAGGCAGACGAAACTGAATAGCGTAGAAAGCGAACGGCTGACTAATCGCTGTCAGAGCAATATAAATTGCCGCAACAATCGCGTTTAAAACAAGTAATTTGAGTTTCATTGAATAAAAATCCCCCTTAGTTTTTTGATAAACGTGGGATGGTTGCGAACCACGTTGTTCATGCCAAACGCTCTAACGATAAAGCAGTTGCGCAAGTCTGTCAATAGTTTTCACTGTTCATTTGCCCACGCACACTTCTTCACAACTACATATACTGTACTATCACCTGATGAGGAGGTGTTTGTTGATGGGTACTCCAGTAAATGGCGGTTGCGGATGCGGCGGAAGCAGCCTTGGGAGCGGTTTCGCTTTGCTTGTCGTCTTGTTCATTCTGTTGATTATTATCGGTGCTTCTTATTGCTATTAATGTCTTGCTCGCTAAATTCGTAGCTTAGATCATCGATCATCTTAGAAAAAAGAGACTGAATCCCCTGCTGTCGATTCAGGCTCTTTTTTTCAGTAGGCGCACCGTCCAAAACAATACCTACAATTGATCAAAAACAAGGTGCTCAGCTAACGAAATGCTGAACACCTTGTTTGCGAGTCGTTCAAAACAGCGGCCTATTGTCTTCTCACTCTTCCCTGTTATTGGAGAGCATAATCATCAAAATAAAGCGAACAAGTTCCATGACCGACACAAATGCCGCCGCAATATAAGTCATCGCTGCTGCCGAAAGCACCTTTTTAGCCGAGCGACGTTCATTATCTTGAATAATATCAAGCCCCACAAGCTGTTTTAACGCCCGTCCCGACGCATCGAACTCTACTGGCAAGGTGACAAGCTGAAAAAGCACAGCAGCAGCAAAGAAAATGACACCAACCATGGCAAGCTGCATCATGCCAAAAATAAATCCGGCAATTATCAGTATATAAGAAAAATTGGATCCTAAATTAGCCACCGGAACAAGAGCGCTGCGCACGCGCATAAACGTATAATCATTGGCATCCTGAATCGCATGCCCAACCTCATGTGCAGCCACCGCCGTCCCCGATATGGACACGCCGTGGTAGATATCGGTTGACAGATTGACCGTCTTATCGCGCGGATCGTAATGATCGGTCAGCATCCCCTCAACTTCACGAATCGACACATCATACAGCCCGTTCGCGTCGAGAATACGGCGAGCTGTTTCTGCACCCGTCATCCCTGTCGAATTGTCTACTTCGGAAAAACGCGTGTATGTGGTTTTCACGCGCATTTGAGCCCACAACGGAATCACCATTAAAACTGCCATATAAATTAAATAACTGATCATCCGCAACCCTCCAGCAGTTTCTTTATAGTCAATTTTAGTCAAAGTTTTTCTGTTTGTCAAAAATTTTAATCACCAGTCTGCGTATCAGTGAAAACTGCTGGATCGATATTTTCTCCACGAGCTATAACTTAAGGTTAGGAGAACGACAGCTGACACAAGAACCATCATCCATTTCACATCCGCAAAATGCTGCTGATTGGCAAATAGCTGGCGGAAATTTTCTTCCAGTTGGTTCAGCTGCTGCAGGCGCTGGGCAGGAGCAACCGTTTGGCTTCGACTATCGTCTAAATGGGTGACTTGTTGATCAACGGCCTGTACAGATCTCCCCTCTTCTCCAAGCACCATTGCTGGATAGACAAGCGCATAGCTGTCGAGCAGCTCGTTTAAATGCTGCTGATAGCGCCTGTCGTCATGGCGGCGAACCGCTCGCTGCATGTCTTGAATCGGTTCAATCACTTGCGAGCGCAGCTCTTTCCAAAGCGGTGTCTCTCCATCTGCTGAATGCAGTGCGTCCACGCAAAGCCGCAAAGTGATCGCCTGATTGATTATGTCACGGCTATTGTTCTGCGCGTTTAGTTGGATAGCCAGTTGCTCTGCAGCGGTGCCAATAATTTGTTCCTCTTGCTGTGAATAATTGGTCTCCTGCTTTCGCCATTGCCTGAGAAATTCTGCTAATAGACTCTTCGCCGCCAGCGTTTGATCGGCACTGGCATAATCAAATATGCGATCAGAGAGTTCAGCAAGCGACGCGCTCTGCAGCGCGGCTGAGGAGGTCGTCTGAGTCTCTGGCGGAAGAGAGAAAAGAAATAAGATGGACAATCCTAACCATGCGGCGATCCATAGCATTTTCATCACGTTTCCCCCTGAAAACAGCCTGTACACTAGCATATGTATGTGCACAAAAAAACAGACCATCAATATCTAAGCAGAAGATGGTCCAATAAATGGTTACGCTTACATTTTCGTTTAAAAAGTTAACGCCTCGAATCCTTCAATGCCTTCCAGCGGCTGGACAGCTCGAGAAATTTTTCCTTCTCACCGTTGTCCAGCGCTTCATTGATTTGTTCATAAAGAAAACTCTCCGCATAGGCCCGCTCCGCCGTCCCCATTGCATCGTCCACTGCTTTTCCGTAGATATCGTGAATAGAACCCGTCGGTGCATCTTGATTATCCTCGAGCACCGCGAAATATTCCGCACTCAGCTGTACTGCTTCAAGCTGAATCTTAATATATACGGGATCGTCCTGATTCAGACGCAGATCATGAAACGCCTTTTCCGGATCGTTTGTTCGCACAGATAATTTAGTATACTCAAAATCGGACACACGACTGGCTTTGCAGCAGATCATCATCGCCCGCGAGCGTTCCTCAATCGATTCCACAAAATGCACAATGTTTAAAAGCCGCTCATTGCTTCTCAAATAATTCAACAGCCATATCGTTTCCCGACTTTCTATTATCCGTTGCTCAATCAGCCATTTTATAAACACTTTTTTCTGTGCACTCGTGACCATTTGTTCCATCACGCACAGCCCCCTCCCGGAAAATAATGAGCTGATGTTCTTTACCCTCTATTCTATACTATTCTTCACTTAACTGAAATCATCCTGCTTGAGTCGCTCAATAAATTCCGCAAGTTCGTCGTTCTCCGGATTTTGCCTGAGTGCCTGTTGATAAAGCTTGAGTGCATCAGCAGTGTGTCCGAGCGACCGCTCGAAATCACCATATTCCCTTAGAAATTCCGCATTTGCCGCAAATGCAGCGGCACATAATTGGTAATAATGTCCAGCTTCTTTTAATTGATCCTGATTATTATAGGCACTGGCAAGGAACCATTGCAGCATTGGCTCATCAATCTTTTTATCCGCCAATTGACTAATAATAGCTTCATCGTCCCCGCCTTGCGCGTATAATTCAATCAGCTTAATCAACGCGTTCGTATTATCCGGATCAAGTGTCAGGCACTTCTGAAAATAGTATGCTGCTTTTTCATTTTGATGACTCGCAATCGACAATTGCGCAGCCTCCTGATAGAGCCGTTCATTATAAACGTCCTGTTCAAGACCCGCCTCAATGGTTTCCAAGGCTTTTTCCAATTGTCCCTCATGTTTATAGGCTTCCGCAAGTGGTGAATACAGCGTTGTATAGCTCGGATCAAGTGCCCGCAATTCCTCCAGTGTACGAATGACAATTGACTGTTTATCCAGCCGCGCAGCCACCACTGCATAACCGAAAAGTCCATCAAGTGTCTTCCCGTTCTTGAGCCCTTCTCGATACATTGGCAGTGACTTTTCGAATTGACCGCTGAGACTATAGGCTTCCGCAAGCTGCAGCGCAATGTTCTGATCAGTCAGCATCTTATTCTTATATACGGATTGGAGGTAATCAATCGCATGAAGCGGCTGACCAACAGATAAATAAAACTCACCCAATGCCGCTTGAAGAATCGGATTGTCGGGACTGAGCGATAAGGCATGCGTCAATTTCTGCTCAGCTACCTCAGTCAATCCATCCATCTGATAGAGCTCGGCGAGGAGCACCTGAGCGCTTAAATAATTATCGTCATCGGCTGCAATTCGCTGCACGAACTCAATCGCTTGGTCCTCCTCATTTTTATCAATTAGTAAGTCGGCCAGTTGCAGCAGAATCGTACTATCCTGCGGGTAGTCGGCCAGCAATCGCCGATAAGCCTGCTCTGCCTGCTCAATAAATCCATAATCTTGATAAACGGATGCTGCCGCAAACACAACTGAATCATCCGTATCGTCAATCAGCCGCTGCAAGATTGCAAGTCCTTTCTCACTTTCGCCACTGGCCAGCCATGCAGCCGCTTTCTCGATCGCTTCCATCGCTCAGATCCTCCTAAAGAAAAAAGCTATTTTCGACAAATAGCTGATTACGTTCTATAGCACATGAGAAATAAGTTAATTGCTGGTTTGTTTTTGATAAAAGAAAGTTTCAATTGAAGTAAAGGCAAACTCTTCAGGGTGAAAAATCTGTTCCGTACTGCCAACAAACAGGATGCCGCCGGGGTCGAGAGAGCGGCTGATCTTATGATAAATAATTTTCTTGCCCTCTTCAGTAAAATAAATGAGTACATTGCGGCATACGACTAAATCAAACTGACCAGGCAGTTCGCCCCTTAGCAAATCATGCTGACGAAAACGAATGTCCTCTTTAAGAACTGGATTCACTTTATACATAAGTCCATCTCGTGTAAAATAACGGCGGCGCTCTTCTTCAGTCACTGAGGTCAAGGCCTGCTCAAGATAGCTTCCTTCCTGCGCTCTCTGCAGCACTTCACGATCAATATCTGTAGCCGTAATTGTAAAGCTGCCCGCAGCAAAATGGCGCCGAATCAACATAGCCAATGAGTAGGGTTCTTCTCCCGTGGAGCAAGCCGCACTCCAGACGCGCAGACGATGCCGTGTCTTGGCAAACTGTTTGACTTGCTCATCAAGAACATCCCAACGTGAACGATTGCGGAAGAATTCTGTCACATTGATTGTCATTCGACTTAGAAACTCATTCAGAAGTTCCGACGATTGTCTAATCGCTTGGTAGTAAGCGACGAACGACGGCATATTTTTTTTCATGCGTAGCGTATTCAGCCGTCTGCGCATCTGATCTTCCTTATAATAGGACAAATTAATGCCCGTTAAATGAAAAATCAACTCTTTAAATTGTTCGTAATCCTGATCATTTCCCATGGCCATTACCGTTCACCTGTTTCTGATTCCAGTTCGCGCTGCTGTGCTTGAGTTTATATCGGAATAGGAACTGCTCTGCCGATTGTCCAGCCCGACCAAATGCAGCACTTACCACTGGATAGTGTCTTCTGGGGTAAAGAACAAGCCTATTTCCCTTGATGCGCTCTCAGGTGAATCGGAACCATGAATGACATTGCGGTTCATTCGGGTCGCGAAATCCCCACGAATCGTTCCTGCAGCTGCTTTTCTAGGATCGGTGGGGCCCATCATGGCGCGCGCAATCTGTATCACATCTTCGCCCTCCCAAATCATGGCGAATACCGGGCCAGAGGTCATAAAGCCGACAAGATCGCCATAAAACGGCTTACCAATATGTTCAGCATAATGCTGGGCGACAAGTGTGTCCGAGATTTTCATGAATTTTCCTGCCACTAACTTAAACCCCTTCAACTCAAAACGTGAAATGATTTCGCCGATTAACCCCCTCTGCACGCCATCGGGTTTGACCATTAAAAATGTTTGTTCCGTCATTTGCGTATGCCCCCTGAAAAAGCTTTCAATGGTTATCTTGCCTATTACTATCCTTGTGTCATTAGTTGTTGTCGTAGTTCTTAATTTTTCCGATCGCCAATATAGGCAGCAATCGCCCGCAAAGAAGCGGTCGCGCGATTTGTAGTTGGAAGCGAGTCGACAATTGCCGTCGCCTTGTTCAAATACCGTTCACTCAGTTGCTCCGACTGTTCAATTGCACCCGATGTTCGAATGGACGCAATCAGATCGTCCCAGCTAGAAGCATCATCCGCTGAACCTGACAGCACTCGGCTGACTTTATCCTTGATTTGCTGGCTGCCACGGATCGCGTAAAGCGTCGGTAATGTGAGATTGCCATTACGCAGATCACTGCCGGCTGGCTTGCCAAGCTCTTGCTCACTGCCTACAAAATCAAGAATATCATCAGTAATTTGAAAGCTCATGCCGATGAAATAGCCGAAATAATAAAGACGGTGTGAGAAATCATCGGAGCAGCCGGCGGCAAGTGCGCCAAGCTGACAGCTGAGCGCCATGAGTAGCGCTGTTTTTCTTTTGATTCGCAGCAAATAGCAGCGAAGATTTTGATCCTCATGGAAAAGTTGATTGATTTGTTCAATTTCACCTAGACTGAGATCACGAATGACTTTCGATACGATACGCTGAGCCTGGGCGTTAGCCAAACCGCTGATCCGTTCAATTGCCCGTGCAAAAATAAAGTCACCCGTAAAGAGGGCAAACCGATTATCCCATTTCGCTTTTACCGTTGGCTGACCGCGCCGCAGATCAGAGTTATCAACGACATCGTCGTGCACAAGCGAGGCCATATGAATTAATTCCAGTGTCACAGCAGCGTCGATCACCTGACTGGAAGAGGAATCACCATATTCGGCGGTTACCAAAGCCAGCATCGGACGAATCCGTTTGCCGCCTGCCTGAATCAGTTCTTCAGCAGCCTGCTCAACAAGCGGATGTCTCGATGTGACGGCAAGCTTCAGTTCTCTCTCGATAACCGATAGCTTCTTCTTTTGTTGCCTGTAGATCTTTGCAAGCGTCATTCCCATACACCTTTCATTTTATATACGGTAAGAAAGTATAAAAATTTCAGCGGAACCAAGTATAAGAAAAGCTAAGACTCAGCCTTCGCCTGCAGACTTGGCTTTGCCAAGCTTTTCTAACATGGTAAGCGCCGGCTGCAGGATAGAACACCCGATCATTTCTCACCTTGATGAATTGCAGCGATGCCGCCCATCAGCGACAGAAAAGTGATATTTTTGAACCCGGCCTCTTTAAACAGCGCAGCCAGCGCTTCGCGGTCCGGGAACTTCTCTGTTGACTCGTTCAACCAAGCGTACTCTTTATAGCTTCCGGCAAATAGCTTACCAAGAAGTGGCATAATTCGTCTGAAATAAAAGAAATAAATCTGCCGATAAACCGGAACTTTAGGCTGGGAGGTTTCCAGACAAACAAGACGGCCGCCGGGTTTCAAGACGCGGTACAATTCTTTCAGCACGGTCAAGTAGTCCGGCACATTGCGCAGCCCAAAACCAATCGTTGCCCGATCAAACTGTTTATCAGAGAACGGAAGATGCATTGCGTCACCAGTGACTAACGACACATTGTCGGCACCTGCCGCTGTCAGCTTCGCCCGGGCAACCTGAAGCATATTGTCACTGAAATCAAGGCCAACCACATGACCGGACTGACCTACTTGTGCCGCAAGTGTCAGTGTCCAATCCCCTGTTCCGCAGCAGACATCGATTGCCTGCTGCCCCGCCTCAGCAGCAACAACTGCATCGGCTTTACGCCGCCATGCTTTATGTCGATTAAAACTGATTAATGAATTCATCGCATCATATTTTTTATAGATTGTCTGAAACACGTGGTGCACTTTTTCATATTTCTCTTCTTGAGCGTTCATTGCTTCTGTCCTTCTCCCGCTGCGCTGAGCCAGAGCAGTTCAGCGCGTTCTTTTAAATAAGCGCTTAGCGTTCTGTCATCAGAATTATCCTGGCAGCAGGCGCTTAGCGACTGTTCGACCTGCCTGCGAGCCATCTGAATATGCTGAGTTAATGACGCTCCGCTCGATGAAAGACAGCTGATTAAATAGCGTGTACTTTCACTGGCCGACTGCCAGCAATCCGTGCATAACCTTTTAAGGAGAAAGAAAGATTGAAGAAGAGGCTTAAGATCGCTTCTCCCGGCATAGTCGGTCATTGTCACCACAAGCTGACTTTCCAGCCGTTCCAGCAAATGCGTCAATTGATCCGCTGACAACGGAGCTGATGGATAATACAATTGACTCTTGATGACATTATACTCTTGAATCGCCTGTGCCACCCAATGGGTCAATTCACGCTGCTCGTCCTTAGCCAGCCAAAAATAATACAGCGCACTATAATAGTCGCCAGACAAGGTCACAAGCTGCCTCTCAAGAATGGACTGATGACCCTCACCTTCAGTGCGCGTCATTTGCTCATGTGTAGCCAAGCCAATCTCGGCTGCCATCAGCGCATTTACTCGCGTTAGAAGCAGGGCTGCAGGGCCTTGCTTAAAAATTGTATAATAGACGGCCAGCTTATCCCGATCGATCTCAGGTGCGCCGAGTGCGCGATCCACATAGGGATGGCTGAGTTCAGTCTTTAGCTGAGTAGCTAATTTTTCTACTGTTTCAATAAAAGACATAGATCCTACCTCTACTGGTCCAGCTGCTCGTTAATTTTGCCATCGGCTGGCTCACTCTGATTTAATGACACCGTGTTTCGTCTGGATAGTTGCTTTACCATGAACCTTGATCGCAGACGTATGTTCTGTAAACTGGGCAATCAGGACTTCCCCCTGATCCAGCTTCTCCGTATGAAAGAACCGCGTTTCTATGCCACGTGTTAAACCGATGACGTTCACGCCGTCTTCCTCCGCCTTGATGACGAAATATTCGCCAAGTACTTCTTCATTTCTCGGATCCATTGGGCCACCTGCTTTCTTTCCCTTTTAGGAATGATTAATTAAAGACAGTGCTTCCGCGCGAGCTGCCCGATCCGTTTGGAAAATGCCGCGTACGGCTGAAGTGATGGTCCGCGCACCTGGTTTCTTAATTCCGCGCATCGTCATACACATATGCTCTGCTTCGACAACGACAATCACGCCATAAGGCCGCAGCGTTTCAACGATGCTGTCGGCAACGGTCGTTGTCAGTCGTTCCTGCAGCTGCGGCCTGCGGGCAACTGCCTCAACTGCCCGCGCCAGCTTGCTCAAGCCAGTTACCCGGCCGCCGCGAGGAATATAGCCGACATGAGCTTTCCCAAAAAAGGGAACAAGGTGATGCTCGCACATTGAGTAAAACGGTATATCCTTCACAAGTACTAATTCCTCATGTGCCTCATCAAACGTCTTCGCTAAATAGTCCTCGGGATTCTGCGCCATTCCTTGAAAAATTTCTTCGTACATACGGGCAACCCGCTGAGGCGTTTCTACTAATCCCTGACGATCTGGATTCTCTCCAATCGCTTCCAGAATCATCCGGACAGCCCTTTCAATTTTCTTATGATCAACTGTCAACTCAATTCCTCCGACTAAATCCATTGCGCCTTATCGCTATTTACCCCATTATGTATCATTGCCATGAATGTCTCGAGCATGAAACAATCACTTAATACGAGCGATTGATCAATGTGGTTCATGAAAATTTTAGCATATCAAAAGATTAAAAGTAAAGGAATCGTCATAATTGATTCCATTCTTACCATCTGTTTTACTCTGTAAAAAAGAGCCATCTCGTCGATGACTCTTCTGGCTTACTTTTTCGTCCTATGTATCAATTGATCATTGGACGGCATCTTTTAAAGCTTTTCCAGGCTTAAATGCCGGAATCTTGCTTGCTTTGATTTCAATTTCTTCGCCTGTCTGCGGATTGCGTCCTTTGCGCGCGGCACGTTCACGGACTTCAAAATTACCAAATCCAATGAGTTGAACTTTATCTCCGCTTTTCAATGCGTCTTCAATCGTTGACAGGACAGAATCTACTGCTTTAGTCGCATCTTTTTTTGATAATTCAGTGCTTTCAGCAACTGCTGTAATCAATTCAGTCTTATTCAACATTTTCACCTCCTTGAGAAGGAATACCTTCCCTTTTGCGCTGGAAGAAACATCAACAACGCTTATCATATACGAGTTAATCAAAGAATTCAACAGCTTTATCAAAAATATTGCCAAATAAATCCTTTCTTATTCCTAGTTCAAGGCGTGAGAAATCGCTGCGGAGTGCCTGTTGTCTGTAAAGTCTCTGGCAGCTTCTTGTTCACCCATTGCCAGCATTGACGCATTCTTCTGTTTTTAAACAAGATCCCCCCGGTCCGGATTATTGCACCGAAAAAACGCGCTCAGCGCTTGGCTGACCACGTTTTTCCAGTATTTCGACTCTTGTTCAAAGGATGATGGCAATGAGCCCGCCTGACCCTTCATTGATAATTCGCTCCAAAGTCTCTTTGAGCTTATAGCGGGCATTTTCTGGCATCAGGGCAAGCTTCGCGGAAATCCCTTCGCGAACAATCGAGTTTAAAGAACGACCGAATATATCCGAGTTCCATATTGACAGCGGATCATCTTCAAAGTCCTGCATCAGATAACGAACGAGTTCCTCACTCTGCTTCTCTGTGCCTATGATTGGAGCAAATTCAGATTCCACATCGACTTTAATCATATGAATGGACGGAGCCACTGCTTTCAGCCGAACACCGAACCGGGACCCTTGCTTAATAATTTCCGGTTCATCAAGACTCATATCGTTGATTGACGGTGCCGCAATCCCATAGCCGGTTTGTTTCACCATCTTCAGTGCCTCGGCCACTTGATCATATTCCCTCTTGGCATGAGCAAAATCCTGCATCAGCTGCAGCAAATGATCCTTACCGCGAATTTCGACGCCAACAACCTCTTTCAGCACTTGATCATAGAGATTATCCGGCGCAAACAAATCAATTTCCGCTGTCCCTTTCCCCATCTCAATCCCTGAGAGCTGCGCGTTCTCAATAAAGTCGTAATCGCCAAATGTATTGACGACGCGATCGACATCACGAAGCCGCTTGAT
This sequence comes from Sporolactobacillus sp., assembly GCA_047718535.1. Classification (GTDB taxonomy): domain Bacteria; phylum Bacillota; class Bacilli; order Bacillales; family Sporolactobacillaceae; genus Sporolactobacillus. Next base: position 64,409 of record JBDNRH010000006.1, read on the forward strand.
GTCTTTCACCGTTTCCTTGACCGCCCCCTCATAATTCTGACGCAGCCAATGGCCCTCCTTGAGCACCATCACCCAGCTTGGCAGATTAACATTGACTTCAAGCACTGGGAATTCAAATAGTGTTTCACGAAGCACATTATTAATATCATGCTCGGTTAAATTTTCCACGCTTTGTGCAAGAACAGGTATGTCATATTTCTCAGATAGTTCTTTGCGCAATGCTTCTGTATCCGGGTGATACGGATGGGATGAATTGACAATCATAATGAATGGCTTGCCAACCTCTTTCAACTCGTCAACGATTCGTTCCTCGGCTTCCGTATAGTCTTCACGGCTGATTTCACCAATCGAACCGTCCGTTGTGACGACGATGCCCAGCGTTGAATGCTCCTGAATCACTTTACGTGTGCCAATTTCGGCAGCTTCCTGAAACGGAATCGGTTCGTCATACCATGGTGTATGCACCATACGCGGACCGTTCTCATCTTCAAATCCTTTCGCCCCTTTGACCGCATAGCCGACGCAATCGACGAGACGGATATTGACCTCCAATCCTTCATCAACAGACACCGTTACTGCATGATTAGGAACGAATTTTGGTTCCGTCGTCATAATTTGGCGGCCGGCTGCACTCTGCGGCAGCTCATCCTGTGCACGCACACGGTCTGCTTCATTATCAATATTCGGCAAAACAACCAATTCCATAAATTTTTTGATAAAGGTAGATTTACCCGTGCGTACAGCACCGACAACCCCGAGATAAATATCGCCGCCAGTTCGCTCTGCAATGTCTTTGAAGATATCCACTCGTTCTAATTTTTCCAAAGTTTGCACCCTCCCGCTCCTCCTTCTATCCATGACGCTCGGTGATATAATTCATAAATATGACTTTGTCCATTGATTATGCCAAAAAATTAAGCACACCGAGGAGAAAAAATGGATATATTGGACTGACTGTCTCCAGTCATCTGTCCCTATAAAGGTATTGTCCGGTTTTCAAATTATGCCATTGTTTCCATTTCTAGATGCAAAAAAACAGGAGAAAACGATTTGTTTTCTCCTGCTTGACTAAGTCCTTCCACGCCTGCCAGCATTTGCAAAATAATGACGCACGCTATACCGTATGCTATTCCCACTGATTTTGCCGCTGACGACAGCCCATATCCTACTTGTTCTGACCAAACATTTTTGACAGAGAGGAAAAATTGGCCGGTAAATTCCCCGACGTAATCGCCTTCACCAATGCTTCTTCCTTCTCCCTTGGTACATTGACGCCTGCTGCCAGACCAATGCGTCCAATCAATTGCTTGACGACCTCGGGATTGTTGAAATCCGCACCTGAAACCGAGTCGGCAAGCTTATAAATCTCATCCTTATCCAAATGGGTTTTCTTTTCAATATTATCAAAAAAAGGATTTTTAGAATCCAATGAACGTCCTCCTTTTCCCCTGCATTCTCTATATCGTATGCGGGAGAAAAGACGCGTGTGCCCCGGTGTCAGGACTCTCGCGACATTTTATCGGCAAGTGTTTCAGATAAGGCAGCGATCTCATCTTTCTTCTCACGCCCCATTAGCTCATCCACCGCCTGTTTCGGCTGTTTTCCTTCAAACAGCACTTGATAGATAGCGGATGTAATTGGCATATCGACCCCCATCTTCGCTGCCAGCGCAAACGCCGCTTCTGCTGTCCGTACCCCTTCAACCACCATGCCCATTGAATGAAGCACTTGATCAAGAACTTTCCCCTGACCGAGCATATTGCCAGCCCGCCAATTGCGGCTATGCACACTTGTGCAGGTCACGATTAAGTCACCCATTCCTGTCAAACCGATGAAAGTCAACGGGTATGCGCCTAGTTCTGTCCCTAGCCGGGAAATTTCTGACAGGCCGCGAGTAATCAAAGCAGCTTTCGCGTTATCTCCATAGCCAAGTCCATCAGAAATACCCGCCCCTAAAGCAATAATATTCTTAAGTGAGCCGCCGATTTCAACGCCGATAATATCCTCATTTGTGTAGACGCGGAAATAATGATTAAAGAAAATATCCTGCGCACGTCTAGCGGCGTCTGGATCTTGGGAAGCGACGGCCACTGTAGTCGGATGCCGTTGCGAGACTTCTTCCGCATGGCTCGGACCAGATAAAACAACGACTGCCTGCCGTAATTTCTCAGGTATTTCTTCCTCAATTATTTCCGACATACGCTTGAATGTACCAGGTTCAATGCCCTTAATTCCATGCACAAACAAGACTGGACGATCAAGCAGCACGCGTACACGCTTAAGTACATCACGCAGCGCTTTAGCAGGAACGACAAGCAGGATGGCTTCTGCACCATCCAATGCGTGTTTTAAGTCCGCCGTCCCATCGATCGCTTCCGGCAAATGAATACCCGGCAAATACTTCTCATTCGTATGATTGTTGCGGATTTCGTCTGCCTGCTCGATTCGATGGCTAAACAGACTGACTGCAAACTGATTGTCCGCCAAGACCATAGACAGAGCGGTTCCCCAGCTCCCCGCGCCAAGTACTGCTATTTTTTTCATGCCAAAGTTACCCCCTCAAAACATGCTGAATTGATACTTCTCAAGCCTCTGCTTTCCGATGGCCGATTTTATTTTCTTTTCCATGCATTAATCGGTTTATATTTGCCCGGTGCTGATAAAAGGCAAGCGCCGTGATGATAAACATCACCGCTAATACAGGGACACTATATCCGCCAAAGAAACAGCCTAGGATCGGCGTCAGCAACAGAAACACAAGTGAGCCAAGTGAAACATAACGGGTCAGTGCAATGATCGCTAGCGTCAGCAGACCGGCAATCAAGGCCTGCAAAGGCATAATCATGAAAAAGACACCAATCGTTGTCGCCACCCCTTTTCCGCCTTTAAATCCGTAGTAGACAGGGAAGTCGTGACCGACAACAGCAGCAAGACCTGCCAAAACAATTGCCCAGTCCGCTATATTCAACAGCCGAGCAATTGCTACGCAAACAATCCCTTTTAAAATATCAAGTAGAAGGACACCAATTGCCGGCCCGGTTCCTAATATACGCTGCGTATTGGTTGCACCAGCATTGCCGCTTCCCGTTTGGCGAATATCAACTTTTTTAATCTTTTTTGTAATCAGGTAGCTGAAACTTACTGCCCCAATAAAATAAGAAAGAATACTGGACAAAAGAATAGGCATGGGAAAAACCCCTTTTATTGATCGTTATTATTTTTCTTCCGTGTGATAATCCTGATTGGTGTACCAATAAAACCGAATGTGTCACGAATTCTATTCTCCAAATATCGACTATATGAAAAATGCATCAGCTCCAGGTTGTTGACAAACAGAACAAATGACGGCGGCTTGACGGCAACTTGAGTTGCGTACGCAATTTTCAGCCGCTTCCCTTTATCGGACGGCGGCGGTGTCATTGCCACGGCATCCATAATACAATCGTTAAGCAGACTCGTCTGCACGCGGAGCGCATGATTTTCAGCGACCTGCTGAATGACTGGGAGCAATTGAGCCGTCCGCGAGCCCGTTTTGGCTGACAGATAAACAATGGGTGCATAACTGATAAACTGAAATTGTTCACGAATCTTTTTAGTGAATTGATCCATCGTCCGTGTGTCCTTCTTTACTGCATCCCATTTATTGACAACGATAACGATGGCCCGTCCAGCCTGCTCGGCATAACCGACAATTTTCTTATCCTGCTCGACGATCCCTTCCTCGCCGTCGATTAAGAACAAAACGACATCGGCCTCCTCGACCGAGCGCTGCGCACGGAGCACGCTATATTTCTCTGTCTTCTCATACACCCTGCCGCGCCGGCGGATACCCGCCGTATCCACAATAATATAATCCTGACCGTCACGAGAAAAGGGCGTGTCGATCGCGTCCCGCGTCGTCCCGGCAATATCACTGACAATCACTCGCTCACGGCCGAGAATTTTGTTGACGAGCGAAGACTTGCCGACATTCGGCCGGCCAATTAAGGCAAAACGAATGGCGCCGTCATCACCGCTTTCCGTATCTTGGGGCGGAAACAAAGCAACTACTCTGTCGAGCAAATCGCCTAATCCTGTCCCATGCGCACCCGAGACACAAACCGGATCACCCAGACCCAGTGAGTAAAATTCGTAACTGTCATTGCGCCGTTCGTAATTATCAATCTTGTTCACACCAACTACAACTGGTTTCTGAGAGCGGCGGAGCAAGTCAGCCACTTGCTGATCCGCTTCTGTCAGACCACTTTTCCCGTCAACAAGAAAGAGAATCACGTCGGACTCATCCACGGCAATTTCCGCCTGAGCACGCATTTCGACGAGCAGCGGCTCATCACTGATCTCAATACCTCCTGTGTCAATTACATGAAATTCATAATTTAACCATGTACCGTTTCCGTAGAGCCGATCCCGCGTCACCCCAGGCATATCTTCGACGATTGCCGTGCGGCTACCAACAATCCGATTAAAGATCGTCGATTTACCGACATTCGGCCGGCCAACAATGGCTACTGTTGATTTTGGCATTATAAACCCCCTAGACAACGACTTGGCTACAGCGCCTGATCGCAGATGCTTTCTACTGTCTGTTCTTTGGCAGCGTATACAGAAAACCACTGCCACAAATCATTGATTCATTTCGTTCATTTCGTATTCTAACTTCAAGTTTCCCGCCTTCTAATGGTATCAAAAATGCGGAGCAGACTCAACGCTTTGGCCAAACGCATCTAGCTTGCCTGATTGAAATTTTAACACGTCCTTATGCATAAAAAAACGGAAAACAGGAGACAGGAAAGTTTCCTTTTTTCCGTTTTTTATCTGAAATTAAAAACATCTCAATCACACAAGACCTGTTTATTTGTACTTTTTCAATTGGTCGCCGATCATATCGCCAAGTGAAAATCCAGACGTGCTGTCATCATCCAATACCGGTGCAGTTTGCTGATGGGCTGGTGCTTTCCGCGCTGGGGCGTCATCTTCGAGCGCTTTCATGCTGAGTGACACCCGCTGTTCATCAAACGTCACATCAAGGACTTTCACTTTGACTTGCTGTCCTTCAGAAAGCACTTCGGCAGGCGTGCCAACGTGCTGATGGGAAATCTCTGATACATGAACTAGTCCTTCTACACCAGGCAGCAATTCGACAAAAGCGCCGAATGGAACGAGTCGTTTGACTGTGCCTTCCAGCACATCATCCGTATGAATCTTATCTTTCGCCGTTTCCCACGGACCAGGCTGCGTCGCCTTAATCGAAAGCGATATCCGTTCATTCTGTGGGTCAACAGACAGAACTTTTACTTTAACTTTATCTCCCTCTTTAACAACCTCAGAAGGCGTTTCCACATGATAATGAGCTAATTGAGAAATATGCACTAAGCCGTCCACACCGCCAATATCGACAAAGGCACCAAAATCCGTCAACCGCTGAACCGTTCCTTCGAGCACGTCGCCTTCGCTGATTTTCTTAAGTGTCTCGACCTTTTTCAAATCTGCCTGTTCGTCAAGAACCGCACGGTGCGAAAGAATAACCTTCCGTTTCTCACGGTCCAATTCGACGATTTTCACTTCAAGCGGCTTATTCTTATAATCGCTGAAGTCTTCGACAAAATGCCTTTCGACAAGTGACGCTGGGATAAACCCACGAACACCAAGATCAACAACTAAGCCGCCTTTTACTACATCCGCTATCTCTACCGAAAAAGTCGTTTTATTAGAAAATTTCTCTTCCAAATCATCCCAAGCGAGGTCAGCATCAACCTCACGCTTCGAAAGGACAAGTTCGTCATCCTCAAGCTTGGTGACTTTGACCTTAAGCTCATCGCCTTCCTTGAGCAGATCGTCCACTTTCTCGACATGCAGACTCGATAATTCACTGATCGGCAGAATACCGTCAACTTTATATCCAACATCAACTAATGCATGTTTTTCTTCTACTTTAGTGACCTTGCCATTTACGACATCACCGACCTGTAATGCACCGCTATTTAAATCTTCAACCATTCTCCGGGACCTCCTTTAATAAACCAACGCAAATTAACCCTTATATTTAAGTTCTTACAATTGAAGCCATTTGTCAAGCAGATAAGCCTCTCCTCGATACCCTGTCCGACTACTCACCGAGCAGCTGGCCAATATGATCCATAATTATGGATGATGCCTCAGCGGCTTTCATCCGCCGTGCCTTCCATTCGGTGGAATCAATCGGTTTTCCAAAACGAACAATCAATCGTGATCGGAATTTATACTTCCCAATAATGGCACAAGGTATGACAACAGCATCCGTATTTAAGGCAAAAAAACCAGCACCTGATAATCCTTTTTTTAATTGCCCGGTATGATTGCGCGTTCCTTCAGGAAAAATAAGCAAGGCATGCCCTGCACGTAATAAATTAACCGCCAATCGAATCGCTCCACGATCGCCCGTGCCACGCTTGATTGGAAAGGCATGCACTTGATGAAACACCCAGCCGATGAGCCGAAACCGAAACAATTCAGCTTTCGCAACAAAGCTCAGATCGCGTGCCATTGACACGCCGACAAGCGGAGGATCGAAATTAGAACGATGGTTACAGCAAATCAGCACCGCTCCACGTTCTGGAATATTTTCGACTCCCTCAACTTCAATGTGAAAGCATAGGTGATAGAAGACATTGACAATTGGCTTTCCAATCGAGTAGAGGTTCAAACAGAACGCCTCGCCTTCACAATCCGAAGAATTTCAGCGACGACTTGATTAATTGTCAATGCTGTCGTATCAAGTACAATCGCATCATTTGCCTGAATGAGCGGAGACACGGCGCGTTCCATATCTTTCTTGTCGCGGCTGGCAATCGCCGTCTTTAACTCCTCAATGAGCGGATGACGGCCGTTCAGTTCCTCTTCTTTAAAACGGCGAATCGCCCGTTCTTCGACAGAAGCCTTCATGAAAATTTTGACATCGGCATGAGGCAGCACATGCGTACCGATATCGCGGCCGTCCATAACAACTGAACTGCTTTCCGCCAGCAGTCGCTGCCGATGAACCATTTCCTCCCGAACTTCTCTGTAGGACGACACAAGCGATACTTGCGCAGTCACTTCTGGGAAGCGAATCTGATCGGTTATATCGTGACCGTCAACAATTACTTGCTGAGCGCCCGCTGACTGTTTCAGCAAGATGCGCGTCTGATCCAGCAAAGTCTTCAATGCCGCTCCATTGTGCAAATCTATTCCCTTTTGAATCGCTTGATACGTCAGTGAACGATACATCGCCCCCGTATCGATATAAACAAAGCCCAATTCCTTCGCCGCTATTTTGGCTACCGTGCTTTTCCCCGCAGCAGCTGGCCCGTCAATTGCAATTTGAAAATGCTCCCCCATAAACCTGTCCTCCACATTCAACACGTCGACGTTTTCTTATATTTAGTCCCGCTGAAATTTTTAAACTTCTTAATCGTACTTAGAAAAAACAACGTTCTTTTTTATTTACGACGATCTTTTGCCCGAGACGTCCCGAACATTTTCCGACGCTCTTCCAATTGCTTTTCAAAACAAAAACGAATAATTGGCTGCCGTTCGCGCTCGCTGTCAAACTGAAAACGAAGCGACGCCTTCAGTATATTTGTTTTTGAATCAGTAAAAGTCCGTGCCACCGTCCCTTTGAGTTTGAGATAGCGCGTCTCCGATTCTGAGGAGACAAGGCTTAACCACACATCAATGGGTTCCTCAGCCTGCAATTGATTTGCCGCCGCCAAATTAATCAGCACACCGCCGCCGCCGACATCGCTCGTCACCGTTGAAAATGGCGCAAAATGATCAAGCGAGGAGTGTATCGCAATATTTTGGCTAGTCTGCACGCGCACATAATTGCGTCTCTGAACTTTGCGAATCGTCTCTTCACCGCCATAAGAGAGCAGGATCAACGGTACTTTTCCCTGTATACGCTGCTCAAACACGGCATGAAAACTATAAACCTGACTTTGATCGACATAGCTTACTTCAAAAGGTGTTTGATTCATCAGCACAGCCGTTTTATTCGTCTGTTCATCGATTGGATAATCAGCAAGCAGCTCATGATCACGGATTTCTGCCAGCCGGCAGCGATAACTATGCGCGTTTCCATTCGCATCTTGCGTCTTTAATATAATTGTTTCTCCGGCGTTGAAAATCATTTGTACAACCCCCGTGACCGATTCCTCGCGTTTAACGGACTGTTCGTCAGCCCTTCGGCCGTTCAAAAACCCGTCACAGTTATTATACATTAAAATATCATTTGAAAAAATCCACCAATCATTTAATTACGCAATAACTCCATCTTTTCCTGATCACCGTTATCCGCATTTAGGAAAACGCGATACGTTTCATCCCCTTTCGTCGCATAGAATTCATAACAGAGCACATTCTCTAAGTTGTTATTTTTAAAAATAGCTAGATTGGTTTCTTGCACTCGTAGCTTAGGATTCAGCTGTTTTTGAACGGCTGCGGCAGTGAGTTTCGGTTTTAAGGGCACCGCGCATCTATTGGCAAGATAATTGCTCTGATCAAAACCGATCACATCGTTGCGGTCCAAGCCAATCTTGATCTTGATCGAGGCAGGATAGAGCCGCACATGATCCTTCTCTGGCACATAGGTATACACCGCTACCCTGCTGTAATGCTCTCTCTTTGTCAGTAAGAAATGGCGAAAATGATGCCGCTGTAAAAATTCAGCAGCCTTCTGCTGCGCCGCATAGAGGCTGACGCGGTTTGCGCCAATTGCGCGTTCGTTCATAAACCAAATGATATGCCCGCCCTTGCGGCTGACGGACGCAGCGTAAGAGCCTGCCTCATCCTTCGCAGCGCGTAATGTCATGTTATACGCCGCGATATTCGCTCCCTTTCCCGTCGAATAGATGGACGTGACCTTGCCGCCTCTCACCCCAATCCATTGCTTCAATGCATCAATTGCCTGTTTTTTTGTTATTTCTTTTCCGGGCAGTTGACGATAATCTTTTTTTTGGAAGGCAAGATTACGCGGATTCTCTGGACTGAAGCTTTGCGTGTAATCTGTCGCCTGACCGTCGACTTGCTTTAAGCCGTCAATCACTTGGTTGTCTTGATTTTGTTTACGCATCTTCAAAGCTGTCTCAACGTCCATCCAGCGCAAATGATTGGTCATCACTTTCTGCTGCAGCTGGCGAAGGCCGTCTCGTATCGTCATTGATTCATGATACAGCTTCTGCAAGGTCCGATAGTCACTCGTACGCAGAGGTCGATCGCTTATTGTTTTCACACCTGTATTGTACGTAAAGTCACCGACATGAGAAAGAAACTCATTCGTACGATTAAAAGGCAGGAGGGTCAGAGGAAGTTCATTGGCGGCCGCATGTGCCAATGTGCTCAGCCGCCACGACTCGACCAATTGTGGACGCATCGCTTCCCGTGTCTGCATCGCCAGCGCCATCCCTAATGTTTCTTCTAACGAATCCACATAATAAGTTAACTCATGGTAGGCTTGCTGATAATGGTTTTCCGCATGTATGGTCACTGTCTGGCACATCTGACGTTCGTGAAAGCCCCATAATCCAAGAAGCAAAACAAGTGCCGCCGCGCCGCCTATAGCAAGCCATCGCCCTATCTTTCGTTTCATGTTTACCCTCCTATTTACAGAAGATGTGTTTGCCGATTTTTCCAATTTGCGGACGTGACCAGATCCATGCCGAGGTCGCCGTATCGGGATTAAAATAATAGAGCGCACCATTGGTCGGATCCCAGCCATTGATCGCATCCATCACCGCCTTTTTTGCCGTCTCATTCGGAGTCAGCCAGATCTGTCCGTCGGATACAGCTGTGAACGCCCCTGGCTGAAAAATGACGTCCGATATATTATTAGGAAAACGTGGGTCGGACACGCGGTTAATAATCACGGCACCGACGGCTACTTGACCAATATAAGGCTCTCCCCGTGATTCACCGTATACCGCGTTGGCCATCAGATTGATGTCTGATCGAGAGTAGCCTTGCGGAAGATTATCAAGTGTATAACTGCCCTTCGAAGGTTTGCTCCCGGCCGCTGCAGATGAGTTCGCCGGATTGCTGGAAGACGCCGTTCCGGCCTGACTGCTTTTTCCCGTATTTGCTTTGCTTTTCACTTGCTGCTTAAGCGGCACACCACCATAATAAGTGAATGTATTGCCTGCCTGCAGATTAGTATCAACAAACGTTTTATTGAATTGTGAAGCTTTAATCAGCTTTTGCTTAACCGCAGCGCCAACCGCGCCATCAACCTGCAATCCGTATTTTTGCTGGAAATTGCGCACAGCCCAATAGGTCGTATAGCCGAACTTCCCATCAATCTGGCTCTGATAGAAACCAATATATTGAAGACGCGCCTGCAGTTCAACCACATCTTCCCCCCTATCCCCTTGGGTAAGCACCTGATTGGAAAAAGCAGCTGCCTGATTCACCTGCAGAAACGTAAAAATGAAGGCTATCAGGCAAGCCGCTCGCCGCATCTCTTTTCTCACAACCTTTTTCCTCCTTGGACCTGCCTATGCCATCTGCCCGTGCCAGAGCACACAAATGGATAATTAATTGAAATCAAGATTATCATTCCTATAAAAAAGTGATTTATGCATCAAATGGCCTTCGTTTCCAAAAGATCAAAAAAAGGACAACCCATCGAGGAGTCATCCTTTGTGCATCAAAATAGACGAAGATGCATAACTATTTAGTGTTCAATAAAAGACGGCAGCTCACGAGCGAATTGCCGTCCGATTTCATTCAAATTCTTTTAGCCGCTCTTTCTGCCTGTCAATTCGGTGAATGCTTGCTAAAATAACGAGTGACTAATGACACCGCATGCTCCGGCATCAATAACTTACCGTATTCCGCCAGCCGATAAATGGTGATAGTTGACGTATTCCCGTACTCAGCGAGCAACGCAATCAGCGTCTCCAAATTAATGGCAAGATTGGATTCATCTTCATTGAAATGAAGATAATATTTATTTTCAAATAAATAAAGACTGCCGCCGTCCACGCCCATCGAATGAAGCGTTTCTGAGAGGCGAATAATATCTTCAAATTGTTCAAATTGATACAGGACATCCTGACTTTCATCCAGCGTCACCTGCATTTGAATGAAATCATCATCCTCCTCAAAGTCATCGCCGTCCTGATTATCTTCTTCAGAACGACCCTTGGAGACAATGACAACCATTCCTTGAGCAGGAAGAGAGAAGACTTCCACATCGATTGGCCCATGAACCTCAAAGCCCAGCTCGCTATCCGCCTCATCCATCATATCGCGAAATAATTGTTCAACACGCGGCAAGTCATGCCACATATCTTCTTTGGAAATTCCCCGTTCATTAAGATCGTCAAAAGTCAGGAAAATTTTAATCCTGTCCCCATTCAGACGTTCCAATCGCATCCCAAACGCCCCCTTGCAAGCCCAGCCTGTTCATTTACTCAGCATCGTAACTCTTTTCTTTACTATATGTTTCATTCCTGTTTCGGTGCTACTGGTGTGCCAGAAGAGCCTTTAGTTGATAAATTAGAAAATAAGCCTGTCTAAACACGGCAAAAAAACTGACGCCTGCCACTCGCTGCGTGTTCCTATCGAAATGACTCTTGGCTCATTATATGAAACATAGAGAACTTTAGCTTAGTATACAACGTCTGCCAAAAAATGTACATGCATGTGCCTGATTGTTTTCATTTGGCACCGAGCACAAGATAAAGTGCGTCCGGACGGGCGGCAAAGCGCAGTGGCAATTTTGTTGTTCCGTAACCATTACTAATGATTAGTGTGCCAAAATCATGTGCTTTTACACCGCCTTTTTCTTTTAAAGTCAAACCAAATAGATTAATTTGTCCGCCGTGTGTATGGCCGGAAATCACATAAGACAGGTTCATTGAAGGGTCGAGCTGTTTTTTAATCGACGGATTATGACTGAATAATAGTGTCGGCACGCCTTGCCTGCGTGATTGCAGAGCCAAGTCTAAGCGATCGTGCCGATAGGTCGTGTCATCAACACCTGTAAAATTGATCGCCTGTCCTCCCTTTTCAATCACTTCTGTGCGATTGTCCAATATCGTTATTTGCATATCTTTCAAAAGTCGTTCGATCTGTGGTTTGCCTGCCTCCCAATCATGATTGCCCCAAACAAAATAAGTCGGTGCCAGCAGCTTGAGTCGGCGCAAATTGTCCCGTACACGAAACAGCGAGACACCTCGCTCCGTCAAATCGCCGCCGATGACGATATAGTCAGGCGGTGCCGGCAATTGATTGAGCAGGCGATAGCTGATCTTTCTTCGATGAATATCAGAAATAAACAAAAGGGTTCGCTTCTCAAACACAGGCGCAAGCCCGGAAATTGGTAATTCTAAGCGAACCAATCGATCTTGGTGCGCTTCAAAATACATATAACTAAATATTCCTGCCGCAATTAATCCTACGGCAGCCATCAGAACAAACGCAATCACTCGTCCCTCTCCCGTCCTCTAGCTTAATTACACGCTATATCATTCTGCTGCGACCATTCACTCGTGTCGGTATGCATGAACGTCGTTCAATCAAGTCCCGCTTATTTCCACAAATCTGGTCTATGGCCAAGCCATACGTGCATATATCGAGAAAGAAGCAACTCTAAAGAATGGAGGCGAACGCTTTGCCACCAAGCAGAAGATGGGTGCAGCCCTATGTCAGTCCGTTTGACCCCTGTCCGCCGATTGGCCCCGTTTCTTATGAAACACCGATTCAGCTATTTCTCGGGTTTCAGCCACCAGGAATGGAGCAATTTTCACCGATTCAAGCACTTGCGCACGGTACACTATGGCCAGGTCTCTACTCACCTTACACCAATCCCTATCAGGAAAACAAGAAAGGATGAACGTCATGAACGGGCAGAATCCGCTTCCTCCTGATTATTATGACGCGTTGCATGCCCTGCAGGCAATTGATTTTACACTCGTCGAATTAAATCTTTATTTAGATACCCATCCAGACGATCTGGAAGCATTGAAACAATTCAATTCGACCGCACTGAAAAGTCACGAAATGACTGATGCCTTTGAGAAAAAGTATGGCCCGCTGCAAAATTTCGGTCACAGTTTTTCTAGCTATCCATGGCAGTGGAAAGAGGCACCATGGCCCTGGCAAGTATGACTCACATCGTCAGCGGCTCATTGGTGAAGAGAGGAAGGAGCGTCGGCAAACCATGTGGTATTATCAGAAAAAGCTGCAATATCCTGTACGCGTCAGCACATGCAACCCGCGTCTGGCGAAATTTCTTGTCGAACAATATGGCGGCGCGGACGGTGAACTCGCTGCTGCCTTGCGGTATTTAAATCAGCGCTATACGATTCCGGAACGCGTCATGGGCTTGTTAAATGACATCGGCACCGAGGAATTCGCACATTTGGAAATGATTGCCACAATGGTCTATAAATTAACGAAAGACCTGACCGCCGAACAAATGGAGGCGGCCGGACTCGGCGCTCATTACGTCGGTCATGGCAAAGCGCTTTATTATGAAAATGCGGCAGGTGAAACATACCAAATGGGCATTCAAGCCAAAGGCGATCCGATTGCCGACTTATACGAGGATATTGCCGCTGAAGAAAAAGCACGGGCAACCTATCAATGGATTATTAATGTCTCCGATGATCCGATGCTTAACGATGCACTTGGCTATTTGCGCGAGCGGGAAGTTGTTCATTCACAGCGGTTTCGCGAAGCCGTCACGCTGATAAAAGAAGATCAGGCCAATAAGAAAGTCTTTTAAGTAGGACACCACCCCCTTGTCAATTGCTGCCGGGCAGCCATGACAGGGGGATTAATTTACTTGAAATAATTAAAGGACTCTTGCCGGCTGATCCGGTTTGTTTATTTATAATAAAGATTAATCTTTTCATTATCCAGCAAATCGCGCATCACCTGCTCGCGAGACGCTTGGTCCAATGTTCGTGGCCAGATCTCCCAGGAGCGATCGATCGCTTCCTCGCGCAGCTGATCGAAATCGTCTTCTGCGTCATCTGCGTCTTTCTGACGTTTCTGATACATAAATAGTGTAAACACTGTCAGCGCAACGAGTATAAGCACAAGCGGATCGGTCGTCAGCAGTCTAAGCTGTTCAAGTGATGCCAATCGTTTTGTCTGAAAGAAAAAAAGATCGGCGACTAACACAGCGCTGAGGAGAATGAGGAAATACCCAGTATAGCTTGCTTTCTTCTTCAATCGATCCTGTTCCTTCCTTCTCAGGCACAGTTCCTCAAAAATAGTCAGGCCAAGTGTCGTTACCATTTGTTTCTCGCGCAAATCTTGGACTCGCATATCATCGCCTCCAGTCACTCTCAGTTTATGTTCGAGTGAGCTGGATTAGGACGACCCCAAGTCGGCTTTTTTCACATCTGGCTCCCCCAAGAGACAGTCAAGCTGCAGCCGCCAATCGCGCACGGATAAATCGCTCTCTTCAACTGGCGGATCAGGTCGTTCGAGAAAATCCGCCGGCAAGCCGCATTGATCGCAGCACCACGGGACGCGTTCGCTTTGTCGTTCGTTATACAAGCGGAGAAGTGCCGCCCGCCGGCAGCCACTCGCCTGCAGCCACTGGCGCATTTCTGAGAGCTCATTCAACTTGCGCTGCCGGCGCTGCTGGATTAGTGCTCGGCATTGTTCGAATAGCGATAAAAATGTCGCAGACGGCTTTTTTGTATGAGCCTGATCGATCAGGAAACGGATAGCCGTGGGGGTCGCTCCTTGATTCGACAGCGCGGCGGCAAGCTGATCTTCCTTTGCTAGAGTCAGCTGTCCCTGATCAAGCTCACGGAATGTGCGGCTAAGCAGCTGTTCGTCAGGATAATTCGTGTCAATAAGGCGCTGCGGCAGCCGATCATCTGCCTGACAATAATACAGAACGGCCATGCTTTGTCCGCCATCCCTACCGGCACGGCCAATTTCCTGCATATACGCATGTATACTTAACGGATAGTGAAAATGAACAACGAGTCGCAGATTAGGCAAATTGACGCCCATACCAAATGCATTGGTGCAACAAAGAACTGGCAGCCGCTGATTAATGAACTGGTGTTGGATCTTCATCCGGTCGTCCATCACCATGCCCCCATGATAATATGCCGTGATCAATCTTGTTTGCTCATAAATGATTTGTGAAAGCTGCTCACACCAACTGCGGCTTGAGCAATACACAATGGCCGGCAATTGTGTGTGTCTGAGCAAGGTTAATAAAGCGCTAACCTTTTCATCGTCGGATTGTGTGTGCTGAACACGGATGGCGATATTCGGCCTATCAACGCTATGAATGAACGTGCGAACGTGTGTCAGTCCTAGATGTGTGCAAATGTCGGCCTCTGTCCGTTCACTTGCCGTGGCCGTCAAAGCCAGGCATTGAGGGGACCCAAGTGTTTGACGAATGGCGGCCAGACGCAAGTAGTCCGGCCGGAAATCGTACCCCCACTGTGATACGCAATGTGCTTCATCAATGACAAAGAGCGACACCCGGACACGTTTCAACGCGTCGAGAATTTGACTTTTCTGCACCATTTCCGGCGAAATGAACAGAAAACGCAGCGACGCCAATGTCTTTAAAATATGGTTCCGCTGCTCCGAATTCACCAGACTATTCAGCGCACGGACCCTTCGTTCGCCTATTGCCCGCAATGAACGAAGCTGATCTTCCATCAACGAAATCAGCGGCGACACGATAAGCACAAGACCCTCTCTAAGATAACCCGGCAACTGATACAGAAGCGATTTGCCGCTTCCCGTCGGCATCACAGCGAATACGTCTGTTCCTTGGGCAAGCGCCAGCAGAATCTCCTCTTGCCCATCACGAAATTGTGTATGACCGAAATGATCGTGCAATAAGACATGTAATTGCTGCTTTAATGCGTCATCTGAGCGCTGCTCGATCATTTGTCCTGCTCATTCCTTTCGTCAAGCGAGGCGCGGGCAAGCGCCAGCCGAATTTGAAAAAAAGAGAGTGGCTCACCTAGATATTTTTTTAACGGTTTTAATTGCCGAGTGTGCAATTGACTTTGCGCCTGCAGAACCCGATCATACTGATCAGATGTCAAATACAAGGAGCAATCAAAATCATTGATTTTCAATGCCATTTCCACGATATGATCCTGAATCGTACTGACCGCCAGATGGCGCAGAGCAGCCAATTGATTAAGCCCCTGTATCTTGTCCATCAATTCGTGCGTTCGCTGCGCTGAACGCGTCAAATTCGTCACTCGCCGCTCATAAAATGGCAGCAGATCAGGTCCCAGCTGCGGCTCGTTAATCAGCCGGTGGAGGATCGTGCGCAAGCCGGATTTGGCTCGCAGATGCGTTTCAATTGGATCGAGTCCGTCCAGCCTAGCGATCTGATCCAATGTTTGCCCGCTCACTCCATTTCCCGAAAGCTGATTAATTAATAAATGACCCGTCTGATCATCAATACCCTCCAGTAATGCGCTTAATTCTTCTTTGATACGCCGAGCAAGCCTTGAGTAGTCCGTCGATTGATGATGAAGAAAGGCTCGCACGGACTCGGTTGCTCGTCCTGTTCGCGTCACCGGGAAAAACGCAGCATTCGCTGCGCGCAGCTCAGAAAGTGTCTGAACAAGCAATTGCACGCGCAGCCAAAACAGCCGTTCACCGTGGATCACATCAGTATAGCCTAAACCTGAGGGGATGGAATAGTGATGAGACCCCTTGCCCCAGTCGTCCACACCCGCCGGCGTGAGCAGAAGATGATCAGGCGCACCTTGCTGCCGCATCACAAGCCCTGCTTTGATTAACGCTTCGATTTGTCGGTCAAAGGCTTCACGTGAATAACTTTCTAGCGCATGGAAGAAGGGGCGGACCGAAAACAAATAGCTGTCTTGAATTGACTGTGCCGATTGTTTCCCGCGAAGCACGTGGTAAATGCCTGACATCGTTCGTTCCCCGTCGAACCATTTGATCATCTGTAAGATAAAAAATGAAGAAAAAGCCATGGCAGACGCTCCTCAAAACGCAAGGATTTATTCCCATTGTATACTATTTCATGGACAGACCGAATAAAAACAGACTAGACGATTGAAAAAAAGTGGATTATTTCTTATACTTTTATAAAGCAGGAGCAGTTGATGCCGGGCTCTATTCTTATTCATTTTGTCAGGCACAGGCAATCTGCTCACTGCTGACTATGTTGATTCATTCAAAAGTGACGACTGGAGAGTGGAACGGGAGAGGACGTTTTGAATGGCAAAATACACACATATTGATCAGGAAACATGTATCGCTTGCGGTGCATGTTCAGCCTCTGCGCCTGATTTATACGATTATAATGATGAAGGCATCGCCTTTTCGCTTCTGGATGATAATCAGGGCGTGACCGAAGTTCCTGATGAATTGCTGGAAGATATGATGGATGCGTTTGATGGCTGTCCGACGGAATCGGTACAAATCAGTGATCAGCCATTTGGCGATGCATCTTAATAGCTGTAGATAAGAAAAACCGGGCAGAAAATGCCCGGCTTTTCTTATCTACTTGACTGGTCAACTTGAATACAGTACTTCGTGTAAAAACGATTGACTAGCTAGACACTATCTACGCATCCGTTATTCCACAACCTATTGCTCCTGGTCCCAATCTTTCTCGACGACAATCGGTAGAGTAAATTCAAAAGTGGTCCCATTATTCTGTTTACTGTGTACGGAAATTTCACCGCCGTGCGCTTCAACAATATGCTTGGCAATTGAAAGTCCCAATCCATTCCCTGCTTTGCCGCGCGTTCTCGCTTTATCCGCTTTATAAAAACGCTCAAACACAAACGGTAAGTCTTCTTCACTGATTCCAACGCCCGTATCACGGACGCGAACGCGTAACGCATCAGGCAGCATTTCTACGTCAGTCAGAACTTCGCCGTTTTTCGGCGTATGCCGCAGCGCATTATCAATTAAGTTCGTCAAAACCTGTTCAATCCGATCCGGATCAAGCACGAAATGCGCATGCGCAGGAAGCGAATTCTGGAGAATGAGCTGAACGCCCTGCTTCTGTGCTAAATTATTGAATTTGCGTACCACATGTGTAAATAAATCGTTGAGCTGAGTCGTTCGTTTATTAAGCTGAAAATGACCGGCCTCAAGCTTTGCTAAATCAAGCAGCTCACTGACTAGACGTCCAAGCCGTTTCGATTCATCAAGCACTATCCTAGCCATGTCTTTCTTTTCCTGATCGGTCTCTGCGATATCATCAATGATCGCTTCACTATATCCTTGAATCATTGAAATAGGTGTTCGCAGTTCATGACTGACATTGGCGACAAAGCTTCTTTTCATTTGATCGATATGCCGTTCCTCAGTCATATCGCGAAGCACGGCTACCGCACCGCGCACCTTGTCCTGATCGAAAAGCGGCGTCAGAATGATGACCCAATAATGCCCTTGAAGCGATATCTCATGGACAGTCTGCTTCATCTGTTCAGTCATCTTGGCCAGCCAACCGTCAATCACTGCCGGCGTTTTCTTCCAGTCATCAGAGTCGTTCTCTTGATCAAAAGACCACGATTTAAGAAAATGATCCGCTGGGGGATTGCTGGCAGCAATTTCAGAGGCATCATTAAGCAAGAGGACGCCGTCTGCCATATTATTTATAATGCCGGCAAGCTGCTCCTTCTCCTGTTCAAGCGCAGTGACGTTCGCTTTCAATTCTTTTCGCATTTTATTAAAAGCAATCGCCAGCTCGCCGACCTCATCCGTAGTAATCACGGGTACCGTCATATCGAAATTTCCCCGTGCGACCTGAAGAGCTGCCCGCCGCATTTTTCGCAGCGGCAAGCCAATACGTGTCGACAGAAAAAACGCAAAGAAAGTCGTTAAAATAATCGTGATGCCCGCACTAATATAAATCAGCCGTTTGGACCGGACGGTCGCATTCTGAGAAATCTGGAGCGGCTGAAAGATATATACCGCACCACTGCGATTGGCTGAAAGATGCAAGGGTACGCCGATCACAATCAGTTTCTGTTTATTCTGCGTATGCGGAACCCATGTCACGATGGTCTGATAGCTTGACTGCTTCCCCGCCGTCAGCACTTTTCTCAAAATCAATTGATCCTCAAAAAAATGACGGTTTAAGCGAGGCACACCCTCTGCTCCTGCTAATTGCCTGTAATCGCCATTTACGAATACCGCGCTGCCGCAATTATAAACATCAGTAATATCCGATATGGACTCTAGCGACTGCGCACTTCCCTGCCCACGTTCAATCAATTGAACCGATTTTTGCCCAATCTTCGCCATCTGTGTTTCAATCTGCTGCAGATTATTATTTTCAAAGAATTGTAGAAGAAAAAAAGTAAGAAAAACGAGTACGAGCGTCACCAGAGCAATGATCGTTGCCCAGAGCTTTGTGACCACGCTTCGAATAATCATTCTTCAGTCTCTACCTCGATTTTATAACCCACGCCCCAAACCGTAACGATCATTTCCGCAGCCTCTTCCGACACATGACTCAATTTCTCACGAAGCCGTTTGACATGTGTATCTACTGTTCGCAAATCGCCGAAAAATTCATAATTCCAAACATCCTTCAGCAATTGTTCACGCGAAAAGACTTTATCCGGATTTTGGGCCAAATAATAGAGCAATTCGTATTCCTTCGGGGTCAGGCTGACTTCCTGATTATCCACCTTAACGCGATGCGCGTCATGATCAATCACAAGGTGAGGGAAAACGATAACATTTTTTGACAAAGTTTCTGTTTCCAAAAATTTTGTTGTTGATGAGCGGCGCAATAACGCTTTAACACGCAGCACCACCTCGCGCGGACTGAACGGTTTCACAATATAGTCATCCGTGCCCACTTCGAAGCCCTGAACACGATTGGCTTCTTCACCCTTTGCCGTCAGCATAATCACTGGCGTCGCTTTCGTTTCGCGCAATTTCTGACAGACCTCGATGCCATCCATCCCTGGAAGCATTAAGTCAAGGACAATTAATTCATAGTCATTGTCCAGAGCCATTTGCAAGGCTGTTTCCCCATCCTCCGCTTCGTCAATTTGATAATTTTCTCTTTCAAGATACATTTTAAGCAGTTTGCGAATCCGTTCCTCATCATCAACCACGAGAATCGCCGTTTTTTTCTCTTCCATTGCCGATCCTTCCTTTCGCCTGTTCCGTCCGTCAATCTCTTTATTACAGCCCTTGAATATCCCACTCAAACACGAGGCTAATCTGGACTGTTTGGGTCGTTCATGCAACAACAGATAATATGATTCAACAGAACTGCCCTGCCCATCCGTCAAGAAGAAAAAATCAGGCAGTTTTGTGTCAATACTACGTATTATTTTAAACAATTTTCAACAAAAAAACAGCTTTTATTTTCGTAAACGGTTTCATTGATGGCTCAATCATATACCTATCTTCTATTTGCAGAAAAACTGGTACAGGCCGAGCCTTCGTTTGCTTATCCTCCATTCTATCGTTTTTCACGAACGAACGATATCCGTTTATTGATCAGACTTTCTTGTGGTTAAATGATAGAATGTTTTGATTTCATGCGCTTTAAGTTTCCTATAATCACCGGGATGCAGACCGTTTAGACTGAGAAAACCATAGCGTTCCCTTTTTAATTTACGCACATTCAGATGCAATGCAGCGAACATTCGCCGAACCTGCCTATTCCTTCCTTCGTGAATCGTGAGCTGCACTAAAGCCGTGTGTTTCTCTTTATCCACGTCGATTAATTGGACGGCTGCCCTTGCTGTCATGCCATCATCGAGCGAAATGCCTTTCGCCAGTTGTTCTAATTGCTTGGCCGTCGGAATTGGATTGACTCGTGCTATGTATGTTTTATCAATTTCAAAGCTAGGATGCATAAGTCTATGCGCCAATGCACCATCATTGGTCATCAGTAACGCACCTGATGTGTCGTAGTCAAGCCGTCCTACCGGGAAGACCCGTTCCGGCACGTGGCGGAAAAAATCGACTACCGTCGTTCGCCCGCGATCATCGATTACCGCTGAAATCACCCCAACGGGCTTGTAAAATAAATAATAGACGAGTTGTTCACGATCAATCGGCACACCGTCGATCTTAACTTCGTCACTCGAGCTGACCTTAGTCCCCAGCGTCGTGACACGCACGCCATTCACCTGAACATGTCCTTCAACAATTAACTGTTCAGCCTTTCTTCTCGACGCAACACCCGCCTGGGCAATAATTTTCTGCAAACGTTCCATAACTTCACCTCACAATTATCATAACCTGCCGTTCGTTTCAATACAAGCCGTCGCCAGCATGCGATCATTTGCCAAAAACCATCGTTACGATAATGACCGCGCAGCAGACGCCAACTAAATCGGCCAGTAGACCAACTTTCAGGGCATCACCGATTCGTTTCACGCCAACCGCACCAAAATAGACAGTCACCACATAAAACGTCGTGTCCGTACTTCCTTGCATCACTGAGGCTAGCCGGCCAATAAAGCTGTCGGCGCCATAGGTCTTAATCAGCTCCGACATCAGTCCTAACGCGCCATTTCCAGATATGGGCCGCAGCAAGGCGAGCGGGACAACTTCTGCCGGCATACCGATCATACGGAGTGCCGGCCGCAGCAGTGCCGACAGGCCGTCCATCGCCCCTGATGCGCGAAAGACGCCAATCGCAGTCAGCATCCCGACTAGATAGGGCATGATCGAAACAGCAAGCCGGATCCCCTCTTTTCCGCCGGTTACAAACGCATCATAGGAAGGGATTCTTTTATAGGAGGCATGGAGCAGAATAATTGCAATCAGTACAGGCACTAACCAGATGGACACAACAGTAATCTGACTCATTTTTTCTTCCGCTCCTTCCGTAAGCGATGATAGAAGAACAAACGATCAATGAGTAAAGCGGCTAACGTTGTGCATAACGTGGCAAGCAGCGTCGGCCCGACAATTTCTGTCGGCGCTGCCGAATGGGCCTGCATGCGAATGGCGATAACTGTCGTCGGCACAAGCGTGAGCCCTGATGTATTCAAGGCGAGCAGCGTGATCATCGAACGGCTGGGACTGTCTTTACCACCGTTGAGCTGCTTCAATTCTTCCATTGCCTTAATGCCCATTGGTGTCGCCGCATTGCCGAGACCGAATAGATTGGCAATCATATTGGAAAGAATATAGCCCATTGCCGGATGATCCGGCGGTATTTCTGGGAAAATAGGCCGGATTATCGGTTTGAAAAAATTGGCAAGATGCTCAAGCAGGCCTGATCGCTCAGCCACCTTCATCAATCCAAGCCAGAAAACCAACACACTGATTAAACCGATACATAATGTGACGGCATAGGCCGCGGATTCGAAAATCGATTGATTGACAGCGTCCATCGTTCCGTGAAAAGCGGCATAGATTAGGCCGATCAGAAATAAACCAACCCAGATAATATTAATCATAGGGCCTGTACTCCCCGCCGCTGATTAGAAAACCAAAAGACATCTGCACGAGGCTCCAAAATCGTTTCTTTTTCTTTTTCTGCTGCTGATAATAGACGGGAAGATTGGCCAGCGTCTGTTGATCAAGGCGTACAAGCAGCCGCCCCGCTGGCTGCGGCGGTTGCCAGCCCTCCCTCTTTTGCGGACGGACAAGTATAAGTGTTTTTTTCAGGTCACGTCGTTCATCAGCGCTGAGCGGCAAATAAAGTGAGCGTTTAAGAACGAGGCGATTGCTGTAAAAAGGCGCAACCGCAGCATGCAGCTTCCCTTTGCAGGCAACCTGTGTCGATTGAAAGTGACTAAACCCCCATTCGAAAAGCTGCTGATGGTCGCGCCAGTCATCGCCATCATTCAATGTGACCGCGATTAAAGCGATGCGTCCTTTTTTGGCGGTCGAAATCAGTGTTCGCCCCGCTGCTTTCGTGAATCCCGTTTTACCGCCGGTGGCGTATTTATAAAGACGCAGCATTTTATTTTTGTTAGCCCATACACGGATGTCTGATTGATTGGTAGCCTGTGCTTTGTACACGCGTGTCTGCACAATTTTACGGAAGGTCGGCTGCTCCATTGCATATCTGGTCAGTAAAGCCATGTCATATGCGGTGGAATAGTGATCGGGGTTTTCCAGACCGTTCGGATTGGTGAAATGCGTACGGGTCATACCAATTTCTTTCGCCTTCTCATTCATTAGAAAAACAAAGCCCTGCTCACTCTTTCCGACAGCTTCAGCTATCGCCAGCGATGCATCATTGCCAGAGCGCAGCATCAAACCATAGACGAGATCACGCAGCTTGATCTTCTCCCCCGCTTTCAGATAAATGGAAGATCCTTCCGTGCGCACCGCGTTCGCGCTGACTCGAACGGTCTGATCCATTTTCCCCGATTCAATTGCTAATATCGCTGTCATGACTTTAGTAATGCTGGCAATCGGGCGTTTTTGATCAGCATCCTTGCCATAGAGCACACGACCCGAAGCCTGATCGAGTAAAACCGCCGATGCTGCGGCAAGTTCGGGACCTTGACCATAGGCCTGTCCTGGCACCATCGTAAAAAAAAGCAGGGCACACAAAAGCAGGGCAGCCGCGTGATTCAGAATCGTCCGCATCAGAATCCATCTCCGTTCTCGACTTTTATACAAGCCTATGCCGAAGATTGGGATATATGCCTGCTGTCGCTGTTAACTTGATCAAGGAAGTGAATGATCGGCCTGATCGGCTTCATCCAGAGTTTTCAGCGTCTCCTGATAGTGATCATAAAATAAATCGTAAGCATCCAGCTGCTCACTAGGCTTGGCTGCCGCTTCAAAAAGCGGCGGCATCTCCTTCAGTGAATGAAAGCCAAAATAGTCGAGAAAAAGCGAAGTCACCCCGTATAGAATCGCCCGACCAGCACCTTCCGCCCGGCCTACTTCCTTTATCAATCCTTTGACAAGCAGCGTATGCAGCGCCCGTTCAGATTTGACCCCGCGAATCTCGTCAATTGTCACGCGGGAAACGGGCTGTTTATAGGCGACGATTGCGACAGTTTCCAGCGCCGCCTGTGACAGCGGCGTTGATTTCGGTATGGAAGCAAATTTCTCGATATAGGGTAATAATTCCGGCTTGGTTGCTAATCGATAGCCTTGCGGTTTATCAACAATTAACAGGCCACTATTTGGATTATCCCGATAGGCCTGTTTCATGGCTTCAATACTTGCACGCAGGTCATTAGCCGTACTATTAGGAAATATTTTCTCTAGCTGACCGATTTCAATTCCTTCTTCACCCGTCACATAGAGCATGGCTTCAATAATCGAACGTGTCTTCTCCGGTGTCAAAGCACGCCGCCTCCTCTCCAAATTTTATTAGAATATCTGAGAAATTAGCGCTTTGCTGACAGATAATCGCCTTTTTCTTCATCAACTCAAGAACCGCCAAGAACGTGACGACAAGATGCAAGCGGTCATAGGACGCAGCAAGCTGGCAGAAGCTGATCGAGCCTTGTGACTGTTTTAAAGCAGTCAATAGAACATGCATCTGCTGACCGATCGGCAGCACTTGCCGATCAATCTTTGTTTCAAGCGGCTGCTGCAATTTCTTTCGAGCGATCATCCGCTCAATCGCGCGCACCATATCATACACGGTCGCACGATCCTCCACAGCAATATAGCTCAGGTCTGGTTTTTCAAATCCTGTCAGATCATCTGCCGGTTTAGTGAGAAGCAACAATCGCTGCGCCTCCTCCTCACGCAGCGACTCCGCAGCCTCTTTAAATTGCTTATAGTCAATCAGCTGACGCATCAATGCCTGCCGTGTGTCCTCCGGATCCTCATAAGGCTCCTCAGACCAATCGTCCAGCTCCTCCTGTCTTGGCAGCAGCATGCGACTCTTCATGGCAACCAGCGTGGCAGCCATGACTAAATAGTCGCTCGCTATGTTCAGCTCCAAGCGCTGCATTTGGTGAATATAATTAAGATATTGATCCGTGATTTCTGACACTGGAATGTCGTAAATATCAATTTCATATTGCTTAATTAAATGCAGCAGCAAATCAAGTGGCCCTTCAAAGGCGTCTAGTTTTACTTTATACTCCACGCTTCTCGCTCCTGGTTTCTGAACACATTATAGCTTTTTCTTTTTTAAATGATCAGGTCGGAAAACTGCCAAACTGAAAGAAAAAACAGGCTTATTTGCCCGTTTCCTCTTTTTCTCTATTGATGACACAGCTTTCAAAAAAATCTTTGAGTGATTCATCAGCAACCACATTTATTGATTCGCCAAGCAGCGATCGCAACGCGAGAATCATTTCCTTGCCAATTCCCTCTTCACGATAGGAGGGATTGACACTTATATGACGAATCGCAGCGTGCTGAGGATCGCTGAACTGGACGCCAATCACACCAACGATATCTTCACTGGCTTTCCATAAAAAAAGCTGCCAATTCTCATCTTCCTCATATTTACGAATGGTCTGAAAGACTGTCTTTATTTCTTTCTCAGAAGGGATGAATGACAATAAGCCCATTGCAATCTTCTCGTAACTCTTCTTATAACGAATCAGCATGTTCTACCCCTCATTGCAGGAGATACCGTCATCAAGCAAACCTAATAAGATCCGCCCACTCACAGTGCCCTGTCACAGCACCATATTACTCTTACAATTTCTTCTTTTTATTTCCGTGCGGTACCGCTTCCATCCGTTGAGACACAGGCACCGCCTCTTATTCGGCGATATCTCCAAAATATAACTCTGACAGTTATATTATAACCAAACTAAGAGATTTGTGCACCTTTAGTTCTCATGTGACGTCGGCACACGGAGCGGCAAGTCGTATTGGATTAAATCGGCGTAGCTTTCACGGCGAACGACGAGAGACGCCTCACCCTCTTCAACAAAGACAACAGCGGGATTAGGCAAACGGTTATAATGGCTTGCCATCGAATAACCGTAAGCACCCGTCGACAGAACAGCCACGGTATCACCAGTTGTGCATACAGACGGCAATTGCGCTTCTTTAATCAAGACATCACCGGTTTCGCAGCATTTGCCGGCAAGCGCAACCGTGCAATCAGCCTCCAGATTGGCATGCGAGGCACAAATTGCCTGATAGTCTGCCTGATAGAGCGACGGACGAATATTGTCCGCCATGCCCCCATCCACTGCCAAATACGTGCGGACACCGGGAATATGTTTCGAAGCGCCGGCGGTATAAAGCGTCGTTCCTGCTTCTCCAACAAGTGAGCGCCCTGGTTCTACCCATACAGCCGGCAGGGGTAACGCGCGATCCGCACATTCCTGACGGACGGCAGTAAGAATTGCATCAATATAGTCACTGATCGGCAGCGGGCAGTCCGTCTCTGTATAGCGAATCCCAAATCCGCCGCCCACATTTAAAACCTGAGGCAGATAGCCCGGATCAACCGACCAGTTATCGAGATACGTATAAATCGTATGGATAGCTTCAGTAAATCCAGCCGTTTCAAATATTTGCGAACCGATATGGCAATGCAGCCCTTTCAGATGAAGCTGTTTCGACTGAAGGGACTGACGGACGGCGCGTTCAGCCATCCCATTATCTAAATTAAACCCAAATTTAGTATCATCATGACCAGTCATGATAAACTCATGGGTATGCGCCTCAACACCCGGTGTTACTCGCAATAAAATGGCGATCGACTGTCTGCGTGCTGTGCATAATTGTTCGAGACGTGCCAATTCATCGAAATTATCAACGACAATCGCACCAATTTGCGCATC
This sequence comes from Sporolactobacillus sp., assembly GCA_047718535.1. Taxonomy (GTDB): domain Bacteria; phylum Bacillota; class Bacilli; order Bacillales; family Sporolactobacillaceae; genus Sporolactobacillus. The sequence continues at coordinate 91,072 of JBDNRH010000006.1, forward strand.
AAGAGCCATGCGTAATTCATCATCTGATTTATTATTGCCATGGAAGTGAATCCGTTCGGGCGCCATTCCCGCTTGAAGTGCCGTGTACAGTTCGCCACCAGAAACAACATCAAGTGACAATCCCTGTTCATTAACGAGCTGGACGATGGCTAAGTTAGAGAAGGCCTTGCTTGCATACGCAATCTGCCAGTCAATGTCTTTGTGGCGAGAAAAAGCCGTTTGGAACGCTTTAATTTTTTCTTTAATAAACGCCGTATCATATACATAAAGTGGTGTTCCAAATTCATTGGCCAAATCAACTGTGTCGCATCCGCCAATCTGCAAATGCCCCTTTTCATTCACTGTCTGCGTACCAAACACAAACAATCTCCCCTTCCATTCTCCTCAGCCTACAGCAAATTAATCGGCCTGCGTCAGAGACACAGGCCGATTCACGTACACCATGCGCCCGAAAAGTGCTCCACTGCGTCAAGGCAGTGACAGTCTGCAGCCTATTCGACTGCAGACCAGCCGCTGCTCTTGGCAAGCGGCGGCTTCGGCAAGTTGACCTTTCAAAAATGTTCATTGTCTTCCGGACTCACATTTCCTACTCTTTCGCCCTGCTCCTCTAATCTGCTCAAAGGATGTCTGTTAAATTTAATTCAGTGTATCATGATTCACTGGGAATGACAAGATTAATCCTTTTTCGGCTGTCTGTATTTGTCAAGGGGACGGACGATGCTTGGCCGAAGAACAGAAGTCGGCAACGCGCGGCGGATTAAAATATTATATAATCCCGTTGGGTTAAACGGAATAAACGGCCATAGATACGGGGTATTCAGGTTGGTCACGTGAGATAAATAAATAATCACGAGTGTGACAGCAATCATAAAGCCAGGCACATGAAAGAACCCGGCAGCCAGAATCAGCAGCAATTGAGTCAGCTTATTGGCCAGCTGTAATTCATAGCTTGGTGTGGCAAAACCGCCAATCGCCGCAACAGACGTGTACAGAATCACTTCCGGAATAAAGACACCGACCTGAATGGCAATCTGTCCTATAAGAACCGCAGCAATCAGCCCCAAAGCCGTCGACAGTGAGGTCGGCGTGTGAATAGCAGCGAGACGAAGCGTTTCAATTCCTGCTTCAGCAAGCAAAATTTGAACAAGTAACGGCAAGTGATAGTGGTGACTGTTGGGGCCAATGAACCCAAGCCCTGTCGGCAGCAAATGCTGCTGCACAAGAAGCAGCCAAATCGGGACAAGGAACACAGAGACAAAGACGGCAAGAAATCGTGTCCACCGCAGCATACCACCAGCCGCCGTGACTTGCCGATATTCTTCCACATGCTGCAAATGATGGAAGAGCGTAGTTGGCATAATCATGATGCTTGGCGATGTGTCCGTGATCAATACAATATGACCTTCAAGCAGATGAGAAGCAGCCACATCCGGACGCCCAGTAAAGCGAACGAGCGGATAGGGATTCCACCCTTGCTTGAGAATAAACTCTTCCAATGCGTTATCAGCCATTGGAATACCGTCCACTTTAATGGCCTTTAGTTCATCCCGAATTGTTTTCAGAATGCCGGGGTTTGCGACATCCTTTAAATAACAAAGACAGACATCTGTTTTCGAGCGCTCACCAATCTGCATTAATTCGCAGCGCAGCCTCGGATCGCGTATCCGCCGTCGAATCAGCCCAGAACTTTCGATGATATTCTCCGTAAATCCATCTTTGGCACCCCGCACTACCTTCTCCACGTCCGGCTCCTGCGGTGTCCGTCCCGGATAATGACGTAAATCAATGATTAGCGCCTGATCTTCACCATCGATAAGCAGCATAACTCGTCCGGTAAGCATCTTGTCCACCGCCGCATTTAAGGTTGACGCGGTTTCAACCTGATAATGGACAAGATGCTGCTTAATGGAATCAAACACTGCTGTTTCATGCGTCGTATTATGCACAAGCCGCATCAGCTCACTCAGTACAATCGACACGATTGTCCCGTCGGCAAGACTATTTGTATAATAGATCTGACATTTGCGATCGAGAATGAGCAGTTCGCGCAAACCTAGATCAAAATTATGCGGACCAATATCAAGCAATGTCTGCAATTGCTCAGCATTTTCTGCAATTGTTTTGCTGATTGGCGTCTGTTCTGCGAGCATGCGGAACGCACCACCTTATACTTAAATTTAACCTTTCGGCTTGAAAAATAAAGCAACGAGAAAACCAAACAGAATGGCCGAGGTGATACCTGCCGATGTCAGTTTGAATGTGCCGATAGCAATACCAAGATAGCCGTGCTGATGCCCTTCAGACATGGCACCGTGCAGAAGGGCATGCCCGAAACTAGTAATTGGCACGGTGGCTCCTGCTCCGGCAAATTGAATAAGGTGATCGTAGAGGCCAAAAATATCAAGCAATGCGCCAAGCACAACAAATGAAGCAACAACATGAGCGGGCGTCAGTTTAAAGACATCGATGAGTAATTGACCAATCACGCAAATCGATCCACCTACGAGAAAGGCATAGAGAAAAATCATTTCTTCCCCACCTTTGCCGATTCGAGGACAACGCCATGAGCAATACATGGAATCGTGTCTTTCTCTTTCGTCGTCGATTTATTTAATAATGCGCCAGTGGCAACGATAAAGACACGTTTCAGTGCCCCTTCTGCCAGACGGCGATATAAATAACCATATGTAACGACTGCCGAACACGCACAGCCGCTGCCGCCGGCGCTGACCGGCTGATCGGGACTATAGACCATCACACCGCAATCCTGATGCTGTTTCGTAATGTCCAGTCCCTTCTCTAATAGCAGATCCTTCAGAATTGGCGATCCGACACGTGATAGATCCCCGGTTACAATCAAATCGTAGTCTTCAGGGCGTCGGCCGGTATCTTGAAAATGCCGCCAAATCGTATCTGCCGCAGCAGGAGCCATCGCTGCGCCCATATTATTTGGATCCGCAATCCCCCAGTCAATGACACGGCCGAGCGTTGCCTCAGACACGCGTACCGCCCCCAGTTCACGGCTAACCAGCGCTGCCCCGGATCCCGTCACCGTAAAAGTCTGCGTCAAATTCATCGGACCACCATACTCGGTCGGATAACGGAATTGACGCTCAGCTGTCGCGTTATGACTGCTGACCGCGCAGAGTACGCGCTCCGCATAGCCACTGTCGACGAGCTGCGCCGCCTGAGCCAGTGTCTCCATAGATGTAGAACAGGCACCAAACATACCGAAATAAGGAATCCTATTTTCTCGAGCAATGAAATTAGAAGTTACCGTCTGATCCATCAAATCACCGGCAAGAAAAAAGTCAATGTCGCTCTCATTCTTCCCAGCCTTTGCCAGGCAATAGCCAATCGCCCGGCGCATCAGTGCCCGTTCAGCTTCACTCCAATTCTTTTCACCGCACGAGAGGTCGGAATATTCCTTGTCGAATGTTCCTCCTAGCGGACCACGAGCCTCAAGCGGACCCACAGCCGTTCCTGTTGCCGCCAAATAAATGGGATGATCAAATCGCCATGTCTGCTGTCTGATTTTACTCATGCTGCGTCTCCTTTCAAAAGAATTGTTCGATGAAAAGTCGAATAATGCCAAGCACAGCTGCTGACACGACCCCAAATACAATTACCGAACCGGCGAGTGAGAACAAATTAGTCGCAATGCCAAGTACCACTCCTTCACTTCGATGTTCCAACGCTGCACTCGTGATTGAGTTGGCAAATCCCGTAACCGGCACAATGGAACCAGCGCCGGAGAAACGCGCGATTTTATCATAGAGTCCAAGCCCTGTCATTAAGGCTGCGATTAGAATCAACGTAGCTGAGGTCGGGTTGCCTGCCGTTGCCTTTGTAAAGTGAAAGAAATGGATATAAAATACTTGCAGGCACTGACCAATCTCACAAATCAAGCCGCCTGACACAAAAGCCTTCAAACAATTTTGGAAATAGGGGATGCGCGGCAAATAAGGCTTGATAGCGGTGCTGTAATTCTTCGGATCATTAAGCATGGTAAGAGTCGTCCCCCTTTCTTAGTTTCCGTCATAGTATCTGTACCTTGCTGGCAAAATATGCTTGTCATGTCGATAAACTGAATATGTCAGTCGAAAAAAAAGAACCTGATCGCTTATTCGGCAATCTGGCTCTTGATTTCCTCGAGTATTTTCTTTTCCAAACGGGACACCTGCACTTGCGAGATGCCCAGACGAACCGCGACTTCCATCTGCGTCTGATCTTTGAAATAGCGCAAATACACAATTAATTTCTCGCGCTCCGTTAAATGACCGACCGCTTCGCGAACCACCATTTTATCAAACCATTTGCCGCTCTCAGTATCGGAAATTTGATCAAGAATGGTAATGGGGTCGCCATCGTTCTCGAAAACCGTCTCATTGATTGATGACGGCGCGCGAATCGCTTCCTGAGACAGAATAATATCTTCGGGTGAGAGCTCCAGCGCGTCAGCCAATTCGCTCACTGCCGGACTGCGTCCTAATTTCTTGGCCAGTTCATCCTTCTTCTTGCGCACGCGGATTCCAGTCTCTTTCAATGAGCGGCTGACTTTCACCGCACCATCGTCGCGGATAAACCGCTGAATCTCGCCAATGATCATTGGTACAGCATAAGTCGAGAATTTTACATTATAACTTAAATCAAATTTATCAACTGATTTCAATAGCCCAATACAGCCAATTTGAAAAAGGTCATCTGGTTCATAGCCACGATTAATAAACCGCTGCACAACCGACCAGACAAGACGCATATTCTTCGATACAAGCCGATCACGCGCGTCGTGATCGCCGGATTGGCTGCGCCTAATCAGTTGCTTTACTTCACCATCATCAAGCAAAGGCTCCTTAGCACCCAATTTCCGATCGAAATCCATTGGCATATCTCCCTATTTGCATACCGCTCGGTTAAAGGTAATTTCCTTTGTCATAAAAACAGTCGTTCCTTTGCCAACCTCCGTTTCAATACGTATATGATCCATGAAATTTTCCATAATCGTGAACCCCATACCTGATCGTTCCAATTCCGGCTTAGTCGTATAGAGTGGCTGTTTTGCTTGTTCCACGTCCTGTATTCCGACACCGTCGTCATGAATTGACAGATTGAGCACGCCCTCATCTAGGCTGGCGTGTATACGCACCATTCCCTGACCGCTGTCCGCATAGCCATGGATAATCGAATTGGTGACTGCCTCAGAGACAACGGTTTTGATTTCTGTGACTTCCTCAAGAGTTGGATCCACTTGAGCGACAAAGGCCGCTACTGTGACCCGAGCAAACGATTCATTCGCGCTGATTGCTAGAAAGTCGAGCGTCATTTCGTTCTTCACTCAAGCCACCCCCAGCGTGTGAAGGGCATAATCTTCATCCGTCTCAAAGCGAATGATTTTGAACATACCACTTAATTCAAAGAGGCGGCGGACAGCCGGTGAAATCGCACATACAACCATCTCTCCGCCAAGACTGGCAATCTTCTTGTAACGGCCAAGAATCACGCCAAGACCAGAACTGTCCATAAATGTGAGATCACCGAGATTCAGCAAAATATGCTGAACAATTTCCTCGTCCATCACTGCATTGACCCGTGCGCGAAGTAAATCGGCAGTATGATGATCCAATTCCCCCGTCAGTCGAATACAAAGCACACCGTTTTTTACTTCCAAATTCATATCGAGACTCATTTTATCCCCTCTCCCACAAGACATCCCTCAATGGGCTGGCCATCTTGAGATTTGGTTATATTGATAGATTCCCTCTCCAATCTCTATATTCCTTCTCGGTGACAGAACTAGTGTCAATTCGTCAAAATCTGTCCTTAACTGCCTGAACCACCATTCGTTAATGAGACAGGATCGTACCCGCGCTGCGCTTAAATAATTGCCACCACGACGCGCGCTTCACCGTCAGTTGAACGGTCAGCGGTGTTTTTGAAACGAGCTTGTGATTTTTGCGAACAATCAAATAACCAATAGTCGTCCCGCGTTTGACGGGTGCCTGCAGCTTGCTCTGCCACTTAATTTGTGACTTTATTCCCTTAAGGGACTCACCTTTTTTCAGTAATACAACCGCGCGGCGCTGCGTGATCACGGGCACATGGCTGTAGTTCCCTTTTTCAATTTTCTGATTGGAAATCACCTGGCCCTGTTTCTTAATCTCTTTTGTCGTATAGACGGCGAATGCCTGATTCATCAAATTGGCAGCCTCCTGATTGCGTACCTTCGGTGTGGGCGCGCCCATCACAACGGCTATTACGCGCATCCCATCTCGTTTCGCAGTTGCAGTCAGACAATATTTTGCTTCGCTTGTAAACCCGGTCTTCATCCCATCTGCACCCGGATACGTCTTAATCAATTTATTGGTATTCACTAGCCAGAACTTTTTATCCGTATTTTCACGAAGATAGTCCTCGTACTTTGACGTATAGTGAAAAACCTGCGAATAATTTGCCAAGGCCCGCGCCATGATTGCCATATCGTGGGCTGTCGTATAATGGTTAGCTACCGGCAGCCCCGTCGGATTCACAAAATGGGTATGTGTCAAGCCGAGTTGCCGCGCCTCTCGATTCATCTGAGCGACAAATGCCTGAACTGAACCGCTTAAATGCTCTGCCATCGCTACCGATGCATCATTGCCTGAAGCAATGGCAATCGCTCGCAGCATCTCATCCACGGTCATTGTCTCTCCAGGTTCGAGGAATACTTGCGAACCGCCCATTGAAGCAGCTTTTTCACTGACTGTGACCTTATCGTGCAACGAGAGCTTGTGGGCATCAAGCGCTTTAAAGATCAGCAGCATCGTCATCACCTTTGTCATACTTGCAGGTGGCAATTCTTTATTGGCATTCTTTTGATAAAGAATTTTCCCGGTATCCTCCTCGATTACAATGGCTGATTTAATTCCCTCGCCTTTATCTTGCGCTTTCGTGCGATTGGCTGCGTGTGCCGTCATTGCTGGCCCCGCCAGACAAAAAATGAGAATGAAACAAGTCAACCCGACAATAAATGACTTCATGAAACGAACCTCCTCGCATAATCCTTAGCATTGTGTCCACAACGATTGGTTTTATACGACTCTGCCAAAAGAATTGCAGAAAAAAAAGCGAACAGATGCACAAACGGCCATCTGTTCGTTCTTAAAGTCTCTATAGGAATTCCCACTGCCGATCAATAAGCCTATATGGCCGCAATAATTCGCCGGACGAAGCGGCTGAAATCAGTTTTAACCCGATTGGCTGTTTCGATCACATCATGATGGGACAGTTTCTGCTCAACTATCCCGCATGCCATATTGGTGATGCAAGAAATACCAAGTACGCGCAGGCCAAGATGGGCGGCAGCGATCACTTCTGGAACTGTCGACATCCCAACGGCATCTGCTCCAAGCACACGCATCATTCGAATCTCTGCAGGGGTTTCATACTGCGGTCCGGGTGTTGCCAAATAAACCCCTTCCTGAACAGGTAAATGCAGGACGTCTGCCTCGTTCTTGGCCAGTTGAATCAACTCCCGATCATAAACTGTCGACATATCAGGAAACCTCGGCCCCTCCTGCGGGTCATTCACTCCCATCAATGGACTTGAACCTAGCATATTAATATGGTCGTTAATCAGCATTAAATCACCCGGATGAAAAGCCTTATTAATCCCTCCGCAGGCATTGGTCACGAGCAGCTTGTCAATGCCCAGTCCGTTCATCACGCGAACTGGAAAGGAAACCTGCTTCAATGAATAGCCCTCATAGTAGTGATAGCGTCCTTGCATGGCAATCACAGATTTCCCTTCAAGGGTACCAATAATAAAACGTCCTTTATGCCCCTCAACAGTCGATTCAGGAAAATGAGGAATATTTTTATAAGGAATAAACAGTGGATCCTCAATCTGTTCGGCAATATCGCCGAGTCCGGAACCAAGGATTAAACCAATCTGCGGATGCAGCTTTCTATCGGTTGGAAAAGCCTTCAATGCTTCTGTCAAATCATTCATCACAGTGTCTCCTTTAGTGTTAACGATTCATGCCCGCGGATGATACAGACGATAAAAATCTTTGATCGACGGCTTATCGAGTCGGTCAAATCGCTGCATCGCAGCAGAGCTTGTCCGCCCCATCAATGTCTCTACGGATAATAAATCGGCGCCGTTTTCAATCAGATGGACGGCCAATGACTGACGCAGCGTCTCTGGTGACAATGTCTGCGTGATTCCGCAGCTGACGGCATAGCGTTTTAATAATTTCCATATGCCCTGACGGCTGAAGCGCCGACGCTGGCGATTGATAAACAGCGGCTGATCATCTTGTTCGGATACGAATGGTCTTGCCGATATGTAAGCATTTAAAGCGCTCGCTGCCTTGCTGCCAAAAGGAATAATCCGCTCATTTCCCTTCCTGCCGCGGCAGCGCACAAACCCGAGTTCGATTGACAGATCAGCAATATTAAGCTGAATCAATTCGCTCACATGCATGCCCGTCGCGTACAGCAACTCAAGCATTGCTGCATCACGGCAACCTATTGGCTGGGTTATATCCGGTGCAGCTAAAAGCCGTTCCACTTGAGGATAGGTCAGAATCGCCAGCGGATGAGGCTCCCGCTTAGTCGTATGAACGGAGAAGGTAGGATCATCCGGGCGCCTGTGAATCTGGATCAGAAAGTGATGAAACCGTCGCACCGCTGTCACCTTGCGGGCAATCGTCGCTTCAGCACTGCCATGATCCCTGATCCAATAGAAATATTTGCGCACCGTCAGCTCGTCCACATGCAGCCAGTCTGCGCAGCCTGCATAGTCTTGCAAATAAGTCATATATTGGGCAAGATCACTTCGGTAGGCTTCGATAGTGTTCACGGCTAGATGTCGCGTAACATTTAATTCCTCAAGAAAAGCAAGCACATCAGCTTGGAAATCATCCATACCTATTCTCCATCTCGCAAAAATTCGATTAGCCGCTCCGACAAATGCAGTTTATCATTCATACGCAGGCTAAAGTGCTCAATTTGTAATCCGGTGCCGACTTTAACTGCGTCTATTCCGGGTTGATCGTAGCGATGTACACGCTGCTCTCTCCCATCTAAGTACGTCAATACCATATAGAAAAAAGCGGTCATCACTGCAAATATTACTAGCACCTGAACACTCTTGCCAATCATCCGAATCATTGCGGCTAATCCCCCTCTTCCGCTCTGTACAAGCAGTCCTCACAGAAGTGTATGCGGAAAAGTGTGGGAAAAGTTCAACATCCTTTTATTATACTTTGTTCCTCTGAGATCTCTATACGTTCTTTACGCACAAGAAAAACAGCCCTTACGGCCAGGCTGCTTGTCATATTATCCTTTTAATAATGGAACCTTATCGTCATCTTGCTTCTGCGCCTCTTCTTCATGTTTAGCCTGGCAGCGATAACAGATGCCATGAAACGTCAGGCGATGGTCCTTAACCTTGAAGTGCCAGCGACGTTCGACCACTTTCTCTACATCGCTCAGCAAATCTTCTTGGATTTCGTCCACTGCACCGCATTCCACGCAGACAAGATGATGGTGAAAATGATTGGCACCTTCCTGGCGCAAATCATAGCGCGAAACACCGTCACCAAAATTAATCTTATCAACAACCTTCAGCTCCGACAATAACTCCAACGTGCGATAGACAGTAGCCAGCCCAATCTCTGGGGATTTCTCTTTAACAAGCAAATAAACATCTTCCGCGCTCAAATGATCCTGCTCATTCTCCAGAAGAACACGCACCGTCGCTTCTCGTTGCGGCGTTAGTTTATACTTTTGCGAATGCAATTGCTTTTTAATCCGGTTAATTCGTCCTTCTTCCACAAAAATTCCCCCCAACGCCGAAAAGTAACGCTTCGCTTCCGATCTACCAGTCTCTCATTTCAGAAAAATTATAATCCCTGTAAACTGCTGTGTCAATAATATAAAATTATTTTTACTTTATAATAATTATATTATGAGAAGGAAAATATCGCAAGGATATCAATTTCTGTTAGCCTATATCAATTGTTTTTTCATTATATTTTCTCATTTACGAAAAAATCATGCGAATAAGCTGAGGTGAGACATACGCTTCAAATGCGCAGGCAGTCACGAGCACTGCACTCGCTCCGAGAAGTGCAAAAATATAATTGATGAGCTGGGGAAAGAGCGCCTCCCGTCTCACTTTTATCATCAAATGTCGAATGATTTTCAAAGAACAGGCGACCGCCGCCACTGTGAGAAAAATATCATTAGGGACGATTAGAAGATTTTGCGGGAAGACGGAAACCATCGCCACACCAAGCCCTCTTATCCCCATCTGACTCGTAAGAAACCCAACTGTAAAACCTAAGAACATGCCCCGCACAAAAATAAGTACAAACAGGACAGGCAGCCCAATGACGGATAAACCGAGCAACCAGATCAATCCGATAAATTGAAAATCATTGCTCAAGGCTTCCTTATAAAGCGTTGATGAATCGGCAATCTGTCCTTGTGTCAAATCGCTGAAAAAATTCTGCATATATTGGAGTAAGTCATTTCTTGCTTCATAGGAAAGACTGTTCACCACAACCGCGCCAAAGATAATGCCCATCAAAAAGAGTGCTGTTACAAAGATATATAGTGAACGATAATCTGACAGATGCTTATGCAGCACGTCCCTTATTCTCAGTCTCATTCTTATCAAGCCTCCCGCATAGTCTCGCTAAAATCTATTAGCTAATCTATGATTTTGGGGGACAAACTATGATTAGAAAAACTCGGCAAAGTCAAGTCCGCAGGCGAAGGCTGATCCTTAGTTTTCTTATACTTGGTTCCACTGAAATTTTTATCAAGACGGGAGCCGCATCTCCTCAAGCAATACATCTGTCAGCGAGCACTCTCTCAATACATTAGTGGCTCGTGCGAAGCTGCATATATTGGACGGCATACAATGATTTCAGATCAGCAATTTGCTTCGTTTCAACCAGTTGAACGGCTTCTTTCAATTCAAAAGCAGAGGCTTCAAGAAACTCATCCCGATCCAAATGCTGCGTACCGGCAATCAATGAATCCGTATAATAGAGATGTATGTATTCATCAGAAAAACCCGGTGTCGTATAAAAGGAAATAATTCGCCGAAGTTCTCTGCATTTATAGCCCGTCTCCTCTTCAAGTTCGCGCTGGGCAGCGAGCAGCGGATCTTCGCCGGCCTCCAGCTTTCCCGCGGGAATTTCATAAATGATTTTATCAATCGGATAACGGTATTGCCGGACAAGCAGTAGTTTTCCTTGCGGAGTCACAGCAATAACAGCGACGGCTCCAGGATGCCTGACAACTTCCCGCGTCGCCGTTGTCCCGTCTGGTAATTGCACGTGATCCAAAAATAAGTCAACTACCCTGCCTTTAAATAATTCCTGAGATTTCGTCTTTTTTTCCGTCAGTCCATCGGTCTGCACAAGTGATTCCTCCTTGTTTTTCTATATTCTTTCTTAATGAGCCCCGGCATCTATCGCTTGTCTTGCGCGTCTAATCGAACAATCTGATCATAGCAGAAGCAGCTCGTGAGGTGGTCATTCACCATACCAACTGCCTGCATAAACGCATAGCAAATGGTTTCACCGACAAATTTATAGCCTCGCTGCTTGAGCGCGCGGCTCATCGCCCGTGAAGCTGCGCTTGCTGCTGGCACTTGCTCAATAGCTGTATAGCGATGATGCTGCGTGCTGCCTGCGACAAACGACCAGAGGAAATTAGAAAAAGTCGTTTCCTTTTCCAATTGTAGATAGCCGCGTGCGTTTTGAATTATCGCTGTAATTTTTCTTCGATTGCGAATAATTGCCGCATTCGCCATCAACTCCTCCACCCTTTCTTGGGAAAAGGTGGCGATTTGCTCGGGATCAAAGTCAGCAAACGCTTCATAGTAAGCCTCTCGCCGTTTTAAAACAGTCAACCAGCTTAGGCCCGCCTGCATCCCTTCCAGGCAGAGCATCGCAAACAGCTGCCGCGAATCATGTACCGGACGCCCCCACTCTGTATCGTGATAGGAAAGATAGAGCGGATCCGTAGTCTTCCAGTCACAACGCGGTCGATCTGTCCATACAGATTCCGTCACTTTTTCTCGCCCAGTTGTTTCGGCGAGCGAATCTCGGTCTTAAATATCGCTGCCATATGATTGAGAAACTCATTATGCTGCCCGGTGAACGTGGCCATGCCGGCAGAATGGGCGACCGTTTGAAAACCACGCGAATAAGCGCCATAGGCGGTCAGAAAATCACAGATATCTGTGCAAACGCCCGTCAGATGTACACGCGTGACATGGTGGGCTTGCAGGATTTGGTCGAGATTAGTGCCAATAAATGCATCATACTCCGGTTTCGGCAAGAAAATCACATCGCGCTCTTGTTTGTGCTGGGTGTACCACACACCCAGTGCCCCCCAAATCGCTGCTCCCCAGCTTCCTTTCACATTATGAACCGGCCACAGTTTAAAATGCGGGTCGTTTTCTTCATGAGCATCCATGCAGAAAACGACGAGTTTTCCTTCTTTATGAAAGCTATCCGCCAATTGACAAATATAGGGAACAATTTCCTGTGCGGCCTTCCCGGCAGTTAATCCACCCGCGTCATCAACAAAATCATTACTCATATCAATAATTAATAATGCGTCCTCAGCCATCAGCAGAAGCATCTCCTTTTTTTCATTATCTCATATTTTTGACTATCATAGGTAACCTAGACAGCAATTCAGGCAAAATGAGCACGTCCCTTGCAGCCTGTCTAATTTTTGGTAAAATAAACAGAAATACATAATTTACTGGGGGATATCATCTATGAAGGCAGTCACGTCAGAAAGTGAATTTGACGCTGCAATCAGCAGTCCGAAAACGATTATTATCAAGTTTGAAACCACTTGGTGTCCAGATTGTAAACGCCTGAACCAGTATGTCGATGAATTGGTGCAAGCATTTGATTTTGACTGGTATAGCGCGGACCGCGACCGTCTCCCGCAATTGGGGGAAACATATGATGTGCTTGGCATTCCAAGCCTGCTTGCCTTCAAAAACGGTAAGAAAATCGGTCATTTGCGAGCAGATAATCAGACACCCGATCAGATTAAGGCCTATCTTGCCAATCTTGAATGCTGAGCATTATAAAAGAAAAAAGAGGAACCCGCCAGCAGTCACGGGTCCTCTTTTTTTCTGGCAATTGGTCATCATTTTCTAGACAAGTTGTTTTTCGTGCGCACAGTCAGAGACGCAGCCGGAAAAATCCTGTCCTTCAATTTGCAGTGTCGAGTGGCTGAGATTGTAACTCGCAAGCAACTGCTCCGCCTGATGAAGCACTTGGTCACGATCAACATGACTTGCAACGATTAAATGGCAGCTTAAAGAAAAGAAGCCGGATGTGATCGTCCAAATGTGGAGGTCATGAATACCGATCACACCCGGCAGATTCTCAAGCGCCGCGCGCAGCTGATCAATATTTACCTCGTCGGGGCGGCTTTCCATGAGAATGCTCACTGATTCACGAACGATGGACCAACCACTGCGCAAAATGAGCAGCGAAACGAGTATACTTGCCAACGGATCGGCGAGATTCCAGCCCGTTGTCATAATGATCAGGGCGGCGATAATGGCACCAATGGATCCAAGCAGGTCACCCATTACGTGCAATAGCGCACTCTTAATATTTAAGTTATCTTTTTCTTCGCCCCGCATCAAGATCGCCGCGACAACGATATTCACACACATCCCGATGACAGCTATTGTCAGCATTTCCGCTCCGGCGATTGCTGCGGGCGTTAGAATGCGCAGCACAGCTTCAACAACTATTCCAATCGAAATGATCAGTAAAAGCGCACCGTTAAACAGTGCAGCAAGAATTTCAAAACGCCGGTAACCAAACGTTTTCACATTATTGGCAGGCACTTTAGCACCGACAAGCATCGCTGTAAAGCTGAGTCCGAGCGAAATGGAGTCGCTTAGCATATGTCCGGAGTCAGATAAAAGCGTTAAGCTGTGCGCCATCCATCCACCGATAAATTCAACGATCATAAAACACGTTATTAGTAAAAAGCTCGTCAACAAGGCACGCTTACTCGATCCATGCGCATGTGAATGATGATGATGCTCATGTGTTTGTGGTTCAGCCTCCATCTCAATCACCCCATTCAATACGTTTCTTTATTTACATATGAGTATCTGTTCATATGTTTACTATGTGCGAAAATGATTCACGTGTCAACTCTTTTTTTTATTTTTCTGCATTGACCATGATAAAAAACGCTATTTGAAAAATAATTAAGAGTAACCACATCCGACCGCCGTTTGTTATACTAGAAAGCGAAGTAGCGGGCGCACAAAGAAGGTAAATGATGCCATTTTTGGCCTGCATCACACAGCAACCGGTTGTTCCGATTAAAACATTTTTATTCAGAAATACTCGGATTGCCACTTAAACTGTATCAAGACTAGATAGTAATTATCTAAAGGAACGAAGGGAGTTCAGTCAATGAGTACGCATATTGAAGCTGGCGAAGGACAGATTGCAGATACAATTCTGCTTCCGGGTGATCCGTTACGCGCCAAATACATTGCCGAAACCTATCTGCAAGAGGTCAGCTGCTATAATCATGTCCGCGGCATGCTCGGTTATACTGGCATGTACAAGGGGAAACGCTTATCCGTACAGGGAACCGGAATGGGTATTCCATCGATAGCCATCTATGTGAATGAATTAATACGCTCGTACGGCGCGAAGAAGCTGATTCGCGTGGGCACATGCGGCGGTCTTCAGAAAAAGGTGCACGTTCGAGACGTCATTCTCGCCATGGCAGCAACTACAGATTCCGCATTCAATCATCTTGAGCTGCCAAATGTCGATTTCACACCGACCGCGGACTTCAAATTGCTTTATAAGGCTTATCAGGAAGCTGTAAACAAGGGCGTATCCGTCCATGTCGGAGCGATCCTGTCAGCAGATACTTTCTACCGCGACAGTATTGACTTTCTAAAAAAGCTTTCTAATTATGGTGTGCTTGCGGTTGAAATGGAGACAACAGCGCTGTACAGTCTCGCCGCCAAATATGGCGTCCAAGCGCTGACGGTGCTGACTGTCAGTGATCACGTCTTTACGGGTGAGGAAACAACCGCTCAGGAGCGGGAACAAACGTTTGACGAAATGATTCAAATCGCATTGGCCGCTGCTGAATGAGCGAGCTTCGATTCGACAGCAAATCAAAAAGCATTGACGAATGACTCTCTCGTCAATGCTTTTTTGATCGCAAACGTAAGACTGTTTACAGCCTGCGCTGAACTCATGGACAGGAAATGAGACACGCCTGTCGGTCAATTGTTCCGCCGTCTCTGATTAATCCACGCATCAATGATTCGTCGGTGATTAGGTAGAAGGGCCGGTGAATGCTCAGTTACTGAACAAAATTGATAGGCTTCCGATTCTTTTCGATCGATGATTAATTCACCTGAGTATGAACGCGTAGCATAAACAATCGTAATCGGGTAATAACAGTCACCGTTCGCTGCAATCGACGGCTCGCCCGTACTCGCATAAACATTGACTAATTTCATAGCATATAAGGTCAAGCCACATTCTTCATAGACCTCGCGTTTTGCTGTCTGTTCAGGCGTCTCCCCTATTTCCATTAATCCGCCGGGAAGACCCCACGTATCCACGGGGTAGACTCGTTTCTGCAGCAAAATCTGATCATATGAATTCTCAATAATAACAGCGGCACCGGGCAGAAGCAGCGGCTGGTGGCCAATCTGTTGGCGAAGATTCTCAATATAGCCCACAATAAATCATCTCGATTTCCCGTTCTTCTTT
This sequence comes from Sporolactobacillus sp., assembly GCA_047718535.1. Classification (GTDB taxonomy): domain Bacteria; phylum Bacillota; class Bacilli; order Bacillales; family Sporolactobacillaceae; genus Sporolactobacillus. Next base: position 106,875 of record JBDNRH010000006.1, read on the forward strand.
ATGAATTTCTACGCAGTTGAATCAGTTTGTACACTCTTGTCACAATTACTTTGCATACCGCATAAACCGGGATTGCAAGCAGCATGCCAATAATTCCGGCAAGATTCCCTGCCACAAGTAAAATGCAAATGATAGTTACCGGATGAACATCAAGCTTGCGTCCCATCACAAAAGGCGAGACCACATTGCCTTCGATTTGCTGAACAACAATCACGCCGATAATGACATATATTGCCAACACCGGATCTTGAATGAAGGCTACTATCACAGCTGGAATCGTCGCAATAAATGAGCCAATAAACGGAATGACGTTCGTGAACAGGATAACGAGTGCCAGCACAAGCGAATAATTCAAGTGAATTACTGTATACCAGATGAAGATGAAAACAAAATCAAATAATAAGACGATCATCTGTCCTTGTATATAGCCGCTGAGTGCCTGATCCATATCACGAAGAATGGCAACCCCTTTATCACGGTGCTCTTCCGGTATGAACTTAACCGCGGCACGCGCAATTTTCTCACCATCTTTAAGAAAATAGAAAAGGATAAATGGCACTGTAACCGCGATCAGAACCGTCCCGGTAATTGATTGAATGATCGATAGGATATTATTGCCGATTGAGGTAGTGATTTGTGACAAGTTTTTCGACAGGCGGTTGGTAATATCGGTATAAGAAATATCGTTCAGATGCAGTCTTGCAAAAAGTTTACTGTTCTGAAAATCATTAAGCTGGTTACCAAGCTGCTTAATGAGATGCGGCATACTGTTGATCAAAGAAAGCACCTGATTATAAAGCTGCGGACCGAGCCAGAAAATCAAGGCGGCTAACAGACCCAGTACAATAAGATAGATAATCATAATGGCTACAACTTTAGGAACCCGTAATCTGCACAGTCCGCGAACGAGCGGACGCAATAAATAATAGAACAGGACCGCGACAATCAATGGCGTAGCGAGACTTGTCAGAACGATGCCAATCGGTGCTAAAACAAACGTAAGCTTGGAGGCGACAAGTAAAATGATAAGTACGAGCAGTACCCAAACCGCAAATTTAAAATATTTCGATTGTGGCAATCCATTTCGCCCCCTCAAGTCAAACAATTGTATAGTCTGCCTGATATTTATTTTACATTAATTAAACCGTTTCGATCCAATGAATTATTCGATCAATCGTGTTTGCGCAGAAATAAACGATGAAGGTTACGCTCCGATCAATTATCGGCTCGTAACCTTCACTTTTTCTTTTCAATTTTATTTGTTCAAAAACTATAAGACTAGTTTAAACGGCGCTTCAAGATTGTCCTTAATCGTGTGCAAAAATTCGGCAGCCTGAGCGCCGTCTACGGCCCGATGATCAAAGGTCAGACTGAGTGGAAGGAGGCTGCGTCTCTCAAGCGTTTCGCCCTTATATACAGGCTGATCTGTGATTTGACCCACGCCAAGAATGCCTACTTCCGGCGGATTAAGCACTGGTGTAAAGAAACCAACCCCGTAGGTTCCAAGCGATGTAACCGTAAAGGTCGAACCGCTCAGCTTCAGCTCGGCTAGACGACCCGCGCGTGCTGCCTGGCTTGCGTGATGCAGTTCACGCGAAATTGTACTCAGCGATTTCTTGTCCGCATCTTGAATTACTGGAACAACAAGCCCTTCATCCAAGGCAACGGCAACTCCTAGATGAACAGCGTCACTGGTCGTGATTGTATCGTCGGTCAGCCAGCTATTCATTTTTCTATGAATAAGCAGCCCTTGTACTACCGCTTTGGCAATAAAGTCCGTGATTGTCAGCCGCACCTCTTCATCGACGGGATAAGCGGCACGCGCCTGCTTTTGAAAGGCAAGCAAGTCCGTGACATCCGCCGTTGTCTGCAGCGTTAACTGTGCTGTCGTCTGCAGACTCTGATACATTCGCTCAGCAATTGTTTTACGCATCCCGCTGAGTTTGTTTTGACTGCCTGTCAAAGCCGGACTGGCTGCCGTCGTCTGCTGGGCATAAGCGGTTGATTCGCTCGGTTCAGGCTTGCTTTCAACTGGCGGCGTTTCCTGTCTGCTCTCTACCATAGCCACGTCCGCTTTCGTAATTCGACCGAGTGGACCTGTCCCGGTAACGACAGACAAATCGATTCCTTTCGCTTTCGCCAAGCGTCTTGCTGCCGGCGATACACGCAGTCGTTTCGTTTCGACTGCCTCAGCCGCTTTAGGCGTGGATGCGCGTCTAGTCTCCGATTCACTTGGCACCGCCGAAACAGCTGATGGCTGATCGCTTCTTTCTCCAGCTACGGTTTCCCCAGTCTGCCCGATATAGCCAAGCGCCCGTCCAATCGATACAACCTCATCTTCTTCGGCCTCAATATCAATTAACACACCGTCTTCTGGTGCTTCAATTTCTTTTTCAATTTTGTCTGAACTGATTGAAACTACAGATTCCCCCTTCTTGACAGAATCTCCCTTGTGCTTCAGCCATTCGACAACCGTGCCTTCAGACATACCCATTCCCATTTTGGGCATAATTATTTCTGTTGCCATTTTAATTCCTCCTCTCATAACCGACCGCACTCGTTCACCCGCGCAAATAAATTAGATTGTCTGGTAGACGTGATCGCCGACCATCGACTGAAACGCAGCTATGATTTTCTCTGGGGACGGCATATAATGCGTTTCCAGGGCTGGCGAGAATGGAACCGGACTGTGTGGGGCCGTTACCCGTTTAATCGGGGCATCGAGATAGTCGAATGCTTTGTCACCGACAATTGCAGCGATATCAGTCGCCGCACTGCAGCGCGGATAAGCTTCGTCAACAATAATTAATCGACCCGTTTTCTTGACGGAATTAATAATTGTTTCTTCATCTAGTGGTGAGAGCGTGCGTGGATCGATGACTTCCGTCTCAAATCCTTTTTTTGCAAGCAAGTCTGCTGCCTTCATTGCAGTATTGACCTGCTTACCAATGCCAACAATCGTCAAATCCGATCCCTGACGTTTTATTTCCGCTTTGCCAAACGGAATCGTATAGAACCCCTCGCCTACCCCGCCTTTCATTGAATAAAGGGTTTTATCCTCAAAAACCATGACTGGATCATCGTCAAATATCGCTTGCAGCAAAAGTCCCTTCATATCGTAAGGATTGCTTGGAACAACGACTTTGAGTCCGGGAATATGTGTGAAAATGGCATAGAGGCTCTGTGAATGCTGCGCCGCGGCGTTAAACCCAGCACCATCAATCGTTCGTATAGTCAAGGGCACCTTGGCCTTTCCGCCGAACATATAATGAAATTTCGCAGCCTGGTTCATGACCTCGTCCAGACAGCTGCCGATAAAATCATTGAACATTAACTCCGAGATTGGACGCAGTCCTGTGGCAGCAGCAGAGACAGCGGCTCCCATATAGCCTGCCTCGGCAATCGGCGTGTCAATGACGCGATCACGCCCGAATTCTTCGACGATGCCTTTGGTTACCCCAAATACACCTCCCCATGCCCCTTCATTTTGGAGATGATCCACTTCTGCGCCGCCTGCTACATCCTCACCCATCAAAATGACATTCTCATCCTTGCGCATTGCTTCACGAATCGCATCGTTAATTGCTTCTGAAAAAGACATCTTAACTGACATATTCGTCACCTCCAAATAAATTGACCAAACCGAATCATTTAATAGGAAACATAAACATCTGTGGCTGTTTCAGAACTATCAGGGAATGGACTTTCTTCGCTGAATTCAATTGCATGATCGACGGCGTCCTTCACGCTCTCATCAATTTCGTTCATTTCTTCATCTGTCAGCAGGTTTTCTCCCTTTGCCAGCTGCTTGAAACGAAGAATACAATCGTTTTCTTTCAGTGCCTGTTCCTGAACTTCTTTATCTTTATAAGTTTGGCTGTCACCTTCAAAGTGGCCATAGTCACGATAGGTCAGGCATTCAAGAATAGTCGGTCCGTCGCCGCGACGCGCACGTGCTACCGCCTTGCCCGCTGATTCATATACCGCCATCAAGTCGCGTCCATCAATCGTTTCACCGGCTATCTTATAAACTTTAGCAAAATCAGACACGCGATCAGTAGCCGCTGCGTAATCAAAGGTTGACGCCTCACCAAACCCGTTGTTTTCACAAACGAAAATCACCGGCAGCTTCCAAATTGCTGCCATATTGATCGCTTCGTGAAACGTTCCATGATTGCTCGCTCCGTCACCAAAGAAGCAGACAGCTACATTATCCGTTTTCTTTATTTTCGCTGTCAGACCGGCACCGACCGCAAGCGGCAGACCGGCACCGACAATGCCGTTTGCGCCGAGCATCCCTTTTGACACATCGGCAATATGCATCGAACCGCCTTTTCCTTTGCACAGTCCTGTCTCACGGCCAAATATTTCTGCCATCATCCCGTCTAAGTCACAGCCCTTGGCAATGCAATGGCCATGTCCGCGATGCGTGCTCGTTATTTTATCATCATCCGTTAAATGCGCACAGACACCAACCGCAACGGCTTCTTCGCCCGCATAAAGATGCACGAATCCGGGAATTTCACCTTTTTCAAAAATTTCATGAACCGCATTTTCAAACTGACGAATTTCTTGCATCTTCTGGTAAATCCACTTGGCCTTAGAAACGCTCATTGACTTGTAGGAAGTTTCTGTTCCAGCTTGCATCGTATCTCCTCCTGTCATTTACCGCTTGAAGATGTATGTCATGGATGATGAAATGTAAGCGGTTTCTAACATATTTATATTAATTCACCTGAAGATCTATTGCAAATAATACCACTCCAAACTCAAATTTAGCTATTGTATTCCATTATTTGGACAAAATGTGACTAGTGTAAGGGGTTTCAAAAATAAATGAATATTTTCAATATTTAGTTGTTAATTTTACTGACATGTTATGTTATACTTATTGCATCTTGAAACGAGGGGAGAAAATAATTAATGACATTAGAGAGTACACCTGTCACGTTGAGTCTGGACACATTATGGCTTATGGTTGCAGCTATCTTAGTTTTATTCATGCAGGCCGGTTTTGCATTCCTTGAATCAGGCTCACTGCGCAGCAAAAATGCCGGACATATTACCGGCAAACAAATCATTACTCTTGCCATTGCGTCGATTGCCTTTTGGGCATTCGGTTACGGAATTGCGTTTGGTAATGGGAATGGTTTCGTTGGAACGTCATCCTTTTTCTTAAGTGGTATTCCAAGCGGTCATGATTCTGTATTTTTCTTATTCCAGCTTGCTTTTGCTGCCGTATCGCTGGCAATTGCTTGGGGCGGTTTCGCAGAACGTGCGAAGCTATCTGTTTATTTCATCTTTGGTACGCTTTTTGTTATCATCATCTATCCAGTTGTTGGTCACTGGATTTGGAGCCCAACAGGCTGGCTGTTTAAAATGGGTATGCAAGACTTCGCCGGTTCAACCGTTGTCCATCTCCAAGGTGCAACTGCAGCTCTTGTAGCCACTCTTCTTCTTGGCAAGCGAATTGGTAAATTTAAAGATGGCAAGCCAGTGGCAATTCCAGCACATAATATTCCATTCGTATTCCTCGGTACATTTATTCTCTGGCTTGGCTGGTTTGGTTTCAACGCAGGAAGCACGGCTTCTGCAGGGGTTGTTAAAGAAGGATATGGTCAGTTCTTTGGTTATGTCGCATTAACAACCAACTTGGCTGCTGCTGGCGGTGCGTTAGGCGCTTTGTTCACGGCCATGATCCTTTCTAAAAAAGCAGACATCGGTGCAATGTGTAACGGTGTGCTTGCAGCACTCGTTGCTATCACTGCATCCTGTGCGTTCGTTGAACCTTGGGCAGCTATCGTTATCGGTGCTTTTGCCGGTGCTTTCACTTACTGGACTTCGATTTTCTTCGAAGAAAAAGGGCTTGACGATCCAATTTATGCCTTCTCTGTACATGGTATTTCTGGTATCATCGGTACACTTTCAACTGGCTTCCTCGCTGCTCCTAAGCTTGTCAGCATTGCCGGTGTTGGTAAGCCTGGTCTGTTCTATGGCGGCGGATTCCATCAGCTTGGCGTTCAGGCGCTTGGCGTTGCTTCCTCTTTCATTTTCGTACTTGTCGCATCACTCATCATTCTCGGCATTATGAAAGCAACAATGGGACTTCGCGTTTCACCTGAAGCAGAAATTGCTGGTCTTGATATCAGTGAACACGGTGCTTACGGCTATGGTGAAACAGATCCAGAAGCCGCAGCTGCTGAAGCAAAATAATTTCAGACGTTAGTTATAGAAGAAAAAAGGACGGTTCAGTTTAACTGAACCGTCCTTTTTTCGGTGTATAGCTAATCTCGCGACGGGCGCTTTAATATATACTTCCAAAGATCGGCGGCGAGCTGAGTATGGTCAAACACAGACTGAGCTTCGTTCAGCAGCATTTTTTGCTCCGGCTTCTGATAGCGGGCGCTGAGGTGATTGAGAATTAATAAGGCGGCGCCCGCCTGCTTCGCTTGAGTCGCTGCCTGAATAGCTGTGGAGTGGTGATAATCATAGGCCAGTTGCTTGTCTGCCTGCCAGAAGGTCGCCTCATGAATCATTACATCGACACCTTCAGCTAGTACAGGCACGGACTGACAAGGCCGAGTATCGCCGATAATTGCGACACGTCTTCCTTTTTTTGCCGGACCGAGAAAAGGTGCAGCTGCAAGTGTTCGTCCGTCAGGGAGCTGAACTACCGACTCTTGTTTAAAGCGCTGGTAAATAGGGCCTTGAGGAATGCCAAGTGCACGAATTTTTTCAACAAGCAGCTCTCCGGGGATATCCTTCTCGATTAACCTATAGCCAAAGCAAGTGATCCCATGATCAAGCGGATGTGCTTCGACCGTAAAATGCTCATTCTTATAAACAATTCCCGGTTTGCTTATCTCGATAATATGAAGGGGGTAATGAAGATGCGTTTTCGATACAGCTAAAGACATCTGTACCCACTCACTTAAACCCTTCGGTCCGATAAGGCAGAGCGGCTGTCCATCCCCCTGAAAAGAACGGCTGCCAAGTACACCCGGTAATCCGTATATATGGTCACCGTGAAGATGGGTGATAAAAATAACAGACAGTTTAGGTAACCGCACAGATGTATATAAAATTTGCCGCTGCGTGCCTTCGCCGCAATCAAATAACCATAATTCCCCGTTGTATTCGGGAAAACTGACAGCAAGCGAACTAACATTGCGTTCTTTTGCCGGCATGCCCGCTCCCGTTCCAAGAAAAGTGAATTCCATTTACGTCATTCCCCTGTCTGTCATTTACTATTCAATTTCGACTCCGTTTCCTGAATGAGAGCCGACGCCGCTTGAATGGCTCCGCTGCCAAAGCGAGCATTTATTTGATCACGCGTCATATACAGCTTTTCATTCCGCATATCTTCTGTATAGTGAAATAAATCAAGCTGTTTAGTAGCCTGTGTCACCGGCTGAAACTCAGACAATGTGAGACCGATCAAGCGAATCAGCTGACCACGCCAAACCTTTTGAACTAATTTTCGAGCCACAGACCATATCGTTTCCTGAGTATACATCGGTTGATTAACGGACTGTCGCTTGGATACCGTTTTCCAGTCTGAGTACTTTATCGTTACTGTCAACTCGTAGCTAATCACATGCTGCTGCTTTAATTTCGATTCAAGTTTGGCCGAAAGATGATGCAGCTGCTCATCGATTATCTGCTGTGAACGTGTATCCTGCGGCAGCGTCAAGGAATGACTGATCGTTTGATAGCGTTCCCATGCTTCAGGATCAACCGGACGCTGATCCAGTCCATTGGCATATGCGCGCAATTTTTCACCATTATGGCCAAACCGATTCAGCACATCCGCCTGTGATCGCTGAGCCAATTGACCAATCGTATAAATTCCCGTCTGCTTCATCCGTTCTTCTGTCTTTTTCCCAACGCCAATTAGCCGGCCGATTGGGAGTGGCCACATTTTGTCCTGAATATCCCGTTTTCGAAGCACGGTTAGCCCAAGCGGTTTCCGCATGTCCGAAGCCATCTTAGCCAGAAATTTATTGGGGGCAATACCAATGCTGCACGGAAGCATCATTTTTTCCAATATTTCTCGCTGCAGCCGTTGCCCAAAAGCCAGTGGATGCTCATCTAACGCGCATTGTGTCACATCCATATAACCTTCATCAATCGACGCCTTTTCTACACAATCGGTATATCGATGCAAATAATGAAAGAATTGCGCAGACACTTGCCGATAATAATCAAAATCCGGGGTCTGCACAATCAGCTGCGGGCATAGCTGACGGGCTTCAGGAACAGTCATCGTTGTCCGCACACCGAATGCACGTGCTTCATAGCTGCTCGTCACAATTATGCCATGCCTTTCTTCTGACCTCCCGGCAATTGCCAGTGGCAAACCGCGCCATTGCGGATGTCTGGCAATCTCGCATGAGGCATAGAAGCTATTCATATCCACGTGAAAGATGACACGACCTGTTGTCCGCTCGTTCATCCCTCTCTTCTCCTCTCGCGCGTCAATGCCTGATCGATTAAAGCAAGAACAAGTTCGCTTGCCTTGATTAGTTCCACGACGGGCAAATATTCCGAAGCCGTATGTATTTGTTCGAATCCAACCGCCAGATTCAGTGTCGGCACTCCTGCGCTGCATAAAAAATTAGCATCGCTACCACCGCTGCTCTCTTTCGGTACTGGCTTTCGCCCAATCTGCCGGATAGCTGCTTCAGCCTGTTGGACAAGCGGATGATCAGAAGCAAAAGCATACCCTGGGAAAATGGACTGCGTTTGAAAACAAACCGTTCCTCCGCAGGCGGCCGCCTGCCTTTTGCATACTTGACAAATAGAATCTATCATAGAAGTCGTAGGATGCACACTTAATGACTGAACACTAAAAAGAACTGCTGCTTGTTTTAGATCAATGCCTGCAAATCGGCTAACCGTAAATTTCGCCTTTTTTTCCACGCGAACACCTTTCAAACCGCGAATGACGCGTCGTGCTACAGCCACAGCGGTTAAAGAAGAATCAGCAGCAACAGTGAACGTAGCGGTCAAAAGCACCTGCCCATTTGACTGCTGAATAAACCCGCCGACAGGCCCCTCCCCATCAAAAGTATAGCCATAATCGGCTTGCAAATAGTCGCTGGCAATCGATTGAATGCCTTTAAGTCCCGATTCCTCGCCGTGCGTGAACAAAACGTCAATTGCAGCATGATTAACCGACCGTTCCTGCAGCACCCGCAGCGCCTCCAGAATAGCCGCTATCCCCGCTTTATCATCGGCACCAAGAATCGTTTCTCCCTGTGAATATAACCTACCGTCCCGACAGACTGCCCGCACGCCGCATCCCGGCTGAACAGTATCCATATGTGCGCTGAGCAATAATGTCTTCCCTGAATGAGTAGCCGGCAACTGGGCAAGCAGATTGCCGCCGAGAACTTCTGGGCTCGCTGTCAGTCCAAGCAAGGCCAGTTCTGTGCGAAGCTGTTTAAAGAGCACCGCCTCATGTCCAGTCTCCGAATCAATGGCAGTTAGTTCAATAAATTTTCGAACCACTCTATTTTCATTCACAAAAGCAGTCATATAGATCCCTTATTTTCCCAATCTATTCTTCATTCTACCATATCTGGACGACCGCAAACGGCGATCGACAAAATTGAAAATAAACGATTAATCGCTACCGAAATATGGATCATCTGATCTATGACTTTCCCATTGTTCGGTACTTTGTTACACTTAATAAAGACATTTTTTAAAGGGGGACTCACTCTTGCCGCATAGACTGTTTAAAATCATCATTTACCTTGTCATTCTTGCACTTGTTCTCTCACTGGTTGCCGGTTTGATCGCTGCTTTGGCCAGTTCGGTCTAATGCCATTGGCCTTTCCAGCGGCAGACGAACGATAAACTGCGTTCCTTTTCCATATGTACTGGCAACCGCGATGTTACCACCGTGCACATCAATAATTTTTTTCACAATCGAAAGACCGAGTCCATTTCCAGACTGCTTGCGGTTACGCGAACGGTCCGCTTTATAAAACCGTTCAAATAAATGGGGCCGGTCTTCATCACGAATACCAATTCCGCTATCTTTAATAGAAAAAACGAGGTCATTCTTTTTCTTCATCAGCTCAATGGACAGGGAGCCCTCACGTTCAGTGAATTTGATGCTGTTATCAATTAAATTGTACCATACCTGATTGAGTAAGTCGGCATCTGCCTCCAGCGTGATCGGAGTGAGCTGAATCTCAAGCTGCAGATTCTTTTCTTTCCATTTCGTCTCAAGCAGAAGAAGGACCTGACGCAGCTGGCGGTCGACTCGATATTTTTCAAAATGCATCGGGTGCTTCTCATTTTCCAGTGCCGTCAATTTCAATAAATGATCGCTGAGGCTAGACAACCGTGTTGTTTCGCCTTGAATAATTTGCAGATAATGCTGTCTTTCCTCAGCTGTCAGCTTTGGATTCTCCAATGCACGGGCAAATCCCTTGATTGAGGTCAGCGGAGACTGGATCTCATGAGAAACATTGGAAATAAACTCCTGACGAATCCGCTCAATTTCTCTCAATTCATTTGCCATATAACGAATATTCTCGTCCAGTACACGAAACGGATTATTGGGATGATCACTGAGCGGCACAGGAAGATCGAGATCAATATTATAATTTCCCTTGGCAATTTGCCGAATCGCTTGAATAAGCGCTTGAAAATAATTCATTCGCGCCGGTTTCAATCGGGAAATAAGCTGGGAAATGAACACACTGAATAGCAGCAGACCGATGAGGGCACTTGTCACATGCAGTAAAATCGGCGGCCACGAAAATTTCAGCAGTTTGCTGACTTCCAATAAAATTAAATAGAGGGCACTCCATAGAAGGGACAGAATGCCTAGGCTTCCAGTCATCCACAGCGTGATATAGACTATTTTTTTCATTGACTTTCTTCCAATCGATAGCCCAGTCCACGAACGGTACGAATTGTAAAATTAAATTGATTTTCATTAAATCGTTCACGCAAGCGTTTGATATGGACGTCAACTGTTCGTTCATCGCCACTATAATCATAACCCCACACCTGCTCAATTAAATCATCACGTGTCAATGTCCGACCGGCGGCAGATGCCAATGTATAGAGCAAGTCAAATTCTTTATGAGGAATAGAGAACTGATCAGTTGGTGTCTGAACTAAATAATTTTTTTGATCGAGTGTCAGTCTGCCAACTGTCACTGTCTGAGAAATATTGACTTGATAGCGTTTTAATAATGCTTTGACCCGCATTACTAATTCGATTGGCTCAAACGGTTTCACGAGATAATCATCGGCGCCAAGTGTAAATCCTTTCACTTTCTGCATCGTTTCCCCTTTGGCCGTCACCATTAAAATCGGCAATTGCGTGTACAGCGCCCGTACATTCTGACAGAAAGTCCAGCCGTCCATTTCCGGCATCATGATATCTAGAACGACTAAGGCAATCGTGTCCTCTTCAAGGATCTGCATCGCTTGCTTCCCGTCTTCTGCTTCGATACAGGCCATTCCTTCATTCCCTAGGAACACAGCGATTAGCTCGCGAATATTTGGATCATCATCCACAATCAGTATCTTCTTCATTGCTGTCACCCTCTAACCGATTTGGCTCGTAGACTGCATCCAAAGATAATATATCCTTTTATTGTGAACGGTCGATGAACCAATGACAAGTTTTACACAGATTTCAGACGCGGCTGACGGATCGCATGTCCCGCTTCTCCGTGCTTAAGGGTTTCCGTTTCTTCGGCTGCCTTATCGATAGAATAACACTGATTAACAGCAGCGAGGCGCCCACCCATTCATTTCCAGAGAGAAAATCACTAGAAAATATACCGGAAAATAAAGCTGCAAACACAGGCTCCAAAGTAAAAATCATGCTTGCATGAACGGATGTCGTGTGTTTCTGCGCGACCGACTGCATCGTGTAGCCAATGGCGCTGCACAAAATGCCCAAGCCAAAAATAGCGGCCCATTCATGCGACCCTTCAGGCCATTGCGGCTGCTCAAACAAAAGCAGACAGACAATGGCGAGAGCGGCAGTAAATCCAAGCTGCCAAATTCCCAAGGCGATTGAATCATTCTTTTTCGTGAGATGATCGGCCGCAATCAGGTAGCAGGCATTGAAAAAAGCGCTGGTCATACACCATAAATCGCCATCTGTCACTGTTCCAGATGCAGTTCCCAGTCCCGTGAGCATATAAAGACCGACTATCGCTATAAGCAGACTAACAAGATTCTTTTTGCCAATCTTTTGATGCCAGACTAGCGCCGAGATAAGCGGCACAAAAATAATGGTCAGACTGACGAGAAAGCCGGCTTTGGTAGCCGATGTCGTGCGAATACCAATCATCAGCGTTGAAAAGACCGCAAACAGCAATCCGCCTAGAACAGCACCATCACGAATGGTATGCCAATTCGAGCGCCGAATTTTTTTATAAAAAAGAATAGCCGTAAGCACAAAGGCCACAGCAAATCGCCAAGCGATTAACTGAAAATCAGCCATTCCGGTCAATCCCATTTTCATAAAAAGATAGGAAGACCCCCATATTGCCGTAACAATTATTAATAATCCATCTGCCCGATATTGACTCATTGCCTATGCTCCTATCGATTCACTGTTCTCCGTTCTCCGTTCATTTCAACCAGCAATTCTGTTCTGAATTAAGTATAATCGGAAGGATTGCATTAATAAAATGAATATTTATACTTATATACATGATATAAATTCATGATCAGGAGGATCAGTAATGAGTTTGATGCAATATCACATTTTCATCAAAATTGCGGAAACCGGAAGCTTTACACAGGCCGCGCAGCAGCTGCATCTGACGCAGTCGGCAGTCAGTCACGCGATTGCTCATCTTGAAAACCAATTCGAGTTCCCGCTGCTCCACCGTAGCCGCTCCGGACTTTTATTGACGCACGAAGGCGAACGGATGCTTCCCATCATGCAGCGTGTAGTTCGTGAAAATGAGCAAGTCAGACAAGAAGCCAACGCAATCCGCGGCCTATTAACCGGCGAAGTTCATGTCGGAGTGTTCACAAGCGTTTCCCGGCACTGGTTGCCGAAAATTATTCACGCCATGGACCAAGCGTACCCCAGTCTCGTCATTAAGCTTTATGAAGGCAATTACCAGTTTATTGAAGAATGTCTGATCAATGGCAAGCTGGACTGCGGTTTCGTGAATCAGCCTGAAATCGCTTCTTGTCAGGTCATTCCTTTGAAAAAAGATCGCTTATTTTGCGTTGTGTCCAAAGCGAGCGAACTCTACTCCAAAGAAACGGCCGATTTAACTGTGCTGGCTCGTGAACCATTTATTATGCCAGCCTTTGGCGGTAATCATGAGGTAAAGCAGTATCTAAACCAGTTTCAATTGAAGCCCCCCATACGTTTCGAACTCATGGAGGAGAATGCCATTCTGGCCATGATCGCAAATGATCTAGGGATTAGTATTCTTCCTGAGTTGGTATTACCCGACGATCTTTCCCCCTTGCGCGCTTTGCCGCTCAAGGGGAATTGCTACCGTACGCTTGGCATGGCGATACGAAAACCGGCATCACACCCGCCACAAGAGCATTCGTCGACGTCTCTACACGGCTTATTGCTCAAATGGGGAGAAGAGAAGACATGGCTGACTAGAAAAAGCCATTGATAACATGATCGTTTCAATGACTTCTGTGCAAGCCGGTTCCACTATTCATTTGTTCAAGCCGCGCTGTCCAGGCGCCATCGTTGCTGTCAGTAGAGCGGCGTATTTTCCGCCGAAACGGACTCCAGCAAGGTTTTAATTCGAGCCAGAAATTTTCCTGTAATCAGACCGTCAAGGACGCGGTGATCAATTGATATACAGAGATTCACCATATCACGAATGGCAATCATATTATTAATGACAACGGGTCGCTTGACAATCGATTCAATTGAAAGAATTGCCGCCTGCGGATAGTTAATGATTGGCTGCGACTGAATCGATCCAAAGGAACCTGTATTGTTAACGGTAAATGTCCCTTCCTGCATATCGTCCGGTGACAGCTGATTGTCGCGTACCTTAGCTGCCAGTTGATTGACTGCCGTCGCAAGACCCATAATACTTTTCTCATCCGCATGGCGAATGACCGGTACATAAAGTGCATCTTCCGCTGCCACCGCCAAAGAAAGATTGATCGCTTTCTTTTCAATAATTTTATCCCCCGCCCACGTGCTGTTCATCCGCGGAAATTCTTTAAGTGCAGCTACGATCGCTTTAATAAAGAAAGGAAGATAGGTGAGTTTCTGCCCTTCCTTCTTTTGGAATGCGCCTTTGACCTGATTGCGATAGGCAACGAGATTAGTGACATCAACTTCAATCATGGTCCAGGCATGGGGAATTTCATGAACACTGCGCACCATATTGGCGGCTATTGCACGACGCACGCCGGTTAATGGTACAAGATGGTCATCGCCCGCTGGCTGGTTCGATGCAGTCTGAACTTCGGGTTTTACATGAATGGGCGCTGCAGAAAAACGCCGTGAAGCGGGTTCGGATATGTTTCCGAGTGAATGCTGTTGCTGTTTATTGCCATTCGTCTTGTACAATTCTATGTCCTTACGTGTAATCCGTCCCCCTCTACCCGTTCCCTGTACCGTTTCTAGAGCAATATGATTTTCGCGGGCGAGCCGGCGCACAGACGGTGAAAAACGACCGCGAGCTGGCTGTTTAGTTTCCATTTCCGGCACGTCCACTATTTTCTGGTTCTTAGGTTCGGAATGAGTCGCGCCCGGCTGTACATCGTTCGTCTGAATGGCGCATATCGGCTGACCAACAGGCAGCGTCTCACCTTCTTCGGCGAGTAGCGCAATGATTGTTCCGTCGAAGCTTGAGGGAACTTCCGCGTTTACCTTATCGGTTGTGACCTCAGCAATTGGATCGTATTTAGCCACTCGGTCACCGACGGATACAAGCCATTGATTTATGGTCCCTTCGGTGACGCTCTCACCTAATTGCGGCATCAGCATTTCTTCTTTACTCATTTATCTGTCTCCTCTCTGTCAAAATTCGGCAAGTGCGCGAATCGCTGACTCCACTTGTTCCGGGTGAATCATATACGCCTTCTCCAGCGGAGCGGCATAAGGCATTGGCGGAATATCTGGTGAGGCAAGCCGCTGAATCGGTGCATCCAGATCAAAAAGACAATTCTCGGCAATGATTGCCGCGACTTCACTCAATACACTGCCTTCCTTCGTGTCCTCGGTGACAAGCAGCACTTTGCCAGTTTTCGCAGCTGCCGCACATATAGCCTGTTTATCAAGCGGATAGACGGTACGTAAATCGAGAAGATGTACCGAAATCCCTTGCTTGCTCAATTCGTCTGCGGCACGCAATACTTCATGTACCATTAAGCCGTACGTGATCACGGTGACGTCGTCGCCTTCACGTTTGATATCCGCTTTACCTATTGGAAGCGTGTAATCCTCTTCTGGAACTTCGCCTTTAATCAAGCGGTAGGCACGCTTATGTTCAAAAAAGATAATCGGATCATCTGATCGAATCGCTGCCTTCAGCAAGCCCTTCGCATCGTAAGGCGTTGACGGCATGACGATTTTCAAACCGGGAATATTGGCAAAGATAGCTTCCATTGACTGTGAGTGATAAAGCCCGCCATGAACACCGCCGCCATAGGGTGCGCGAATTGTTAAAGGAACCGTCCAGTCATTATTGGACCGATAACGAACTTTCGCCGCTTCAGAAATAATCTGATTGGCTGCTGGCAGCATGAAATCAGAAAATTGCATTTCGGCGATAGGGCGCATTCCATACATCGCCGCACCAATACTCACGCCGACAATCGCTGATTCGGCAAGCGGTGTGTCGATGACGCGATTGCCACCAAATTGATCATATAAGCCCTTAGTTGCTTGAAAAACGCCGCCGCGTTTACCGACATCTTCACCCATTATGATGACTTTATCGTCACGAGTCATTTCTTCTTTCATTGCGAGATTAATTGCATCAATATATGAAATAACTGCCATCACCAGATTCCTCCTTAATCCGTTTCCTCATAGACGTAACGTGCGATTGTTTCCGGGTTGGCAAATGGTGCTTGCTCCGCATAATCGGTTGCCTGATCAATTTCTCGGCGAATGCTTTCTTCCATTTCACGTTCTTTTTCTTCAGTTAAGATATCCAGCTGACGCAAATAGTCGGCAAAGGTCAGCACTCCATCTTTTTTCTTGGCCGCGTCGACCTCTTCTTTCGTACGATAGCTCATATCATTGTCATCACTTGTATGCGGCGTTAACCGGTAGCAATTAGCTTCCAGCAACGTCGGTCCCTCGCCGCGATGGGCTCGCTCTGCAGCCGCTTTAACCGCAGCGTAGGCTGCCAGCGGATCGTTACCGTCAAAGCACTCCCCATGCATGCCGTAGCCTACGGCGCGATCAGAGATATGTGCACAGGCTAGCTGCTTGTCTAAGCCAACTGAGATTGCATAATGGTTGTTCTCACATAAGAAAATGACAGGAAGCCGGTGCACGGCGGCAAAATTGGCCGCTTCATGAAAGTCTCCTTGATTGGAGGAGCCTTCCCCAAACGTGACGAAGCTGACAATATCGTCACCGTTTAATTTCGCAGCCAGCGCAACACCCACGGCATGCGGATTCTGCGTCGTCACTGGTGAGGAATGGGTCAGCATATGCAATTTCTTATAACTAAAATGACCGGGCATCTGTCTGCCGCCGGAATTGGGATCTTCCGCCTTGGCAAAATTATTCAGCATCATTTCCTTAACGCTCATTCCCCAATAAAGTACAAACGCATAGTCGCGGTAATAAGGCGCGACATAATCCTTTTCTTTATTCAAAGCGAATGCAGCGCCGACCTGCACTGCCTCCTGGCCTTGGCAGGAAACGACAAATGGAATTTTCCCGGCTCGGTTCAGCAGCCACAAACGCTCATCGACCCGCCTGGCAATAAGCATATAGCGATACATCATTAAAACATCCTGATCTGAAAACCCTAATGCATGATGACGATTATCCAAGATCAATTCCCCTCCTTGACATTTATCAAATATGAATAGCCTGACCGTCAACCGCAAGCGCCGCCTCGGCAAACACTTCATTGAGCGTCGGATGCGGATGAATCGCCTGCGCAATCTCCCAAGGCGACGCATTCAGTAATTTAGCCAGCGATGCTTCACCAATTAAGTCAGTCGCATGCGGCCCAATCAGCTGTATACCAAGAATATCATCAGATACTTGATCAGCGATTAGTTTTGCGTACCCATCCGCTTCGCCGTAAACTAAAGCTTTACCAATCGCTGCGAAGGGGATTTTGCCGCTTTTAATCACATAATTCGCTTTCGCCTCCCGTTCACTCAAGCCAATCGTAGCAATTTCTGGACGCGTATAGATGCAGCGTGGTATATCAGTCTTCTGAAGCGGCGTTACCGGCTGGCCAGCGAGATGATCAACTGCTTGAATGCCTTCCCGCGCTGCCACATGCGCCAATTGCAGGCCGCCAACCATATCACCGATGGCATAAATATGGGAATCTTTTGTTTGCCCATATGCATTCACTTTAATAAATCCCTTGTCTGTCTCAATGGACGTGTTAGCTAAACCAATATCCTCACAATTTGGCAGTCTTCCAACGGAAACAAGCATTTTCTCAGCCGTGAAAACGTCGGCCATGCCCTTTCGAATGACTTGAATGGAGATGCCGTTCTCGCTTCGGACCAATGTGTCAGCAACCACCTGAGCTCCGGTAATTATTTTTATGCCGCGTTTTTTGAACGCAGTCTGGAGGACGCGGGCAAGCGATACGTCCTCGCTCGGAATGAGATGATCGGCATATTCAACCAGCGTGACATCAACACCGAAATCAGCCATCATTGAAGCCCATTCGACACCAATGACCCCACCGCCGATGATCAGCAGCGATTGTGGACAAGTTCGCAGCGCTAAGGCATCATCAGAGGACAATACATGTACTCCATCGAAAGCTAGACCTTCCAGTGGTTTTGGCCGCGATCCTGTCGCCAAAATAATATTTTTCGCGGTCAGCATGCTATTTTCCCGACCGTCGGCATATTCAACCGAAATGGTACCTGGCAGGGGTGAAAAAATGGACGGGCCAAGCATTCGGCCATAACCGTTATAGACATCAATTTTTCCCTTTTGCAGGAGATGAATAATCCCTTGATGGAGCTTATCGACAATTTCTTGCTTGCGTTGCTGCACCTCATCAAAATGCACGGTTGCGCCGGACACATGGATACCAAATTTCTCGCTCATTTTTACCGCCGCAAATTGTTCGGCACTGCGCAGCAATGCTTTCGTGGGAATACAGCCCTTATGGAGACATGTACCGCCAAGTAACTCCTTTTCTACAATCGCCGTTTTGAGCCCCAATTGACTGGCGCGGATAGCAGCTACATAGCCACCCGTTCCACCTCCTAATAGGACCAGGTCATAATTTTCAGCCATAAAAAAAACTCCCCTTTGTTTACTTAACACTGTATACGCAACGGATTACCGCGAAGTTTCACAAAACATGGAGATGAGCTAACGACAAAATTGTACTCCTGTTCCTGAAAAGTTACAATCATTGCGCGGTTAAATTGAACGCTCACTGTTCAAATGCTTTCTTGCAATAATCAGTCTTTCTGTATAGTATTAAAAAATAAGAGTGAATCTGGAGTGACACTAATGGACCGCCTGATGCAGAAATTTAATTGGCTGACCAATATCTCTTGGACAGATGGGTTGATCGCTTTTCTCATCGTCTTTGTTTTTTTCTTGACCGCGTATCTATTCGCCACGTATATGCCAAGACTGCTCGCCTTTCTGACGAAAAACAGCCGGATCGACGTTGACCAAGCCTTAGTAGCCAGTTTCAAACGACCGATCGTATTGATTTTGCTCGCTTCGGGATTATTCCTCAGCCTTTCCTATCTTCCGATTCCAACCAGTGGGACGCATTTTATCTCCCGTTGCTATCATTCTTTAGCCATTATCTCCATAGGCTGGGGATTCTATCTTTTTTCAAATACAATCAATATCTTTTTCTCTCATGTTCACGATCATTACGATTTGCAATTTAATACAATTATTATTCCTTTTCTATCGAAAATCGGCAAATTTGTTGTGGTTATCTTCACGACAGTAGCCGTCCTTGATCAGTGGAGCTACCATGTGACTGGACTAATAACTGGGCTTGGCATCGGCGGCTTGGCAATCGCCATGGCTGCCAAAGACACACTGAGCAATTTTTTCGGCGGATTGGTAATCATTACTGATGCTCCCTTCACAATTGGCGAATTGATCCAATCGGGCACGATCGAAGGCATTGTGGAAGATATTAATTTTCGCTCGACGCGAATACGTACACTCGATCAGGCACTGGTCACCGTGCCGAATTCAACCTTGGCCACTCAGCCGATTACAAATCGGTCACGATTAGGAAAACGTCGCGTCCTCATTCAAATTCCGCTGGAGATGACCACATCCGGTGATCAATTGCAAGCCGGCTTGCAAGCGATCCGCACGTTTATATCAACTGATAAAACGATTTACAGTGAAGGACAGATGGTTTATTTGGACAAAATTTCCACATCCAGCATTGATTTATCTGTACAATTTTTCACTAAAACAACCGATTTTAATGAATGGACGCTGATTAAAGAGAACGTTACATTAGCTATTTTGCATATCTTAGCTCGCGAGGCGATTCATATTGCTGTTCCGCTCGTCACCGTAGCAGCCACGCAAGAAAAAACCGATCAAGAGGGGTCACCCCTGCCAGTCGACGAATCCGCACTCAATCTTCAGTCACGGAGCAAAGAGTAAGAGGTTAATCGCGTACCCTTTGCTCATGCAGATGCCTTTGTTTAACGATTTGCAATAGACCCACTGCAATCAGCACGACACCGGCAAATAAACCCGTGGAAAAAAGAATGACACTATTGGCTGCGCCTGAAATAATAAATAATAAACCTGCCACAGACAAGTGTTTTCCGTGTTTGCTGATTAAAAAAGCAATTGCGATTAGAACAAATGAAGTGGCAGCGGCAACCATCGATTGGACGCTGTAATTCTCAAGACTAGCCTGCGCGCCTCTGACCGTCATAGCGTCTGTATGCGTTAAAAATGCCGGCCAAATCGCTTGAACATGATCCACTAGCATCGAAAACACGCCGAATAAGAACTGAAACCCAAGACAGACAAGACCACAAACAAGCAAAAACTGTAATTTGCCTCTAGATTGCACGACCATCAACCCTTCCAGACATATTGACGCTGCTTTTGTTCCGTGTTTTAACATCGTAATGTATGCATGTCCTCAGCTGTTGATGCGCAAAAAACGGTCGGACTATTAAGAAACTGTCCGACCGCTTTTGATTATAGGATTTATCTTGCTCATGGTTCTCGGTACAAGCCAGGATTCTCGCGGGCGTTCTCCTCTGCAATACGTAAATCATTGATCAATTGATGATGCAGCCGACCGGCTTCCTCACCTTCCAGTACGATAAAAACTTCTTTTCTCCTCAGCACGATTAGCGAAGAAAGATTACTCAGCAGCTGCTCTACAGTATACGTTCGGCCGTCAATCGTAAAATAGGCGCTGCAATTGCTCTTTTTTATCCGTTCATAGAGGCGCAGCAATCGGCGCAGATTAGGGCCATTCATTGTATGCATCGGTAATTTAATTGACGTAATCTGCTTAGTCATCGTTTGAGTTCACCTCTTGCCATTTCCTGTAAAGCTTTAGCACTCTCCGATTATTCGTTTTTCTTATATTTTTTTATAGTGCCGTTGGGCTTTTTTCCTGCACGCCATGCTGCAGCTGATACATTTGATAATAGAGCCCTTGCTTTTGAAGCAGCGACTGATGCGTGCCGCGCTCAACAATTTCGCCGCGGTGCAAGACAAGAATCTGATCCGCATCTTGAATCGTAGACAGTCGGTGAGCAATCGCAATCGTCGTTCGTCCTTTACGCATTTTCTCCAGCGCCTGCTGAATCGCTTCTTCTGTTTCGGTGTCCACACTCGCCGTTGCCTCATCCAGAACGAGAATTTTAGGCTTCAATGTCATCGTACGGGCAAAGGACAGCAGCTGTCTCTGGCCACTGGAGAAGGTTGCACCTCGTTCACCAATCGCTTCGTGATACGTATTCGGCAGCTTCTGAATGAATGCGTCCGCCTGAACAAATTCTGCCGCCTCGCGTACTTCTTCCTCACTGACCGAACGGCTCAGCGCGATATTGTCCTTGACATCACCAACAAACAGAAAAGAGTCTTGGAGTACGAGACCGACACGATGGCGGAGTTCTTCGTTTGCGTAATTCTTAAGCGGAATGCCGTCGATTCGTATTTCGCCGCGAGTGACTGGGTAAAAGCGCATCAGCAGATTGATTATTGAACTCTTACCACTGCCCGTATGGCCAACAAGCGCTACCGTCTCGCCCGGATTGGCAGAGAACGAAATATGTTTAAGGACATCTACTTTTCCGTCGTACGAAAAAGAGACATCACGGAATTCCACACGCCCTTGATTAATTCTCGCTGGTTCGTCTCCTTGCTGCACCGGAGCCATGCGCTGATCATCAAGCAACCCAAATACACGTTCTGCAGAAACGAGGGCTTCCTGATAAAGCGTCAATTGTTGCATAATCTGATTCACCGGGTCAAAGAAACGGTCAAGATAATTCACGAAGGCATATAAAATACCGATTGAGACCACGCCGCCAAGCGACTGAATACCAAAAAAACTCAGGATTAAGATCAATCCGAAGAGATACACCGAGTAGACAGCGGAACGCAGCATTAGCGCATTGAGACGGACACTTTTCAAGCGGGATACCTTATGCTCTTCATTGATCTGTCCAAATTCGCTGCGCAGTCTTTTCTCTTGTCTCGTCGCCTGAATAATACTCATGCCTTGCAACGATTCGTTCAGTTTGGCATTAAGCTGGCTCAATTTTGCGCGGGTGACTCGATATACTGCCGAACTAAGCCGGCCATACCACCACATCAGCAGCCCAATAAACGGCATCAGGATGAGACAGATAAGCGCCAATCGGGCATCCAAATAGAACATGCCGAGAAAAATACCGATCATCGTCACGCCGCTGCTGAGAAATGCCGATAGCACGCTGACAAATAACTCTTTGATGGCTTCCGTGTCATTGGTAATTCGCGACACGAGGCTTCCGCCCGGCGTTTGATCGAAAAAGGTCAGACCAAGATGCTGAACCTTGCTGAATACCTCCACACGCATCTTCTGAATGATGGTCAGTGCCACCTTTTGGAAAAGCACCATCTGATAATAATGAAAAACAGCGGATACACAATAAGAACCGATAAAGGCTGTAGCCAATTCTAACAACGGCGCAACCGGAAAGCGCCGAGGAACAAGATAACTGTCAATAAAATATTTCATGATAATTGGACCGAGGACATCGGCACCAGTGGCAATAACCAATAACAGCACAGCAAGTGTCAGATTTTTTTTATCCACGGACAAATAGCGCATCAGTCGCCGAAATACATGACGACGTGATTGATTTTCAATGACCGGTTCAGTCATGCGTTTGCCCTCCTTCCGAAACAAGCGATTCGAGTTGTTGGTGCGCGTACATATCTGCATACCAGCCGTTTGCCGCAAGCAATTGCTGATGGGTGCCCCGCTCGGCAATTCGCCCATCTTCAAGGACAAGAATGAGGTCAGCGTGTTCAACCGCGCTGAGCCGATGAGCAGCGATCAGTGTTGTTTTGTTGCGCCTCTCTTTTTTGAGTGCCTGCAGAATCGCTACTTCCGTCCGCGCGTCAACAGCCGATAATGAATCATCAAAAATTAGAATCTCAGGATCGGCGAGCAGTGCACGTGCAATTGAAATTCGCTGTTTCTGACCGCCGGACAGAGTGACACCGCGTTCACCGACAACGGTCTGATACCCGTCTGGAAAACAAAGAATATCCTCATGAATATTGGCCAGCTTCGCCACCTGTTCAATCGCTTCCGAACTGGCTTCCGGGCAGGCAAAGGCAATATTCTCTGACAAAGTGGCCGAGAACAGCACGTGATCCTGGGGCACGTAACCGATTGAGCGGCGCAGCGCTTCCAGCGTCACCGTGTCGATCGATTTCTCGCCGATTGTAATCTTTCCCGACTGCAAGTCAAATTCACGCAGCAGTAGCCGAAGCAATGTCGTCTTGCCTGCACCCGTTTTGCCAACAATGCCGAGCGTCTCTCCTTGATGAATTGTAAAATTAATCGATGACAAAACGGTCTGCTCACTTCTCGGATAGTTAAAACTCGGAATCTGATAGTGAAGATCGCCGCTTGGCGTCACATCCGCGGCATTCGGATGAGAGACAATGACCGGCTGAATCGCCAGCAGCCGCTGAATACGGTCATAGGACGCACTGCCGCGTTCGACCGTATTGAACAGAAACCCGAAGGCGAGCATCGGCCAAATCAATTGACCAAGATAGAGGGTAAAACTCGTTAATTGACCGAGCGTAATTTCCCCTATAAGGACGTAATGCGCACCGAAAACTAAAGCGAGAAAGAAACAGACCGCAACGATTAATGTAATCGTTGGATCAAATAAAGCATCGACTTTTGCCACAGCCATATTTTTATCTACGACATCTTTAGACGCCTGGCGAAAAGAATCAATTTGCGCTTCTTCTTCTCCGAACGCCTTAATGACGCGCACCCCGGACACATTTTCCTGCACCTTATCATTCAAATCGGAGAAGGCTGCCTGAGCAACGCCAAACCGTCTGTGAAGCAAATTCCCGTAATACATCGTCAGAATCGCCATCAATGGCATTGGCAGAAGCGAGATGATCGTCAGCTTCCAATTGATCATGGCGATCATTGTCACAATAACCATTGCGCCCATCGTCAATGAATCAACAAGCGTCAATATGCCGTCGCCAGCTGCATTTTGTACCGCATTGATATCGTTGGTTGCATGCGCCATTAGATCACCAATGCGATGCCGTTGATAGAAATCCGGCGACAATCGCGTGAAATGACGATACAGCATATTCCGTAATTGCTGGCCAAGAAGTACAGACGTTCCAAAAATATATTGCCGCCAAATATAGCCTGTAAAATAATAGATAATACCGACAAGAATAAGCAGCCCTATCCATTCACTAAGCAGTAACGGCGTCAGCGCACGCCTACGTATCGCATCGACAAGTACACCAACAACATAGGGCGGGATCAGCGATAGGGCGCTGGAGACCATCAGAAACAGAATACCGAGTAAATAACGATACTTTTCTTGCTTAAAAAACCAGCCAAGATCGAAAAAAATACGCAAACGAAGACCTCCCTTATTCAACCACCAACGACACTGTTCATTCAGAAAAAGCATCGTGTCGCTATCCATATAAACATAAAGAGCCACAGAAGAATCTACCTCTTCTGTGGCTCTTATTACAAACGTCATAACAAACAAAATCAGACGTCAGTCATAAATAAGCCGGACAGGAAGAGTGGGGCGGATCACTGAATAAACCATTGGCAAAACAAAAATTGTCTTGCTATCGACCATTTTAATTGTCATGACTGCCTCACCCTTCCCAATAAAAGAATGGTTTCATTATAGTCTTAAATGGAAAGCAAGTAAACCATAAAAAATTAGAAATGGCAACTGTTTTTCTTATCCTTCGCTGCGCTCTGGCCCTTATACTTTCCTAACGCATAAAAAAGGGCGGAACCCTGAGAAAAATTCAGGATTCGCCCTGTTCATGCCTTTTAATCAATCGTTATTGTTGTTGAGCGGCTGTCTTTTATTACCTTTTTCGGCAAACTAACCTTCAGCACACCATCCGTAAACTGTGCATGGATGGCTTTCTCATCTATACCATCAATCATAAATCGCCGTGTGAATGAACCCGAAGACCTTTCCTGGCGAATATAGCTGCCGTCTTCCGCTTTTTCATCCACTTTCTGCTCGCGCGCTGCACTCACAGTCAGTACACCTTGATCATAATCGAGTTTGATCGCATTCTTATCGACACCCGGCAAATCAACTGTTACTGTAAAGCTTTCCGCATTCTCAGCTATATCCGCAGCAAACGGCTGGATACCTGTATTCCTAAGAAAATTATGTCCCCATTCGTCAAACCAGGAAGGCAGAAAATCAAAGAATCCATCACGATCGCGGTCTTTCTTTGCAGGATAGAAATTTGTCATCATACATTCCTCCTTGAAATTTCGGGGCTTTTCTTGATGTGCCCTGTTCTTACAGTTTCATTATAGATCATTGGTCAAATAAGGTCAAACAAAATTCGTATTTGTTGTCTTCAGCTGGCAGATGTTCATCCTCACTGCTTTCCTGTATAATGACTGAAGGACTTGCCACCGGCTTCAGGCAAGAACGACAAAGGGGTTTAACAGAGATGAAAAAAGTACTTGTTCTTGCAGAAAAACCAAGTGTTGCCCGCGATATCGCCCGTATTCTTAATTGCCATCAGGAAACGCGCAGCTATTTAGAAGGTGCCCAGTATATCGTGACTTGGGCACTTGGTCACTTAATTGAATTGAAAATGCCTGAGGACTATGACGCAAACTATAAGACATGGCGCCTTGAAGACTTGCCAATCATACCGTCTGCAATGCAGACCAAACCGATTAAACAGACACGCGGCCAATTGCAGGCGATACGCCAGCTTTCTAGGCGCAGCGACCTAAGCGAGCTAGTGATTGCGACGGATGCAGGCCGTGAAGGAGAGCTTGTCGCTCGCTGGATCATTGAACATATCGGCTGGCGGCGGCCGATCAAACGGCTATGGATTTCCTCGCAGACAGATCGAGCGATTCGCGACGGATTTGCCCACTTAAAAGACGCTGCCGCATATCAAGCCCTGTATCAATCTGCTGTCTGCCGGGCAGAGGCTGACTGGCTAATTGGGTTAAACGTCTCACGGGCACTGACTGTACACTATAACGACTCGCTGTCTGCCGGTCGTGTTCAGACACCGACACTAGCTATGATTGTCTCAAGAGAAAAACAAATTGCTGATTTTAAACCGCAGCCTTACTGGATCATCCAAGCCATATCCGGTTCTAAACAGTTAACTTGGACAGACGGAAAACAAACGCGTATCCATGAATCGGCTGCCGCCAAGCAAATGACGGCGGCTTTGCAAAATGCTCAAGCAGTCGTCACAACCGTTCAGGAACAAAAAAAATCAGAGAACCCACCGCTGCCGCTTGATTTAACCGAATTGCAGCGAGTCGCCAATCGCGAACTCGGCTTCTCTGCCAAAAAAACGTTAGCTGTTTTGCAGGCATTATACGAGCGCCATAAGATTGTGACCTATCCGCGAACTGACTCTCGCTATCTGACACGCGATATCGAAGCAACAATGGCTGAACGCTTGAAGGCTGTTGAACCGCTCTTTGGCAGTGTCACCCGCAAGCTCGTTCATCAAGGCAGCCACGTACAGGCAGCCTATGTCTTCAACGATCAAAAGGTCACCGATCATCACGCACTGATTCCAACCGAAGAACCACCCGTTCTTGCCCGGCTGTCAGCAGATGAGGCCGCATTGTATGAACGGATTGTCCGCCATTTTTTGGCCCTGTTTTTCGGACCATGTCTTTCAGTCACGCGTCATATCCATTTCAAGGCAGCTGGTTTAACTCTCACACTGACCGAAACAACGGTTCTTGATCCTGGATTTCGCGCCGTCCTCTCTGATCAGCCAATCGTCCGTGCGCAGCCAACGCCATTCACCCGCGGTGCAATTCTGCCACTCGATAAAATTGACTGTCAAGAAAAAATGACCGAACCGCCCGCTCTGTTAACTGAAGCAGACTTGCTGGCCAAGATGGATCATTTTGGCCTTGGCACGCCTGCCACCCGTGCGGAAATCATTGAGAGGCTGATTCATTCTGAATTAATGGAACGAACAGCCGCACACAAGCTGCGTGCCACCGAAAAAGGACGGCAATTAATTTCGCTCGTACAGCCTGAGCTTAAATCGCCAGAATTAACCGCACGCTGGGAAACGAGTTTGGAACGAATTGCTCGAGGCAACGAATCCCCCACACGGTTCATTGAACAAATCAAACAGCAAACATCTGCCCTCGTCGATGACATTCGCCAGTCTGAGGCGGATTATAAACTGCCCAATTTGACACAGATTCAATGTCCGGAATGCGGATCACGAATGAAAGAAGTCCGTGACCGGCAAGGTGCGCGCATCCTCGTCTGTGTGAACCGCAGCTGCGGATATAGAAAACGGCGAGATGCGCGGCTCGTAAATAAGCGATGCCCTACTTGCCATAAGAAAATGGAAATTCACAAAGGAAAAAGCGGCAGCTATTTTCAATGCCGGACATGTGGCATTGTTGAAAAAGCGGAAAAAGCGGCGAAACGCGTCACCAAACACGAAGCCCATCACCTGATGAAGAAAATCAATCAGGAGGAGCCCTTCCAAACTAGTATGGCTGAACTGTTGAAAAAAGCATTAGACACGAAAAAAAACTAAATACTCAGCATAAAAAGGCAACGCTGTGAACGAGAAAACACAGCATTGCCTTTTTATAAACAGATTCATACATTGAAAGCGCTAAGCTGAGCGCGGATCGGAAGCATTCAGCGATTCACCTGCGGCTGAGTCACTCGCAAATGCGGAAGTGCGGTTAACAGACTATCAGCCATCGCCTGATAGCCTGCGGGCGTCGGATGGAGCCCGTCTTCATTAAGCAATTGCGACAAATCGCCTTTTTTCTTAAATGCGGTGCGGATGTCAAAAAGCGGTATCCGACATTTCTCGGCACACCCTTTCAACGCACGATTATACATTCCATGCCAATGTTCAATTCCACCGCAATAGCTAATCCAATGTCCAATATTCTGACTGTAGTGAGCCATTAATGACTGATAGTAACGGACAGGATCGAGCGGCAACAAGCTCAGCAAAACCGGTACTGCTCCCGATTTGCTGATTTTATCTGCTATTTCTTTCACATTCCTTAGATAACGGGCCAGCGGGACAATGGGAACATGCTCTTCTTCCGGAAGCAGCGCAACTTGATCCCAGCGGAAATTACAATCATTGCCGCCAATATTAATCAGCACGAGATCGGGCTGCAACTCTAATACATCTTTGTCCAGCCGCTGCAGCAGCAGATCTGAATTGTCATTAAACACACCTTTATTGATGACCGTATCTCCATCGCCGAGACCTTTTTGCAGCAAAACAGGGTAATTATTCCGAACGATTTTGAAGCGGCCATTCAGAAAAGTGATTCCGCGCGTCACGCTATCGCCAAAACAAATGATTTTCAAAACAATCAGCTCCTGTTTTATACCAGTTATATCGATTAATTAGCTTTATACTAACAAAATCGACCGCTAAAAAACAGGGGGCGACAAAATTATTTATGCATAAACAGATGCTTTACGTCTGTTTTCAATTGATTACGTTGGGTCACCGTCTGATAACTTTTCTTCATCAGCGGACTGAGCACCTCGGCGAAAATCAAACCTAATGCGATCGCACCGGACAGCACGAGTGCCTTCTCGCCAAGATGAAGGGCGAGACTGTATTGATCGCCAACGGCCCGGTTCATGACCGTGTAAGTCAGGCCACCGGGTACAAGCGGAATAATACCGGCGACGCTATAAATGATGACTGGATTTTTGCAAATGCGCGCAAAAATATGGCTCATTACAGCAATCACAAACGATGCAACAAAAGTCGCTGCGAACGCGTTCCCATTCCATGTATAGAGCAGAAAGTAAATCAACCATGAGACAAGACCGATCAAGCCGCCATGAAACAACGGCTTTTTCGGGATATTATAAATCACAGCAAATGCACACGTCGCAATAAAACTTGTGACCGCTTGAACAGCCAACATGATTAAGGTCATCGCTTCACCTCATCCGATCGCCAGTGCAAAGGAAATACCGATACCAATGGCAAACGCAGTGAGTACGGATTCAGCGAATTTTGACAGACCGGAAACAAGATCCCCGGCCATTAAATCGCGCACCGCATTTGTAATCGGTACACCTGGAACAAGCGGCATCACAGCGCCAATAATAATTTTATTTAAATCCAATCCCCATCCTGTCTTAACGGCAAGAACGGCAATCAAACCGACAACTATAGATGAAATAAATTCAGAGAAAAACTTAACCTTCGTTAACCGATGAAAATACATTGTTCCTGCCTGACCGACGCCACCGGCAACAAATGCAGGCAGTATATCCGGCCATTGTCCGAGAAACATAATTAGAAAACAACTGCTGGCGCTGGCTGCTGCCACAATCTGCAGCCACGGCGCGTAGCACTCACGCGACTGATTAATCATCTTCAATTGCTGATAAGCCTCTTTAATGCCCACACTGCCCGCCGCCACTTGGCGCGAAAGACTGTTGACCTGAGTCACTTTACGTAAGTTGGTTCCTCGTTCGTTAATTCGGACGAGTTTCGTAATATCCGTGTTTTCAATTGAAAAAATAATGCCCGTCGGTGTGACAAAACTCTGTGCGTCATAGACCGAGAAATTCCGTGCAATCCGATTCATTGTATCCTCGACCCGGAAAGTCTCTGCCCCGTTTTGCAGCAGAATTTTGCCGGCAAGTACGCAGACTGCTGCCACTTCATGAACAAATGGGGTTTGATCCCTTCCGCCTTCGATCCTCTTTTGGAAACCACTCATTTTATTCTCTCTCTTCTCTATATCTTTTTTTGCATGAACATTATAATATGGCGCAGAGGGAATAACAATAGTTACGCTGCTTTTGCCAATAGTCGGAATTCATGCGCCTTCCGCACCGCCATCGTCCACAACGATTCTCCATTTTTTACAATATGAATCTGCATCCATTGCTGTTCCCCTCAGTGTGTGTTTGACGCGGATTGAATCAACAAATAACTGTATGCTTGCGTGGAGTGAACAATTCTTTCACATTCTTTTTAAAAGATCAAAATGCGGGTCATTTAAAACCATGCTATAATGAGTTGATGTGAAAATCACGTTTCGTCATTTTATGCCGCTTGACGCAGTGATTTTGAGTAGAAAATCGTACCATAGTTGATACTTTAACTAGCTGAGACGGTTCTGTTAGAGATGTTTTCCTCTAATGCCGCCTGTCCCAGCCTTGTTAATGGACAGCTTTTTAAATTTGAGAGGAGTGTTTTCACCCGATGGTTAAACTCGTATTGATTCGTCACGGGCAAAGCGCATGGAACTTGGAAAACAAGTTTACTGGCTGGACAGATGTTGATCTGACTGATAAAGGCGAACAGGAAGCAACGGAAGCCGGCGAAATTCTGAAGAAAAACGGCTATACATTTGATCAGGCGTATACATCTGTTCTAACACGTGCCAACCACACGCTGTGGAATGTCCTTCATGCTCTTAATCTGACTTGGATTCCAGTCGAACATACATGGCGTCTGAATGAACGGCATTATGGTGCGCTGCAAGGCTTAAACAAAGCAAAAACCGCTGAGAAGTACGGTGCGGAGCAAGTGCATATTTGGCGCCGTTCTGCTGACATTAAGCCACCGGCATTGGAAAAGACGGACGAGCGTTATATTGCCCAACTGAATGATCCGCGCTACGCCGGATTAACCGAAGCTCAGCAACCGCTGACTGAAGACTTGCTTGACACGGTTGATCGCGTGCTCGTGTATTGGAATGAAGAAATCGTTCCGCAATTGAAAGCAGGTAAAAAAGTAATCATCGCCGCTCATGGCAACTCGCTGCGCGCCCTCGTTAAACACTTGGATAACGTGCCGGCTGATGTCATTGTTGGTCTTAATATTCCGACTGGCACGCCGCTTGTGTATGAACTTGACGATGATCTGAAACCGCTGAATCGCTATTATCTTGGCGCTGACGGCCCGATTAACGAACCGGTGCTGCCTTCTGTTGAGAAATAATAGAATATCGGCTGTCTGAACATTCCTGCTTCCCGCAGGAATGTTTTTTTATCGTTACAGGTCGAAAGAATTGCACGCAGCATCTGTCAATTAAAAAAAATCCCCTGACAAGTCAGGAGAAAAAAGCAGACACGAGCCCTTCACAGAACAATCAAACAAATTCCAACCCGGTTTAGTGAAAGCAGCGCTTGGGCAGTGCGCCTTGCTTCCACTGCTCGTCTCCGCCAAAAAGTTGGGTAACATTACTCGGTGCAAAGTATTATGATGGGCATACCAACAATCGATAACACAGTTATTGTAAACCCTTTCTTAATAAATGTAAAGGCTGTCATTGTTGATTTCTTTTGTGATAATTCACTTCTCAGGAAAATCCAAGAGGGGTTGATCCTGCCAACCGATTTGTGCTTCTGCCCAGTAGGCAAATTGAAACAGACGGCGATCAGCTAATTTAGGTGCAATGCACTGCATGCCGATGGGCAAGCCCTCCGCCGTGCGTCCTATCGGCAATGAGCAAGCCGGTTCACCGGTCAGATTGATCGGGCTGGTCATCATCCATTCTGACTCGCTGTCAATTGGCTGGCCGTTTATCTCATTCGGCCCTTCTTGGTCATAACCATACTGAACAGCGCCAAGGGTTGGTGACACAAGTATATCAACTCGTTCAAATTGTTTCTGAAACAGTCGCCAGATCGCCGTCCGCTTTTGCTGCAACGCCAAATATTCTGCAGCCGTTCCGTGCTCACCGCGTAAAATCATTGAAACGAGTGAGGGACTGAGTGCTTCTCGATGATCCCGCATCAAATCCACACAGCTCTCCGCAAGTCCAATCATCCACAATCGATTGAAAAATTGCACATATTGCTTCCTATCATCGGCGATGCAAATCGGTGCTGACGTGACAGATGCACCATTTGCACAAAATTGCGCAAGCGTTTTGTCAAATTGACAGCGAATTTGATCATCAAGCGGATACACGCCAAAATCATACGTATACCCAATTCGCCAATGAACAGGTCCATCCCTCAACGTTGTGCATATAGGCGGATCAAGCGCATCTACTGAAAATGGATCGTCAGCAGACGGGCCTTGTACGGCATCAAACATCAGCGCAGCGTCCCGCACAGTTCGTGCAATCGGACCGTAGCTGACAAACGGCATGGTTGAGGCGAAAACGTCCTCCTTATTGTTATCCAATGGAATACGGCCAAAGCTTGGCTTAAAGCCAACTACGCCGCAAAGTGCTGACGGGATGCGGATGGAGCCGCCTCCATCACTTCCTTCCGCCAGCGGGCAAAATCCTGCGGCGACAGCCGCAGCTGATCCCCCGCTTGACCCACCAACACCATTGCTAAGCTTCCAAGGATTCCGCGTGGCACCAAATACACGATTATTGGTTGTCGCTTTATGACCAAATTCTGGTGTATTCGTCTTCCCAATTAAAATTGCGCCTGCCTCTTTCAATCGACGAACGATTTCCGCATCCTGTGTGGGAATATGCTGGTCAAAGACAAGACTCCCATATGTCGTCCGCACGTCTTTCGTATCCGTCAAGTCTTTGATCGCTATCGGGATCCCTTCTAAAGGACGCATACCGTGCTGACGAATGCGTTCCGCGGAGCGCCGTGCAGCCGCATACGATGCACTTCTTGTCTCCGTGACAATCGCATGAATAGAAGGATTCCATTTGTCGATACGCTGCCAAACACAGTCTAGTACGTGTTCCGGCGTCTCCTTGCCCAAACGATACGCCTCTAATAATTCTGTGGCTTCCCACTCATAATTAGTCATAAAACGGCCCCTCTTTTGTTAACCGATTAATAATTATAGTTTACAAATACAGTACCATGAATTTTCCGCTATGCCTATATTTACTTTTCAAAAGACATAAACTGCTCTATTCCCCGCCCAATCAGCATATATATCTAACGAGTAAATAGCCGAATTTATGTCAAATTTTCTCTATAAGGAGGGACATAGGGGTCATGATTAGTGAACATCTGATCAATGAGACCGTTTATAGATTTGCCAAACAGAAACCATTTATTAAAGATGATAATCAGGCTCTTCTGCTTATTCAAGGAGATAAAATCATCTACGGAAATCCGCATGCCAGCCGCTTATTATTTGGAACTGACGAGCATCCACTGGAAAATTTATTCCTGTCGCTGTTCTTCACAACCCGCGATTTATCCTTGCTTTTTGCTAGACTGACAAAAGAAAGCTCGGCGAAGGACGATTCTCCCCTTCCGCTGAAAATGCGCGTTGATCACGATTATTTACCTGTCCTGCTTCAGATCCGGCCTTGGACCATCGGTGAACAATCCTATTATATTCTATCTATCAAACAACAGCCCCCCCTGCTCCAGACGAGTGAAAACCAAAATAATAAAGATGAACGACTGATGCTGATCGGAACGCTTTCAGCACAAATTCTTCACGAGGTGCGCAACCCGCTGACATCCATTAAAGGATTCATACAATTATTAGCGGAACAGCCGGGTACAAGCAGACACTATCTTCAGCTGGTGCGTGATGAAATCGATTATATGGAAACATTAACGACTGATATTCTCTCTTTTGTCCGCGAGCCAAGCAGCACGCTCAATCCCATCGATCTCCATTCGGTGATTGAGAAAGCCCTCATTCTTTTTACAAAAATAGCGTCTGAAAAGCAGCTTCTGCTCTCATTCAGCAGCGACGCCGATCTACACATGATTGAGGGCAATGCCGGCCAAATCAAACAAGTATTGATTAATATTATTAAGAATGCGATTGAGGCAACTCCGGCTCATGGCACTATCACTCTTACCCTGTCTTCACACGGTACAACTCATCATCTCCAAATTAAAGACACGGGAGTAGGTATCCCTGAGCACACCCTTGAACAACTTGGAAATCCTTTCTTCACGACCAAAGTTCACGGCACGGGTCTCGGGATTGCCATCTGCCAACAGATTATGCATAGTCATCATGGTCAGCTTCGTGTGCAGTCTATCGTTGACCAAGGGACAACCGTCAGCTTAATTTTTCCTTCAGCGACTTGCAAACAGGAGCCAGCCCATTAATCGGGCTGGCTCCTTTAACCGTATGAATTACAGCCGACAAGAGATGCTAATCCCTTCAGGCTCCTCATAGTTCATCCGGAGTGAGGCTGCATACGGATCGCCGTCCATTTCCTGCGCAATATACTGACGCACCGCTTCAATCAAATTGGCCTCGACAAGCACCTGCTTTCTGCCATTCGTATACACTTCTGCAGAAAATCCGTACTCATCATCGTAAAGCAGTTCAACATTCACTTGTGCCGGTTCTATCTTTTTTCTCGCCGCGATAGAGAGACAAACGGCATTGACGATGTCCTGCTCTGAAAAAATTATTTCCTCCACGGATTGTCGTCCTCCGCACGCCGCCGTCTCGTGAAACTGACAAATAGATAGCGAATTAACGCAATAATGGCCAGCACAGCCAGTATATTAATCAGAAAACCGGCCATCATACCGAAGCCGCCGAAATGCGAAAGTAAACTGCCAAATAAAAGACCAGAAAGCCCGCCGAATATCATGCCGCGCATGAATCCGCCACCTAATGAACGGCCAAAACTTCGTGAACTTTTTGCTTCAGAGCGCTGAATCGTTTTATTTTTGAAAAATGAATGTGTCCCCGTACGCGTTGACGGTTGAAAGGTCTTGATTCCTGTCCGATAGCCCTTGGCTAATACTTGGTGACCACTTCCTGATGCCGGTAAGAAAACAGCGGCGGGACTGAGCACGAGCGTCAGGGCAAGTACAACAGCAAACCATCTTTTCATTGACTCTCCTCCAAATGGTTAAATTCTCCGTTTGTAACCTTTAATACGAAGTGAAGACGCTTTTTGTTTCAAAATTTTTAAATCTTACATGAAATATATGACCTACTTCGCTCTAATCTGCCCTGCCATGCTCGACCCTACTTAATTCATCAATCAGTCGTTCTGTTCGACGTATGCGATCGTTGATCTGATTCGCTTCGTCTATCAACTCTTGATGGAGCGCGTGCAGTTTTTCTTTCACCGCCTGCACAAAGCTTTCTGTGCCGCACCCCTTCTCTCGTTTCAGATCAAAAACAGAACGAATCCATTGCAGTGACATACCAAGATCTTGCATTTCTTTGATCGCCTGAAAATCAATAATCATCTGGCTATTATAGTGCTTATAGGTTCCACTTTTCATCGGTGTAATTAAGCCAAGCTGCTCATAATAGCGAACGGTATCACGTGTTGTCCCGCAAGCCGCAATAAAGTCACCAATCAGGAAATCACCTTCAGGACTTGACATGGAGTGCACCCCCTCGTTTTTACTAGATATGAAAATTATCTCACATAGTTAGAAGGTGGAACAATGATTTTTTCACTCGGTTTATTCGTTTATGCAGGTGTTTGCCTAGTCGCATGCACCATTGGGCTTAAGCAATATGGTTTTAAAAAAGCCTTAGTTACATTTCTTTTTGTTCATTTGGCTATTAGTATTCGAACGGTCTTTTCCTTATTTCTTCAAATTCCAATCCATTTTTGGGAATTATTCTTATGGCTGCCCGCTATTATAGGATGTCGATGGTTCCTCGGTTGCACGCTCCTTCACCGTATACATTGGCTTCATTATTTTCTCGTCTGCGCGCTACTTTTCGGCCTGTATTTGCTTTGACACGCGTTTTTTTCATTGACTTTGCTCCGAGAACTAGCATATAATAATAACAAAATTATAAGCGTGTGTTGAGAGGAATCAGTAACTGGAAATGTGCCTCAGAGAGCGGCATTCATCGGCTGGAAGATGCCGTCGCCCCCATTTCAGTGAACCTGTCCTTGAGCAGTCCGGCAAAACGGATCGTCTGCCTTTGCGTTAGAGGGGCTTGAGTGAGCGTAGTTGTTACGCTAACAAAGGTGGTACCGCGGGTCCGTTTGAAGCCCCGTCCTTTATTGGACGGGGCTTTTTTGTATAGAAAACCGCTTATAATTGGAACGACGAAGGGATGCTTGACGTCATGACTATGAAACGAATTGTTGTGAAGATAGGCAGCAGTTCTTTAACAGATTCGCATGGAAAATTAGATGAAGCAAAACTAAACGATCACGTAGCCGCGATCGTCAAACTGAGAGCGCTTGGTCATGAGGTGGCGCTTGTCTCATCTGGGGCAGTTGCCGCTGGCTATTGCGGTCTCGGCTATCCCGCGCGTCCCGTCACACTTGCCGGCAAGCAGGCTGCAGCAGCTGTCGGTCAAGTCCAATTACTGCGTGCCTATGCCCAGTCGTTTGGGCACTATGACGTGCCGATCGCTCAATTGCTGCTCGCTCGCCAAGACTTTGAGCGCAAAGAACAAATGAGTCACGCTTATTCCACACTGTCAGAGCTGCTCAGTCGATCCGTCATTCCGATTATCAACGAGAATGACTCTGTATCTTTGGAAGAGCTGACGTTCGGTGATAATGATATGCTCTCAGCGCTTGTCAGCGGTTTGATCCATGCTGATTTTTTAGCCATATTGACCGATGTGGATGGTTTATATGATAAGAATCCGAATCGTTTCCCGGATGCCAGACGCTATATGTTTCTCGAACGGCTGCCTCAGGAATTGCTAGCGACCATTAGTGGTTCTTCCGGTTCAAAGGTTGGCACAGGTGGAATGAAGTCAAAGCTGATGGCAGCGGATACCGCATTATCGCTCGGCGTCCGTGTTTTCATTGGCAAGGGAAGCGGTCCAGACAAACTCGTACAAATTATCAATGGACAGGGAGACGGCACCTATATCGGCAGCACAAATTCGCATGCCTCGCTGAAAGTGGCAAAGCAATGGATTGCGTTGCACTCCCCTGTCTCGGGTCGAATCGAGATCGACGATGGAGCAGTTAAGGCCTTGATGCACGATGGAAAAAGCCTGCTTCCCGCGGGTATTCGAAAAATTATCGGTCAATTTGCCGCAGGAGAAGTGATTCAGCTCGTCGATAAATATAATAAAGTGCTTGGCAAAGGACAGGTGAACTACTCATCTTTGCAGCTCAATCAAATCAAGCAGCTGCCTAGTGAAAAAGCGATGCAGCAAATTAACGGGAGCCATCCGGAAGTTGTTCATCGCAATAATTGGGTCCCATGGAATGCCAGCATACGCTTACCACATGGAAGGAGATAACGAAAATGGAATCCATGACTTACCGTGATGAATTGCTGATTAAAGCTGAAAAGGTTCGCACCGCGGCCGCATCCCTCGCCTTAAAGACAACTGCTGAGAAAAATCAGGTGCTCTGCTTGATTGCCGACGCATTGAGCAGTCAACAAGACACTATCTTGGCAGCTAATCAACAGGATATGTCACGTGCCAAACAAAAAGGAATGACTGCTTCATTGCTTGATCGTCTGCTGCTGACACCTGAACGCATTCAGGCAATGAGCGCCGCTTTGCGCAAGGTGAGTCAACTGCCCGATCCAATTGGCACCGTTCTGGACAAATGGATGCGGCCAAACGGCTTATTAATAAAAAAGATACGCGTACCGCTTGGCGTCGTCGGTATGGTTTACGAAGCACGGCCGAATGTCACCGTGGACGCAGCCAGTCTCTGCCTGAAAACGGGCAACGCCGTTTTTCTGCGCGGCAGTTCATCGGCCCTCGAATCCAATAAGGCATTAGTTGACGCCATTCATCAAGCGCTCCTTAGCGGACATTTCCCGGAAGACAGCGTCGTATTGCTTGAAGACACAAGCCACAAAACCGCCGACCGTTTTTTTCATTTAAATGATTATCTCAATGTCCTGATCCCTCGGGGCAGCCGCCAATTAATTGAAACCGTGGTGAACCAGTCCAGTGTACCCGTACTTGAGACAGGGGCAGGCAACTGTCATCTTTATATCGATCAATCCGCTCAGCCGCAAATGGCGATCGCCATCGCGTTAAACGCCAAAACGCAGCGCCCGTCTGTCTGCAACACGATAGAAACGATCATCGTTCACGAGCAATGGCTGATCGCCCACGGAAATGCATTGATTCAGGCTTTGACTGATGCCGATGTAATCTGCCGAATCGATCCCACTGTTTCAGAACTATTCCCGCAATTGCCTGTAGCCAGCGAACAAGATTGGGAGACAGAATATCTCGACAAAATTGTCGCAATTAAGGTTGTTTCAACTCTCGATCAGGCGATCGCCCATATCGCCCGTTATAGTACCCGCCATTCCGAAGCAATTATTAGTGAAGATCGCGCGAATGTGCAACGCTTTTTCCGAGAAGTAGATGCATCCACGCTCTATCATAATGCGTCTACTCGGTTTACGGACGGTGAAATGTTTGGGTTTGGTGCTGAAATCGGAATCAGCACGCAAAAACTTCATGCCCGCGGACCGATGGGGCTGAACGCTCTCACTTCGATTAAATATCTTGTCGAAGGCGATGGACAAGTGCGTCATTAGACTAATTTGGCGAAGTCAGGTCCACAGGCGATAGCTGAGTCCCAGCTTCTCTTATCCTTGGTTCCGCTGACATTTTTTATTTTCTTAGCGTCTTAAAAGAAGTGGCAGATGATACGTTTGTCACGTACCACCTGCCACTTCTCAACTTATCCATCCCTTTAGCGATCCGTAACGATCAAATAGGCAACTTTGACGGGTCCGTGAACGCCGACAACGAGCCGCATCTCAATATCCGCGCTATTACTCGGCCCAGAAATAAAGTTTATATAGGGTGCCGGCGCTTCACCGGCATCAACTTGATCCTGGACGCGCGCCATTGCTTGCGTCAATCGCGGCACAATCGTGCTTTTCGCTACGAGAACGATTGATGTCACGGGCAGTAAGCTGACACTTCTTGCTTTGTCTTTATCGTTAAAAAGACCCGCAGTCGCTGACTCGGCAAGCATAACGTCACAAATGGACAGACCGATTTCCGCGTGCGCGGCACGGTCAATATTTTCATGTCCCTTCGCTGTATCCCAGACAGCCACCTTATTTTCAGCTAAGAGGTCGGTTAAGCCCCATTCGCTGAATCGCTGATCGGCCGTCGCGATTATCGGACCATTGCCATAGTTCACGATCAACCGCTGCAAATGTTCAGCCAGATGCGCACTATCGGTTTCTTCGACATGTGTGTGTATCGATTCACTTGCTTTTTTAATGACATCTATCAGCTGATCCTGTGTCTTGTGTTCATAGACCGCCCATTGCGGCATGTGAGACCATTGTGGTTCAGGCACCTTTTCACCAACCGCGTGCCCCAGTTTCTTGGCTATCGTCTGCAAAAATCGATCTTGGTTCTCAATCGTTCCTTGATTCATCGCGACTCACTCCTTGCACTTTCCGCAGCAGCGACGCTGGACTGGCTTGCTTTATGAGCTTTAAACCACGTGCGGAAATTTTCTTTGCTCGGCGCCGGCAAATCGCGTCCATGTGTCCATGGTTTGATTGGACCGGGACCCTTTTGAATGACCCCATCATGGACAAGCGGTTTGAGCAGAATCGGGGCCACTTTCATCCCTGTTTTAAAAAGAAATGGAGACTTCGCACCGATACCAAATGCCTTCATGGCTATTTTTTCACCTGTCTGCGGATGTCCGGCACCGGCCACATACTTCTGCCGATGCTTGATCAATAACTCGTGTAGCGGAATACGAACTGGACATGCTTCTGTACAGGCGGCGCAAAGGCTGGACGCGTAGGGCAATTTCCCATAGCGTTTATATCCTCCCAATATTGGTGACAAGACAGCACCAATCGGTCCCGGATAAATCGATCCATAGGCATGCCCACCAATGTGACGATACACGGGGCACACATTCAGACAGGCCGCACAGCGAATGCATTGCAGTGCCGGCTGAAATTCTGTTCCCAATGCGTTGCTGCGACCGGCATCGACAATCACTAAATGAAAATCTTTGGGTCCGTCGACCGTCTCCGTCTGCTCTGCAGGTGTAATATCCGTGACATAGGTCGTTAACCGCTGACCGACTGAGCTGCGGCAAAGCAGCGTGACTAGAATATCCAGCTCTTTCCAAGACGGAACAAGCCGTTCCATCCCCATTACTGTGATTTGTGTCTCGGGAAAACTGGTGACCATATTGGCATTTCCTTCATTGGTTACAAGACAGAGACTGCCAGTATCAGCAACTGCGAAATTGCAGCCGGTAACGCCAACATCGGCATGAAGAAATTTCTCGCGCAAGGTTTTGCGGGCAAATGCTGCCAGTTCCGTTGGTTCATCTGTTCCTTGATAACCCAGCTTGGCAAAAGCCTCGCGCACCTTCTTACGATCTTTATGCACAGAAGGCACGACAATATGCGACGGTTTATCATGATCCACTTGGAGGATAAATTCGGCAAGATCCGTCTCGAGCACATCGCATCCTTCTGCTTCGAGCGCTTCATTCAGGCTGATTTCCTCGGTCACCATCGATTTGGATTTCACAACATTCTTCGCATGCTTCTCGCGCACGACGCGGCGCACATACTCCTGCGCCTCTTCGGCTGTTTGGGCGAAAAACACGTGACCGCCACGTGCGGCAAATTGTTCACTGAGCTGTTTCAAATAATAGTCCAGATGATCAAGTGTGAATTGGCGAATTTCCTCACCGGCCTTTCGCCATTCCTCCCAGTCACCAAGCGTTTGATCGCCAACGGTTGCCTTCAGTTTTTTCTCACGCAGACCGTCTTGAGCCGAGGAAACCGCATTGACCATATACGTATTATGAATTGCTTGATCGACGCCATCAAAGAATGGTAGATTTCCGACGTTCATCGGCATGACGAACCACCTCCTCCGCTGAATGGCTATTCAATATTTGCGCAATATGCATCACTTTAACGGGTTTCCCTAATCGACTCATCCGACCGCCGATATTCATCAGACAGCTGGCATCGGCACCAACGAGCACATCCGCTTTCGTTTCCTCAATATGGCGAATTTTTTCATCGACCATCTGCTCAGAAATCGGGGTCATTTTAACAGAAAAGGTGCCGCCGAATCCACAGCAGTCATAATTATTTGGCAATTTGACAAGTTCCAGCCCTTTCACATGACTGAGCAGCCGATAATGCGAATCCCGTTCACCAAGCAACCGCGTCATATGGCAGGAAGTATGCAGGGTTACACGTGCATGAAATTCCGCACCAACGTCCTCAACTCCAAGCACATTGACAATGAATGACGTCAATTCGTATGTCCTGTCCGCAATCTTTTGTGCGCGTGCAGCCCACTTCGGATCATTCGCAAACATTTTCGGATACTCGCGGAACATTGACGTACAGGACCCTGATGGCGAGACAATATAATCCGAATGTTCAAAGGCTTCAATCATATGTTTCGCCGGACCGATCGATTCTGTTTTGTAGCCACTGTTATACGACGGCTGACCACAGCAAATCTGTCCTTCAGGAACATCTACCTCGCATCCAAGCCTTTCCAGAACTTCTGTCGTATCCTTGAGTACATCGACATAGAATAGCTCAGCTAAACAGGTCGTGAAAAGTGATACTTTCAATCGAGCTCATCTTCTTTCATAAAATAAACCTATCACAGATAAGTCATGCTTCGGAGCCAAACAAATATCAGGTGATCTGATCTCTGCTCCTTCACAGACACAATTCTATCACACAATTATCGGTTTTTGTACACTTTTTTTAATATATTTCTTTTTTTAACATTGACACAATTCGTGCGATATGATTTTTGATATTCATAATAATTAGAATCAATATTTTTATCCACTATCTGAACCCATCTTACTGTATCATAGGCGCTGACTGCAGGCTGCCGCGAACCTTCCCTTTTCCTCGGCATGACGGCAAGATTCTACACCTTATTCACCTATTAGAAAACAAAGTCAGCTCGTGAATGCTCCAATATGCCGCACCGATCTGACTTTGCTATAGAATGCTTATACGGATTGCTTAACTATTTTCCGAACGGAATCAAGATGATCCAGCATGGCTTGACGCGCCTGCTGAGCTTCGCCATTCACTATTGCTTGATATATTCGACGATGCTGCTGATCCATCTTCTTCAATGCCGATTTCTGTGAAAATATCCACAGTCGCCGTGTTTCCCGCATTGCACTGACAATTGTCTTCGATACGCTTGCCATCAGCTGAGCAAGCAAGCGATTACCGGAAGCGCGGGCAATTGCCATATGAAAAGCAAAATCAGCATCCTCACCTGCCGTTGCGCTCTCGTTTGTTTCTTTCATCGATTCCAGAGCAAGTAAAATATCATTGATTTGTTCCGCATTACCACGAGACGCAGCACGACTTGCGGCATCACTTTCCAATAATTCACGAATATCGAGTAAGTCGTCAATTTCACGGGATTCCATCAGCAAGCCCGTTGCCAAATACTTTGACAATGTATCCGAAGAAAAAGCGCGGACATACGTCCCTTCTCCTTGACGCATCTCAACCAGTCCCATAGCCCGTAATGCACTCAGTGCTTCCCTGACAGCTGATCGGCCGACTCCAAATTCAGCAGCCAAGGTGCCAACGGGTGCCATCCGATCACCGGGTCTCAATTCGCCTGATCGGATTAATCCTAAAAGTGCATCGGTTATTTTTTCATAGATTTTCTTTGAATTGATTGGTTCAATTGGCAACCTCATTCACTCCGCTTTCTTACAAACTAACTCTATTTTACCTATTTTCCGGAGTACTTGCCAAAATAATTAACCAGTCACTCAAGGAATCAGCCATTGAAAGACATAAGCCTGAAGCAACGTAATGACAC
Source organism: Sporolactobacillus sp. (assembly GCA_047718535.1). Lineage (GTDB taxonomy): Bacteria > Bacillota > Bacilli > Bacillales > Sporolactobacillaceae > Sporolactobacillus. The sequence continues at coordinate 149,500 of JBDNRH010000006.1, forward strand.
CAATGATGACGACGAGCAGCAAACTGTGTTTCAAAGTAAACATGAACAGATTTCCTTCCTTACCCACTTGGCCAGTTGCTGCTGTAGCTACAGCGATTGATTGTGGTGAAATCATTTTCGCTGTGACACCGCCTGACGAATTGGCGGCAACAAGAAGTGTTGGATCGACCCCAATCTGATGACCGGTGATTTTTTGCAAGTTGGAGAACAGCGCATTCGAAGACGTATCCGAACCTGTCAGGAATACACCCAGCCAACCAATTAACGGTGAGACAAATGGGAATGCCGCTCCTGTCGACGCAAGCCCTAGTCCAAGCGTCGCACTCATCCCCGAATAATTTTCAATATAGGCAAAACCAATCACAGAAACAATCATAGTTAATGGCAGCAATAAATCTTTCAACGTTTTACCCAATGTCTGAACCCAAATTTTCCATGACATTCCAAGAAGAAATTTGCTAATCAGACAAACAATCATTATTGCTGTTCCGGTTGCCCCTAGTGTATCGAATTTGAAAATGGCTTCATAAGGTGTCAATTGACTGACAATCGGCTGCGCCTTCTCAATAACAAGATTAAGTCCCGGAACCGGTATAAGGAAAGTAGCCTTGGCAAGCAATGCTTTAAATGCATCTACGCCCCCCCATAAACTGATAATTACTATCAATGTAACAAATGGAGACCACGCAATAAATAAATCTTTTATCGAATGATGCGGAGCTGTTTCCACCGTTGCCGACTGTTCACTGAATCCAGTCGATAGAATTTCTGGACTGGACTCTTCTTTGAATCGAAAAATCGTTTTTGGCTTCCATACTTTTAGAAAGATGACCATGGCCACTATGCTTAGAATGGACGAAGCGATATCCGGGAGCTCTGGCCCCATGAAATTGGACGTGAAAAATTGGACGCCGGCAAAGGATACACCACATACGAGTATTGCTGGCAGAACTTCGAGAGTTTTCCGCCAGCCGGCCATTATAAAAATGAGCCAAAAAGGCACAAACAATGAAACAATTGGAACTTGTCGCCCGACCATTTGGCTAATTGAATGCGCATCAATGCCAGATACTTGAGCTGCAGTCAGAATAGGGATACCTACAGCGCCGAAAGCTACCGGTGCTGTATTCGCTATCAGACAGAGTCCGGCTGCGTAGAATGGGTTAAATCCAAGACCGATCAATAATCCAGCGGCAATGGCAACCGGCGCGCCATATCCTGCAGTTCCCTCCAAGAAAGCTCCAAATGAGAAAGCAATTAAAAGCGCTTGAAGCCTCCTGTCTTGAGTAATTGAGGCAATGGAATCCTGAATAATTGTAAAATGACCTGAAGCAACAGTCAGCTGATAAAGAAATAAAGCAGTAATAATAATCCATCCAATTGGCCACAATCCTTGAACTGCACCAAAGAGAGTGGCTTGCACGGCTAAAACCACAGGCATCTTATAGATAAGCACAGCCTCAACCAGTGCAATCCCTACCGTAGACAATCCAGCCAGATACCCTTTCATTTTTTTTATAGCCAATGCCCAGAAAAAATAAACAATAGGTATGCAAGCTACAAAAAAAGAGACAAGCATATTTCCAAGCGGATTATACGTTTGCACCCAATGCATTCTTTCCCCTCCCCCAAATTCAATATAAGCTAGCCTAAGCAAAATATTAACTGTAATCGCTTTCATTTGTCAAATATTAGACACAATTTGTTCATCTTGCTTCTATTTGTATCGCTGCCTGCTCTTATGCAGCAACAAAAAAGAGACGTTTCTCATTTACTGAGAAACGCCTCTCTTACTTTCAAATGCCTGGCAGTGACCTAC
>JBDNRH010000007.1:0-141594 GCA_047718535.1 Sporolactobacillus sp.
AAAACGACGAAGAAATGCAGACATTTCTAGCTTATCTTATTTCGAATAAATACAAGTATCTATGACTGTCGAACTCGAGTGATAAGTACCTCAGTTTGCTTTTTTCTGTGCTCATATCCTAGCCTCGCCTTCCCTTTTTTGATTCGTATTCAATCGGTCTATGCAGGACAGGCAGAATCTAGAACAAAAAGCACAAAGTTTTCCAGAATTTTTAGCTGAACCTCATTTCCGGGTAAATCGCCGGCGCTCCGCTGCCAACCGACTTGCTAGTTGGCCGACTGATAGCGAGCGATGCCGCACTTCCACTGCAGGCGGACAAGAGCGGCCAGCACGGCAACGCCGGTCAAGTAAGCGAGCGTTTCTGCAACGCTCACCCGCCCTCTCAGGATGTCAACCGGCAGATTTGTCGAGGCGACGATCGGCAGAATCCAAGCAAAAAGCAGCTGCAGCACGTGCGGATATACGCTGCGCGGCCGGCTTGCCAGATCAAAAAGATACTCGGGAATGCCGAGCAGCTTGCCGGGGCGCTCCACCCAGAACGACAGCGCCACAAACAATTGGTTCATTAAATAATACATAAAAGTACCAATGATGAGAAACAGCACGAAGCACACGCCTTGCAGCCAGCCGGGGTGACCGGCTCTCGGCACAGCATAGATGAGAAGTACGCTCGGAATGATCAAGTTGATGCCGCTCGCCAGATCAAAGGCGCTCAGACTGTTATAGAGCTGGCTGTCAACCGGGCGAATGAAATCATAGTCGAGCTCGCCGCCGATAATTTTATCTGCCATCTGCTCATGTGCCGAAACAAACAGAAATTGGTAAAAATTGCTAATGCATTCAAACGAGGCAATGACGAGCAAAAATTGCGGCAGCGAATACCCAGCAATGTCGCCTGTGAATTGGTAGTAGACGAGCACGGTCACAATTTCAATCACTGAAAACAGACTGCCGAACACAATAACGAAAAGAGACGTCATGCGATATGCAAAAAATGTCGCCACACTTTGCCGAAACAGCTGACTCATCAAGTGCAAAGACATATTCACACCCCCATGCCTTCATAGCGTTTCAGTCCGTTTTTCCAGAGCAGCAAGTGGAGGCTGAGAAACACGATCGCCCAACCGGCCGACGCGATGAAGTCAGCGACCAAAGTCGGAGAAGGCAATCGTGTGAGCAGCAGCTTGGCATTCACAAAGAATAGCAGGGCGAACGGATTCCACTGCAACATGTGATACAGCGCGGCCGGCAGGACGTCCAGTGGAAAGAGCGCGCCTCCAAGCAGACTGGCCAGTGCAGCGAACAGCGGCCGCAGCGGCCACATTTGAATCAGCCAAAAGCTGAGGTCGCCGATCAAACAGACAAGACAGAACAGCAGAGCAAAGTTCATGAGCAAGAGCAGCACGGCAAGCGGCGACGGCGCAGCCGGTGTGATCAAGCCGGTTGCCGCTAAAAGGAGCAGAAGAGCGGCAAACAGCACGCCTTCGGTCACTTTGCTGCCCAGAAAGGTGGCCAGCGATTCCAGCGTATAGCGATACGGCCGCAGAAGAATGAATGACAAATTGCCTGAGCGGACGAGCCGGGTCAGCCGGTAGCTGTGCTGCATGGAGCACAGGACGCCGATTAATGCGGTCACAATGATATAAGTGTTCATGTTTTGCAATGAATAGCCGCTGACGGTCTGCCGCGTTGACGTATAGACGGCCCGCCAAACGAACAGGGCCAACATCATTTGAAAGACCGGCACAAAAAACTGTGCCAGCACATTCCATTTATAGGTGAACGCTGCCTGCAATTCAGTGATAAAAATCTGTGCGTAAGTTCTCAAACGTCCGCACTTCCCTTTTGATACACATCATATAATATGTCTTCGAGCGGCAGCTGGCTCGTCGACACGGACTCAATGACGATATCCTGCTGCTGCAACGCGCGAAGCACTTCATCGATCCGCACCGCAGAATCAGCCGCAAACACAATGTCCATGCCGCGATCGGTCACACGCACGTCAGTCCCAGGGTAGCTGAAGTCGCGCTTCTCGCCCGTCAGCAGCGAAAGCACGGTCTGCCCGCTGTATTGCCTGAGCAGCGCATCGACCGTCTTGTCAATGACGAGCTCTCCTTTACTCAGCATCAGAATGCGGCCAGCCAGTGCTTCAATATCTTTCATATAATGGCTCGTTAGCATGATCGTCGTGCCTTGCTGCTCGTTCACAGTTTTTAAAAAGGTGTGAATCGCCTGCTGGCTTTCCCAGTCCAAACCAATCGTCGGTTCATCGAGAAACAACACCTTCGGGCGATGAAGGAGTGCGCACGTCAAATCAAACTTCATGCGCTCGCCAAGCGACAGTTTGCGAACCGGTGTGTCGATGAGCGCCTCCAGGCCAAGCAAATGAAGTAGTTCTGCCAGCCGGCTGTCAAAATTCGAATCGGACAGGTGATAAATCGCTTTCAGCAGATGCAGCGTGGCCATCGCCGGCAGATCCCAATTCAACTGCGATTTCTGCCCGAGCACAAGCCCGATCTGCATCAGAAACTCACTTTTCTTTTCATAGGGAACAAAGCCGTCCACACAGACCTGTCCGGAGGAGGGATGCACAAGCCCCGTCAGAATTTTCGTCAGCGTCGTCTTCCCGGCCCCGTTCTTGCCGAGCAACCCGACGATCTCACCGTCATGAATCGTGAAGGAGACGTCCGAAAGCGCCGCCTTCTGCACCGTCTGCCGGTGAAAAAAGTCCTGGATGCCACCATTTATGCCGGAGCGGCGTTCATACGTCTGATAGTTAAAACAGAGGTTCACAACATCAATCATCTTCGGTCCCGTCCTATCTGTCCGCTCTGTCTCTTCCTTGCAGAACTATTGTTTTTATACATCATTCCATGTCCTGAGTAAAAAGCTTTTGTAACGGATAAACTTTTAATAACCTATTGCTTTTAATGGGAAACAGAATTCACCTTTTCTATTAAGTAATCAAAAGCAATTAATTTTCTATTATTTGAAATCCAAAAGACATCTTTAATAAAATTTTGATAGCAAAGAGGAATTATGTAATCAGATGATCTTAATTCTTTGTAAGTAATTTTTTTTGATATACTTAAATTGCTAGAATCATTAATGTATTTCTATTAACAACCGGGGAACCTAAATCATGATGCTCATCAACATGAATAAGGGTTGTATTTTTTTTATTTATAAACTTATTATAGATCACTAGCGTTGCATAAATAAAGACGAAAAATTCGGAATTTTATTTTCTTTAACTTAAACCAAAAAAGCCAATGTCCACCTAGAAGATGACTCGATCCATTTTACAATTTTATCCAGTTTATCAGAGTCAAAGGGTGGCTGCCTTTAAAAGGTGTCCTTAGGTGACTTGTTTCCGTTTCTCGATCTGAAAACGAATACGGCGAAACCATTGCGCACAGGATTTCCAAAGCACAGCTTTGAACCATCGCGTCAGTTGAAAGACGGAATGCGTCGTTTCAAGCGTTTGCTGAATCGAAACGAATAGACTGTAATGAATTAACGCCAAAAGGAGTTGATTTTGGACAGCTGTTGGAACGTTTCCGGTTTCAATGGCTGTTTATCAATCTACTAGTCTCTCTCTTCGCTCTTACTGGCTCATTTTGTTCGCAAACTCAAACGAACGGATTGCATCAATAATACTTTTGGAGCCATATCTATTGGGTAGTGACTCACTTCTGTCATAAGCGGATCAATATCTTGTCCGAAATGGGTCAAAAAGATGGCAGAGGTGGGACTAACCTATGTCCTTCTTCAATAGCTTTTTTTAATAGTTCATTTTCCTCCCGAATGCGCCTTATCTCTTTCTGAAGCTTCACGTAATCTTCCGGAGTAAAGGATTTGCCGTCTTCTAAGGGAATGGGAGTAAGCTTCTTAACCCATTTGTAAATCGTTGCTTCTGAAACGCCATATTCGCTGCTGAGATCTTTGGCTGATGTTCCTGATTGGTAGAGTTCGACGATCATTTGCCGGAAGTCATCGTTAAATTTATTGGACGTATTGCCGTTTCCCATAAGGGACACATCCTTTCGTTAATCTTAGTGTAACTAAAATGTGTCCGTAAAACTATCCTAACATCATTATATTACCGATTGTCGGGCGGGACGTTTGTGCCACTTGAGGATCACCGGTTTGTGCCGATCAGGACATTGCTTGCGGATTTGCCCGTCTCCAAAGGGGAACTCGAACGTAATCAGCTGCACCTGCCGCTCTATCGCGGCGGAAAAATTGCGGCGATCCTCGGTGAGACGCATGCAGGTGTCGGATTCGGCAAGCATTTTCGCCGCTTTTTGAACCGATTGACGAATCCGGAGTTGATTAAATTTTAGACGAAGCGCAGATGACTAAGAATTTCAATACGAAGACGGCCAAATCCGTCCGCTGGATCAAGGCCCGCAATCGCTTTGCACTCAGCAGCACACCGATTGAAAATTCAATTAATGAACTGTGGTCCATCTTTCAAACTATCTTGCCCGGCTTTTTTCCTAGACTCACTGACTTTAAGAAGCTGACCAATGAGAAGCTGGCGCAGATGATTCGACCGTTCCTGCTTCGCCGGCTGAAGAAAGACGTTCTGGCAGAGTTGCCGGACAAGATTGAAACCGTTCAGACGTCTGAACTGACGCAGGGGCAGAAAGCGATCTACATGGCCTATCTCAGACGGATTCAGCAGGAGACGAGGGAAGCGCTGGCCAAAGACGGATTTGAGAAAAGCCGCATCAAAATTCTCACCGGACTGACGCGCCTTTGCCAGATTTGCTGCCATCCGGCGGTCGAAGATCATGCCGTCGGCCGAGCCCATCGGATTGGCCAGCGGCATGTCGTCCAAGTCGTCCGGCTCATTACCGAAGGAACGATTGAAGAAAAGATTTATGACTTGCAGCAGAAGAAGCGCGACTTGATTGAAACAGTTGTCGAGTCCGGTGATCAAGCCCTGGCACGGTTATCTGAGGAGGACATTAAGGCGATTCTCAGACTCTGAGCAGCCGGATGGGGAAAGTGCGGTGGCTGCCCAGTGCCCTGAAGAAGGCCCTAAGAACATGTGTGACCGAAAAAAGACTGGGCACAATCTGTTGTGCTCAGTCTTTGTCAGTCCGTTTTTCTTTTCATGTCGTGCGCTAGCCCGCCACACACAATACGCGCTCAAAGCGGATGTGACGCGTCTAAGACTTGCTGCTCGGACTGCCGATCGAGGTTGTAGAGATGGTAGAAGTAGCCTTGGAGGCTAAGCAGCTCGTCGAATGTTCCGTGCTCAGCAACCACGCCGTCCCGGATGGCGAGAATGCCGTCATAGCGCGCCAACAGCTTGGGCGTGAGCTTATGAGTAATGAGCAGCGCGGTGATGTTCGGTCTCCTCAAGATGGTGTCTTCAATTTGAAAAGCCGTCAGGTTGTCTAGGCCGGAGGTGGCCTCATCGAGCAGCAGCAGCGGCGTCTCGCGCAGAAACGCGCGCGCGATGGCAATCCGCTGGCGCTCGCCGCCTGAGAAGTTTTTGCCGTTCTCGTCCACTGGCGCGTCCAGTCCGTCCGCGAAGCGGGCGATAAACGCCGAGAGCCCGGCGTCCGCTGCGGCGCGCTGAATGTCCTCATCTAGAAAAGCATCGAACAACGTGATATTATTGCGTAGCGAGTCGGTGAAAAGGACGATGTTCTGATGAATCATCGCAGCCTGCTTGTACAAGCTCGCTTTGTCGACCGCGCGCGCGTCCTGCCCGGCAAAGGTAATTTGGCCGCTGTAGTCAGCATAATACTGCATGAGCAGCTTCATCATCGTCGATTTTCCGCAGCCCGTGGCTCCGACGATCGCATACTTCTTTCCTGTCTCAAAGGTGAAGGAGAGTCCCTTGAGTACGGGTTTGCCGGGCTGATAGCCGAAGATGATGTCTTTGAGCGCGATCGGCGTGGCGCGCTGCAGCTGCACGCGCGCCTTGGCCGGCTGCGCAGCCATGTCAAAGACGCCGCTCATGCGCGTCTTGATGGCGCGCACACTTTTAAGGCTCGTCGTGCCGAGCGCGATCTGCTGAAGCGGATTGACAAAGTAATTCGTCAGCTGAATGCCGGCCATCATCAGGCCGATGCTGATCTGCCTGCTCAGCACGAGCCACGTCAGAAAGAGCATCGTGGCGATGAATGAAAATTCGCCGATGAATACGATCACGCCGCTGTAATAAGCGGTTAATTTGCGCAGACTCAGAAAGCTGCCTTCCACGCGGGCATTGTCCGCCGCAAAGTGATGCAGCAGATGCCGCTCGGCACCAAAGCTTTTCACGACTTCAAGTCCGGCAAAGGCATCTTTAAGGCCGACAGTATATGCTTCCTGCGCTTCACTGACCGTCTTTTGCGAATGGATCAGCGGCTGGCCGAACAGCATCGGCGGTAAGAGCGGCAGCGCGTTGACGACGATGGCGAACAGCGCGGCCCACACATTCAGCGCGAACATGCCGCCGGCGGCGAACACGTAGAGCACGCCGGCATTAATGATCGTTGCGATCGGCAAAAAATAGTTCAGCTCCAGCTGTTTCGTATCATTATTGAGAATCGAGATGTATGTGGCGCTGTGCTTGGCGCTAAATGTGTTCAAGTCGCTGCCGACGATGGCATGAAACAAATCCGCCTTCACAGCTAGATTGCAGCGCCGGATCCAGTAGGCACGGGTGAATTCGAATAAAAATTGAGTGAGTGCCATGCCAATGGTAACACCCGCTCCGAGGCCCATGAGCACCAGCAGAGCATGCATATTCAATGCGACAGCGGCGTCCATGATTTTACTAAATAAGAAAGCCAATAATAATTTCATGCACGCGTCCAGTGCACAGGCGACGATAAAAAAACATAAGCTCCATTTGTGTGCAAACAGATAGCGATGGATGAGCGTTCACCCTCTCTCGTTTAAAGAAAGCACACAGGCAGCGGCAGAGCGCGACCTGTGTGGGAAAATACATTGCTCATGAAATTTTCGTGAATCAAAAATTAATTGTTAGTAGGTTGAGGTCCATTATCACCGCCACAACTACTGCCACAGCCTAGACGTACGTCTCCATACGTCTTTAAAAATTCCACGTCTTCAAAAGAAATGTTGTCAACTTCTGTTTCCAGCAAGTCTTGAATCGACATGTTTATCACCTCCTTTCAATAATTTGTTGAAGTCAACTTTTTGAGCCGACCGCTAAATTGCGTAAACCTTTCTTTGTCATGTTGAAGAGCTGTCCAGTGCAGCATAAAGGCTTCGGCATACTTTTTACGAGTCATACAAATTTTCTCATGAAGACTATTTTCTATTTCTATTGCGGGGCAACCCACACAGAAAAATCGAGCCCAGCAACTTTTGCATTCCTGTCTACCTTGTTTATTTAAATGAATTAATTTCTGAAATGCTGACGAATATATATTTAAGTTCCAACTTCCATTTTCAAATACGCCTAATTCATACTTTGAATCAGGTAAGAAGCGATGACATGGATAAAGGTGCCCATCACAAGTGAGTGAAATAGCTGATGCTCCGGAGGCACACAAAAAAGAAGAAATATTTCCGGACTGTAAAAAAGTTTGGATTAAAGCTAGTCCGTTACCAAACAAGCAATCTTCACATTGAAAAGGATAGTTATTAAAACCAGTTTGTTCAGTAGTTATACTTTCAGATAGAGCGTACTCAGAAGGGCCCTCACATGTGACAACAATCGTTTTTACCTCGCCAATAGTTTCATGAATGTACTTTCTAATGGCGTCAGGCGTGTCGTTCAATTTTTTATGTAAGGTAGTATAGGTTGCTTCGATTAGATTTAATGAAATACCATCAGATTGCATCTTTTTGATATTGCCCAAAATTTTATCAAAAGTTCCTGCGCCGTTGCGAAAGACGCGAAATTGATCATTAATTAATTTAGGACCGTCTAAACTAATCGTTAGTTCGATATTGTATTTTTTTAAAGTACTCGACAACAAAGGCGAATAATAAGTACCATTACTAACCATTGTGAACATCGGCATTTCTTTTATTTGCATGGATTGAACTAATTCTGCAAACAAATCACAAACTGCTCTAATGGTTTTTGGATAGGCAGTCGGCTCACCGCCGAAAAAAAAGACGCTACCCACTTTTTGAATAGCAAAGTTTTGAATTAAGCAGCGGATATATTTTATAGCGTCATCTGGTGTCAAATGTTTAATACCATAATGGTAACTCCCACCATCTGCATAACAATATTTACAACGCAAATTACAGCCCGTTTGCACCATAATTTCAAGCTTAGAAATAGAGTGTAATTTATCAAACCTTTTTGGATTGATGAGTTTACGATTGGAGCAGGTACCAAACCACTTATTAATCGAATATTGATAAGTAAGTTTTTTTATCAATGTCAAACGGTTATTTTCATATTGATTCTGCAAGTGCCATAAGTTTTCAGCGGATGCAGCAGAGATTTTAACCATTTTATTTCAATTCGCTGAGTAAACAGCTCCGACTTCTTTATTCCAAAAGATGTGAATGTTTACTTTACTGCCATCTACCCGATCAAACGGAAAAATGAAATCGCTATCTTGTATTAGTTCTCCATTGTCATAAATGTGAATCGCGTATGAAGCAAAGCCACAAACCACAAAAATAAGAGGTAGATGAAAATGTTCTCTCTTTGCAATGTCAACAAAAAGATGCTCTATTTCAACATCATTAGGAGAAAAATTGGCACTGATGCCATCTTTGGGGTTTGGATGAGTGTGTGCGAGCATGAAGGCCATATTTAATTTTTGGCACAATCGAATACTTCCCAAAAAGAAGCGTGGCGCAAATCTCACACTTCCTATCGTCACTCGATCTTCATAAGTGCGAAGATTAAGACGACCAGTTAACTTCACAGATAAGAGATTTCCAGCATGCTTCAATGTCTCATTGTACACTAAAAATGCTTGTTCGGAATCCGTCTGACTTTCTGCAATTGAACAAAGATGTAGGATGATACCGTCGTTATCAAACAACTTAATTGACATATGATCACTTCCTATATGCACGTTATAGGTCCACTGCCGATCAATGTCAATACTTTTTTATATATTGCCATAATTTCGAAATGAACAGCACTGTCTGCTGCCATCGGTCAGCCGTCGGCAGCGATAATGGCCGCAGCGGTTTCATCTGTTGTGACAAGGATGTTCAGATAACCGCCTTTCAGGGCGCCGCGGATGCCATTGACTTTTTCCAACGATTCGGCAATGCCGATGGAGTAGCGATGCCGCTTGAGTCGCTCAAGCGGCATCGCGATCATGCGCTCGGACAGATAGGTCGGAATAATTCGCCCGTTGCTGTCAAAAAATTGCGAGCAGATATCACCCAACCCCCTTGCCGCTTGAGGCGCTGAATGGCATTCTCTCCGTAAAAAGCACGCCATGTGGAGTGCCGGCTACTTCGGTTGAACCCATGCCGAAGACAGCCACGCTGATCTGCTGCCACATCTGCTCAATGTCCTGATAATAGTCGGTTTGAAGAATGGCCTCACGCATCGTCGGGCGTTCGACGATCGCCGGGAAGTCAATCATCAGCGATTGTCCGGCGAATTTGCGTGCAGCTTCATAGCAGATCGTATTGACGTGGTAGTCGCTGCTAATCCTGTTAGCCGGCCCGCCGAGCAGCGGTACACAAGCGCAGAATATGGCTCTGCTGCGACGATGCGTGGTTAATTTGTTGAAGCAGGAGACCACAAGCAAGCGGAGTAGTCGAGGAAAACGTCTGAAAGCAGGTTTTGATTTTCCCTATTTAAAAACAGTGCCTGCGCTGGCTTACCGCCTCTCGGAGCGTTCATAAATTAATTTGTTGCACTCATTGTAGCACGTAGTTAGTGCGTAAATAGTCAGAATTTCTAACGCGTTTGCCCTGGATTGAAACAGGTAAAGTGTTGGCTCACGCAAATGCGCAAAGATATGATCCAACACTTCCAGTATTCGATTGACTGTGACTTGCTCATTTTTTCTTTATTTATCAACGCGACGTTCACGACTACATCAAATTTTAATTCCATGGCGGGGCTTTCCTTGTCCTCATATTTTTTGCCCCCAACTTAGCCCCGAATCTGCCCCCGACTTTTAAAATATGGTGAAATAAAATGAAATTGCAAAATGGATGAATGACATATTGACGGCATTTTCTAATACTTTTGATTGCAATAGTAAGGGACGCTCACACTCCGCACTCAGGTTCACCAGTGGGAACGTGACCAATACATGGAAACATATTAATCCAGTTAAGATGCTGAAACCCCTTGAGCCAAAAGGCTTTGAGGGGTTTTTGTTTTGACTTTTTTCGGGGCCAGCTACACCGCCACTGTTGCGTTTGCGTGACAATCATCGGTAGGTTATTTTCTCGGGAGGGGGGGCTATATATACACTCATTGGTGTTCCACTGCTTGTACATAGTGCTAATCAAAACGGGCAGAAGATTGCGAAGCTTGTGGCCAATACGAACGAATCCGCTAGAAAATGAGAAAATCGCAGCAAACAATTCAGGTGCTTGATAATCAATCGTTCAGTTAACTTTTTTCCAATTTACGGATGATAAACGGGAGGCATGCGCAACCATCCATTCTGCTCGGATAGAACAGCAATTTCCTGATTGAAGAGCATGACATCCGTCATTATTTTGAAAAAAATGAGTTGCAGATCATGTCGGAGGCACTGGCTTAACGCGCCAGCCGTCATGCTGAAAGCAACGGTCGCATTGATTTGAATGGTGTTGACTACTTCTTTATCCGTTTGTGTCACCCCGTCTGGAAGAGAACGGGCTTCAACATCACTCCGTACGACGTAACCGTCGGAGGGCGTGATCTGTTCCTTCTTCATGAATTGATCAAGCATTTGTTTGTGCAGAATAGCTAAATCGTGTGAATGAGTGATGATTTGAACAACCTCTTTGCTCGTCGTCTGATTGCGTGCGGTTTCACAATAACCGAGTATTCCGTCGAGCTGTGTTTGGAACGTCCAGCAGCACATTGCTTCACCGACATGAACAGGGCGAACTTGATTATCCGTTAGTGATTTCATCATTTCCAGTGCAGATTTGGACAGGGCTGCAATAGTTGGCAAGATTGACGTCTCCCTTTTTCAAGAATATGTCGTTAATTTGCATCTGTTTTCTAAGCGATATACATAGAATGGCAAGTAAATTTGAAATTGATTAAAAAATGCGGTTTTGTCATTTTTTTGTTACCTGATGAGTCCTCTCAAGTTCCAATCTTTCAGCGAACACTTCCTGTTGAAGAGATGTAGGAGGAGGTGTTCAGATTGTACAGAAAAAAGGCACTCGCACTTTGGCTAATGGCATTACTTGTTGTCTTCTCGCTTGCAGGCTGCAGCCTCTCTCATGCAGGCAACAAAGGTATTGCTGTGGACAAAATGACGGCAGATGAGCATACGGCTTATTCCTTGGCAAAGGGGCTATATAGCGGCGAGCAGCAGAAACAGCTCGAAGCAGTGAAAGAGTATTGTACGCCAAACCTAATAAAGACACTGTCACAAAAGATACGGTTGGGGAAAATGACTCATCGACTTCATGGCGTTAAAGTAATTGTCAGTGTTAATAAAAAGGACAGTAAGGGCGCATATACATTAGTGCTTGTTCACCTTGAAAACCATGCAGACCAAGCGAAACAACGAATTCTTCTGCTGCGAGAGGGTAAGGTATCAAAAATTCACTCACCCAAGAACAAACATTATAAGAAAGAAGACAAGGCCATAAAAAAACAAATGCGTCAAGCAACAAGCTGACACGCTTTAGAAGAATAGGATGGACGCTTCACGTTCAGTCTTTCTAATACGTTAAGAAAGCATATAGATTTCAGCGGAACCAAGTATAAGAAAAGCTAGGGCTCAGCCGTCGCCTGCGGACTTGGCTTCGCCAAGTTTTTCTAATAGTTTCCACAGCGATGTATTTAGCGTCGCAGAAAGAGACTGTCCTTCAATGGACAGTCTCTTTCTTTTGGACTCCTCTCGGTAAGCTCAAACTAATTTCAGAAATTCAGTTTCTGTCAATATGCGAATACTTTGACCTTGCTCGGCAAGCTGCTCTGCTTTTCGTTGTTTGGAACTTTTCAATTGTCCGCGTAGAAGCTTTTTGTCTTGGGTGCCAACGACGAGATAGTTGGTCTGTTTTGTGACCGAGTTGCCGTTAATTCCACCGCAATCAACAACCTTTTGATAAGCGGATTCGCGCGTCATTTCCTGCAGTTCTCCAGTGAATACGATAACTTTTTGATACAGCGGATGCTGTGGATCAAAGACGTCCGTTTTTGCATGAACAGAGGATGCTTTAATAGGGTGCTCAGGGAAGTAATTTCTGCTTTTCCGACGAAAAGCTTGATAGGTCGTGGTTCCTATCGCTCCCATTTGGTAATTCCATTGATCACAGAGTTGAGTTAAATCATGGATGTTCTGCTCATGAAAGAGGTGCAGAATAATTTCAGCGCAGACACGAGAATCGTCGGCTGCCAGGTGATGATGGAAAGAGATACCGTAATTGGCCGCTACAATATTCAAGCGATTGGACGGCAGATTTAGAAATCGACGTGAAAGAGCCAGCGAGCAGAAATAAGACAATTTAGGAAAAGTATACCCGTATTTGGTCAGACTCTTCTGCAGGACTTTCATATCGAACGGGGCATTGTGGGCCACTAACGGTAGTCCGTCAATAAACCGGAAGAGCTTATCTGCTAAAGTCCCGATCGTTGGAGCATCTGTCACATCCTGAGGATATATACCATGAATGCGGCAATTTGATTCGGAAAAAGGTTCTTCAGGATTAATCAACGCATGAAAAGAATCAATGATTTGACTATTTACGACTTTGGTCAATCCGACGGAACAAGCAGACGAGTACTGACTGTTTGCCGTTTCAAAATCGATGGCGACATAGGATAAAGGCATCAATCGCTCCTGCTTTCTTAGTTAGTTCTGAGTAAGTACTCACAATTACTTGCTAATTACTTCTATTGTATTAGCGACGGCTGTTGCTAAGATACTGACCCCATCGTACATCGCTTCATGGTTAAACGTCATCTCAGGGTGATGAAGGCCGGGCTTTAAATCACAACCAAGTCCAAGCATCGTTGAATGAATGCGGGGTTTATAGACGGCGTATTGATGAAAATCATCCCCACCTCCGGATGGTATAGGTGTGTCACAATTTGCTTCTCCCAATACCGCTTTAATAGCTTCGCCCATAATAGCAATCGCTTCATGGCTCGATGTCGCAGCAGGGCTGCCAGGTGAATGAACAAGATCGATTGAGACGCCGTATCCTTCCGCGATTGATGCAATCATTTGTTCGACAGATTCGGTCAGTTGATCCATTAGTTTATTGTTTTGGGCCCGCGCATCGAGAGTGAATGTCGCGTGACCGGGAATAATATTTGATGCCGTACCCGCATGGAGATTGGTCATTTTAATTGAGCTTGGAATGAGCGGATCTAAATGAATGCGACTGATCGATTCAATGACCGCTGCCGCAACTTCGATGCTGTTTTTTCCTAGCTGCGGCCGCGCCGCATGAGCATCCTCCCCATCAATCGTACCGAAGAATGTACGGCAGGCGCTGGAAAGAATGGCCGGTTTCGCATGTTTATCTTTCGTTTCTTCTGCCGGGCGGAGATGAACACCATATAAATAGTCGAGATCATCCACACAGCCGTGGTGACAGATGGCTAGCGCGCCTTGTCCGGTTTCCTCGGCAGGTTGGAAGATTAAGCGGATCGTCCCATGGGTAAGCGGTATATTCTTCAGCAGCATGGCTGCACCGAGAACAATTGCCATATGCGCGTCATGACCACAGGAATGATTGGCCTGCAAGTTCCCATTGACCGTTTGCCACAAAGCATCCATATCTGCTCGAAGTGCAACCACAGGTTTGCCGCTCCCAATCTCGGCAATCACACCGGGACAATCTGTGAACGTCTGTGTACGGTAACCCAAACCGGTTAGTATGTTATTCACATAAGCCGTCGTTTTAACTTCCTGCATACTGATTTCGCCATGGACATGCAGATGATTAAAGATAGCCGCAACTTTATGCTTCACCGATTCTGTAATTGTCAATGCCATTATGCTCACGTCCTAAACGGGTGAATGAATTATGTGATAATAGAAGAGTACATTGCAAAAGCCGTAGCTAGTTAGCGCTTTGCCGAATAAACTGCGGCGAAGCAGGTAATACTAAACTCACACGAAAACGAGAGAGGATGAACGACCTTTGATACCATCATCAGGACAGCAATCCACTAGATTTGTTCTTTTCATGCAAATCTATCAAGCGAATCGAATGAAACGATCACGAATGGATTCTTTAAAGGCGGCCTGGAGAAATTATCGTCTGATTGTACATAATAAATAAGACATATTGGTATTTCAGGCATGTAAATGCCGTGTCTGCTGACTGTGTTCAGACTGTTTTTTGGCATGGTCATTAATAAAACTCAGTATGGTGGCAATCAAAAAGAGAGACAGTGTCAATCGATTCGGCTGATATAAGACAGCTAATAGACTAAGCATGTAGATAATTGGGATGATTTGTTTTACCAAAGCCAGCACTCCTTAATTAGGTGTCAAACAAAGAGACACGGCAAAAGAACAGACAGTACAACTATTGATAAGTTTAACACATAATTTCATAATAATTGCTTAAGTTTGCGATCGTCAATCGATTTATATTGCTTTTTTGACACGGTTGCCTTTTATTCTGTCTCTGCACATTCTATGGTATGATAACTCTGTTGAATAAAAAATGTATGCGTTCAGAGGAGTTTACCATGGTTCAAATGACACAGCATAGAAAAACATATCGCCTCGTTCTGCTCAGCATTCTGACGACAGTCATCATTTTACAGACGTTTATACCCATGCTCGGCAATATTCCGCTAACACCCATTTTCAGCTTGACACTGATTCACATTACAGTGATTATTACCGCGCTTGTCCTAGGTCCGTGGGAAGGCGCGCTAATCGGTACTGTCTGGGGTGTTGGGTCGTGCCTGCGCGCTTACATCGCTCCCACTAGCCCGATTGAACAAATGGTTTTTACAAATCCGCTGATTGCTGTGCTTCCACGTCTTCTTGTTGGTCTCACTGCCGGCTATAGCTATCGTGCATTAAGAAAAATTAAACGGTTTGACTTTTCGTTGCTGACGATCGCTTCTGTAATAGGCGCATTGACGAATACGGTACTTGTTCTCGGCTTGATTTTTTTCATTTATCGCGCCCCATATGCCCACTCTTTACATGTCAGCTATTCACATCTTTTACCTGCGCTTGCCGCTATTATTGTCACCAATGGGATACCTGAGGCAATTGCTGCCGGGTTCGTTGCGCCAATCGTTTCAAAAGCATTGCGCAGAGTTGTCCCACATGATTAAATCGTTTCTCTTTTTTGGCTGAATGACAGCAAGAAAAACCTTTCTCCCGCAAGGAATGAAAGGTTTTTTAAACTTGACTGTTTGGTCCGCGGCAAACGAGCAGCCCAAGCACCTCCAGAAGAAGGAGCAAGCGCTGTTTGCCTGGTTTTCCCTAATAAAAGAAGGGAAAAGGTACGAAAAAAGGTGGAACAAACCAGGCAAATGGGAATAAAAAACGATTATAGCGTCGGTAGAAAGGACGCCCATAACCTTGACGCTCCGTTTCGTCAGTTTCCAGTGGTTCGACGACGAGGAGGATAACACCTTCTGGGGTCACCTCATCTATAATTGCCTCTTTTGTTGTACCGTCTTTCAAACAGGCAAGCACATGAAAGTGCATCAATTGCGACACGGCTTGATTGATTGACGGATCAGATTGTGCAGTCTGTGGTATGTGCAGTTCCTGTGCAATACCCGGATATTCAGTTTCCATCTGGCTCACTCCTTTATCTCTAGGCTATTCACCTGCTCTTGGAATGTGAGTCTTCAAAATTGATGCGGCAAGCAACCCATCGACGGTCCAGACAATGGATCATCGATTTTTTGGTTTCGTTAGAAAAACATAATCATTTTGGTGGAATTAGTATTAAGAAGAGCAATTCCCGGCACTTCATGTCACTTGTCAATAATCATACGAATCGGTAGAATGAATGCATTGTGGTATCAATCAGATCGGGGGGCACCACTATGGAACAATTAAGTAAAAAGGTACAGCGTGCTCAATTTTTTCAAAGTCATCTTCATCTCTTTCGATGCCCGTATTGCGGCGGAGCATTTACATTTCAAGATCAGCTGAGTTTAATTTGTTCGCACAGGCATACCTTTGATCTAAGCAAACAGGGAACCGTTAATCTATTGGTGCATCACGTTCATTCAGAGTATGATCAAGAGTTATTTGTTTGCCGAAGACGTATTATGCAGGAAACTGATTTTTTCCAGCCGCTTCTTGAACGACTGGCAGCAGAAATAAATCGCTATTGGAGTGATGACGATAAAAAAGGTGAACGTCTGCTCCTTGACGCAGGATGCGGAGAGGGGACGCATCTTACTCGGCTCCTGTCACTTCTCAAGCAGTCCGGCCATAGGGCATCCGGTATCGGTGTCGATATTGCCAAAGAGGGAATCCACCAGGCAGCGAAAAATTCTATTGATGCTCAGTGGTTGATTGCCGATCTTGCTCATCCACCCTTTTCCAGCCATATCTTTGATGGTATTCTGAATATCCTTTCACCGTCCAATTATGAGGCTTTTAGCCGCATTCTAAAACCGAGTGGCTGGCTGATCAAGGTTGTTCCGGCAAGTGACTATCTGAAAGAACTGCGCATATTTTTTCGCGGGAATGACGTCGGACGGACGTATTCCAATGCTGATGTGCTTGCCCATTTCAACTCTCGCTTTCCCGATACGAATCGTTTCTCGATCACTTATACGCGCCATCTGGAAGGCGATCAGTTATTTGATTTAATGCGAATGACACCGCTGTCGTGGCGAGCATCTGAATCACTAAAAGAGCAGTGGGTATCCGCCCGTTCGCGCACTCTTACTGTTGATTTAACGGTACTGATGGCGAAAAATATAGAGATAGAAAAGTCATGAATTTGACTGTTTTTGACGCAATTACGTCTTGAAAAATAATTTAGAGGAAAATTATGAATGATAATGATTACAATCTATTGATTTTGAATGAAAGCGTGCTAAAATGTAATAGGTGGAGGGAAAGTGATGCTTGCAATTGAACGGCAGCGGTTTATATTGAAGCAACTTGACGAAAAGCGTGTCGTGAAGGTTCAGGACTTAGTTCGATTTTTGGATGCCTCTGAATCGACAATTCGCCGTGATTTGCAGGAACTTGAGGCCCGCCATTTGCTTCGTCGTCTGCATGGTGGGGCCTCGCTCATTCAGCCTCGTAATCAAGAACCAGATATGAAAGAAAAGATAGCCAAAAACAGTCAGGAAAAGAAGGAAATTGCTTGTTATGCTTTTCAGCTCATTAAAGAGAATGAATGCCTGTTTTTAGATGCGGGAACGACCACGTTTGAATTGATCCCTTATTTAGAAGGGTCAAATGTAACCGTTGTCACCAACAGCCCTTTCCATGCGACGGCTTTAGCAGCACATAATGTCGATTGTTACGTTATTGGTGGGCTACTTAAACCGACCACTCAGGCGGTTGTTGGAAGTGTCGCCCTTCAGACGCTCAGTAATTTTCGGTTTGACAAAGTGTTTATGGGTGTGAATGGAATAGACCCGCAGATGGGTTTTACTACTCCGGATCCAGAAGAAGCTGGTGTTAAGCGGAAAGCAGTAGAACTTGCAGCACAGACGTTCGTTCTCGCCGACAGCAGTAAATTCGCCGAAGTCTCGTTTTGTAAAATGTTTGAATTGAGTCAAGCAATTATTATCACAGATACTTTACCTGATTCATCGAGCCGCGCCGTTCGCGAACTGACGAAAGTCATCTGTACGGCTGATGAGCAAGATAGATATGGGCATAGTAACTAAGAAGATAGGCGCGTAGCACGACACAATGCTTCTGCTGGTTTTGTTTTTTGTCGTAAGAGAATGGGAATAAATAATTTAGGCATCAAATTATTGGCTCATTCGTCCCTGTCCATTGAATGGTCACTTATTTAGGAATGACTAGGAGTGAATGTCAGATGAAAATTACAGATTTAATGATTGAACGCGCGATGGTTATGGATATGCAGGCGTCATCGAAAGAAGCCGCAATTGATGAGCTGATTGCCAGCCTTGAAAAAAACGGACGTATTAATGATCGCGTGCTTTTTAAACAAATGATTTTGAAAAGAGAAGCCGAATCAAGCACAGGTATAGGTGAAGGAATTGCCATGCCGCATGCAAAGACGAAGGCTGTCAATGAAGCCACCGTTATTTTTGGCCGCAGTAAAAAGGGTGTTGATTATGAGGCGCTTGATGGCAAGCCTTCGCATTTATTCTTCATGATCGCCGCTCCAGAAGGGGCCGCCAATACGCATTTGCAGACGCTGGCGGCATTGTCTCGTCTGTTGATTGATCAGGAATTTGTCGATCAAGTGAAGAATGCGGCAACCGCAGCGGATGTAGTCAAACTATTTGATGAGAAACAGGCAGAAAATGAGCAGCAGGAAACAGCAGAGAAGCCAGAAGCTCCCGCAGTCAATGAACAATTTGTCGTCGCTGTCACTGCCTGCCCAACTGGAATCGCGCATACGTATATGGCAGAAGACGCGCTGAAGAAGAAAGCAAAAGAAATGGGTGTCGCCATTCGCGTTGAAACAAATGGTTCGGAAGGTGCCAAGCATGTGCTGACTGCGGATGAAATCAAGCGTGCATCAGGGGTCATTGTGGCAGCGGATAAGAAAGTAGAAATGGCCCGCTTTGACGGCAAGCCTGTCTTGCAGACACCTGTCAGCGATGGCATTCGCAAACCTGAGGAATTGATTTCAAGGGCCTTGAAAGGTGATGCACCGACATACCATGCAGAAGGCGGCGCGGAATCGGGTGGCTCGGATGCGGGCAATGGTTCCGTTTGGAGTAAGATTTATAAAGATTTGATGAACGGTATTTCACATATGTTGCCATTCGTTGTTGGTGGCGGTATTCTTCTGGCTGTTTCGTTCTTGCTGGAGCAATGGCTTGGCAAGAACAATTCGCTTGTTCTCATGCTCGGATCAATTGCTGGCGGGCAAACCGGTGCTTTCCATTTTCTGATTGCAGTCCTTGCCGGTTATATTGCCTATAGTATTGGCGACCGCCCGGCACTCATGCCTGGTATGGTTGGTGGCTTCATGGCCTATTCATCGAATGCTGGCTTCCTTGGCGGCTTGGCTGCTGGTTTCCTTGCTGGTTGGATCGTTATTTTCTTGAAAAAATGCCTGAAGAACTTGCCGCAGACGCTTGATGGCCTTAAACCGATTCTTCTTTATCCGGTGTTTGGTCTTCTAATCACAGGCGGTTTGATGTATTACATCTTTGATCCGATTTTTAAATGGATTAATACCGGTTTGATTGATGGACTCAATCATCTAGGGACCGGTAATGCGGTTATTCTTGGCATTGTGCTCGGTGGCATGATGGCAATTGATATGGGTGGTCCTTTTAATAAGGCGGCTTATACGTTTGCAATTGGTGTCTTTACAACCGGTGCACATGATGGCGGTCTGATGATGGCTGCTGTTATGGCAGGCGGTATGGTGCCGCCACTCGCGATTGCATTTGCGACGAGTGTATTTAAAAATAAGTGGAACGAAGAAGAACGTAAGGCGGGATTAACGAACTATGTGCTTGGCGCGTCATTTATTACGGAAGGCGCCATTCCGTTTGCCGCGGCCGATCCGCTGCGAATTATTACACCATCGGTCATTGGCTCGGCAATCGCCGGAGGGTTGACCCAGCTTTGGAAAATTAGTATTCCGGCTCCGCATGGCGGCATCTTTGTTATCTTGCTGAGTAACCACAAGCTGCTGTTCATTGTCTCTATTCTTATCGGTGCTCTATTAGCCGGATTGATTATCGGCATTTGGAAGAAATCACTTGAACAAAAAGAAGCTTAATTGACTCTTTTATTATGGGATAGGTTGTCTGCTTAACGGACAGCCTATTTTTTTGCAAGTAAAGCATGTTTATGAGTTTACCCTAGTTGGCTCACGTCAGGCAGGTGCTCGGCAGTACATGGTCTGCTAATTATATTGCGTGAGATTTGACGGCATAGAATTGTTTTGGACGTGAACAGTGCTCTTGTTGTACACTAAGGATGGTAAGAAAATGAAGACAAGAATAAAGTTAGGTGGGTTTTTATGCATATTGGATTAGTTGGTCTTGGAAAAATGGGCTATAATTTAGCACTGAATATGTCCGAGCACGAGTTTATCGTGCATGCTTTTGATCTTTCTGAGCAGGCGGTCAGCAAGGCCGAGCAGGAGAACGGGATCAGTGGATTTCATTCCCTTCCGAAGCTAGTGGCAAGTTTAGAGACACCGCGGGTATTATGGCTAATGGTGCCAGCAGGTGCGCCGACCGAAGAAACATTAGCTACGCTACTTCCGTTACTCCATTCAGGTGATATTGTGATTGACGGCGGAAATTCGCGGTATACGGATTCACTGCGGCATTACGCTCAATGTAAAGAAAAAGGGATTTCCTTTCTCGACGTAGGGACTTCCGGTGGCATGAGCGGCGCACGGCATGGTGCATGTATGATGATTGGCGGCGATAAAGCGGCATTTGACTATGTAGAGCCATTATTTGCCGCGATGACCGTCGAAGAGGGCTATTTGTACACGGGCAAGGCTGGCAGCGGTCACTTCTTGAAGATGGTGCATAATGGCGTAGAATATGGCATGATGCAGGCGATTGCTGAAGGCTTCGAAGTCCTGCAAAAAAGTGAATTTGACTATGATAATGAGGCCGTGGCACGCGTATGGAATCATGGCTCGGTTATTCGCAGTTGGCTGATTGAACTGCTCCAAGATGCATTCTCCAAAGATGGCCATTTGGAAACTCTGTCAGGGGTTATGGCTTCATCGGGAGAAGGTAAATGGACTTTGGAAACAGCACTTGATATGCAGGTCCCCACGCCGGTCATCGCGCTTTCACTTTTAATGCGTTATCGTTCATTAGAGAGCGACACGTTTGCCGGTAAGGTTGTTGCTGCGCTCCGGAACGAATTTGGAGGGCACGCTGTAGTTAAGAAATAATTATTAACACAGGCTTAACAATTACTGGATATTCACTTAACAATCAAATTGTAAACTGGACAAGAACCGAAGCAATACCCCTGATTGCTTTTTAATCCACATCTTATTCCATGATTGGGCTGATACAGCCCGTTTTTTTATGCCTAAAAATAGCCGTATGAAAAAAGAAACCCTCGGAAGTGATGAGGGTTTCTTTCAAAATTCAAGCGAATCGTCTTCTCTTACTTTCTCTTATCAAAAGAAATGTCTGACAACATCTTTCATTGGCGGCATTTTCTCCATTTTGTGGTTTTCAATCACAGATTTTGCAGCGAAAGCCGCATATCCTTTCGCTTCCTCCTTAACAATTTTGCCGGGGAGAGGGGCTGCATCCGGATTTACCGCAATATCAAGGATGACTGGAACGGTTGCTTCCTTGGCTTCGGCAAAAGCTTTGTCGAGATCGTCATAATTGCTGACCCGGAGGCCTTTCCCGCCACACGCTTCAGCAAATTTAGCATAATCGATATCCTGCAAATCAATTCCATAATTGAGCTGTCCGGCTGACTGTTGTTCATATTTGATGAATGATAATTGTTTATTATTCAACACGACAACTATTATCGGCCATTTATATTTGACAGCTGTTACAAAATCTTGCATGACCATTGAAAAAGCGCCATCACCGCAAATAGCGATCGCCTGTCGATCCGGGAAGGCTTGTTTCGCAGCCATCGCACCGGGAAGTCCGCAACCCATTGTACCAAGCCATGCAGACACGATAAATTTCTGATTGGTCAAATGTAAATAACGGGTCGACCAAACAGTTGCCGTACCGACATCCACAGAGAAAATCGCATCATCCTTCGCAATATCCTGAATAGCGGCCATTACTGCCTGCGGTGCGATAGGAGATTTTATATTGTCCTGATCTTCACTCATCCATTTCCACCATTTCGTCATATGTTCCTGACATGTGTTGAGGAATGGGCGCTCGGTGACAGGAGTCACACGCTGATTCAACTCATTCAATGCTTCAGCGGCATCGCCGACAATACCAACTGTTACAGAATAGCGTTTGCCAATATGCACAGGATTAATATCAATCTGCACGCACTTTGCGCCTTCAGGCAGATAAGCTGCATAAGGATAATCTGTACCAACCATGATTAACAGGTCCGCATTTTTCATTGCTTCATAAGCAGGCTTTGTGCCAATCTTCCCGATATTGCCAATAAAATTTGGATGATCATCAGGTATTGAACCCTTGCCGGGCAATGTCACAGCAACAGGTGCCGAGATACGCTCTGATAGTGTCCGCAATTCATTGCGTGCGCCTTTTGAACCTACACCTGCCAGGATGACAGGGTTCTGTGCCGCATTTATGAGAGCGACGGCATCGCTAAGATCACTTTCAACGAGGCCGGGTATTTTTTGTTCAAAAACGGTGGAAAGCTGAGCAGCTTGATCGGATATTTCACCGACCGCGATATCATCTGGAATTGACAGGACAGCAACGCCGCGCTCTTGATAAGCGGTTCGGATGGCCTGGTTAACAACGACAGGGAAACTTTCCGCACTTGTGATTTCTTTATTATAAACGGCCACGTCTTTAAATAAATCAACTGTATTAACTTCTTGAAAATAATCAGTACCTGTCAAGCGCGATGGAATATGACCAACAAGCACGAGCATAGGTACGTGATCCATCTTCGCGTCGTACATTCCGTTCAGAAGATGAATGGCACCAGGACCGCCAATTGCCAAACAGACACCAATTTTTCCTGTCAATTTAGTATAAGCCGCAGCAGCCAGAGAAGCGACCTCTTCATGTCTTACTTGGAAGAATTTAATTTTGCTTTCTTTCTTACGCAATGCTTCGACCATGGTGTCAATTGAATCACCGGGGATTCCATAAATATGATCGATGCCCCATTTCTCAAACAACTGGACAACTGCCTCACTTGCCTTGATTTTTCCCATTTAAAATCCTCCTCCAAAATAAAACTCTGTCTTGAAGCATATCTGTTTGTTAACTTCAAGGTTTATATATTTATAAATGTGACCATTTAAAGAACCTTACAAGTCTATTTTATGACATTTATTCCAAAAAGAAAATAATAATGCTTGAAAAATATCTTTTGAAAGATAAAATGGCAATTATCGAGGGCTATGGCCTTGTTAACTCTGACCAATTGATTCACACTTGAGAATAAGTAAATTTATTTATACGTTAAGAAGGTATAAAGATCTCAGCGGGACTAAGTATAAGAAAAGCTAAGGCTCAGCCATCGTGCAAGGACTTGGCCTCGCCAAGCTTTTCTAATTTGGGAGGAAGCACTAATGAGTTTTGTCAGCATCGTAGCGGGGCTTGATTGGGTATCGATTGTCAGCGACGACCACTTAATTGAAGGGGCCGATAAAATTACTGTGGGAAGTAAAGCAAATTTTTTTCAAATTTCAGAAGCGCATCTGATTGCGTGTACCGGTTCAGCACGACTCTATAACCAGCTGAAAAAAGACTATCCCTTTCAAAAACATTCCATAGCAATCAATGATGAAATGCTTGAATCGATTCAAGCGAAAATTGATCGGATACCCGGAACTGAACAAGATCGATTGGTTACGGTAATCGAACTGATACGACCGGTTCGTTGCTGGCTATTGTCTAATCAACCGAACGGACAGCGCAGAGAAGTAACGGGCAATGCCCAGCGGTTGGCGACCCTTTTTATGGGCAGCAGAGCCATTGATTTGCCATCAATGAAACGACTCGTTGCACAATTCAACCATCAGCTGGATAGGGTAGAGAAAACACCCGACAGCATTTACAGCGCTCAGAAATGGCTTCTAAACAGCGCGGCTCAATTCGATCAAACAATTGGAAAGAAACTCTTCCATGCCCGGCTAATTTGCAGACACTAAGCAATGGCAAAGCCGTTAAAATTTACCGGACCGGAAAATGGCCAGAAGCACAATTAAGAACATAAAGGACGTAATGGTTACAGCAATGTCAAGCACTGGGATATGGCTGAAAAATGGACGGGCACCGAGTGTTTCACCGATGATTAAACCGGCAAGGATAATACTGAAGGCAAGGAGAATAATGCTGAAGGCAATGCGATTGGCAACGCGATCCAGTTTTGAAAGCAAAAGGTCAAGTTGCGGCAATTCCATTTCTACATGAGTTTTCCCCGTATTCAGATGGCGGAGTGTTTTTCTCAATAATCCTGGAATTTGTACGGAATTCGACAAGGCCTGAATCAATGACCGAGACCATTTTTGTGCGAGAAAACGAGGGTTTAAACGATTAATCAGCAGCTTACGGCCGTAAGGTTCAGCAAGTTCGAGGATGCTGATCGTGCTGTCCAATTGATTGATCATGCCTTCTAAAGTGATCAGTGCTTTGCCAAGCAACGTATAATTGCTTGGAATGACAATATGATGCTTCTTTGTTAATTCAAAGATATCGTGGATAACCTTGCCGACGTGAACATTATGGAAAGGAATATCGTAATAGCGCTCACGAAGTGTATGTAAATCTGCCTGAAATTGTTGCTCGTCTAGATTCGGCGGCATCGGAGACATTTCGAAAATAGTACGCTGCAATATTTCCGTGTCTCCGCGCATGAGGCCAATAATCAGGCTGGCAAAATTAACTTTCATATCTTCACTAAGCGTACCAACCTGTCCAAAATCGATATAGCATATTCTATTGTTCGGGTAAAAAAAGAAGTTGCCTGGATGTGGATCGCCGTGGAAAAGGCCAAGATCGAGCGCTTGATCGAGAAAAGAGCGGACAATCCGTTCCGCGATCAGCTTCTTATCAATGGAATCATCGGACTGCTGCAATAAACGGTCAAATTTTAGCCCCTCAATTCGCTCCATTGTCAATAATTGATTTGTTGAAAAATCCCAATAAATCTTTGGGATAACAATTGATTGATCGTCTTTGAAGTAGCTATAAAGCTTCTCTGTATTGCGCCCTTCACGAAAATAGTCCATTTCATTGCGAATGGCAGTTGAAAACTCACCGACAATTTCCGTGAGCTGAAAATTTCTAGCCCATGCATAGCGCTTTTCAACAAGAGACGCCAAATCCCAAAGAATTTCAATATCATTAGAAATCGTTGTATCAATGGCTGGACGTCGGACTTTAATCACTACTTTTTCACCGGAATGCAGTTCGGCGCAGTAGACTTGGGCGATTGAGGCCGCTGCAAGGCAGGCATCGTCGAACGAAGCAAACAGTTCCTCTACAGGCGCGCCAAGCTGTTCAGTGATAATGTGTTTGATTTGCTCGGGAGCAATTGGTGTGACAGAATCCTGCAGCTTGCGTAATTCATCTGCGATCGGTTCTGGTACAATATCTGAGCGCAGACTCAGCATCTGTCCAAGTTTAATAAACGTCGGTCCCAATTCTTCCAGCATGGCACGAATTTTTCCGGCTACTGAAATATTAGTGACATTTTCCGTTGAAAAATCGGAAATAATTTGTTTGGGCAGGGAGAGTAGGTGAAACAAACCCACATCTTTCACAATATAACCAAAACCGTACTTTACAAGAACGGTTACGATTTCCCGATAACGTTTGATATGTCTGATTCGTTTGCCAAACATTCGTCTCACCTGCAGAAGGAACTCCCCTGAAATTTACATTAACTTTCGGATGTATGATCGTCTTTAGTCAATTGACTGATTTTCTTTTCAAGTGTTTCAATCTGTGTTTTTAATTCGAGATAATCGTCCTTTGTCACAAAACCAAGTTCTTCGACAGCGTCCTTAATCGATTGTTTCATATCATCGTTCCATTGATCTTTTTTTGCCTGTCCTTTTTCACTTAATTTGTCGATAAATTCTTTTGTTTCATTTGCTGCCGCATTACCTGTTTTTGATAAATCGCCTAAAAAGTGGCTTGCCTTTTCCTTACTTAGCAAAGTCGCACCTAAGCCAACGAGAAAAATCTTTTTAATGGGATCGTTCATTTCATAGCCTCCTCAAAAAATTATTTCTATAGTAAGTTTACCCCATATCAGCTGCTGACAGCAAAGAAAAAGAAGGATCAGAGCTATTTTTGTTCTTGAATTTAAAAATTAAAGGAACTCCCATTAGTGATTAAGAACGATTTGCGCGTGTTTCACAATCAGAGGGCGAAAGGTATACTTTCCTAACATAAAAAAATCGCTTATTTTTGTTACTTCAAATAACAAAAATAAGCGACGGATACAATGAGCTAAATTGTTCATTGCTTTGTTTGCAAAGATGAAGATCAATTATTTTGTCTGATTATTGATAGCCTTCATCATTTGATTTAATTTTTTCTGCGACGGATGCTGTCCCATTTGCGACATCATCACACGCAGCATCTGTTCATTAATTGGCGGATTCTTCTTCAAATAATCCATCATATATTTACGAGCGATTAAAAAGCCGAGAACAACGCCCACGGCGAGGCAAACAACGCCGATTAGTATGTATAGCCACAGCATAATACTGCTTCCTCCTTATTTCATATCAATTGTCCATCTTACAGTTTACACTATCCCCCATATGCAGGCAATAGCTGCTTGACCTTTAACGAAATAATCCATTTCCTGCAAAAAAAAAGAGAAAGCACCGCAATTCAAAAGCAGGCTTTCTTCTGAAGGAGGATGAAATAATAACCTAAGGTGAACGGCAAGGAAATCACCTAAGGGATTTACTAATCGAAATAACCAACGGGAGAGAGCACTGCTGACAAATTCGCTGAAACAAAGCGATTGTACCATCACAATGCTCATAATCACCATTTGTTATATAACAGTATAGCAAACATCTGCTCTTTTGTATAGTAGAAGTCCGGTTTAAATCACTAATTATTTTGCTTCTGTCACCGGTATGATCAGGCGCTGATTCGGCATAATCTGGCTGCCGTCGATACCGTTTCGTTCTTCCACCCATTTAATAAATTGATTAATTGAGATATGGTTGGCCTGAGCATGATATTTTTCAGCAATTTTCCATAAATTATCACCGGACTGAACTTGTATGACCTGATAGTTATCGGCATAGTATGCAATTACGTTATTCGTAATGCTGAAAAAAACAATTGCAGCGAGTAGAAATAAAACGATCAAGGCAGTAAGATGTAGCTCGTGGCATTTATGACGTAATAGATTCATTATCAATCCCTCACATATTCACGATTATATGTTCCTGCAAACGTTTGTTCGTCTAATATAATAATACGAACGAATGTTTGTGTCAAGTGTTCGAACGGATGTTTGTATTTCAATAAATCAAATGCTATAATTTAACTATGAAGTGTAAAGGAGTATGCACATGAGACTCTCATCTCGACAGCAGTCCATTTTGGACTTTATCAAACACGAAGTGGCAACGAAGGGTTATCCCCCGTCCGTTCGCGAAATTTGTGAAGCGGTAGGACTCGCGTCCAGCTCTACTGTTCATGGGCATTTAGAACGATTGGAGAAAAAGGGTCTAATACGCAGAGATCCAACAAAGCCACGGGCAATTGAAATATTGGATGAAGACAATAATCATTTTCAAGAAAAGGTAGTATCTGTTCCCGTAATCGGAAAAGTCACTGCAGGAATGCCAATCAGTGCAATTGAAAATATTGAAGAGTATTTCCCTGTTCCTGAATCGATGGTTGAGGACAACGAAGCTTTTATTTTAAATGTTCAAGGCGAAAGCATGATACTTGCGGGAATCCTCGATGGGGATAAAGTTATCGTCCGTCAGCAGCGCACAGCAGAGAATGGTGAAATCGTCGTCGCCATGACAGAGGACGACGAGGCTACTGTAAAACGTTTTTTCAAAGAAAAGGATCATATTCGGCTACAGCCCGAAAATCCTTCAATGGATCCGATTATTCTCGATAATTGCACAATTCTTGGCAAAGTTATTGGCGTTTTCCGCACTATTCTGTAATACCGTGTTCCTAGACAGCGTACGATTTCCATGCTGTCTTTTTTTTTGAAAAAATTTCAGCGGAACCCAGTATAAGAAAAAGCTAAGACATTATAAAATCTTTGCCATGTTAACGAAAAAAAGGCAAAGATGCAAGACGCCTGCAGCAAGCGAGCAGCCGATGCCACTCCGCAAAAGAACAATGCCTGTTATGTTTATTTTCTCTTGGATGTGTATTCATTCACTAAATTGGTATTTCACGAATTATTTGATTATAATTAATAGTGAGAAACAATTTTCTTAAATAAATCTGCAATGCTTTAATTCTCCTATTTTCCCTATATCGAATAGACATTCCATGATCTGGATATGCTGACACTTGAAGTCCGTTTCATGGAGGGATAACGATGTGGCTGAAAACAAAAGAGGAAATTGAAGAGTTAGTTGATGATATTTTGAGCCAAACAGAGCTTACCGACCGATCCAATCAAGTGGATGAAGGCAGCTCAGATGAACGTGATAGGAATTAACGATTGCTTATTGGCGACATGAAGTCAACCTTCATGTCCGTTTTTTTAGTTATTTGAATATAATATACCATTAAACATCTATATGTCTAGACAACTATTCATAAAAGCGGTATTCTGTTAACTGAGAGGTGATTGCCATGAGTGGCACGATTACAGGGTGTTCCATATATGCTGAAAATGAGTGGATTTCTCAAGGAACGCTTACATTTACAGAGGGGAAAATTGTAGGTGTGGGATCTCAGGCGGCTGATACAAGCGATCAAGTCTATGCATTTCCGGCTAATTATTATTGCATTCCCGGCATGATTGATATGCATATTCATGGTGCAAACGGAGCGGACACAATGGATGCGACCCCTGAAGCGCTTCGCACAATTGCACGGGCACTGCCGGCGGAAGGAACAACCGCTTTTTTAGCGACAACAATTACGCAATCCAAGCAATCGATCGAGAATGCGCTGCAAAATGCTGCGGCGAGAATAGGCAATCAGCCTGCAGATGAATCAGAAATAATTGGTATTCATCTCGAAGGACCATTTATTAGTAAGCGGCGAGCAGGCGCACAGCCTGAAGCCTATATTTTGCCGATTGATCAGGAGCTATTTGATCGCTTTCAGACGGCTGCTCACGGAACGATTAAGGAAGTGACCCTTGCCCCTGAATTGCCTGGCGCCAAAGCGTTTATTCGCCATTTACAGGAACTAGGTGTGGTCGCCTCTATTGGACATAGTGACGGTATTGAAACGGATGTAGTTCAGGCAATAACCGCAGGAGCCACTCAAGTGACTCATCTTTTTAACGGGATGCGGGGCTTGCATCATCGTGAGCCGGGAATTGCTGGAGGCGCATTGCTTCACCACGAGCTATATACTGAACTGATTTGCGACGGGCATCACGTCTGCAAGGAAATGGTGCGGCTCGCCTACCGCCTGAAGGGCAGTGATCGACTCGTTCTCATCACCGATGCGATGCGTGCCAAATGTATGCGAGACGGCCTTTATGATTTGGGAGGCCAGGCGGTGCATGTAGCCAACGGAATGGCATTGCTTGACTCGGGCACAATTGCTGGAAGTGTATTGAAGATGGATCAGGCCTGGCAAAATATACTTGACTATTCCGATGCGACAATGGATGACGTTATCCAAATGGGAGCAGTCAACCCGGCGCGTCAATGTGGTGTTTATGATCGAAAGGGGACGCTTGAACCCGGAAAAGATGCCGATATATTAATACTTGATTCCAATAAGCGACTTGTCATGACCTTCTGTCGCGGACAACTAGCCTATCAAAGAAAGGATTGAGATTATGCGCTTCATTCGAGTAAAGGACAGCGAAGAAATGAGCGGCTATGCAGCCGACTTAATCGCTTCAACTATTCAGCAACAGCCCCATTCAGTTTTGGGACTAGCGACAGGCGGTACTCCTGAACAAACCTATACATTACTTATTGAAAAATACAAGAAGAATGCAATAACTTTTGCTGCTGTACGGACTGTCAATTTGGACGAATACGTCGGACTGCCTTCAGACGACCCTAACAGCTATCGCAGCTATATGGACAAGCATCTTTTTGCTAAAATAGACATACGCACTGAAAATTGTCATATACCAAATGGCGAGGCGAACTCTATTGATGACGAATGCAGGCACTATGACCGTCTGATCGAGCGCATCGGCGGTATTGATTTACAATTGCTTGGCATTGGCCAAAATGGACATATTGGGTTTAATGAACCGGGCACACCGTTTGACAGTGGCACGCATTGCGTGACTTTGACTGACTCCACGCGCCGGGCAAATGCCCGTTATTTTGCGTCAGCTGAAGATGTACCCAAGCAGGCGATAACTGTTGGCATCGGTACGATTTTGAAAAGCAAAAAGATTCTGCTGCTTGTAACAGGTTTAAAAAAAGCAGAGGCACTTAAGCAATTGATTGGTTCTCAGCAGCTGCGAGACGAGTTCCCGGCATCAGCGCTTTGGAAACACGCAAATGTCACGGTTGTTGCAGATCAAGCGGCGTGTGCTTTACTAACAGAAAAAGAAGAGGAAGCTTTGCATGACTGAACGGAATGCTCCAATACCGGTTTACTATCAAATTGAATGCTATATTCGGCAGCTCATTGACGGCAAGCAGCTCGCGTTCGGCCAGCAGATACCGACAGAACGCGAGCTGACCGAACGTTTCCATGTGGCGCGAATGACCGTCCGTCAAGCGATGACCAATCTAGTGAATGAGGGGGTTTTAGTCAGGGAGAAAGGACGCGGCACATTTGTTGCAAGGCATGATGAAAAGTTGGAGAAGCCGCTTATTACGGTGAACGGCTTTTCAGAGGATATTCAGCAGCGCGGGCTGCATCCGACAAGTGAATTGATTGACTTTCAAATGATTAAAGCGGATCAACAAATGGCCGAACAATTTGATCAGCAGCCGGGCTTTCCGCTCTTTCGCATCAAACGGCTGCGTCGTGCCGATAATGAGGCATTGGCAATCGACACGTCATTCATTCCTTGTTCAGTGGCACCTGAACTGTCTGCACAGGAGATGGCGCATTCGCTGTATGAGTATTTGCAGACGCAAGCCAACCACACCATTGATTATGCGCAGCAATCTTTTGAGGCCGTGCTTGTGCCCGAAGAGGCGGCGCAATTATTAAAGATTCCAGAAAAGTCACCCATTCTTCTGATTCGTCGGCTGACGGTTTCGACCGCAGGTGTTCGTTTGGAATATACAGAATCGCTTTATCGAGCCGATCGCTATACATTTACAATGACTTTGCCACATCGCTGACCGCACGAACCAGACCGGCTATACAACTGCTTGTAGGTCCAATGAACTTCCCTTGGGGGGAGTTTATTAATTTTACAACAGCCCTCGTTTCCATTAATATAAAGCTAGGAATTTTGTTTTTACAGAAAAGTGAGAGGGTGAATCTATGGCGGCTTCAGAAGGTACGAAAGCTCCGCAAAAAACAGATTCTTTTCATGCGCGGCAGACGTTTTCCAGCGGTGGCAAGACCTATACTTATTATCAGCTGAATGCATTGCAGCCTTACGGGGATATTGGCAAGCTCCCTTATTCAATTAAAGTATTATTGGAAGCGGTTTTACGCCAATGTGACAGCCGAACAATTAAAAAGGAACATGTGGTCAACCTGGCGAGGTGGGGTACAGAGAAACTGGATCGACATATTGATGTCCCTTTTAACCCGGCACGAATCGTTTTGCAGGACTTTACCGGTGTGCCAGCTGTCGTTGACCTTGCCTCACTGCGTAAAGCGATGGCTGATCTCGGCGGTGATCCAGAGGAAATAAATCCTGAAAAGCCCGTTGATTTGGTTGTCGATCACTCGGTTCAGGTGGATCGCTTTGGCAGTGCAGATGCGCTGACGATTAATATGAACCGCGAATTTGAACGTAATGGCGAACGCTATAAATTTCTGAAATGGGCGCAAAAGTCATTTAAGAACTTCCGTGCGGTTCCGCCGGCAACAGGTATTGTACACCAAGTCAATCTGGAATATCTGGCCTCTGTTGTGGCCCAGTCTGAAGAAGCTGATGGGACACGGGTCGCGTTTCCAGATACGCTTGTCGGTACAGATTCGCATACGACGATGATAAATGGTCTCGGTGTGCTCGGATGGGGTGTCGGTGGTATTGAGGCCGAAGCGGGTATGCTTGGTCAGCCCTCTTATTTCCCTGTTCCTGAAGTCATTGGCGTTCGATTGACGGGGCAGCTTCCGGAAGGCACGACTGCGACTGATTTGGCGTTGAGCGTGACGCAGATTTTGCGTGAGGAGCATGTTGTTGGTAAATTTGTCGAATTCTTCGGACCAAGCCTGTCTCATATGTCGCTGGCCGATCGGGCAACGATTTCCAATATGTCTCCGGAAAATGGAGCCACGGCAACCTTTTTCCCTGTTGATCAAGTCACGCTGAATTATTTGGAGTTGACTGGCCGTTCACCTGAACAGATTCAGCTCGTCAAAGACTATTGCGCGGCAAACAATCTTTTCTACTATCCAGATTCGGAGGCGCCGAATTTTACTAAGGTTGTCGATTTAAACCTATCCGAAATCGAGCCTTCCGTTTCCGGCCCAAAGCGTCCGCAGGATCGAATTCCCGTCGGCAAGCTCAAGGATGAGTTCGAGGCGTCGCTGACGCGTCCTTCAGGAAATCACGGATTTGGCTTCGGAGCGGAGGAGCAGGCCAAATGCTCTTCTGTTCCATATGAAGATGGCTCGACGGAAACGCTGCGCACAGGTGCTGTCGTGATCGCGGCGATTACGAGCTGCACGAATACAAGCAACCCAAGCGTGATGATTGGTGCCGGGTTAGTAGCGAAAAAGGCAGTCGAGAAGGGACTGCGCGTTCCCGGCTACGTCAAGACAAGTCTTGCGCCGGGATCGAAAGTTGTCACTGATTATCTGGCAAAAGCGGGACTCACGCCCTACCTTGACAAGCTTGGCTTTAATCTTGTTGGCTACGGCTGTACAACCTGTATTGGCAACTCAGGACCACTGCCGGAAGAAATTGAGAAAGCAGTGACCGATCAGGATTTGACAGTTTCAGCGGTACTTTCAGGTAATCGTAATTTCGAAGGGCGAATTCATCCCCTTGTCCGTGCCAATTATTTGGCCTCTCCGCCACTTGTTGTGGCTTATGCGCTGGCCGGCACGGTAGATTTTGATATTGTTCACGATTCGTTCGGTAAAGGTCTCGATGGGAAGGATGTCTTCTTCAAGGATATTTGGCCAAGCAGTGACGAAATTGAAGAGCTGATGGCACGCTCAGTCACTCCCGAGATGTTTGAAAAAGAATACGGGCGCGTCTTCTCAGAGAATGTCCGCTGGAATGAAATCCAGACAAGTGAAGGTGAATTATACGATTGGGAGCCTCAGTCCACGTATATTCAAAATCCGCCGTTCTTTGAAAATCTATCGGCGGAATTGAACACGATTGAATCATTGACCGATCTTCGCGTCATTGGTAAATTTGGTGATTCGGTCACAACCGATCATATTTCGCCTGCTGGAGCCATCGCACCGAAAAGTCCGGCTGGGCAATTCCTGCTTGATAATCATGTGCCGCGAATCGATTTCAATTCTTACGGCTCAAGACGAGGCAATCACGAGGTTATGATGCGTGGCACATTTGCCAACGTGCGCATTCGCAATCAAATCGCTCCTGGTACAGAGGGCGGCTATACGACGTATTGGCCGACGGGTGAAATCATGCCGATCTACGATGCGGCGATGCGTTATAAGCAAGAGGGAACCGGGCTGGTTGTTCTAGGCGGAAAAGATTATGGCATGGGGAGTTCCCGAGACTGGGCTGCCAAAGGAACGAATTTACTTGGCATAAAAGCGGTAATCGTCGAGAGTTTCGAGCGCATTCATCGCAGTAATCTGGTGATGATGGGCGTGCTTCCGCTTCAATTTGCCGATGGGCTGAACGCTGATAAGCTTGGCCTGACAGGCAAGGAGAAAATTACCATTGATTTGGATGAACACGTGCAGCCGGGACAGACGCTTCATGCCAAAGCTGTGACTGAAGATCAGACAGCAATTCCGTTTGATGTTATCGTTCGTTTTGACAGCGAAGTGGAGATTGACTATTATCGTAACGGCGGTATTCTGCAAACCGTGCTTCGCCGCAAACTCAGCGAAAAAGCTTAAGCAATAAAAAAACAAAAAGAAAGCGCCTTGTATCAATTTATTTGGTAGCAGGGCGCTTTCTTTCTATAGCATAGCTGCACGAACGATGGATGTTTACGGCTTCGGTAAGGCAAAAAGGAAGGCGATGAGCGCTTCAAGTCCGCGGTCATAATTGGCTAAGTGAAAATGTTCATTCGGCGCGTGAAAATTCTCCGTATCCAGGCCAAAGCCCATCAGTACAGGCGCAGCGCCGAGTTTATTGTGGAATGTATTGACGATCGGAACCGATCCACCCTGACGAGAGAAAATAGGTTCCGTTTGAAATGCTTCTTTAAGCGCCTGCCGCGCAGCTTTCAAGGTTGGATGATCCAGAGGCATGGCAAACGGTTCTGCGTGATCGAGAAGCTTTATGTCAAGCGTCACACCTGCAGGCAAATGCTTCTCAAAATGAGCCTTTAATTGAGCACCGATTGTTGCTGGATTTTGATTGGGCACCAGTCGGCATGTGAGTTTAGCTGTTGCCGTTGACGGAATAACAGTCTTCAGGCCTTCTCCTTCAAAACCGCCGAAGAGGCCATTGATCTCAATTGTGGGCCGTGCCCAAATACGTGCGACGGTAGAATAGCCTGGTTCCCCAACTAAGGCATTAACGTCGAGTGCTTTCATCAGTGCGGCGTCATCTGTCAATGCATCGCACGTCTTTCTTTCCGAATCGTCAAGAGGTGCGACTTGATCATAAAATCCAGATACAGCGATTGCCCCTTCCTTCGTGTGCAGTGAGGCCATTAATTCCACCATCGCATGCAATGCATTCGGAACGGCACCGCCGTAGACACCGGAATGTAAATCACCTTTCGCCCCTTGCAGACGCACTTCGAGTCCGCACAGCCCGCGAAGGCCGTAGCAGACAGCTGGCTGATTGAGGCTAATCATTGTTGTATCCGAAACAAGCAGGACATCCGCTTTCAATAAATCGACATGGGTCTCAACAAAGTCGTCTAAGTGGGCGCTGCCGATCTCCTCTTCACCTTCAAAACAGAATTTAATATTAACGGGGAGCGTGTGCTTCACGGCCAAAATCGTTTCAGCCATCTTTGCCAGCATGAACACCTGTCCCTTATCGTCGCTTGTCCCGCGCCCATAAATAATATTATCCTTTATCAGGGGGTGGAACGGATCGGTTGTCCATTTGTCAAGCGGATCCACCGGCTGAACGTCATAATGCCCGTAGCAGAGGACAGTTGGCTTTGCTGGGTCATCAAGATAATCCGCGTAGACGACGGGATGTCCTGCCGTTTCCATGATGGCAATATGTTTCAGCCCGCCATTCTTCAGATTGTCTGCAAGCCATTCAGCTGCATGGCGGACATCGTCACGATGCCCGGAATCAGAACTAATGCTAGGGATAGAAAGGAACGCAGTCATTTCGCTTAAATAGCGTTCTCTGTTCTGCAGAAGATAGTCTTTAATTTGCTTATCCATTTGTCGAGCCTCCTGAATAGTCAATCCTCACAGCTTTATTTTAACAGACTTTATGATTCAAACCCACAAGGCGGACAAATATGCGGCGAAACAACAATCGGTTGAATTTTCAGTGTTTTAAAATCTGCTGATTGGGAATGATTATAATAAGTGATGTAGTTATTTTCAGCTGAAATGGATGAAAAGGGTGTGAGTCAGTGAAGAAAAAATTTACATTTGAAGAACTTGTGACGAAGAATAAGCAAGAAATACTGGATAGCGAACAATCTTTGCGGCGAATTGAGGAAAAAATTGAAAAGCGTCATGCGGCTGAACAATAAGTGTCAACCTGCTTGACAGAGGCGGCGTGTCCATTAAGGACGCGCCGCCTATTTAGGTGCGCGCGTCACGGCTGACAAGAATGCTTTGAATGGTAGGACAGCTCTTTTTCAAGTGATGTCTTCTTTTTTTTTCAAAATAGCTGCTCCGCGTTTGTCAAGATGGTAGAATAGTGGCTGAACCATTGTCCAAACGAGCAGATCGAGCAGCGGACTCAGTTCCTCTTTACAGCTGGATAGAGGCACCGCATTTGTGACAAAAGGGTCATATCGACAGTAATTTTCTTTGTTGGGGTGAGAAACGATTAGAAAGTATATAGGCATCGCACTAATTTTTATTTTAATTGCAGGCAGTGGGATTTTTATTTGGACATCGACGCAGCATGCACCGGCAGTGAAGCATGCGTCACATCAAAAACTACCAACCTATCAGTATCACATTGTTGCAGTAGGCGATTCGCTGACACAAGGCGTCGGTGATTTGAAGGATCAAGGGTACGCGGGATTAACGGTTGATGCACTGAAGAAAGAAAAACAAGTGACACAGGTCACGTTCAAAGATTACGGACATATGGGCGATACGACCAAACAGCTGCTGCGTGTGCTGCAAAGAAAAGACGTGCAGCAGTCTCTGAAACGCTCCAATATGATTTTCATGACGATTGGCGGCAACGATATCGCCGGGGTTTTGCGGGCACATTTCATGGACCTCAAAGCCTCCGATTTCGCCAGCGAGCAGAAGGTCTATGCGGGGAATCTGCGGAAGATATTGACCACGCTGCGCACGCTTAACGCACAGGCACCGATCTACTTCTTTACACTCTATAACCCATTTGAGGATTATTTCGGAAAGGCAAACAAGGACTTTCTCCCGATTTTGGATCGCTGGAATAATGAGAGTGAGGAGGTTGCTGCGGACTATCCACAAGTAACATTAATTACGACAAAAGATATTTTTGCAGGAAAGGGGGATCAATTACTTTACAGCGATCATTTTCATCCAAATAAAAAAGGCTATATGCGGATGCGCGATCGATTACTCGAAGCGATTCAGCATAATAGATAGCTATCTAGTTGCTTGGATGTCGTTCTGCAGCATGACGTCATCCGTCAATTATAAAATAATGATTGTTTATTCTGAAATTGTTTAATATACTAAGAACAAATCAAACGGTAATACCGGGGGGCTAACTTATGGCAGTGATATTGTATCAAGATAAATTCGTCACACGTGAACAAGGACGTGTGGATATGGAAGATAGAGGTTACCAATTTGGCGACGGTATCTATGAAGCTATTCGTGTCTATAATGGCAATCTCTTTCTCTTGGACTGGCATATGGAGCGGCTTGCGCGCAGTGCGCGTGAGCTTCGGCTGACCCTCCCGTATAGTCTTGCCCAATTAACTGATAACCTCAAAGAGCTGATTCGCCGCAATGCAATCGGCGATGGTCTTGTTTATTTTCAGATTACTCGTGGCGCCGCCAAACGGCAGCATGATTTTCCTGCGGGAATTGCACCGATATTGACTGGTTCGGCAATTGAGATGGTTCGCGATCCTGATCGCAGCAAAGGGATAACAGCTGTACTTGCTGAGGATATTCGCTGGCTGCGCTGCGATATTAAGACATTAAATCTGCTTGGCAATGTGCTTGCGAAGCAGGCGGCAACGGAGGCGGGGGCAGCGGAGGCGATCCTGCATCGCGGCTCGGTGATCACTGAAGGCACGTCGTGCAATGCATTTATTGTAAAAGAGGATCGATTACTCACACATGCGGCTGATCACTTTATTTTAAACGGCATTACACGGCGATTTGTCTTTGAACTCGCTGAGAGACTGTCCATCCCGGTAGTGGAACGCGAGTATACGGTCGAGGAATTACTGACTGCGGATGAAGTCTTTATTACAAGTACGGGAAAAGAAGTGACCGCAGTTACGAAAATTGATGACATCGTGATTGGCAACGGAGAGGCTGGTCCATTGACACGACGCTTGATTGCTGCTTTTTCTGAAGAAGTCGAACGTGTGCGGGCGGGAGCCTTTTCTTAATAGGTTTGATCGCTGCTAAAACGGATAGATTGTTAGAAAAACTTGGCGAAGCCAAGTCCCTTGGGACGAAAGCCGAGCCTTAGCTTTTTTTATACTTGGTTCCGCTGAAATCTATATACGTTCTTAACGTACAAAAAAGCTTCGCACGGTCGCTATAACCGGCGAAGCTTTTTCTGTTCAATCTGTTATTCCATCTTTGTCAGCGGCCACCAGCAGAATCCGTCCTTCTTCAACAGTTTGTCTGAAGAATTTGGGCCCATCGTACCTGCTTCGTAGTAATCAAGGGGAACGTCCTTCCATGACGCCACAATTGAATCTGTTAACGCCCATGAATAGGCGACTTCATCCCAGCGAGTGAAATTGGTTGAGTCGCCGCGCAGGCAGTCACCAATCAAACGCTCATAGGCATCTGGTGCATTTGACTGACTATCGTGGTGATTGGAGAAATTCATTGAAATAGGGATGGTATCACCCGTCTCACCGAATTCTTTGACGTTTAATTTTAACGACAGCCCCTCATCTGGTTGAATATGGATAACAAGCAGATTAGGACCAGCTTTATGCAGTTGACAGAAAAACGGATTCTGCGTGATATCTTTGAATTGAATCACAATTTCGGTTGATTTTGCGGCCATTCTTTTTCCGGTACGGATATAGAATGGAACGCCTGACCAACGGTAATTATCGACGAAGAAGCGTCCAGCGACAAAGGTTTCGGTCTGGGAATCTGTATCGATATTGTTTTCACCATGATAGCCGGCAATACGCGTCCCGTCCGGCATCACGCCAGCTGTATACTGTGCGCGAACAATTTGGCTGTCGATTGTTTCCGCAGACATCGGCCGGATGGCTTTAAGTACTTTCACTTTCTCCTGACGAATATCTTCGGTATCAAACCGGCTTGGCGGCTCCATGGCAGTTAGAATCAGAAGCTGCAAAATGTGATTCTGAACCATGTCAAGCAACGCGCCGGTCTGATCATAATAGCTTGCTCGATCGCCAACGCCAAGCGTTTCACTCAATGTAATTTGTACATTGGCAATATGCCGATGATCCCAGATCGATTCGAATATCGGATTGGCAAAACGCAGCGCTTCAATATTTTGAACCATTTCTTTGCCAAGATAATGATCGATACGATAGACCTCAGATTCATCAAAGACATTCAGAAGTTGGCTATTCAGTTCCTTGGCAGAAGTCAGGTCGTGGCCAAAAGGTTTCTCAATCACGGCACGTTTCCAGCCTGTCGTTTCTGTCAGCCCCGCTTTTTTCAAATTCTCGGCAGCACTGCCAAAGAAACGAGGGGCAAGCGACAAATAAAAAATGCGGTTGCCGTGTAAATGGTAATCTGAATCAATCTGTTCGGCAATATTTTTAAGTAACGTGAATTGATAGGGCTGATTCACGTCGAGCGGCTGATAATAAAAACGTTTAAGAAAGTCTTTATGCTGTTCTGAATTTGGATCAAGTGTTCTGTCGATCATGCTGCGATAGGATTCGTGTGTATGCTGCCGTCTGGCCAGACCAATCACGGCAAACTCATGATTCTTTTTATAAAGCTCGAAAAGAGCCGGGTAGAGCTTGCGGCAAGCTAAATCGCCGGTAGCTCCAAACATCAAAATAAGAACCGGTTCTCTCGCGGTATCACTCATCTTCAATGTCCCTCGTTCCTCAATCTGTCTGATTTAATCCGCAAATCGTGCCACACATTTTAACTCCATCAATATTATCGCACTTATTACTGAATGTGCCACACTTAAATATAGCATTAATTAATCGTGCATGAAAGCAGTTTTTTTAGTCAATGCTCTGCATGATAAACTTTTATGAACAGCAAAATAACGTTTAATCCGAACTATTCATTGCAATTCAATCCATTACATGGTAAGGTGAGAGTAACTGCTTAGGTATCGTTAAGGATGGAAGAGGTTTACTCATGGAAGCAAACATGGCATGCATGCACTATTTCGTAGGCATTTTCCGTCCGTACGCGGGGAATGCCTAAACATTTGATAAAGAATACGAAGAATTCAAAGGAGACTTTATTAGTTAATGAAATTTTCAGAACTGAACATTAGTGAAGAAATATTGAAAGCGACGGAACGAATGGGTTTTACGGATATGACACCGATTCAGGAACAATCGATTCCCGTTGCCCAGACTGGCGCTGATCTGATCGGTCAAGCACAGACCGGAACAGGTAAAACGACGGCTTTCGGCATACCGATGATTGAGAAGGCTGATCCGAATGCGGCCGAAATACAGGCGGTTGTCATTACTCCGACTCGTGAACTGGCGATTCAAAATGCACAAGAATTAAACGCGATTGGCTATTATAAGCGGGTTCGGACAGTTGCCGTATATGGCGGTCAGGACATTCAGAAGCAAATTCGTGACTTGAAAAGGCATCCGAGCATTATTTCGGCTACACCAGGGCGTCTGCTTGACCATATTAAAAGGCGGACGATTCGTCTGAGCGACATTAAAATGATCGTCCTTGATGAAGCCGATGAAATGTTGAATATGGGATTTATTGACGATATCCACGAAATTTTAGAGAGTACCCCGCAAGACCGTCAAACACTCCTGTTTTCAGCGACTATGCCAGGACCGATTCAGCATCTGGCGGAAAAGTTCATGAAAGATCCGAAGAAAGTGCAGATCAAGGCGAAGACACTGACTGTTTCTCTAATTGAGCAGAACTATGTAAAGGTGCGCGAAACCGAGAAATTCGATGCACTGACGCGTTTTCTTGACATTCAGCTGCCGGAGCGTGCCATTGTCTTTGGACGGACGAAGCGCCGTGTCGACGAACTGATGCGCGCGTTGCAGAAACGCGGCTACGAAGCAGAGGGCATTCATGGCGATTTGACGCAGTCGAAGCGTGATCTTGTTCTGCGCCGTTTTAAGCAGGATGAAGTTCGGCTGCTTGTTGCAACCGACGTGGCCGCACGTGGATTGGATATCAGCAATGTGACCCATGTGT
Organism: Sporolactobacillus sp.; assembly: GCA_047718535.1. Classification (GTDB taxonomy): domain Bacteria; phylum Bacillota; class Bacilli; order Bacillales; family Sporolactobacillaceae; genus Sporolactobacillus. Next base: position 41,051 of record JBDNRH010000007.1, read on the forward strand.
ATAATTTTGATTTGCCTCAGGATCCAGAGAGCTATGTGCATCGAATCGGACGTACAGGACGTGCTGGAAAGACGGGTATGGCGATTACCTTCATTACGCCAAGCGAAATTCCCCATCTGCGGCTGATTGAGCGCCTGACAAAGCAACCGATGAAACAGATTCAGATGCCAAGCTATCAGGAAGCACTGGTCGGACAGCAGAAGGTTGCTGTTGACACGTTGAAAAATTCATTGGAAAAAGACAATTACCATGCGTATGAGCTGCGTGCGGAGGAGTTACTTTCCGATAATAATGCGGCGGATGTCGTGGCTGCGGCACTGAAAGTCTTGACGAAGGAACCGGATACAACACCGATTCGTCTGACACATGAAGCACCGCTGAGTGTGAAGCGGGGCGGCGGCAATCGCAGTCATTCTCAGCAGCGTCGTTCATATAATGGCGGCAGCCGTGAACGCTCGGGACGGAATGTCTATTCTCGAAATCATGAGAGCGATCGGCATCGTGGCAATGGTTATCGCGGCAAGGAACGGCAGAAATCAAATAATTATTAAGCAGCAAGGATGTCTAGCGATGCTGCGCAAGGGGAGAGACTTCGGTCTCTCTTTTTTTGTACATTAAGAAAGTATATAGATTTCAGCAGAACCAAGTATAAGAAAAAAGTATACGATTTTTGCGGTCATATCGGGAGAAAGCGAAGGTACGGGTAAATGGGCATCCATCCTGTCAGTACACCTTTATTTATCACAATTATGGGAAAAATTAAAGAAATCCGTCTTAAATGGTTGTAACTTTCTGAAAAGTAGTGTAGACTGTTAAAAAGTGCAAAGGGGGCAATTAAAGATGAACAACGATCACTCGTCTCAACAGAATACGAAGGCGCTTGTTCTCTATAAAGAGCAGCAGGCGAAGGTCTCGGTTGTCGAAATGTATGCCCAAATGATCCTGGATGAAATGGAATTCAAGCAGAAAGTGAAACAGTTGATGTCTGCCATTGATCAAAGCCTTGATTCTAGGGATGAAGCACTGTTTATGAAACTGACGGAGGAATACAATATCCTGGTTCGCTGATTTCGGTTGTTTGAGAAAATGATCGTGTGCATGCTCCCGAATGATTGGAATAGGTCATCTTGTGTACGAGTTGGAATTTAACAGAATGATGCGATTAGAAATACTTGGCGAAACCAAGTCGCGAGGACGAAGGCTGAGCTTTAGTTTTCTTATACGTGGTTCTGATGGAATTTATATAATCAAAAAAGAGAATCCCGAATCGCGGATTCTCTTTTTTGATTGGCAGGAATGTATTGCCGAAATATCGGTGAGCTTGCTCATTTTTTTCTGAGAGGCTATGCAAGCCGTTTTATAGGCCACTCAGACAGCAGCATACCGAATAGAATGAATAAACTGCCAATTAGTTCACTCGAACCAAGCACCATATGCTGAAAAACAAGCGACGTTAACGCCGCAAATACAGGCTCCATAATATAGATAATTCCCACATGCGTGGCCGGCGTTTCTTTTTGTAGAATGGTCTGTAGGAGAAATGCGGCGGCAGTCGCGACCAGCCCCATGAAGAGAATGACGAGCAGCACGTCCGGCTGCATTAACGTGTGCCAATCTGCCGACTTTGCCCCTTCCAAACTTATACCGAAAGTGAAACTGAGAACAGCAACTGTGCCAAGCTGGATGATAGTCAGCGGCAAGCTGCTAAATTGCAGCGTATATTTTTCTGTGAATACAATCTGTAAAGCAAACGCAACCGCACAAATGAACACAATTAAATCACCACGGTTAAATGTAAACGATCCTTTTGTGGTGAGAAAAAATAAGCCGATACTGGCTGCAATGATTCCGATGACGGCCTGCAAGGGAGGCCGCTTTTTCAGGAATAGGGCTGAGAAGATAGGCACAAGAACGACACTCAGCCCGGTGATGAAGGCCGCGTTTGAAGCGGTTGTATACAGCAGGCCGATGGTTTGACAAAGATAGCCGATAAACAGGAGTAGACCAAGGATGGCTCCCGTCATCAGCAAGGGTCGCGTATAGACAGGCGTATGGATGCTGCTGCTTTTTTTAAAATGAAAAATCTGCCAAATCATAAGTAAAACAGTTGCTGTCAAAAACCGCCAAGAATTAAAAGCGAGCGGGGACAGCTTAGCCAGTGTATTCTGGACAAGAATAAAGGTGGTGCCCCAAACGAAAGTAATGCCGAGAAGGGCTGCATCGGCAATTAAGACACGTCTCCAGTTCATTGAGTTCACGCGGTTGGATCCCTACCTTCAAGTTGATCAGCCTTAATCTGGATCGCCTGACGCGCCAGTTCATCTGCATTTTTATTCTGACTGTCAGGAATCCACTTACAAAAAAATAAATCGAATGAATCAATGAGAGGCAAAGCCATCCGAAGATAGCGAGCATAAACTTCCTTTTTCACAAACCGCTTGTCAACCGCCTGCTGCACAAGCTGCGAATCGGTACGGAAGGACACACAGCGATACCCTTGTGCTTGGCAGAAGCGGAGCGCTTCGAGCAATGCTGCAAACTCGGCTTCATGATTATTGGCCAGTTGTCCTAGCGGAATCACGCGGCGAATTTCGCGCCCATTGGAGAGATTGATATACAGACCGGCACCTGACTCCCCTGGATTGCCGCTTGAAGCCCCGTCAATATATACCTCAATCATACGGGTTCACTCCCTATCATTCAACAGTATTAAGCATACAACAACCTGTGAAAATGTGAAATAGCGATTGGCAGTCTGTTTTTTCGACTCATTATGCTATTATTGAATCTATAGATAATGCAAACCAATCATTTGGGGTGAAAAAAGGAAATGTCAGAAACATCTGGAACTGTGAAATCAGACATTGAAATCGCTCAGGAAGCGACGCTTGCGCCGATTACTGAAATCGCTGCAAAGCTGGGGTTAAATGATTCAGACTGGGAGCCTTATGGACGCTATAAAGCGAAGGTATCTGCACACCTTCTGAACGAACTGACGGCAGTTGAGGACGGCAAGATTATCCTTGTGACCTCGATTAATCCAACACCTGCCGGGGAAGGCAAATCAACGGTAACCGTTGGATTGGGACAGGCTTTGAATCGGCTTGGAAAGAAAACAGTGATCGCGCTGCGTGAACCGTCGCTCGGTCCGACGATGGGGCTAAAAGGCGGTGCGGCAGGCGGCGGATATTCGCAAGTGGTGCCGATGGAAGACATCAATCTTCATTTTACAGGTGACTTCCACGCGATTACAACGGCACATAACGCGCTTGCTGCCTTCATTGATAATCATATTCACCAAGGCAATCGTCTCACAATTGATCCGCGCCGGATTGTTTGGAAACGTGTTCTCGATCTGAATGACCGCGCATTGCGGCACGTGATTGTTGGGCTGGGCGGCAAAGCCAATGGGATGCCGAGAGAAGACGGCTTTGACATCACGGTTGCCTCAGAGATCATGGCGATCCTTTGCCTTTCCCTCAATTTGCAGGATCTCAAGGCGCGGTTAAGCCGAATGCTGATTGCTTATACCTATGAAGGTGAGCCTGTTTATGTCCATGATCTTCAAGTGGAGGGGGCATTGACCTTGCTTCTGAAAGAGGCCATCCACCCGAATCTTGTGCAGACACTGGAAAATACACCAGCGTTTGTTCACGGTGGCCCGTTTGCTAATATCGCGCATGGCTGCAATACAATACTGGCGACGAAAATGGGGGCAAAACTAGGTGATTTCTTAGTGACTGAAGCTGGATTCGGTGCCGATCTTGGCGCGGAGAAGTTTCTTGATATCACGGCGCGTGCCGGACAGTTCACGCCGAATGCTGTCGTCATCGTGGCGACTATTCGTGCACTGAAAATGCATGGTGGACTGCAGAAAGATCAGCTGAAAGAAGAAAATATTGAGGCGCTCGCTGCCGGCATGGAGAATTTGGCCTGCCATATTGACACGATTCGTTCGTTTGGGTTGCCTTATGTTATTGCCCTCAACCACTTTATTACGGATACAGATCAAGAAGTCGCCTTTGTCCGCAAATGGTGTGCCGACAACGAGCATCCAATGGCTCTTTCCACTGTTTGGGAAAACGGAGGCGCAGGCGGAGAGGACTTGGCGAGGCTTGTCACAGAAGTCATTGAAACGAAGGAGAATCATTATTGCCCACTGTACGCGCTGGAAGACGCGATTGAAGAAAAAATTCGAACAATCGTAACCAAAGTCTACGGCGGAGCTGGGGTAGAGTTTTCGGCGAAGGCTCGTCGGCAAATCGCTTCTTTTAAGAAAAATGGCTGGGACAAGCTGCCCGTCTGCATGGCAAAAACACAGTATTCACTCTCGGATGACCCGAAATTGCTTGGTCGGCCTCATGGCTTTACGATGCATGTGCGCGAGTTGAAAGTATCGCTTGGCGCCGGCTTTATTGTCGCTTTAACTGGCAACGTGCTGACAATGCCCGGTCTGCCTAAGCATCCGGCTGCACTTGAGATGGACGTCACAGCCGATGGCAAGGTAACCGGCTTATTTTGAGTGCTGCATGCCTCTGCAAAAAATCCTTCTGAGTGCGAGATGCTCAGAAGGATTTTTTTCTTTCCGTATAGTGGGAGGCGATTAGCCATAACCGGCCTGACGAGCGGCGTCCGTACCGGCCGCGTGTCCGGTTGTGAAAGCGGCGGTGATATTATAACCGCCGGTATAGCCATGAATATCAAGAATTTCGCCGCAAAAATAAAGACCAGGCATCAGTTTCGAGGCCATCGTTTTCGGATTGATTTCATTCAATGAAACGCCGCCGCCTGTGATAAACGCTTTTTCAATTGGCAGCGTACCATTCACTTGTACGGTAAATGTTTTGAGTAAAGCCGCTAGCTGACGCACTGTTTTTAGATTGATGTCGCGGCCATTTGCGGTTGGCGAAAGGCCAGCAGTCTCCAGCAGCAGCATTAAATACCGATCGGGAACAACCGATTTCCATATATTGTGAACCGATTTATCAGGCGCTTGTTTAATCCGGGAACGCAGCAGCTCATACACATCTTCCATATTTTTATCGGGATATGTATCGATTTGAACAGGCAGCGTGGGCGTTTTATATTTTTTAAACGCTTTGACAACAAATTGACTCAGTCGAAGAATAGCTGGCCCAGACAGGCCGAAATGGGTGAACAGCATGTCCCAGCGATGCGTCTGAATTGGTTTGCCATTGGGTTTAAGCAGTGTCACCGCGACATCGCGGAGGGCAAGGCCCTGCAGTCGCTTCTCCTGAATAAAGCGATCGGCAGAAGTAAGCGGTACTTCAGTGGGGTAGAGATCGGTAATTGTATGACCGGCTGCCTGCGCCCATGCATAGCCGTCACCGCAGCTCCCTGTTTGAGGAACACTTTTGCCGCCGACGGCTAGGATCACTTGCCGGGCATTGATTGTCTCTCCGGAAGCCAGCTGAACGCCGGTGACGCCGGACGCTTCATAGCAGACACTGCTGACCGAAGCGTTCAGGCGAATGGTCACACCAAGCGTGCGAAGCCTATTCACAAGAGTATGGACGACGACAGTCGCTTTATTGGCAACAGGAAACATTCGCCCGTGGTCTTCTTCCTTCAATGGGATGCCGAGCTGTTCAAAGAAGCGGATGATATCTTGATTGCTGAAAGCAGCGAATGCACTGTGCAAGAAGCGCCCATTACCCGGAATATGGCGGATTAATTCATCAATTGGCATCGCATTGGTGACATTGCAGCGTCCGCCGCCAGAAATTGCCAGCTTACGTCCCAATTTCTCGCCTTTATCTATGAGCAGCGTAGACGCTCCAGTTTCGGCGGATGCAATGGCAGCCATTAAGCCGGCAGGGCCACCACCGATAATCATAACATCATAATTCATTGGTTATTCCTCACGTTCCTGACTGGTCTCTTTATACACTTTACCAGAAAAAACACGATTGATCATTATCAACTATCAGCGGACGGTTGTTACGAAATCAATGCGCTTTTTCCAATAACTTTTTTACTCATTACGTCAATTCTAGGCCTCATTAGCATAGTAATTATGCTGTCAAATAAAAAGAAATGATCTGCTTCATATGCCATTCGCAGTGGCGATAATTGAAGTAGACCATTCATGCTAATATGTTTAATTCTTATTGCACTGCTCCGCTCATTGCGGATATTGCCATTCCGTCAGTGTGTAAGCACTGGCGGATTTATTTTCTTCGTACATCTATTATACACAAAATTTGTGGGTTGATACAAAAGTTTATAATCACAATCCAAGTACTGACCGATACTTTTGTTTATATGGTTGATGAGGATTTGTTTAAAGTCTACCGACGTTAAGCAATTAAATTTTTGTACATTTTTTTCGTGCATCGAATTTGATTGAAAAGAATGAACACATCAACCACTTTAAGCGGTTTAAATAAATTCGTGAGTAAATCACGATAAACTATAAAAAGAAGAGCCTGCTGCGATCCGTATGCGGTTCATTTGCTGCCCGTCTGCAAGTGCTGAGAGTGCTAGATAGTCTGGGCGCGTGGCGTTTGGCATGAGATAAGCAGTCGTTTCGGCACCAATTCGGCGGTAATTATTCAGCTCGGCAATAATTGATCGCGCTGGCTGAATGCCGATGCCGTGTCCGTAAAACATGCCTGCGGATAAATCGACCGCATTTTCACCCTGCCATTGCGGAGTCTGTGGATTCACCTCAGGATTTTTGAAATAACGGATATCACCAGGTATGCCGTTTCCAACCCGATAGCTATTATGAAGAGGTAATGCGGGATGGGTTTGCCAGTCCCAGAGATAGATGTGCTGAAAGGTTTCATTGAAAAGCGAGTCGGTTATCGTCCCAAGCAGTGCCTTGTAAAGCACGATCATCATCGCCGTGGCACATTCAAAGGCATAGTCCTGACCATGGCTAAAAATATCGCGGATGGCATCGGCAGGTAAACGATTAGGTTTCAATTCAAATCCGCCGTCGCCAGTTAAATTCCAATAGTCCTCGTTGCACATCGAATAATAAAATGTAGCAAACGCAGCACCGCTCTCGTAAAGAGCATGAGCACTCTCAATGGTTTCATTCCGCCACTTTATTTCGAACGCCAATTCACGCATGGACGGATAGGCAAACAGTTCTGGTGAGGCTACCATTGCCTGAAAAATAATTGTAGAATAATTGCCGGAAGCGGCGAAATGACTGGACATGTCTGCGCTTAATTGTTCATTTGCGGCGATGATCATGCGCTCGCACCTCCGGATGGAATCGGACACGAACGAAGCTGTTCAGCGATCGGTTGATTAATCCAACGCCGCCATGTCGCTGGCTGAAGCTGGCGGAGCTGAGCGGAATAATCGGACAGACTGAGTTGCTTGCGATTCGACAGGCGAATGAAATGATCATAATTTATCTTTTCAGTAGTCAGCATTGCTTGTAAAGGTTGCCCGTTTGCTGCGTGAACAGGCTTTCCAAGGTATTTGGCACTGTAATGGATGCGAAAAGGACGGCCGCCGGGTACTGCGTCATTCGTTTCGCCAGTATAAACAAGATAGTGCTCGTTCAACTCATACCACGATTCAAAGGCGAAAAAGGCCGTCTGATAATCAGGCGCATGGCGCACCTGTGGAATAAAACCAAGCATTCTGTGCGCAAACTCGCTTTCTGCCGACTGCTCAGATAAAAGATAATTGGCAAGATAGACAAGCAGCCGCGGCTCAGCGGAATCAAACAGCGCGCTGATTAAATAGTGGCGCTGGCTTTTATTTTTATAGCGGTAGACAATCAGATCGGTCAGTTCCTTCAGCACATCATTCCGATAAGTTAATAGCAATTGAATAGCTGTCTGATCAATTACTTGTGTATAATCGGTTGAAAGAATGCTGTCCCAACCTGTTTTCAGCATCCAGCTGAGTGCATCCACGACTTTATCATGCTGATTGGGAAACGAAAGATTGGCCTCAAGCCCTTGGTCGGCTCCATGAAGTATATTGCGTGTCTGTGCCAAAGCAATGGACACGCGCGGAGCGAGATTCAGATCACGCGTGTCGAGGGCTTCTCTGAGTAAGAAGATGGCAGGAAATTGGAGCGACGGATCATTAATGAATTGCTGCGCGCGTTCGGGCTCCTTAGTTATATAGGTGTCCCATTTGCTTCTCAGTACACCAGGTTGCTCATGCCGCCATGTGTTAAGCGGATTGATTGGCTCTTCAGGCATCCCAATTCCTCCATTGCTTCGATTCCTTTCCCACTATTTTTATGAACGCGGTCCTCAATTATGAATCTGAATCAACAAAAATTCATTCGTTACGTAAGTGGCTGAGTATGCTACACTAGAACTTATGAATCGATTGAGAGAGGATGGACGAGTCAATGGAACAATATCTGAGCCTGTGCCGCCGCGTGCTCGAAGAAGGCCACCGCAAAGCGGATCGGACGGGAACAGGAACGATAAGTGTGTTCGGTCATCAAATGCGCTTTCATTTACAGGATGGCTTTCCGCTGATGACGACGAAGAAACTGCATTATAAATCCATTATCTATGAGTTGCTCTGGTTTCTGAAAGGCGATACGAATGTCGCCTATCTTCAGGAACACGGCGTGCGTATATGGAATGAATGGGCGGACGATCATGGTGAGCTTGGACCGATTTACGGTCATCAATGGCGTTCATGGACTGGGAAAAATGGCGAAACTATCGATCAGATAAGCCGGGTCATTGATCAGATCCGCACGACGCCAGATTCAAGGCGGTTAATCGTATCTGCTTGGAATCCATCTGAGATTGGGGAGATGGCACTGCCGCCTTGTCATTGCCTGTTTCAATTCTATGTTACGAACGGCAGATTGAGCTGTCAGCTGTATCAGCGCAGTGCCGATATATTTCTTGGGGTACCATTTAATATTGCTTCATACGCCTTGCTGACGCATATGATTGCCCATGTGACCGGCCTTGCAGTCGGCGATTTTGTACATACGCTTGGTGACGCGCATATTTATTTGAACCATCTGCCGCAGATTAAGGAACAATTGATGCGGACACCGCGGACGTTGCCCAAGCTTCACTTTGCCCGCCAGTTAACCAATATCGAGGATTTTGACTATTCCGATTTCCTGATCGAGAACTATCATCCTTATCCGCCGATCAAAGGAGAGGTGTCCGTATGATCTCGTTTCTTTTAGCGATGGATGCCAACCAATTGATTGGAAATAACAATCAATTGCCTTGGCATCTGCCTGATGACCTGCGTTATTTCAAACAGAAGACGATGGGGCATACTGTTATCATGGGCAGGAAAACATTTGAATCGATAGGAAAGCCACTCTCCGGCAGAGAAAATATCGTGATCAGCCATCGGCAGACAGACATTGCGGGTGTTCGCTTGATCCATTCAGTTAATGAACTATTGTCCAGTAAGATCTGCTTGGGGCGCGAGTGCTTTGTCATTGGCGGTGCCCAGATTTTCGACTTGCTCGCTCCGTATGCCGATCGGCTCTACGTGACGCAAATCCATGCGGAATTTGAAGGCGATACGTATTTTCGCTCCTATCAGGCAATGGATTGGAAACGGGTGACCCAGGAACCCGGCCGGCTCAATGCCAAGAATAAATACCCACATACGTTCGAAGTGTACGAACGCTGCTAACCGAAACGCAGATCGGCTCACTTTCACCGTGCACGACTTTTTTGCATAGACTGTAAAAAAGAGTGACGGAGTGATTGAGATGATCGCATTGACTGGCCAACTGCTGCTTTGTTATGGAATCATTGGGATGATCATGTCCGGGCTTCTTGGTGCCAATCCATTTAGACAGGGAATAGAAAAAACGCGGCTGGCTTTATTTTCCCTTTTTGTTGTCTTTTGGTTTCCATTAGCGCTTCTGGCATTGATCGCTGCACCGTTTATTCATTCGGTAATGGTACAAGAACAGGAATAGCATCTGTTGAATAGAGCTTTCGAATCGTTGGAATGGCGCCGGCAACACGTCGCCGTTTCAATTATCGATGCGGATGGACGAGCGTTCGCGCTGCACGTCATGCGGATGTTTGTTTGGCCGGTGGGGGATACTATTGCCAGCCGTATGCGGAATATGGCGAAACTTCGACAGTCATTTGATTTGTATCGTAAATTAAGTTTTGTGTGACAATTTTAACAGATAAAATTATTATGTTGACAAAATGCCGATTTTCCTTTAAAAAGAATAATTAAACAGTTAAATTGATTTGCGGTATTTTCTTGCCAGTGCGGGTATCCATTGGATTGTCTATGAGCAGATTATTGGCTATTCCGACTGTTTCATGAGAAAATTTTACATAAGCAGACGGGGATGAAGAAAAATATTTCGTCTGTCCAGATCTGGTGAGAGAAAACGTGCAAAAACCATATGGTAAATTGGTAAACGAGGAGGAAGTAGAACAAATGGCTTCAAATGTTTCCGAGTTGACCACTTATTTGGCATATCTGAACGGGGAATGGAAAGAAAGCGAATCCGGTGAAAAGATTGCGATTCAGTCTCCATACTTGCGACAAACGATTGGATATGTTCAGGCGGTCACACAAGAAGAAGTAGATCAGGCGATAAAAACAGCGCATCAGGCGCAGAAGGATTGGGCCGCTTATTCACTGAGTAAACGTGGTGACTATCTGCTAGCTTGGGCTGATGAATTGGTTAAGAATCAGGAAGAAATAGCGCTTGCGATCATGCATGAGGTAGGCAAGGGTTACAAAGATTCAGTGAAAGAAGTTGTCCGTACCGCGGATTTAATTCGTTATACGGTTGAAGAAGCTTTGCATATACATGATGAGAGTCTGCGTGGAGACGGATTCCCGGGCGGCTCGCAAAAGAAAATCGGCATTGTGGAACGCGCACCGCTTGGTGTTGTATTAGCCATCAGTCCGTTTAATTACCCGGTTAACCTCGCGGCTTCCAAGATTGCACCGGCCTTAATGGCTGGCAATGCGGTGATTTTCAAGCCGGCAACGCAAGGGTCGATCAGCGGCATTAAGATGATTGAGGCGCTCGATAACGCCGGGCTTCCGCAAGGACTTCTGAGTCTGACGACGGGACGCGGCTCTGTGATCGGCGATTATCTTGTTGAGCATAAGGGCATTGATATGATTAGCTTTACAGGCGGCTCAAGCACGGGGCGTCATCTATCGAAGCAATCGGCAATGATTCCGCTTGTTTTGGAATTAGGTGGGAAGGACCCGGCAATTGTTTGTGACGATGCTGATCTGGATGTTGCGGTGAGCAGCATCATGAATGGCGCTTTTTCCTACTCAGGGCAGCGCTGCACAGCTATTAAGCGTGTGCTCGTCAATGAGAAAATTGCTGATGTGCTCGTCGCTCGTCTGAAGGATGCTGTTGAGAAATTGTCCGTTGGCTCACCGGAGAAGGACAGCACCATTGTGCCTTTAATTGATGATAAGTCTGCGGATTTTGTCCAGAGCCTGATTGACGACGCATTGGCTAAAAAAGCGACATTGGTGACGGGCAATACACGGGAAAAGAACTTGATTTATCCAACATTGCTCGATCACGTGACCGAGGATATGGATGTGGCGTGGATTGAACCATTCGGTCCAGTTCTGCCGATTATCCGTGTTTCTTCTGATGAGGAAGCAATTGCTATTGCCAATAAGTCTGAATTCGGTCTTCAGGCAAGCATTTTTACGCAGGATATTGATCGCGCCTTTGCGGTAGCCAGACAAGTAGAGGCAGGTACGGTGCAAATTAATGGACGTACCGAACGTGGACCCGATCATTTCCCATTCCTCGGTGTGAAGGCATCAGGCATGGGTGTGCAAGGTATCCATAACAGTCTCCTATCAATGTCCCGTCAACGTGTGACCGTATTGAATTTGAAATAAACAGGGATAGATGTAAAAGAGGGCACCGCATCATAGGGTGCCCTCTTTTATTCTGTATTTTTAAAAGCCTATGCCTTTACCAAGGACGTGGTCCCCATGGTCCAGGCGGCGGTCCCCACGGACCTGGGGGTCCCCATGGCCCGGGACCGCATGGGCCGGGACCACACGCTCCCCATCCGGGACCCGGACGCACACCGACAATATTGCCAAGTCCGACGCCAAGCAGACCGCCAGCGAATCCTCCTAAAAAGGCACCGGGAAAAATAGGCCCGAGAAAACGAGAATCCCCTCTATCCATGTTCTGAACGGGAATATCGTTTCCATTCAAAGGTTGCAAATAAACGGTATCGTTGTCGATTGACTGTACGATACCCATTTGCGTTGTGCCATCAATCAGCTGAATCTCCACAGGCTGATTGATAAAAGCAACAAGCTCACTGTATTGTGCCATCGCTTTAAACCTCCTCTTCTGCCGCTGTCATTGCGGCGATGCTCGTGCAGCTTCGTATAACTAGGCTGAAGGTGATTGAAAAAGCATGCGCGAACGCCTACTCTCAATGTATGCACGAAGCAGGAAAACGCATGGGCGACGAGTGAGTTGATCTTTCGCCAATATTCCGTTACACTGAAAATAGATTAGCGAAAGGGAGCGAGGGGTTCATGGCTTTAGGTTGGGTATTGCAGCGCGCGGGGAAAGAAGTCTGAGATAGGATTGATCTGCACTTTTTTCAAAAAATGCTCAGAACCGCTTGCTGCGTGCCAGCCTGATCGATGGCTTCTCTTTCAACGGATACGTCTTGAATGAGGATTTATAAGGCAGGGCTGCTCCCTGTCTTTTTTGTTAGTCATACCTTTCATTTTTTAATATGGAATAAATGGAGTATCGGTATTTGGCGTCGCGGCAGTGGTCGGCAAATGAGAAGGAGATTATTGTGTTACTTATTGAAGCAAAGGATTTAAGTTTTTCATATGGTGATAAATTGATTTTTCAGCAGATGGCGTTTCGCTTAATTGAGGGAGAACATATTGCCCTTGTCGGACCCAATGGTGCCGGAAAATCAACATTTTTGAAATTAATAACGGGGATACTGCTTCCCGATCACGGGAAAATTGAGAGACGACGTCATCTCAAAGTGGGTGTCATTGAACAGCATCTGCATTTCGGTACGGAGAAAACGATTTACGATGTGTTGAAGAGTGCTTTTCAGCCGCTTTTTGATGCAGAGGCAAAAATGCAGGTACTTGCGGATGCGATGCAAGATGCATCGGCTGACCAATCCGTCCTCGATGAATATGGCCGATTGCAGGAGCTGCTATTGACTCATGATTTTTACACAATTGATGCGCGGATTAGCGAACTTGCTGACGGGCTTGGACTCTCAGCACTCGGTCTCGAGACGACTACAGGGCAGATGAGCGGCGGACAGCTGACTAAGCTGAGCCTCGGCAAACTGCTGTTAGCTGAGCCAGAAATGCTATTGCTTGACGAACCGACCAATTATTTGGATACGGCACATATTGACTGGCTTATCGGCTATCTGCAGCAATACAGGCATGCCTATCTTGTGATTTCTCATGATACGGCATTTTTGAATCAGATTGCGCAAATTGTTTATCACTTGGATAATCATGAATTGGTGCGCTATGTCGGTAATTACCAAGCATTTTTAAAGCAGCATGAAGCGCGTCAAGAGCAGCAGGCGATTGCTTTTCGCCAGCAGCAACGCGAAATAAAGAAATTGGAAACCTATATACAGAAAAATAAAGTGCGGACGGCGACGGCAAGACAGGCCAAGAGCCGGGAAAAGCAATTGGATAAGATTGAACGGCTTGATCCGCCCGCCCAGCAGCAGAAGCCGCATTTCCATTTTGAAGTGAACAGGCAGCCGGTTCGTGTTCTTTTTTCCGCCGAACATTTGCTTGTCGGTTATGATCACCCGTTGCTTCCGGAAATCAATTTAGAGATCACGCGCGGAGAGAAGCTGGCGATTGTCGGTCACAACGGCATTGGCAAAACAACGCTTCTGCGCACGGTGCTGGGTCTTCAGGCACCGCTTGCGGGTACCGTGCAGCGCGGTGATCGGGTGATGCCCGGTTATTTCGCACAATTATCGGCGCCGCCAGAATTGTCAGCTCTGGAATGGACGATGAATCAATTTCCTACTATTCCCGAACGCATCCTTCGGCAGCATTTAGCCCAATGCGGTGTGTATGCTGAACATATGCGCCAGCCAATGCGCACGCTGAGTGGAGGAGAAGAAACGAAGGTGCGTATCGGGCAGCTGATGCTTCGCGACAGCAACGTCCTAATCTTTGATGAACCGACCAATCATTTGGATGTGGAAGCCAAAGAAGTACTTTCCGCTGCGCTTGCTGATTATACGGGCACCGTGCTTGTTGTCAGCCATGAGGCAAGTTTCTACGATGCGTGGGTCGATAAGACTTGGGATATTGAAGCGTGGTCGGATAGTCTGCAGAATTTAATCAAGCCAACGATCGATACGAATGAAGACAGGTGAGACAATGGACGAGTTGGACGTGGCAATACGCGATCGTGTCACCCATATCTTTAAGGCACTTTCCGATCCGACGCGCGTTCGCATTCTCTATCTTTTATCACAAGGAGAATGCTCTGTTTCCGAAATCGCGGAGCAATTGCGGATGCAGCAGTCTGCTGTGTCTCACCAGCTCGGTTTTTTAAGAAAGCAGAATTTAGTCAAAGCACGGCGCGATGGGAAAATTATTTATTATTCCGAAGAAGATGAACATGTGATGAATTTGTTGACGCAAACGATTGATCATGCGCGTCACGGGAAAGAAAAATAAGCAGATTAGGCCGGGGAGCAAGTCCTCGGCTTTTTCTTGTGCGTTAAGAGAGTATATAGATTTCAGCAGAACCAAGTATAAGAAAAACTAAGGCTCAGCTGTCGCCTGCGGACTTGGCTTCACCAAGTTTTTCTAATTATTAGGCTCGTCGCGCGGCAGGCTGTTCTTTTAGCTGAAAACTTGTTATTCTGTATGTAAATCAATAAACTGGCTTGCCGGCAATATGTGAAAGCAGGTAGAAGAGGTGTTGGCAATGAACAAGCAGGAAGCAATGATTATTTTAAAAGCAAAGGGCTATAAGCACACCGATAAGCGTGAAGATATCCTTGAATTATTTGAAAAGAAAGGCGGTTATTTATCCGCCAAAGACATTCAGTTCTCGCTTCGTGATGCCTATCCAGGCATTAGCTTTGACACTATTTATCGCAATTTATCGTTGTTTGAGAACTTGTCAATATTGGAGGAGACCGAGCTGGATGGGGAGAAACTGTTTCAGTTTCATTGCACAGAAAGCCATCATCATCATTTAATCTGTCTGCGCTGCGGACGGACAAAGACGATCGATACCTGTCCAATGCAAGATCTGTCACAGCTTGATCCTGAGTTTCTAGTGACAGGGCATAAATTTGAGATTTACGGTTATTGTCATGACTGCCAACAGGCGCTGCGTCAGCAGAAGGCATCGATTAGTGAATAGACGGCGGCTGACAATTAGTAACTGTCAGCCCACTCGCTTGACACATCCATAAAATGTGGCATACTTCATCGACCTTCTCTTGTGGGCAACGGATAACAAGAATGATTTGCGGTTCCTTATGACGCCTTCTCCGTATCCAAACAAGCTCCAGAAGATAACCGATAAAAAAGCCGGCAACAGAGGCGAGGATGCCCCAAATAATCGGTCCCCAATAAAGAAGAAATCCAATGCTGGCACCCAATACGCCGCTGATCGTCGCTAGGATGAAATAGAGATCTGTTTGACTTTGTTCATGGATGGGCATGTGTCTGTCTGGATACGGCTTATTATAAAGTGGGAATACAGCAAGTGACGATTTACTTAATTTCTGGGGCACGAGAGCTGACAGGGCCATTTCAATATAAGATGAATAGTCAAAAGCGGCAAGGATTTGCTTCATCATTTATCCTCATTTCTGGCGAACAAATTGACTGTAAAGCCTTTTGGCTGCCATTGTTTGAGCAGATAATGCCTCTGAGCCAGAATAAATAAATCATTTTGTTCAAAGACAGAGACATATGCATCATAAGAGGCACCAAAAATCAGAGAAGGAAAGAATAGCAGCCACTCCATATCAAGGACTGTCTTGGCCTCCTCGACATTCCAGCTGAACAAAAGGGAGAGGGATTCAAGATCTCTTGAGTAGAATGTAATTACAAGCGTCCAAGCAAGAATAGCAATGGCGGGAATAGTTCGTCGGACGTATATTTGCCCGAGACCTGGCATGAACAGGGAGAACATAGCGGCAGTGATCGGGACGCGTTTATCAAGAAAACAGGTTTCATAATTGGTGAGTGAAACGGGCTGAATGTCCAGCGGTTCATTTGTGGAAAGATAGTCTAATTTATTAATTTCAACCGCTGAGCGATAGCTGTCCCATATGCAGAAGATATAAAATGGGATATAAAGAAGACACCAGCGCGTATTTAATGTATCTTTCGCTAAAGAAAAATTTCCGCAGAATGTGTCGACCATGGCAAGATTGAGATGGGCATTGACATTGATTACAATTTCGAACAGAAAAAAAATATTCCCTTTAAGATGCATATTAAGCAGCATATGACCGAATCCAGGGAAAGCCGCAGACCACCAAGCGACAACAAATGGATTTCTTGTATAAAGTTGGGTTGTACCAATACAGGACAGCGTACCTTTAGGATATCGGGACATACGTATTGCTCCAATCTTTTCAAAAGCAGTATCACATCAGGTCATGCTTTGTATCTATTTTTAGAAAAACGCACCGAATTCATGCAGCAAGCAAGCAAAAACCATTATTTTCCTGTCTAGGGGGGAGATTGATCTTATGCAAATCCCGGATCGTCTGAATGAAGGGGATATTATCGGTGTGATCAGTCCGGCGGGACCGGCTGATCCGGAAAAAACGATGCGGGCTGCCTCATGGCTGAAAAGTCTCGGTTTTCAAATCCGATTTGGTACGCATGTGTTTGATCGCTGCGGCTATCTGGCCGGAACCGATCAAGATAGACTCGACGATTTTCACGCGATGTTTGCGGATACAGAAGTAAAAGCAATCATCTGTGCACGTGGCGGCTATGGCTGTGCTCGGTTTGCTCAGTCCATTGACTTCGACTTAATCGCCTCTCACCCGAAGATATTCTGGGGGTACAGTGACGTAACGTATTTGCATACGGCGATTCGCCAGAAAACGGGTTTGGTCACTTTCCATGGGCCAATGCTTGCTTCAGATATGGCGGAGGAAAATGTGCCGACATTGTCGAGGCAATTATTCTCCCAGCTCTTTCAGCCGATTTCACTGCGTTATGATACATCGATCAGTCCCTTATCGACGCTGAGCGGGGGATCAGCAAGTGGTTCACTTGTCGGGGGTAATCTCAGCCTGCTCGTCAGCAGTCTAGGGACGCCTTTCGAATTGAATACGCAGCATGCCTTGCTGCTGATCGAAGATACAAATGAAGCCCCTTACCGCATCGACGGAATGCTGAATCAATTAAAGCTGTCGGGGAAGCTGGATCAGGCCGCCGGATTTATCGTCGGCAATTTTCATTATGAAGACGAATTAAATGAAGATACAGGTACTTTTGATCAGTTATTTGCCCATTATCTGCTCCCTTTGCATAAGCCTGTAGTGAGCGGCTTCTTAATCGGTCATTGTCAGCCGCATTTTGCTGTTCCTTTAGGAACGGAGGCCTTGCTGGATGCGGATAGAAAACAATTATGGATTCAGCCCGGTGTTTGCTGAATGAGAAATGGGGTGACGCATTGAAAATCGTTAATATAGAAACAAAACGCCTGATCACTCTTTTGAATAAGACATTTAAGACCTCCAAACGGGCGACAGATATAGCGGAAGCGGTGATTGTGCAATTGCGCTGTGACAATGGCCAAATTGGCTATGGCAGCGCCGCCGCAACTCCCGTGATTACAGGCGAAACGCTGGCCAGCATTGAAGCAGCCATTAACGAGTTGATGGCGCCGCAATTAATAAATGAAGAGATCAGTCAGCGTGAGCGGATAGAGGCAAAATTAAATCGCGTAATCATTCACAATACGAGTGCACGAGCAGCGGTGAATATTGCTATATATGATTGCTTGGCCAAAGAAGCCGGGCTGCCCCTTTATAAACTTTTAGGTGGATTCACGCATCAACTGACGACGGATTATACGGTCAGTGTCAATGCGGTGGACGATATGTGTGCGGACGCGAACAAATATGTCAGCAATGGGTTCCGAACGCTGAAAATAAAAGTTGGCAGCGGCAGCATTGCCGAGGATCTCCGCCGTGTATCGGCGATTCGCCAACAAGTGGGCCGCTCAATTAAACTTTGTCTCGATGCCAATCAGGGATGGACGGCAAAAGAAGCAATTGCCGTAATTACGAAAATGGAAGACGCCGATTTAGATATTGCATTCGTTGAGCAGCCTGTGGCTTATTGGGATTTCGATGGGATGAAGCAAGTGACGGCTCACGTGGCAACACCGATTATGGCTGATGAAAGTATTTTCAATGCGAGAGATGCCGCGCGGCTGCTGGCTATGCATGGCTGTGACATGGTGAATATTAAGTTGATGAAAACAGGTGGCCTCGATGAAGCGACGAAAATTAATGCGATCGCTGAGAGTTACGGTGCACCTTGTATGATCGGCTGTATGATTGAATCCAGTGTGTCGTTAGCCGCGGCGATTCATTTTGCAGCCGCTCATGCTAATATTGCCTATTGTGATTTGGATGCAGCATTGATGTTTCGGTCTGATCCGGTGTGCTCAGACATAAGCTATCAAAAGGATCAGATTCTGCTTTCTTCGATACCGGGATTGGGTATAAAGAAAATTCATTTCGATGCAATCTAAGGAGGGAACTGCTTGCGTGAGCGTTATGCCTTGATTTGCGTCCCTGTGGCCACATTATGGAGTTCACCTGAAAGTCCGCGTCCGATTGATGCACCTGCCCTTGGCGATCATCCTGATTATCAGAAGTGGCTCGGGCAAATGACAAAGGAGCAGACGATTGCGCTTTGTACAGACAAGCGAATCCAAACGCAGGCCCTATTTGGCGAAAGCGTCCGCATCGAGGAGGAAAGACAGGGTTGGATGAGGATTACCATTCCAGCCCAGCCCACATTGAAAAGTCGTGCCGGTTATCCAGGCTGGCTGCCGCGCGCTCAAATAGCAGAACGATGTCTATACCCGTCCTTACCGATGCGCAATATCATCGTTCATCAACAGCTCGCGCCGCTCAAATTGACGACCGGCCGTCTGCTTGAATTAAGTTACGCAACCTTTCTGCCGCTGATCGGCCGAACGGACGATCAGTTGACCGTAGCAACCCCGCTTGGCATGGCCAGCCTGCGAACGAAAGATTGTGTATTGCCGCAACAACAGCGGCCAAGGACAGGCATTGAAATAGTTCGTGATGGCGCACAGTTTATGAATCTAGCCTATTTATGGGGGGGGACGAGCAGCTTTGGCTTTGACTGTTCCGGTTTTTGCTACGCCGTTTTTCGTGCCAATGGCTATCTCATTCCGCGTGATGCGGCTGATCAATATCGCCGCGGCGTGATTATTGAAAACGGCGCTGAACGGCCGGGGGATTTGCTTTTTTTTGCGGAGCAGGAAGGCCGGGGCCGTGTCCATCATGTGGGCATTTATGCAGGCAGCCAGCAGATGCTTCATTCACCGACACCGGGGGCAGCCGTCAGTCTGACCCGTTTGCCGGGAACGGATTATGCCCGTGAATTATGCGGTATTCGTCGCTATTGGCAGCCACGGGACAGCGGCTAACAACTATTGACACAGGCTTTGTAGCGAATTAGTATGAAACTAACCGAACGCGGCGGTGAGGCAAGCAGCTGAAGCACCTTCGTTAAAAGGAACCAAGCGTCTTGTGCTTGGTTTTTCTAAATAAGTGTATAAAAAGGTTGTCAGAACGAAGCATAAGAAATAAAAAGTCTATTTTTATCGCGTGCCAGGAGGAAAAGGGATGACACAGCAAAATTTTATTCGCGCGGCGGCGGCCTGTCCCCGTGTGCGTGTGGCAGATTGTACATATAACGTGCAGCAAATTAAAGCGTGCATTGAGCAAGCGTTGGCGCAGAAATCAAAATTGCTCATCTTTCCAGAATTGAGCGTCACAGGCTACACATGCGGCGATTTATTCCTGCAAAAGCATCTGCTGGATGAAGCTGAAAAAGGATTAGCCGAGATATGCCAATTCTCTCTTAATAAGGATATCGTAATAGCTGTTGGTATGCCGCTGCATCTGCATTCGAAAATTTATAATTGCGGCTGCGTGATTTATGACGGGCGCCTGCTAGGTGTTGTTCCAAAAAGTTTTATTCCGAATTATGAGGAATACTACGAGCATCGCTGGTTCACCTCAGGACGGGAAGTCATCAATCAAACGATCGATTTCAGTTTTCAAGCCGATGTACCGTTCGGCATTGATTTACTGTTTCAGACGGAAGAATTTACTCTCGGGCTGGAAATTTGTGAGGACTTGTGGAGTGTGGTGCCGCCCAGCAGCTACCTGAGCTTAATGGGAGCAACGATTATTGGCAATCTCAGCGCTTCTAATGAAGTAGTCAGCAAATCAGAGTATAGGCAGCAGCTCGTGCGTACGCAAAGTGCCCGCTGCATGAGTGCTTATATTTACGCCGGTGCAGGCGTTGGTGAGTCGACCACCGATGTCGTCTTTGGCGGAGAACTGCTGATTGCGGAAAATGGTCTATTATTGACAAAGAATAAACGGTTTCAACGTGAAAATGACTGTGTCAGTGCATTGATTGACGGGGATCGGCTCGGGTTTCAGCGGACGCGTAATATTAGTTTTCGTGACGGCCTGCAGCTGTCTCCGTTTGAACCAAGAACGATTGTGTTTGCGATGCACGATTGGACTTACGGTGTGTTTGACCGCGTGGTGGATCAATACCCATTTGTTCCTGCTGACAACGGGGATCGTGAGCAGCGCTGTGCGGAAATCTTTAATATACAGACAGCGGCACTTGCCAAACGTCTTGAACATACGGGGTTAAAACGTGCGGTTGTCGGTATTTCCGGTGGACTTGACTCGACGCTCGCATTACTCGTTGTGGCTAAGACGTATGATTTGCTTGGGTGGCCGCGGAGTGGAATAATTACGATTACACTGCCTGGATTCGGCACAACGGATCGAACCTATCAAAACGCGGTGTCTTTATGCCAACAGCTTGGCAGCGATTTCCGCGAAGTCAATATTGTGGCTGCCTGTCTGCAGCATTTCAAAGACATTGGTCATGACCCGAACGTGCACGATGTCACCTATGAAAATGTCCAAGCCCGTGAGCGCACGCAGATTTTGATGGACGTGGCGAATAAAGAGGGCGGACTTGTTGTTGGCACCGGTGATTTATCTGAACTGGCGCTCGGCTGGAGTACGTATAACGGCGATCATATGTCGATGTATGCGGTGAACTGTTCGGTGCCGAAGACGCTTGTCCGTTATTTGGTGCGCTATGTCGCGGAAGGAAAGCTTGACAAGAAGACGTCGGCTATTCTTCTTGATATCTTGGATACGCCGGTATCTCCTGAACTGCTGCCGAAGAGCGCGCAGGGAGAGATGGTTCAAAAGACGGAGGATATCGTCGGTCCTTACGTTCTCCATGACTTTTTCCTCTATTATTTTGTCCGCTGCTCGTTCACGCCTGAACGTATTCTTTTTTTGGCCAAGCAGGCGTTTAAAGGAGAGTATGACGAACCTACGTTAGAAAAATGGCTGCGCCTGTTCCTGCGCCGCTTTTTCACGCAGCAGTTCAAGCGTTCGGCAATACCGGATGGTCCTAAAGTGGGAACAGTCAGCCTTTCGCCACGCGGCGACTGGCGGATGCCATCTGACGCCAGCGTCTCAACGTGGCTACAATCATTGGATAGGTGACCATCGGCTCACTTGCGAATTCGCAAGTGAGCTGATGGCTATAAATGAATAAAGAAAATGACTAACCATAAATAATATTATGTTAACTACTACGCGTAAAAAAACCGAGACAGTGTCTCGGTGCAGATTAATCGCTTTGTTTAGGCAAGAATATTACTTGAACTCAGGCGTGCGCTGTTTCAGTAAGTAAGTCATGAGCATCTTTAAATGCATAGCCATGCGCGTCGGCAACGGCTTTGAATGTTACATAACCATCAAGCGTATTGAGTCCCTTGAGCAGTGCTTCGTCATCGAGACAAGCCTTCACATAACCCTTTGCAGCAATTTTCGCGGCATAGGGAATCGTGACGTTGGTCAATGCCAGTGTCGATGTTCTCGGCACAGCACCTGGCATATTGGCAACTGCATAATGAATGACGTCGTGTTTGATATACGTTGGATCGTCATGTGTTGTGCTGTGATCTGACGTTTCAACAATACCGCCTTGATCGATAGCGACATCAACAATGACAGAATTTTTAGGCATCGTGGCAACCATATCTTCAGTCACGAGTTTAGGCGCTTTTGCTCCTGGTATCAGCACACAGCCAACAACAAGATCAGCATCTTTGACGGCCTCAGCGATATTATAAGGGTTGGACATCACTGTGTTAACAGAAGTGCCGAAGATATCGTCAAGATCACGCAGCCGATCGGCACTTATGTCAAGAATGGTAACATCAGCACCAAGTCCGACAGCAATTTTAGCTGCGTTCGTACCTACGATACCGCCGCCGACCACGACAACCTTCCCGCGCGAAACGCCAGGGACACCGCCGAGCAAAATCCCCTTTCCTTCGCCGTCACTGAATTTTTCAAGATATTGCGCACCGATTTGGACAGCCATACGTCCGGCCACTTCGCTCATCGGCTGCAAGAGGGGGAGCACGCGATCCGCACGCTGAACTGTTTCGTATGCGATCGATACGACTTTATTGTCAACCAGCGCTTTCGTTAATTCGGCGCCAACCGCTGGTGCTAAATGCAAATAAGTGAACAGAATAAGTCCTTCATGGAATAAATGATACTCTTCTGGCTCGGGTTCTTTGACTTTAATCACCATTTCAGAGGCCCACGCTTCGGCAGCGGAGACAATCTTCGCTCCGGCATCGGCGTATTCTTTGTCTGTGAATCCGGCACCAGCACCGGCGTTCGTTTCGACGAGAACTGTATTGCCTTCTTTTGCTAAATGGAAAGTTCCGGCTGGAGTAATTGCCACACGGCGTTCGTTATTCTTCAATTCTTTCGGGATACCAATAATCAATTTAATTCCTCCTAATGGGTTAGTAGTTTGTGAAACGAAATGCGTTTCGCATCCCGTTCCGTTAAGCAATATGTTATTCTATAATTAAATCATACGAATTTGGCTGTTGAATTACATCGTACACAGTGTCTAGTTTTTTTACAGAAAACACGACATTCATTGTATATGTTATGTGATATGACAAAATATGTTAGATTAAATGACGTTCAAACGGAATTGGAGGTCACAGTTTGGCTGATGAAATGTCCTTTTGTGTGAAAGACGTGCTGAAACGGCCGTTGTTCCGCAGAGCACAGCTAATTGCTGGGGAAAAAGGCTGTTATAGGGAAGTACGCTGGGTACATATTCTGGAAATCACCCATGCGGCCCCCTATGTCAGTGAAAATGATTTAATTCTGACGACGGGGTTATGGTTAAAACAATCGCTGCGTTCAGAACTTGAATTTATGCGACAGATTATTGAACATAAGACTGCGGGTCTCTGTATTGAATTTGGTACGACCATTGATGAAATTCCTGAAGAAATGATTGCGATGTGTGAGGCTTTTGACTTTCCGCTGATTCTATTCCGCCAGCCGATTCGCTTCGAAGAGATTACGCAGGATATTCATTCTTTCATTATCAATCGGCATTTCGATTTATTGAAGCAGCTTGAGGCCTTTTCGCAAAAGCAGCAGCAGCTTATTTTGCAAAGCTCAGATATTCAGCCACTCATTCGTCTGCTTCATACATATACAGAAACACAGACCATTTATTTGTCAACAGTCAGCAGCACGTTTCATTATCCAAAAATGACGAGTGAGCAGCTGGAAGGGCTGACGGATAAATTCAAAGAAATTTTGGCTGCTGCCGATCAGACACGTGATGCACGTGTTTTTTCAATAACTGACCACAATTATCTGTTCATTGAACCGGTTATTTGCTTTGGACAAGTATTTTCGTATATTGGAGCCTTTTCGCGTCAGCCGCATCCCACTGAATATATGACATTGCTTGTCGATTATACGGCCAAAGCGATTGCGACCGTTCTCCTGCGCACACAATTTCTGGAAGAGAGAATCATGCGCAGTCAGAACCAACTCATTCAAGATATTCTCAGTCAGCAAATCGACAGTGAAGAACAGGCACAGATGCGGATGGGGCTGCCGTCACCTGGTGACAAGAATTATGATTTTCTATGCGGGATTATTGAATTCGAGCATAATGTGCTTGTCTCCGGCCCAGAACAAATGGAGACAATGAATCAGGATTTGTCGGTGCTTATTCGCTCCATGCTGAAGAAATACCAAATGCATCATTTGCTGATGATAAAAAATAATCAATTCTATTTGCTGTCCGCAAAAGAAAAACACAGTAACCATACGGCCGAGACGCTGCGCAGCCATATGAATACATTGCTTAATGGCATGCATCAATTTATTGATCAAAATTTTAATGGCCTGACTTTTCACATTGGTTTTGGCAAAATAAGAAGCAAGCTGATCGATTGCTGGCGAAGCTTCAAGGAAGCTTACCAAGTGATCGAAGTCGCGCAAGCCGTCCCAGACATGCGCACTCGGCATTTCTATGATTCGATCGGTATTTATCAATTATTGAAGGCTGTGCCGCAAGACTTTCTAAGCACCTTTGTGGCAGATCACCTTGGAAATCTGATCGCCTATGATGCGACGCATCATCTTGAACTGGCTCAGACATTAGCCGTTTATTTTCGCTGCCGCGGTTCAAAAGGAGAGACAGCCAAGCAATTATTCATACATCGGCAAACCTTATATAATCGTCTCGATAAAATCAGTGTGATTCTCGGTGAGGATTATACATCGCCGCAGCGCCGGTATTGTCTGGAGATGGCACTGCTAGGTTATCAGCTGCTTCAATCAGATAGAAAATAGAGAACAGCGGCTGAAGGGGGTCACTTATGCATTTTTTAGGGAAATATTGGCGGCGCTATCGAGTCCTTTTTTGTGTCAGTTTATTTTTTTTGAGCATGGAGGCATTTGCTGACTTGGCTCAGCCTGCGCTAATGGCAAAAATAATTGACCAAGGCGTGGTACACCATCGTGTACAACGAATTGATTATTATGGATTTTGGATGCTTGCTATATTAATTGTCGGTGCGCTCGCCGCCATTATTAGAAATAATTTATCAGTATTGGTATCTCAGCGGTTTGCGCAGGATCTGCGAAATGATCTTTATCAGAAAATCCATCAATTTACAATGTCAACAATTGATCGAATTGGCCGGCCGACGTTGATGAATCGCTTGACGAATGACGTGACGCGTCTGCAGACGTTTGCCAATGGAATGATGCGGATGATGATGAAGGCACCGCTTGTTGGGATTGGAAGTCTCATCTTGGCGGTTCGTTTGAGTCCGGCGCTGTCGACCGTCTTGCTCGCGATTGTTCCGATTATCACCATATGGATTGTGTTAAATATGAAATTGAGTTATCCCGTGTATCGCCGCGTTCAGAAGGCACTTGATCAAGTCACAGCGCGGCTGCAGGATTTTTTGCGTGGCGTGCGAGTGGTGAAGCTATTTAACCAATCGAAGGCGGAAGTTCGAAAGTTTGGCGGCGACAACGACCGTTTGGCCAGACTGTCGATTTCAGCGGCAACAATCGGCAATCTGTTTGGCCCGTTAATCACTCTGACAGTGAATATAGGGATTGTCACTATCCTCTGGCTCGGAGGTCTGCGCGTCGATCACGGTACATTGCAGGTTGGAATAGTGATTGCTTTTACGAATTATCTCACGCAGATTCTTTTCGCCATTATGATGGTGTCGAATGCCTTTAATATGTTTATTCGAGCAAGGGCATCTGCGGAGCGGGTTGGGGCTGTCTTCCAAATGGAACCTAGTCCTGTAAAGACCGTGTCTCGGCCTTTTGTCAACGAAGAAAAGGGGACGCTCGTCTTTAGCCATGTCTCCTTTCACTATCCAGACAGGATGAATGATTGGGACATGCAGCAAGTCAATTTTGATATGAAAAGAGGGCAAAAGATCGGCATCACCGGGTCTGTGGCATCGGGGAAAACGACACTTCTGAAGCTGATTCTCCATTTTTACACAGCGGATTCCGGACAAATTTATTACGATGGACAGCCGCTGAACACGATTGATGTTCATGCACTGCGCGAGCGGATCGCAATGGTTGCTCAGGCACCGCTGCTGTTCACCGGGACCATTGCTGAGAATATTCGCTGGGGGAAGGCTGACGCAACCGATCAGGAAGTCATCCGCGCAGCCGCACTCGCTGAAGCGGACGGCTTCATTAACGAAAGCCCGTTAGGCTATGCGTCTCCCGTAGGTCAAGCCGGTGTCAACTTGTCAGGTGGGCAAAAACAGCGGATTTGCCTTGCACGGGCACTTATCCGCAGGCCTGAACTTCTGCTATTGGATGAGGCGACGAGCGCCATGGATACCGTCACAGACAGAAAAATACG
This sequence comes from Sporolactobacillus sp., assembly GCA_047718535.1. Lineage (GTDB taxonomy): Bacteria > Bacillota > Bacilli > Bacillales > Sporolactobacillaceae > Sporolactobacillus. The sequence goes on from JBDNRH010000007.1 coordinate 67,604, forward strand.
TCACAATTTGCAGCAACTGGATGCACAAATGACGCTAGTGAGTATTACGCAGCGAATTGCTGCTTTGAAGGAAATGGATCAGATCTTTGTGCTTGATAAAGGCCGGATCGCGGCGAGCGGTACGCATGCCGAACTTTTGCAGACATCGGTCTATTATCAAGAACTATGTGCACGACAAAGCGAGTAAGAAGGTATATAAGATGACAGAAACAAATAATCATGTCCACAAAACAGTTAGGCAGCCTGTACGGATGCCCAATCAGCGTCACGGGCCGCGAGGAGCGGCACGCTTTGCGCCTGTCGAAAAACCCCGTCAACTGGGACGAACGCTGTTTCGTCTGTCTGGATTGTTTAAGGAAGTCAGGAAATCACTTTTTCTAGTCTTTGCACTGATTCTTGCAGATTGCGCGCTGACTTTACTGATTCCCTATGTGATTGGCCTAGCGATTAATCAGATTGGGACAGCTGCCGATCAGCTTCGCTATCATGCGCTGATTGATTGTCTGCTTGTGCTTGTTGCCTGCTATTTTTCCGATGCCGTGCTGACGCTTTTGCAAGGATGGATCATGGCATATGCCGGTCAGAATATTGTATTGCGCTTGCGCCGCAGCCTTTTTGACAAGCTGCAGCGGCTTCCTATCGCTTTTTTTGATCGCCATCCCCATGGGGACACAATGAGTCGATTAACCAATGATATTGAAAATATTGATGTGACTCTAGCTCAGTCAACTGTACAGTTAATGAATGATGTACTGATGATTGTGGGCACTTTTTTGATTATGCTCTGGCTTAGCCCACTGCTAACGGCGGCCAGTCTCATTACCGTTCCGCTTGTTTTTCTGCTAACGCGCCTGATCGCTTCTCGTACTGCGCGGCTTTTCAGTGAACAGCAGGTAGCGCTTGGCCAGTTAAATAGTCAAATCGAAGAATCTATATCGGGAATTGATGTGGTTAAAGCCTTTAATCGTGAACCGGATGTTATTCGTCAATTTACTGAAACCAATCAACAATTGAACGCGGTCGGAACAAAGGCGCAGATTTGGTCGGGCTATCTTATGCCGTTGATGAACGTCATTAACAACCTAGGTTTTGCTTCAGTAACTGTTGTCGGTGGCTATCTTGCGTTGCATGGCATGATTCAAATTGGATTGATTGCCAGTTTCTTGACCTATTCGAGGCAGTTCACCCGGCCGTTGAATGATATAGCCAGTATTTTTAATACATTGCTTTCGGCTGTCGCTGGAGCCGAGCGTATTTTTGAAATTCTTGATCAGGATGAAGAAATCGACGCCGCCAATGCAATAGGGTTGCCAGCGCAGCTTGCGAACGGCAGCAAGCCGCTTAGCTTCGACAATGTCGGCTTTAGTTACGAATCGGGGAATCCTGTTTTGCATGACGTCACCTTTGACATGCTTCCCGGTCAGCAGATTGCTCTTGTCGGGCCAACAGGAGCCGGGAAAACAACGATTGTCAATCTGCTCACCCGTTTCTACGATCCGACTGACGGTCAGATTCGTCTCGATGGTGTGTCTATCTCAGCATATAAACGGGCAGACTATCGCCAGTTATTCGGGATGGTGCTTCAAGATCCTTACCTATTTCGCGGCACATTGCTAGAGAATATTCGTTACGGGATACCTGGGGCTACGCGCGAGCAAGTGATGGCTGCATGCAAGGCCGCGGAATGTGATGCGTTTATTCAGCAGCTGTCAGAAGGCTATGATACGATGATCAAGGAAAATGGGAGCATGCTAAGTGAAGGGCAGAAACAGCTTCTGACAATTGCTCGCGCGCTATTAAAAAATCCACAAATTCTGATTCTGGACGAAGCGACGAGTCATGTCGACAGCCGCACAGAAGCACAATTGCAGCGGGCGATGAATCAATTGATGAAGGGGAGGACAAGCTTAATTATTGCGCACCGACTTTCAACGATTCGCCATGCGGATAAGATTCTGGTCGTATCCGGCGGGACGATAGCAGAACAAGGCACTCACAGTCAATTACTACGGCAGAATGGACTCTACGCCGCTTTATTTCGCAGCCAATTTGGCAGCTAAACACCTAATTGCGTCGCTTCTTCAACCTAATTAATCATGAGGGAAAGGTTGGGCCGGCGGAGAGGCCTGTGCCGAAAGGGACTGCTGCCATCTCAGTGCGACAAGGAAAGTCGACGTAAAACGTGTTTTCGAAATACCCAATTGCTGAAGATAAGCAGTGACACTGTCCCAGTCGGCCCTTTCAAAAGCAAGCACAGCGTTCAAATGCAGACGAATGCTGTTTACCTTGCCATTTAATGCATCCTTCACGTCAGAATGGAGCAGGAGCTGCGCAGTGATTTGTTCCATCGGCTTGTTCATCATGACGTCAAGCGAGGCAAAAAGACCCGTCAGAAAAAAATCGTAATTGTTGGCAGAGCGGCCGATTTCCCAGGCGATTTGTTCCAGCATTTTAGCGCGGATCATTGAATTTTTAATGAATTCCGCATTTCCTGTACTCTCAAGGTTCTGAAGCAGTATCAAATTCATCCATTTAGTCAGTTCATCGATGCCAATCCGAGCCAGCGCTTGATGAATCGACAGCACCTTAAATGTTGAGCCGTAATTGACCGTATTCGCCAGACGCAGTAATTTATAAGAAAGGCCCATATCCGTTCGAAAAAGTTTCGTCAGCACAAAATAATTGGGATCACGCTTCTGTAATTCCTGAATAATTTGCAATACGTTTTGATCGAGCGCGGGAATATCTTGCGCATTCATCAGTACAGGACGACTGAAAAGATACCCCTGAAACAGGGTATAGCCGAGCCGCTTCGCTACCTTAAATTGTTCTTCGGTTTCAATTTTCTCGGCAAGGAAGCTGATTTTTCCTCTGTACTTGGAGAGTAGGCGCAGCTGATCACGTAACGGCGAACGCGGAAATTCGACTTTAATAATATCGATATATTTTAAAATACCAGATGTGAAAATTTGGCTGTCAAATGTAAAATCATCCAGTGCAAGGGTATACCCACTTGCTTTCAGTTTCTGACAGGCATTGACCACGCGTTCAGTCAAATGTACGCGTTCAAGAATTTCAATGACTACTTTATCCGGGCGGAAGAGTTTGGGAATCTCATCGGTCAGAAATTCTTCGGAGAAGTTGATAAATCCCCGTTTACCGTCGACCAGTTCATTAAAATTCATGACTAACATTGAACTCGCTATGAGTGACGCGGTTGCCTGTCTATCATCAATGCCTTCAAACGCATTATGCTTGTTCTTTCGATAAAGCAATTCATAAGCACGCACTTCCCCGCTCGCGTCATAGATCGGCTGGCGGGCAACGTAAATATCCATAGCTTCGCTCTCTTTCTGTGCGAAAAAAGGCACTAGTTCTATATACCTATATTACTAGAGAGCGAGTGAAAAGAAAACTATTTATGGAAATTAAATCGCGTTCTGTGCTGCCCGCGCTGGCTTGTCAGAAGCAGTGCAAACAACCCGAATATCATGAAGATAAAAAAGGCAAACAGAAGAGAAAATTCAACTGTAAATCGATTGATGCTGAGAGACAGCTTATGGACTAATTGCATCGGATTGACAATATCCCAAGAATTAAGCCGCAGGAAGCGGCCGACATAGACAGAATAGCCACTGATAAGGCAGAAGACCAAATTAGCCAATAGCGCTATCGCTCGTCCCCATCTGGCATCAATCTCACGAATTACGATCGCGAATGACAGCATGCCGATACATATCCCGGCGATTACGGCAATGCCGATTTGCAGTAAACTCATCCAAGAAATAAGTGCGGTTGAATAGGACACGGCTGAATAGACAGTTGGTACATCATAAATGAACGTTATGCCCTGCAAATGAATGAAATCGGTTATGAGATAAGGTGAATTAGGAAAGAAACATAGCCAGAGCAGACCAAATAAACGAGCCAGCAACACATGCTTGCGCTCAAGACATTTTCCATAAATAAAGGCAAAGACGAGCGGTAATGCGGCAAGAAATAAATTCCATATCATCATTATATGAACGAATTGGTGAGTCAGCATATAGACGATGACGCTGTAGAGCAAGTAAACACCACAAGATATAATAAAAATTTGCTGCGTTTCATCTGTTTGTCTAAACACGTTTTAAAAGCTCCTTACTGTCTTGCTCCAACTGAATAGGAAAGCATGGATTATGTTCTTTAGTATAAGTGAGATATCAAAATTCGTCTAACTTTTATTTAGTTGAAACGGACACCTCGTTCATTAATAGTCGCAGAAGCCATTAATTGACAGAGGGTAGGACAAAGATTTATTTTTAAAAAGGCATGTCAGTTTAAACAAAATCTGGTGAAAATAAATGAACATAACGCACAAAGCTTCTATTACGGCCGGCTTGACAGAGGCGGCCAATCGGGCGCAGCAGATGGGAAAGCCGGTCCTTTTCAGTTATTCGCAGTTAATTACCTGTGACTCTCCATTCACTTTCTTGAGAAGCGGCGAGACGTATTTTAAGAATGAACGGTTTCTATTTCGTCACGAGCAGCTAACTCTTGCCGGCCTTGGAACTGCAATGACGGTAACAGCAAATGGTGAGTCACGGTTTGCGACGGTCGCTGAACGCTGGCGGCAGGCTACAGAAACTGTTGTCGCACTGACTGACAAGACTGCCGACACGGTAAGGCCACTGCTGTTTGGTGGATTTTCCTTTGATTCAGCAGACAAGCATTCGCCGCTTTGGACCCCTTATTCTGATGCGCTTTTTTATTTGCCGACATGGCTTCTGCATTGCCGTGGGCAGCGGAGTGTGCTCACCCATTTTATCCGCTGCCTGCCTAACTGTCCGCCTGATCAGCTGGCGGCTCAATTTAAGCATGAAGAAGACGGTGTGCCTGCCTTCATCCAGTCGGAGCGGCCGCGTTCTATACAGCCACCACGAGTTAATGCGTTACAGAATCGTGAGCAATGGCGCAGACAAGTCAATGCAGCGGTTCAGACAATCAAAGACGGGGCAATGAAGAAAATTGTGCTGTCACGTTCCTTACAGCTCTCTTGGGCGACGCCGCCGGACTGGCTGGCTGTCCTTGAACGGCTGAATCAGCAACAAGAAGGAAATTTTATATTTGCTTTAGAGCGGGCGGGGCGCGTCTTTCTCGGTGCCACACCGGAACGTTTGCTTAAGAAGCAAGGCCAGCATCTCGAAACAGCTTGCGTCGCGGGTTCAGCACCGCGTGGACAGACAGCTTCTGAAGATCAATCTTTGGCGGAAGCGTTATTGAAGGATCATAAGAATCGCCAGGAACATCAGTATGTCGTGCAGATGATCACACGTGCGATTAAAGAATATGCCGCCGCTCTTGATTTTCCGGCGCAGCCGCAAATTATGAAAAATAAAACGATCCAGCATCTCTATACGCCGGTGACGGCGGTTGCTACAGGATCTCTAACGCTTTTTGATTGGCTGCAGAAGCTTCATCCAACGCCGGCACTTGGCGGTTTACCGCAACAAGACGCCCTTTATTGGCTGCGCGTGCATGAAGGCTTGGACAGAGGCTTTTACGGGGCCCCTATTGGCTGGTGTGACAGCGACGGCAGCGGTGAATTCGCCGTTGCCATTCGTTCAGCAATTTTTTGGAAGGAAAAAGCTATTCTATATGCGGGATGCGGTGTGGTCGCAACGTCCGATCCAGACAGCGAATTTGATGAAACCGCATTAAAATTCCGCCCAATTTTGGACGCTTTAGAAGGAGCCTGAAACGATGAAACATGAGCAGCAAATGGTACGATATATTGCGGCTTGGATTGATAAACTAGTACAGGACGGTGTTCGCGATATGGTTATCAGCCCAGGATCGCGCTCAACACCGTTCGCCCTTTTAATAGAGGCAGATACGCGAATCAATACATACTGTGTGATTGATGAACGATCTGCAGCATTTCTGGCGTTGGGACTGGCGAAGACCAGTCAAAGAACAGTCGCTCTTCTCTGCACGTCTGGAACCGCTGCGGCCAATTATTTCCCGGCGGTCGTTGAGGCCAAACTGGCACGTGTGCCGCTGCTCGTGTTTACAGCAGACCGTCCCTATGAATTGCAGCAGATAGGCGCACCGCAGACGATCGGTCAAGCTCATCTATACGGCGAGCATGTCAAGGCATTCTATCAGCTCGAGATACCGGAGGAATTGCCTGACTGGCTTGGCTACCACCAGATGATTTTGGCACGAGCAGCCGATCAGGCGAGGACAAGTCCGCGCGGTCCGGTTCATATCAATCTGCCGTTCCGTGAACCACTTGTTCCCGAGTTAGTCGATGAAGGCCCGGCGCCAACCATCGCTCCTGTAGTCCACAGTGGGCGGCGAATGATGGCAGAGAGTGAATTAGAGACGGCGGCAGCTTCGTTAAAGCAGGCAAAAAGGGTTGTCATCGTATGCGGGGCACTCGAGTCTGACAAGGCACGCGATGCAATTGTTTCACTGGCAGAGCGCCTTCATCTTCCGCTTTTGGCCGATCCTTTGGCACAAATCCGCGGCCGGTCTCATGCCAATCTGCTGCTCATTGATACTTATGACACGTTTTTGCGTAATGAGAAAGCGGCCGCGCGGCTCAAGGCTGATTTAATTATCCGATTTGGAGCGATGCCCGTTTCCAAATCTTTGACTCTTTGGATGAAGGGTCAGCATACGGATCAATGGCTGATTGATGAGGGCAGCGAGTGGCGTGATCCGACGGGGCAAGTCACCCAAATGTTTATTTGTGATCAAGAATTATTCTGCAGGCAGCTGTGCACACGGCTTGACGAAGCGGCGAGCGGGGGCTGGCAGAATTTGTGGCGCAGACTCAATCAATTGGCGCAAACGGAAATCCAGCGGCAACTCGATACGCTTGGATTGACAGAAGAAACGGCGTTTCATGACTGTCTTGGCAGTTTTCCAGAAGACGCTGCTGTATTTGTTGGCAACAGCATGCCGATACGGCGATTGGACGCTTATTGGCATGGTATGAATAAGAAACTGACGGTCTATGCCAACCGCGGGGCGAACGGAATAGATGGGGTGGTCTCAACAGCTGTAGGCATGAGTCTCGGTCATCCGGCTGCCTTTCTGATGATTGGTGATCTTAGCTTTTTCCATGATATGAATGGTTTGTTAGCCGCGCGCCAGCTCAAGTCTAATTTAACCATTGTGCTGATTAATAATGATGGTGGCGGCATCTTTTCGTTTCTCGCACAAGCACAGCAAAAGACCTATTTTGAGAAATTATTTGGTACGCCGCATGGCCTTGATTTTTCCCATAGCGCAGCGCTTTATGATGCATTCTATCGGCGAGTCACGACGCGGCACGAGTTAATGAATGCTCTTGATAAAGCTGCTCACCACCACGGACTGGCGATAATTGAAGTGCCGACGACGCGTGCGGCAAATGTCACCGTTCGTCAACTCATCGATGCCGAAGTTGATCGAAAAATGGGCCGCGTATTGGCGGGTGATCGAGAATGAAAGTGACGGTCAACCAAGTCGTGTATCATCTGACAAGTGAGGGGAACGGGACTCCGCTTGTACTCTTGCATGGATTTAGCGGAAGCGTGCAGACTTGGACACCATTGATTCGAGATTTCGCCGCTTCGCACCGCGTCATCTGCATTGATCTACTCGGACATGGGGGAACCGACCATCCACCAGATGCCTGCCGCTATACAATGGACAAGCAGACGTCAGATTTGCTGGCGATTCTTGATCACTTGCAAATTCATCAGACGGCTTTGCTTGGTTACTCTATGGGGGGCCGGACTGCGCTTAGCTTTGCCTGCTCCTATCCCGAACGGATACGGCGGCTCGTCCTTGAAAGTGCATCCCCTGGGCTTAAGACTGTGGAACAGAGAAGGCGAAGACGGCAGCGCGATGAGCATCTTGCCGCGCAAATCATTGATAATGGAATAGTGTCATTCGCCGACTATTGGGCGCGGATTCCGCTTTTTGCGTCACAAGCCACGTTGCCGGAGACGGTGAAACAGGTCATTCGAAACGAACGCTTGAGTAATTCAGCAATTGGTCTTGCAGGCAGTCTAAGAGGAATGGGAACAGGCGCGCAGCCTTCGCTCTGGCCTAAGCTGACAGGACTTCATCTGCCGACGCTGCTGATTACCGGCGGCAATGACTCGAAATTCTGCGGAATTGCTAGGGAAATGAGCGGCCAGCTTCCTTTGAACCGGACGGCTGTCGTTGACGGCTGCGGACATAATGTGCATTTGGAGAATCGCGAACAATTCAGTCAGCTTGTACGTGTTTTCTTGGATGAAGAGGCGCGGAGGTGAGGCGGTATGCAGTTCCAATCAGTCACCATGCGCGTGATCTCAGCACCATTGAAGACGCCATTTGTGACCCATCTTGAGACGGTCGTTGAACGTTCGGCCATAATCCTGCAAGTGCGTGATATAGACGGATGCTGCGGGTATGGTGAAGCGGATCCATTTTCCAGTCCGTGGTATTCCGCTGAGACCACGCAGACGTGCGTAGAGATCCTGAAAACTTGTTTAATTCCCCTGCTTTTGCAGCGGACGATTGATCAACTATCTGATCTTGAACCGCTTTTTGCGGCAATCCGTGGGCATCATATGGCCAAGTCAGGGCTCATTCAAGCGGTTTGGGATTATGAGGCGCGGCGAAAAAAAGTGCCGCTGCACCAACTCTCCGGCGGGAGTCGGAAAAAGGTGGACGCTGGCGCAGTGATCGCATCGTCTGACCCGTCTGAAGCACTCGAGCAAATCGCACAGTTTTCTGAAATGGGTTATAAGCGGTATAAAATTAAAATTTCCAAAGCGACCGATCATCGCCTGCTGCGCACCATTCGGCAGGCCTATCCCAATTTACCGTTGATGGCTGATGCCAATTCATCCTATACATTGGCCGACAGCGACCATTTGCAGTCGCTTGATCGCTACCATTTGCTGATGATTGAGCAGCCGCTCGCGTGCAATGATCTCGTAGACCATGCGCGCTTACAGACTTATTTGCAGACGCCAATTTGTTTGGACGAAAGCCTTCAAAGTCGGGCATTGGTGCAGGCTGCGCTGCAGTTAGGCAGCTGCCGAGTGGCAACAATTAAGATGGCCGCGCTTGGTGGATGGGGCGAGGCACTTCGCGTCGCGCAGCTATGCAGAAGCTATCATGTCCCTGTCTGGTGCGGCGGGATGATTGAGTTTGGGATTGCGAAGGCGCATAATCTTGCGCTGGCCGCGCGCTCCGAATTCACGCTGCCGGGCGATTTAGCTGCTTCGTCGCGTTATTGGGAAGAGGATATCATTCAACCTGAAATACAGGTGGTGAATGGGTCGGTCCACGTTCCGGACAAGGATGGAATCGGATTTTCGATTAATGAACAGCGACTGACTCAATTAACGGAGCAAAGCTGGGTTTTTACAAAATAGATTAAAACATAAATACAATTATGTAAACTTTATTGGGATTCTTTCGATCCTGCCCTTCCATTGATTTATGGTACACTTTATTTAACTGTTTTATTTCGAGGGGGATTCTCATGAGATTGACCACTGTTTTGTTTGATTTTGACGGGACGTTGGCGAATACGTTGCCGCTGACTATTCACGGGATGCGCGATGTATTCGAGCGCTATGATCAGCAAACACTTAGTGCAGCTGATGTGATTGACCGATTCGGACCGACAGAAGACGGGATGATTGCCAATAATTTTGTGCACCAGCAATACGTGGATGAGGCAATTGCGCGTTATTATGAGATTTACACCCAGGATCATATACGTGAGGTAGCGGTTAATCCGCTGATTAACAAGCTGCTGAAAGAATTGCGCGCCCGAAGATTTAAAACGGGAGTGATCACGGGTAAGAGCAGGCGTTCATACGAGATTTCTGAACAAATTCTTGGTTTTGAATCTTTTTTTGACTGTGTCATAACCGGCAATGATGTGACCGAACCGAAGCCTAATCCAGAAGGCATCCTCAAGGCGATGGATGCTTTGCACGCTGATCCACAGACAACTATATATATTGGCGACAGCAATAATGATATTCTTGCCGGAAAGGCAGCCGGTACGTACACGGCCGCCGTGCAATGGCTGGAAATGGCTCAATCCGCAGACTATCCGGCAAATCCGGATTTTCTGTGGCATGATATTCACGACTGCATTGACCTGATTCAGTCGCAGTCTAATGAATGATGCCGTGTGGAACGACGCTGCATGGCTTGTTTGAACCGATGGAGTCTAATTGAAGGAGCAAATCATGAATTATAAATTAACGATTCAATACGATGGTGGCCGTTATAAGGGCTGGCAGCGGCTTGGTGATACTGAAGACACGATACAAGGGAAAATAGAGCGCAGCCTCACTGAACTGGAAGGCCATACGGTTGAGATCATTGGCAGCAGCCGAACAGACGCCGGAGTCCATGCGCTTGCTCAAATTGCGAACGTGAAATTGAGCAAACCGTTAACGGCAGCTGAACTTAAACGAGCGTTAAATCAGTCTTTACCTCAAGATATCAGTGTCTGCTCGGCAGAGGCTGTCCCCGAACGCTTTCATGCTCGATATCATGCGAAACGAAAAACCTATCTCTATAAGATATGGAATAAAGACTACAGCAATCCGTTTATGCGCAAATACAGCATGTCGATTACGACGCCGCTTGATATGGCGCGAATGAGAGACGCCAGTCACTATTTTATTGGTACCCATGATTTTACCGCCTATTCAAATGCCAAGTCGAAGAAAAAGAATGCGGTGCGCACGATTGACACTCTGACAATCGAAGAAAAGGATGGATTGATTCAAATTCGAGTCGGCGGTAACGGATTTCTCTATAATATGGTGAGGAAAATAGTTGGCACCTTAATCGAAGTCGGGTTAAAAGAAATAGAAGCGAGTGCTGTCCCTGACATTCTTGAGGCACAGAAACGCGATCAAACAGGACTCATGGCCGACGCACGCGGCCTTTATCTGGAAAAAATTGATTTTTAATTGTAGACCTTCTTTTTTTGTATCAGGAGGGGTTAAACCACGCTATTCGAACATATATTCGCTGTGCTATAATGAAGTGAGAAGACATTCCCTCATGGGAGGAAGATAGTTTTAATGGATGCTCGCTTGACGATGAACGATCTAGTTGAAAAATTAAAACGCGATCCCAATCTGACAAAATGGACGACGATTCCGGCAAGAGAGGCGCGCTATTGCGCGTTTCCAGCCGATTTGGACGAACGAGTAAAGCGCGCGTTGATTACGCGCGGCGTCACCCGCCTTTACACGCATCAGGGCGATGCGTATCAAGCCGCGCGCCGTGGTCAGGACTTCGTCCTCGTTACGCCGACCGCTTCGGGAAAGACGCTTTGCTATAATCTACCCGTGCTGCAGACGATTTTAACCGATCCCTCGAGCCGCGCGCTCTATTTTTTCCCAACCAAAGCGCTCGCTCAAGATCAGAAGAGCGAGTTGGCCGAGTTGATTGATGAAATCGGCGTGCCAATCAAAAGTGATACGTATGACGGGGATACATCCGGATCGATTCGCCAGAAGATACGAACAGCCGGACAAGTGATTCTGACGAATCCTGATATGCTGCATAGCTCAATATTGCCGCATCACACGAAGTGGGTATCATTATTTGAAAATTTGAAATTTATCGTGATCGATGAGCTCCATGTGTACAAAGGAGTTTTCGGCAGTCATGTGGCCAACGTCATTCGTCGGCTGAAACGGATTTGTGCCTATTATGGCAGCACGCCGCAATTTATTTGCACGTCGGCAACGATTGCCAATCCGAAAACGCATGCCGAAGCGCTTACCGGGCGTGCAATGGTGCTGCTTGATCAAAACGGAGCGCCAAACGCGCGCAAACATTTTGCCTTTTATAATCCGCCTGTCGTCAATAGTCAGCTCAATCTCCGCGCCGACGAATTACCGGTCGTGACTGATCTTGCGGCGCAGTTTATCCGCAATAACATCCAGACGATCATCTTTGCGCGCAGCCGCTTGAAGGTTGAATTATTGGCCAGCCATTTGCAGAAGATCAATACCGGCATGAACGAACGGGCCAAGATTGCTGCCTACCGCGGCGGTTATCTGCCTACAGAGCGGCGGCAGATAGAGAGGGAGCTGCGCAGTGGCAAGATTGACGGCGTCGTCAGTACGAATGCGCTGGAGCTGGGCGTGGACATCGGTCAGCTGCAAGTCTGCATTATGGCCGGTTATCCGGGAAGCATGGCCAGTGTCTGGCAGCAGGCCGGCCGGGCTGGACGCCGGGCGGAGGACGCGCTTGTGATTATGGTGGCGTCAGCGAATCCGCTCGATCAATATTTATTGACTCATCCCGATTATTTCTTCGGTGGCCGGGCGGAAGACGTGCGCATCAATCCGAATAATTTGTTAATTTTGATTGATCATCTGAAATGTGCGGCCTATGAGCTGCCTTTTGCCAAGGGTGACTTGTTTGGCGAAGAGCCCGTCGACGATCTTTGCCTCTTTCTTCAGGATGAGGATATTTTACATGAACAGGCGGGCCGCTGGTATTGGATGAATGACGCCTTTCCGGCGAATGAAATCAGTCTGCGTGCTGCGGTGCAGGACTCCTTTGTGATTGTTGACGTGACAGAGCGCGGGCATGAGCGCGTGATCGGTGAGATGGACCGCTTCGGCGCGATGACCATGCTTTATGAAGACGCGATCTATATTCACCAAGGCAAACAATACCATGTCGATGAACTGGATTTGAAAGAGCGAAAAGCGTATATTCGCGCGGTTCATGTGAATTATTACACCGATTCCGACCTAGCCGTGCAAACCGAGGTGCTGGAGGAGGATCGGTCCACTGAATTACCGGGACAGACAGGGGCAACTGCCGGCTATGGCGATGTTGTCGTTCGGGCACTGCCCACACTTTTCAAGAAAATACGGTTTGAAACGTATGAAAATATCGGCTGGGGACGGATTCATTTACCGGAAATTGAGATGCATACGAACGCGGTCTGGATGAGCTTTCCGCAGCGTCTGCTCCTTGATTTCGGTAAAGACATTTTCCAAAATGCATTGGTCGGTCTAAGTCACGTGCTGCGCCACGCAGCTCCTTTATTTGTGTCGTCCGATCCAAGCGATTTATCTGTGGTTGCTAAGATTAAAGCGCCGCATAATGAACAGCCCACTGTGTTTATTTATGATAAATATCCGGGCGGAATCGGTTTGAGCCAGAAGCTTTTTGACGTCATGCCAGATCTTCTGCGCCGCGCCTATGAAATTGTCCGTACATGCCCGTGCAGCAGTGGCTGCCCGTCCTGTATCGGCTTTGTTCAGGAGGGCAGTAAAGCGAAGCAGGCGTTGATTCATCTGCTTCAATCATTCAGAACTGCTGAAGCCAATGAAAATGATCAATAGCCGGAGAACCGGCTCAATTTGAAATCTAAAGTGATTTGCGATAAAGTAGCCATCATAAAGGATCCTCTCTGTGGTTATTTTGTTGTGATTTAACTTTAATAGTTTAGTGCAACACAGTCCAAGTTAAGCTTGGGGGAATTTCAGCTGACTTCAGTCTTAATCTTGACTTTCAGTCGGCGATATTCGTGTTGCAAGCCATCTTCTTTAGCAGGTGTCATTTAGTATTTTAATCTCGATACTCTTAGTAGTGAGGTGTTTACGATAGTGACTGATGTAAACTTAGACAAAAAAGAGTCAAAAGCGAGAACAGTGCATGCATATCACCTGATGCAAAACAAAGACTTTTTATTGCTTATCTCAGCTCAAGCAATTTCTAATTTTGGTGATGGCGTATATATGCTTGGCTTACTATGGGCTGTAAAATTATTAACTGCTTCTGGGACATCTATGTCATTTGTCCTCATTGCAGAAACACTTCCTACAGTTTTTTTGGGTATAATTGCCGGTGTCTTCATTGATAGAGGACGAAAAAAATTTTTCATGATTGTATCAGACCTTGTACGCGCATTTATTATTGTTTGTGTGGCTGTATTATGGCAGTTCCATTTAATGAGCATATGGATATTCATATGCTCTGCATTTATTATGGCTTGTTTTTCGACCTTTTTCTCTCCAGCTAGAGCAGTTGCTTTAAGAACAGTAGTGGCTGAAGAGGACTACCAGAAGGCTATGAGTATAAGCCAAACAATTCAAACGATCATTAGTTTAATTGCACCAGCAATATCGGGTATTTTAATTGCCATTAATGTAGAGTTAACATTTTATTTTGATGGCATGACATTTTTAATATCATTTGCACTGATTTGCTGTTTACATAATAAAAGTCTTACTGTCACATCCACAGGTACCCAATCATTCCTTAGTATTAAGAGTAGCCTAAAAGAGGGTTTTCAAGCCGTGCTAACTATCTCTTTATTACGAAATATGATTCTATTCATGCTCTTCTTGAATATTATATTGTCACCAATTGAGGTTCTTGTACCTCTCTATGCAAATAATGTGACCTATATGGCTATTTTTGAATCTGTATTTACCTTTGGTATGCTCTTAGGAGCAATCATTGCCGGGTTTATGGGAAAAGTAAAGAGAGTTATTTCTTTGTGTACGGGATTGTTTCTAATAATGATATCTTTTGGAGGGCTATTTGTAGTTCATTCACCAATCCTTGCAGGTTGTTTATTTTTGGGGGCGGGAGTTGGAGCTCCAATAACAAATATTACAATGTCTACAATTTTTACTTTAAATGTTCCACGTCATGTTCTCGGTCGGGCATCTAGTATTGTACAAGTTATTATAACTGGTGCCAATCCCCTCGCCTTAGCAGTTACCGGTGTCCTCCTTGTTCATTTCACGATTCGAGATATGTTTTTATTCATTTCTCTGCTTGGATTGTTAGTCGTTATTTTAATGATTTGGAATAAGTCCGTAAGAACGGCCTGATTTTTGATTACGAGGTTATTATTGTTAATCACTGGGGGGAACACAACCGAATCTAAAGTGCAGTAAACTAGAATAGTGTGAAAAAGTGACTCTATTCATTTTACAATTTTTATCTCGCTAATAAGAGTCAACGTGTCGATTTCTGTTTGATTTTGAGCGATCCTCAGCAAGATTATTTAATCCGATAAAATAGGACTATTCAGCGAACGTTTGTTTGATATGCTATAATAAATTCAGGCATTTATAATTGAGGAGTTATCAAAGGGTGTCTTTGAAACAAAAGCTGAAATTATATAAAAAAGAATTGCGTCAGGCGCAGCAGGGGGCACGTCAGGCACCGGCACCAGCGTTGCCCACGGACTGCAGTGCGCATGATCAGGCGATTCGTGAAGCTGCTTCGGAGCTTCACGCGACACTGCGTTTTTTGGATGAGGAATTTGTTCTTGTCCATCGTGAACAGTTGCCGCTTTCTGAAAAAATCGGTGCTTATTCATTGCATCAGGTGACGGAGGCCGTTCACGCGTGGCAGTCTGCACCTAGTTGTCATCCACTCTCCGCTAAGGGACTGACGGCGGAGGAATTGCTGTTCTTCGATACAGAGACAACGGGACTTTCCTCGGGGGCGGGCCAAATGATATTCTTGATTGGGCTGGCCTATTTATGCGGTGAGCATATCGAGCTGCGGCAATATTTTCTTCCCGGTCCAGGGCATGAAGCGGCATTTTATGAGGCGTTTCTGCGCGACACAACGAATTTGACGCATTTAGTAACCTTTAACGGCAAAGCGTTTGATTGGCCAAGAGTCAAGACGCGGCATCAATTCGTTCGCGATCAAGTGCCGCGACTGCCACCATTCGGTCATTTTGATTTATTGCATGCGTCGCGCCGGCTATGGAAGAGGCGTTTGGATACGGTTGGATTGCAGGACGTGGAGCGCGCCATTCTTGGCATGACACGCGCCGAGGATGTGCCCGGCAAGATGGCACCGTTTCTTTATTTTCAGTTTCTGAAGAAACCGGAGCCCGCACTAGTCAAGGGAATACTCGAGCATAATCGCGAGGATGTTCTGACGCTTATCACACTCTATACACATCTGTCATTCAAAATTCTTGGATTGTCTGCGTCAGACGACGATGAGATGTTTGAAATCGCCCGCTGGTTTGATCAGGTTAAGGCACAGTCCTCTGCTCGGCCGCTTTTCCAGCGCTTGGCATCGGGATCCAGTACTTACCGCATGGCGGCGAAAAGCTTTCTCGCCCGTTACGCCAAACAGGACGGCCATTTCGAGCAAGCACTTGATTTATTCACTGACGTCATTCGAAGCTGCTGCCCGTCGCCATGGCATTATATTCAGGCGGCGAAATTATTAGAGCATCAGTTCAACGATTACCGCCAGGCGATGACCTATACGCAGCAGGCAATATCCCTGATGAACACAACGCAAACTGATTTAGATCATTATCCACGTCTACAGCTGGCCGACTGTCAACTGCGTTTGAATCGATTGAGCAGGAAATGGAAAGCTAATCAACACTGAAGAGAGTGGTCAGGGAATCCAGTTATTCCCCGGGCAAGCGCATCATTCGTGCGGAATCTGCAGTAATACTGTCGCTTCAACTCTTTTCGACATAATATTCAGAAATTAAAAAGCGCAGGCATGAAGAAATAAACAAGGACATAATATATTTCCAAGTGTACTGCCTGTACAGGAGGGGTGCTCTTGGCTTGTTCGTCGATACTAATTTCCGGCTATACGGCGCGTGAACTTGGCGTATATGCCGCGAATCATCCAGGTATTCCAACCATTCGTTATTGTCTGCGCAAACGAATTCTTGATTCATTCGAGAGCGGAACTGAATGGTTTGTGATCAGCGGACAGGCAGGCGTTGAACTTTGGGCGGGTCAATGTGTGCTCGCGCTGCAACAAGAGCAGAATCTGCCTGTTAAGCTGGCGGTACTGCCGCCTTTTCTCGATCAGGAGAACCGCTATCCGGATTGGATGAAAGAAGTGTATCTGTCTATCTTGGAAGCCGCGGACTTTGTCCAGCCAATCAGCAAGCGACCTTATGAACGGCCATTGCAGCTTATACAAAAAAACGCTTTTCTTGTCGCCCATACTGAGGGTATGCTGCTGCTTTACGATGAAGACATGCCCGGATCGCCAAAATACTATTTGTCGGAAGCGAGAAAACGGGCAGCGCGTGACAATTATCCGATTTCACTGATAGACCGTTATGATTTAGAAGAAGCGGCTGAAGACGAGCGGCAGCAGGATCCGAATTATTGGTCTTAGATGTGATTGACAAGCCGCACGAAATTTGAAAGAATGAAAGCAGATTCTAGCTGAGGTGATGAGCATTATGGCAGAGCAAAAGACAATTCGGCTGACAAAAGAAGAAATATTGAATAAAGAATTTAAATCGACGTTTCACGGCTACCAGCCAGATGAAGTCGATCAATTTCTTGATATTGTAATCAAGGACTATGAAGTGTTCAGCGCGGAAATCACACGTCTTCGTGAAGAAAACAAACGGCTGAAAAATGAATTAGTGAACGATAAGACGTCATCGGGCAAAACGGCCTATGATGAAGACCAAGGGCAGACAAATTACGATATTCTGAAAAGGCTTTCGAATCTTGAAAAGCATGTGTTCGGCAGCCGAATTGGTAATTGAGTAGGGGTTGCTTCTTTATATAAAGTGGCTTATAATATGTACTCGTGACATTGTTTGTGTTCGGGTGATCGCTGTATTCCTTTGAGAATATAGAGGAAAGTCCATGCTCGCACGATCTGTGATGATCGTAGTGTTCGTGCCTGGCGAAGTCATAAGCCAGGGTAGTCCGGATTTGTCTGGATTAACGGCAGAAGAACGGCCTGTGTCTGTTTCGGCAGATATGGCTCAGTACTCTTTAAAGTGCCATAGTGACGATGTCTTTCGGAAACGAAAGAAGTGGAACGCGGTAAACCCCTCGAGCGGGAAACTCAAACTTGGTAGAGGAACCCTTTGGAAGGAATCGAACGGAAAAAGGGACAGATGATTCTGTAGATAGATGATTGCCGCTTTTGTACGAGGAGTTTACGCTCCGAAAATAGTGCGGAAGTACAGAACATGGCTTACAGGACACGAATAATGCATATAAAAAAAGCCCTTTGTGGGCTTTTTTTATTGCTTTTTATCCATACTGTCAATTGCGTGACAAGTAGATAAGACGTTATAGTAAGGACAGGAGGCGTTAAGCCTATGACAAACGATGTGACATTGATAGTAACCACAGCAATGGGATTGGAAGCTGTGGCTGCTAACGAATTGAGGCAGATCGGGTATACGGATTTGCAAACTGAAAATGGTAAAATCACCTTTTCGGGGGATTGGCTGGCCATTTGCCGTACTAATCTCTGGCTGCGAACGGCGGATCGCGTGCGGCTCAAAATGGGCGCTTTTCGCGCACGCACTTTTGACAGCCTGTTTGAACAGACGAAGGCGCTCCCGTGGTCGTCTCTTTTACCGGAAAATGCCTGTTTCCCGGTGACAGGCAAATCACATAAATCCGAACTGCATAGTGTTCCCGACTGCCAAGCCATTGTCAAAAAAGCGATTGTCGAGCAAATGAAGGCGCGCTATGGAGAGAAATGGTTCACTGAAGATGGTCCGCTTTATAAGATTCAAGTAGCGATTGACAAGGACAATGTCATCTTGTCGATTGATACGAGCGGCGAAGGGCTGCATAAACGGGGCTATCGTCAATTACATAGTGCGGCGCCGCTTAAGGAAACACTCGCCAGTGCGATGGTTTTGCTCAGTCGCTGGAAACCGGAACAGCCGTTTGTTGATCCGTTCTGTGGTTCAGGGACATTGCCGATCGAAGCGGCTATGATTGGCCAGAATATCGCGCCAGGATTCAACCGCTCCTTTGTTTCCGAGAGTTGGCCGCAATTCACTGATCAATGGGAACGAGCCCGAAATGAGGCCGAAGAAAAGGCCGACTATGATCAGGTACTGGACATCAGCGGCAGCGATATCGATCATCAGATGGTTCAGCTGTCTGAACACAATGCTTTAGAAGCCGGTTTTGGTGGACTCATTCAATTTAAACAGATGCAGGTTGCCGACTTCACAACACGCGCTCTGCACGGCTGTTTAGTTGGAAACCCGCCTTATGGTGAACGAATTGGCGACGAAGCACAGGTTCAGGCCATTTGCCGAGACCTTGGTCGTTTATTCCGCACGTACGATACGTGGTCTTTTTATATTATCTCTGCCTATGATCAGTTTGAAACTCTTTTCGGCAGATTAGCGTCAAAGAAACGAAAGCTTTATAATGGCCGGATTCGCACCGATTTTTATCAATATTTCGGACGCAAACAGCCCAAAGAAATCGTGGATAAAACGTGACACCTGAGCACTTTTTTAAATACAAGCAGGAATTAATAGCGTCTGTGGAAAAGAAGTTAAGAATAGAACTTTGCAAGGCTAACTTTCATGAAAAGAGTGACAGCAGATGAATGTACAGGAAACGGAAGCGGCTTATTATCGTTATGTGAAAAAAATCATGGATTTCAACGAAGCGATTGCGCTCGCTGAATGGGATATGCGCACGGGTGCACCGAAAAAGGGAATTGCTCAGCGTGCCGAGGTAGTCGGCACATTGGCAGACGAAGTATTTACCCGCTCGACCTCAGCGGAAATGAAGGCCTATCTTGACGCGCTGAGCGACCCATCTGTTCAGCAGCAGCTCAACCCAGTGACGCGACGAATGGTTGAAAAATCACAAAAAACGTATGATCAAAATGTAAAGATTCCCCAAGAAGAAAGTAAAGCGTTCACGATTCTTCAGTCCGAAGCGCAAAGTGTGTGGGAAGATGCCAAACAGGCCAATGATTTTGCCATGCTCGAGCCCTATCTCGAGAAAATGGTGGCTTTGAAACGTAAATTCATCAATTATTGGGGCGTCCAGACAAATAAATATGATGCGTTGCTCGACTTATATGAACCCGGTGTGACAACGAAGACGATTGATGCTATTTTCAGTCGGCTGCGCGCAGGCATTGTCCCGCTTGTTCAGGCGATTTCCGATTCTCCCCTGCAACCCGAAAAGGGGTTTCTATCGCAATCGTTTCCAAAGAAGAAACTTCATGCCTTTTGTCTCTATCTATTAAACGAGATTGGCTATGATTTTTCGGCGGGCCGGCTCGATCAGACAGAGCATCCGTTTGAAACGACGCTGAACCCCGGTGACGTGCGGGTAACAACCAATTATTTAGAAAATGATTTTGTGTCCACCGTGCTCGGCACGATCCACGAAGGCGGGCATGCACTTTATGAGCAGCATATTTCACGAGATTTGGTTGGCACGCCGCTTTGCGAAGGGACATCCATGGGGATTCATGAATCTCAGTCGCTGTTCTTTGAGAATTTTATCGGCCGCAGTCAGGCGTTTTGGCAGCATTATTATCCTGAATTAAACCGTTATTCTGACGGCGCCTTTCAATCCATTGACGTGTCTTCCTTTTACCGGGCGATCAATGCCTCGCAGCCTTCATTCATTCGAATTTTCGCTGACGAACTCACCTATCCGCTGCATATAATGGTTCGTTATGATATTGAAAAAGCACTTTTTGACGGCGATTTGGCTGTTCATGATCTTCCAGCGATGTGGAATGAGAAGATGCGTGCTTATTTAGGCATTGTCCCGCCGACTGATCGCGAAGGTGTCCTTCAGGATATCCACTGGCCAAGTGGGGATTTTGGCTATTTCCCGTCGTATGCACTCGGTTACGTCTATGCGGCACAATTCCGCCACAAAATGCTTAGCGATTTACCCAACTTCAATCAGCTCTTAGCGGCAGGCGAGATTGCACCGATCACGAACTGGCTGAGCACGCATATTCATCAATTCGGAAGTTTGAAAAAACCTTTGGAAATTCTTCATGATGCGACTGGCGAAGCACCCAATCCAGACTATTTGATTCGCTATATGAGAGAGAAGTACAGCGCCATTTATCATTTAGACAAGGGCATGTTTGATGAAGGATGAGAATAATACGTTTTCTTGTAGCTTGGAAAGGGGTTTTTTAGTTGCCAAAACAACTATCGACTTACGATGATGACACGATTCAAATTCTCGAGGGCCTAGAAGCGGTACGTAAACGACCCGGCATGTATATCGGGTCGACCGATGCTCGAGGATTGCACCACCTCGTCTATGAAATTGTCGATAACGCAGTCGATGAGGCACTCGCCGGGTTTGGTGATAAAATTTTTGTCACGCTTCATACGGACGGCAGCGTCAGCGTCCGCGACTTTGGCCGAGGGATGCCCGTCGGCATTCATAAAACAGGCAAACCAACCGTTGAAGTGATTTTCACCATTTTACATGCTGGCGGCAAATTTGGACAAACGGGCGGCTACAAAACAAGCGGCGGTCTGCACGGTGTGGGTTCCTCGGTTGTGAATGCCTTATCAGAATGGCTGGAAGTGACCATCTGGCGTGAGGGTTCAATTTATCGCCAGCGTTTTGAAAATGGCGGTCATCCTGCGACTACATTGGAGAAAATAGGTACATCGCGGGAAACGGGGTCTTTGATTCATTTTAAACCGGATCAAACCATATTCAGCACGACCACCTTTCAATTTGACGTGCTTAGTGAGCGGCTGCGTGAGTCGGCGTTCTTACAAAAGGGAATGGCCATCACGCTAACGGATGAGCGCAGCGATAAGGCGGAAACCTATCATTACGAAGAGGGAATTAAAGCGTTTGTCGCTTATCTTAATGAAGATAAAGATGTGCTGCATCCGGTCGTTGCCTTTGAAGGAACAGCAGCCGGTATGGAAGTCGATGTTGCTTTTCAATATAATGACGGCTATTCAGAAAGCCTGATCTCTTTTGTCAATAATGTGCGGACAAAGGACGGCGGCACACATGAATCGGGGTTTCGTACCGCATTGACGCGAGTCTTCAATGATTATGCGCGAAAAAGCGGGCTGCTGAAGGAAA
The DNA here is from genome assembly GCA_047718535.1 of Sporolactobacillus sp. Lineage (GTDB taxonomy): Bacteria > Bacillota > Bacilli > Bacillales > Sporolactobacillaceae > Sporolactobacillus. The sequence continues at coordinate 89,479 of JBDNRH010000007.1, forward strand.
GGGATAAGAATCTTGAAGGCAGCGATGTGCGTGAAGGGTTCATGGGCATTGTGTCGGTTCGCATTCCGGAGCATTTACTGCAATTTGAAGGACAGACAAAAGAGAAATTAGGTACAAACGAAGCACGATCGGCGGTTGACGCGGTTGTATCGGAGCAGCTCGCCTATTTTCTTGAGGAGAATCCGCAAACGAGTGAAATGCTGATACGAAAAGCGGTCAAAGCCCGTCAAGTACGCCTTGCTGCTCGTAAGGCTCGTGAGGACGCGCGTAACGGGAAGAAAAGTCGGCGCAAGGAATCAATTTTAAGTGGTAAACTCACACCCGCGGCCTCTAAAAATGCTGATCGCAACGAGCTTTATCTCGTCGAAGGCGATTCCGCGGGCGGTTCCGCCAAGCAAGGCCGGGATCGCAAATTCCAAGCCGTTTTGCCACTGAGAGGGAAAGTCATCAATACGCAAAAGGCGCGTTTGGATGATATTTTGAAAAATGAGGAGATCAGCACACTGATCTATGCGATTGGCGCCGGTGTCGGTTCCGACTTTGCAATCAAAGACAGCAATTATGATAAAATCGTGATTATGACCGATGCCGATAATGACGGCGCGCATATTCAAGTGCTTCTCCTGACCTTCTTCTTCCGCTATATGCGGCCATTGATTGAAGCGGGGAAAGTGTATATCGCATTGCCTCCGCTATACAAAGTCAGCAAAGGCGCCGGGAAAAAAGAAGTCATTGAATACGCTTGGGACGATGCAGGACTAAAGGCGGCAATCGCCAAAATTGGCAAAGGCTATATCATCCAACGCTATAAAGGGCTTGGTGAAATGAATGCCGATCAGCTCTGGGAGACGACGATGAATCCGGACACACGGACGCTAATTCGTGTCAAGATTGATGATCAGTCGTACGCGGAGCGTCGTGTGACGACTTTGATGGGCGATAAGGTGGAGCCGCGGCGAAAGTGGATTGAGTCGCACGTCGCCTTCGGTCTTGATGAGGAGACGAATATTCTCGACAATGAGAATTTGACAGTTGTGAAAGGTGCTGAAACCCTATGAGCAAAAGAGAGCAGCTGCTCGACTTACCATTTGAAGAAGTGATTGGCGATCGCTTCGGTATTTACAGTAAATATATTATTCAAGAGCGCGCGCTGCCAGATGTGCGTGATGGCTTAAAACCTGTCCAGCGGCGCATCTTATATGCGATGTTCCGCGACAATAATACGAGTGACAAGCCCTTCCGAAAGTCAGCGAAGACGGTAGGCAATGTGATCGGCAACTATCATCCGCACGGGGATTCCTCTGTCTATGAAGCAATGGTGCGAATGAGCCAAGACTGGAAAGTGCGCATGCCGCTTATTGAAATGCATGGCAATAACGGCAGCTTGGACGGTGATCCACCAGCCGCGATGCGTTATACGGAAGCCCGCCTTTCCAAAATTTCCGCTGAATTGCTCCGTGATCTGGATTCCAAGACGGTGGATTTTGTCTCCAATTTTGATGACAGTTTAGAGGAACCGATTGTTTTCCCGTCGAAATTTCCCAATCTGCTTGTCAACGGATCAACAGGAATTTCTGCTGGTTATGCGACAGAAATTCCGCCCCATTCACTTTCTGAGATCATTGATGCGACGATTCGTTTGATGGAACATCCGGAGACGACGGTAGATGAACTGATGACGATCGTCAAGGGACCAGATTTTCCTTCGGGAGGCATTGTTCAGGGAATTGACGGAATTCGCAAGGCATACCGCACAGGTAAAGGGAAAATTGTTATACGTGCGCGCACAAGTGTTGAACCCCTGCGCACGGGTCGCGAGCAAATCATCGTGACTGAGTTACCTTATGAAGTGAACAAGGCCTTGCTTGTGAAGAAGATGGATGAACTGCGGCTCGATCATAAGGTTGAAGGTGTCGCTGAGGTGCGTGATGAAACGGATCGCAGTGGCATGCGCCTTGTGATTGAACTCAAGAAGGACGCGGATGCACAAGGTATTCTTAATTATTACTTTAAAAATACGGATCTGCAAATTGCATATAATTTTAATATGGTGGCAATTGATCATAAGACGCCTCGACTGCTTGGCTTAAAGGAAATTCTAGATGCTTATATTCAGCATCAGAAACAAGTAATTACACGCCGTTCTCAATTCGAGTGGCAGCGAAGCAAAGATCGAATGCATATCGTCCAAGGTTTGATCAAAGCCGTTTCTATTCTCGATGACGTCATCCGGACCATTCGCGCGTCAAAAGATAAGAAGGACGCAAAAGCTAACTTAGCTCAGGCATTTGGATTCAGCGAAGCTCAGGCGGAAGCGATTGTCAGCCTGCAGCTGTATCGTTTGACCAACACAGATATTTTAACGCTGCAAAAAGAAGAAGCAGAATTGAAGCAAAATTTAGCACGACTGGAAGGGATTCTTTCCTCCGAACGGCAGCTGATCACGGTCATTCGCAATGAATTAATTGGAATTCGTGAGACATATAAAGATGCCCGCAGGACGACCATTCAGCATGAAATAGAGGAAATTAAAATCGATTTAGAAGTGATGGTTGCGCCTGAAGAGGTGATGGTCACATTAACAAAGCATGGCTATATCAAGCGTTCCAGCCTCCGCTCCTATACGGCCAGCAGCTCAGACGATATAGCGATGAAAGATACGGATCACTTGATTTTTCAGCAGCAGCTAAACACGACGGATACATTGCTTGTGTTCACTGATAAAGGCCGCTATCTCTATCTTCCTGTACATGAAATCCAAGATAAGAAATGGAAGGAACTTGGGCAGCATATTGCCAGTCTTGTTCCGATTGATTCGGATGAAACGCTCATTACGGCACTTCCTGTCGCTGACTTTTCGGATGAGAATCGTTATATCGTCTTTATTACAGAACAGGGAATGGTGAAGCGGAGCCAGTTAACCGTTTATCAAGCACAGCGCCGTTCGAAGCCGCTGACGGCCTTAAAATTGAAAAATGGTGATCACTGTGTCAGCGCCTTTATGACAAACGGTCATATGGAACTGCTGATTGTAACCGCCAGCAGCTATGCCTTACGCTTTTCCGAGCAAGAGGCAAGCCTTGTCGGTCAACGAGCCGCAGGTGTGAAATCAATTCTGCTGAAAAAGGCAGATTATGTAGTTGGAGGCTTTGCCTTTACAGCTGCGGAAAATCCGACACTTCTTATTGCGACTGACCGTGGTGCCGTCAAAAAGATGGCTTTGCTAGAACAGATTGAGCAAGGGACACGCGCCCATCGAGGATTGACGATTCTCAGAGAATTGAAAACAAAGCCGCATCGAGTGGCCGGCATTGCCTGTGTTCAGTCTGGTGATTCCTTTGTTCTGTTAACGGATCAAGATGAGGAGCGGGTTATCCAGGCGGATGATTTTCGGCTGGCTGACCGCTTTTCAAACGGCTCATTTGTTGTGGATCAGGAAAGTGAAGGAAGCGTCATTGCATTATGGCGCGTGTTAACCGGAGACTAATGTCGTGACGCCCTCTGTTATCGCTCATGGCTGCCGTCGCTTTTCTGCTGCAAAGTGAGTGCCGGCTTGCGGTAGAAAAACTGGTAAACGATTAGGGAGAGAGACAGCACGAATAAATAGATCGGCAGTGAATACAGGATTTGATAATGTCTGCGATAATTATACACGCCGGTATGCCAGGCAATGGCTTCGCAGAATATGGCAGCCAACGCCCAAACGCTCGTATAGATGAAGAAGGCACTGCGCGTTTGCCGCAGCATGCTGCAGCCGTAGAAAAAGAAATAGGCAAACGGACCAAACATAAGCTGTGAGAGGTAATCCCATGGTTCGATATGCGAAGAGTCATTAATATCGTAGAAATCAAATGGCCGTACACAAAGTACATTATCAAAAAATAGGACAAGGTAGATGCCATGCGTGACGGCAAGCAGCGTCTGCGCCCGGGAAAAACGTTTGGGCAGTAAAAAAAGTATGATATAACCTGCGAAAAGAGTCAGCAGGATAAATAGTTCATTGTCATTTAATTGATTGTCATAAATACGCATAGCAAGCGGGACTCCCTGTCATTAAGATTTTGAATGGTTGCTGTCTATATATGCGTAACAAGATGACAGACAGCGTATGAAAAGAAAGTAGAGAATAGAACCGGTCAAATAAAAGGGCCAGCCAATGGCAGTCATCAAGACGTAATACGGTTCAACCGTTATATAGAGCAGTAATAAAGTCAGGAAAAGTAAATCGCTAAGAATCCGTATTCTCAGCGCTTTTCCCTGAATAACCTGCAAATAAAAAACAGACAGCAGCGGCAATATGCCATTTCTGTTAACTATCATGGCAAGAAAAGCAGGGGCGGAGAGTGGCGCATGCTCAAAATATAATGGATAGCCGATCACGTTCATTATTAACATGATAATGATTGAACTCGTTAGAAACATAAACAAGGCATGTTGACTGTAAAGTGGCTTTCTAATACAGAGATACCAGCCGAGCATCGCCCAAAGCAGACAGATATTAAGCGCAAGTATCATTTGTTGGAATCGTCCATTCTGTACTAATCTTTTCTTTTAGAATGTACAATTTGGGATGAATCATGCAACGATAAGCGGTCATTCTTATGAAGAAAAATGTTCCAACAAAAAAGCAATCTATTCGCTTCTGACGGACAATTCCATTAATATAAGATTGAAATAACCAATCCCTGCCGTTCACTCGCAGTCGATGGTCAGATCTTGGAGGAAAATAATGGTGACAAATCATGAAGATATTTACGATATAACCGTTCTTGGCGGCGGTCCGACCGGACTCTTTACTTCCTTTTATGCGGGAATGCGTCAGATGAGGGTCAAACTAATTGAAAGCCTGCCGCAGCTTGGTGGTCAGCTCAGCACGCTCTATCCTGAAAAGAAAATTTATGATGTAGCGGGATTTCCTGCGATTAAGGCAAAGGATTTAGTGGCCAATCTGACGACACAGGCACTTCAGTTTAGTCCTAAAATTGTACTTGGTCAGACAATCAGCCAACTCAATCGACGTAACGACGGCGTGCTCGCTTTAATGACAGATGAAGGTGTGCAGCACTTAACACGGACGCTGATTATCACTGCAGGTGTTGGGGCATTTTCTCCGCGTCCACTAAAAGTCAGCCATGCTGATCACTACTCGCAGACCAATTTGCATTATTTTATCAACGATTTACAGCAATTTTCCGGTCGTCGTGTGGTGATTCTCGGCGGCGGCGACTCGGCCGTCGATTGGGCGAATACACTGGCGTCAATTGCCAGCCATGTCTCACTCGTCCACCGTCGCGAAGCCTTCCGAGCGCTTGAGAGCAGTGTGGAGCAGCTAAAACAATCAGCGGTTTCAATCTATACGCCCTATACGGCGAAAGCCATTGTGGGTGATGGAACGATGATCGAGAAACTGGTTATTGAGGAAGTTAAGGGCACGAGAGAACAGACATTAGCACTTGATGATTTAATTGTCAATTATGGTTTTGTTTCCGCAATTGGTCCGATCAAGGATTGGGGATTAACGCTTGAAAAAAACGCCATACAGGTCAATTCAAAGATGGAAACCAATTTACCCGGTATTTACGCGGCAGGCGATATCGCTGTTTATCCGGGTAAAGTCAAACTGATTGCTACGGGATTCGGCGAGGCACCGACTGCGGTCAATAACGCCATACACTATCTCAATCCGAATGCTCGCACGCAGCCCGTACATAGTTCAAGTGCCGGCGATTTATTTTACGATAAGAAAGCATAAAGAATTCAGCGGAACCATGTTTTACTAATCAAAAGAATGAGTGATGGATGAATGTCTGTAAAAGAGTTGGCCCAATCTTTGTTTCCAGTGCTTTCTCTGCTGGATCTGAACCAGATTAGCTATACGCTGGACGGGGAAATGGCAGTCGCGTTGCAGGGCGTGCCTGTAGGAAAAAATCGGGCAGAAGATGAAGAAAAGCTATGTCAAATTAATTTTCAATGGGACGCTTCTGAGAAATTGCAGCAGCTTCTTTCAAATTATCCGAACTATCATATGTCATCTGAAGTAAATGGCAGGTCACTTAAGCTCTCCGATGGTGCAGTCAGCTATTGCCTTCGCTGCACATTTGGCGAGGTCATCCGTACAGATCCCGATCGGCTGCTGATTACAATCGCTGACCAGCAGATCCCAGTCAAATGTTTGGATTATTTTTTGCGGGAATTGCCACCTAATGCATTACTGCGATCAGTCATTAAGAATTATTTGCGACAGATTCAGCAGACAGATGCTTTTGCAAATGGTGATGCCTGGAACGAGGATGCTTATCAGGCATGGATTAAACGGTTTGGGACGCCAGAGCAGGCAGGAATGAAAATCATGAGAAATCCACGTGCCCGGCTTGGTACGCTCGCTCCTTATCTTTCAGAACGACAGGTTGCGAATCGGCGGATTATTAATCTGCTCGGTTCTCATGGAGGGAAAGCCATCGCTCTTGCCGCAATGGGGGCGAAAGTAACAGTGGTCGATATCTCTGAAGAGAATGCAGCCTATGCACGAAAAACAGCGGAAGCCGTTCATATCCCGATTCGCTATATTGTTGCAGATGTTCTTTCGCTTCCTGAAGAAGAGAAAACAGAGTGTTATGATTATGTTGTGATGGAGCTTGGTATTCTGCATTATTTCATTGATTTGGATCCGCTGGCTGAACTTGTAGCGAAGCTTTTGACCAAGGGGGGACGGATGGTTCTTCATGAGTTTCATCCTGTATCGATGAAGCTTGTGACAACGAAAGGGAAGAAGCAAGTCGTTTTCGGCAATTATTTTGATAAACACTTAATTACGCGTACAGTCGCCTATGAAAAACATCTTGAATCCACACATGAGTCATTAAAGCATCGAGTGCTTCTGAAAGAGTGGACTCTGGGAGAAATCATTACAGCCTTTGCCTCAGCAGGTCTTCATGTAGAGCGCTTGGATGAAACACCTAATCAAAAAATCGCCGATATTGGTTTGCCGAAACTGTTTACGCTTGTCTGTTCCAAACTGTCATAGCAACTTGTCACCATTAATAAAGAAGGTGAATTGTTTTGAAGGACCAAGTGAAAGACACAGCTCAGAAAAAAATAAAGACAAGTCTTGAACTGCAAATCATCCTTTCAAAAGTCTATCATTCACAGACAAGGTTTTTTTATCAATTTATGAAAAAATGGAATTTATCACTGCCTCAATACGCGATTTTGACACAATTGCGAGAACATCGACAGTTGTCACAAAATGAGTTGGCTGCCAATCTTTGCGTCTCAAAAGGGAATATTTCTCAGTTAATTCAGAAACTTGAGCAAGCAGGATGGGTTGTTCGCGAGCAGCAATGGAAAACAAAGTCTTTAAGTTTGACAGCAAGCGGTGCCGCTCTCGTTGAAGAAATAGAACCAGAAAGAAATGCCTTTCTCCTCCAGCATTATCAGAATATGCCCCGCAAAAAACAAAAACAGCTCATACAGTTAATGAAAACGCTGGATACACTGTGTTCGAATTAACTGCAGCATCGAAAAGAAGGGAAGAGGCCGAAAATCAATCGGTCCTTTTTTTATCGTTATCATTAATTAAACAAACGTTTAATTAATGATAATATTCGTCTTTTCGAGACTATAGATATACTGACAGATCGTTTACAAACTTTATGAACAGGAAAGCAGCGATCAAATAATCCTTATGTGCAGATTATATTTATAATCTGCACATAAATTATCCGCGTATATGAGTGGAATATGCTTGCTATATACGTATATGTTCTGTATGATTATATGTATAGATTAAATATATCTCCAAGAAATTTCGGGAGGCGGAGCATAATGCCTAATAAAACGATCTATGTGCCAGATGTAGACCTTCAAGTTTTTGACGATGCTCAAAATGTTTCGGGTAAGAACTTATCTGCAACCATTGTACAGGCACTGCGTTTTTATATTAAGATGGGTGAAGGTAAAGGCTTTGAACATATTGAAATTTCTGAGGGAGAGAAAGGGTTCTATAAGCGGAAGCGGTTTATCGGACGTGAATTGGCATCAGCATCTGTCAGCGACGACAATGGGGAACGGATGACGACTTATGTTATCTACGAAACCACTCATGGACGCTATGTTGTCTTCGTTACGATTGAGAAAAAGCTGCCACTTGAGCAATCTATTGAGAAGGCACTGGAGAAACGAATTATTGAACGTCTCGCCGGTAAAGATCAAAGTGATATTCAATTGCCAAGCAGTGACGATCCGGCTCCTGAAGTTCGCCGTTTGGAAATTTATCAGTCAATCGATCAACTGTCCGGTCATATACCTAGTGATCTGTATCGTGCGCTGCACGAGATTAAGGACGGCGAATTTCTCGATATCTAATGCCCTCGATGATAAGGCGTAAGGGAGAATAGTTGAATGATTCGTATACTAACGGATGCGTCGGGAAGCCCGGCCGACAATCTGAGTCTCGCTGACTTTCCAGAACTCAAAAGCAATGCAGAAAATTGGTATTGGGTTGATATCAGCGCACCTGACACTCATGAAGAAGCAGTAATTAATCGGCGGCTGCCGTCTACGCATTATCCATCGAAAAAAGAGCAGCAAAGCAACCGTCGTCCGCAACTGAAAATATCAGCGCGTAATTATAGACTGACGGTCATTGTGATTAGTCCGAATACGATGAAGACACATAATCTGCATCTTTACGTATCTGGAAATTTACTGATCAGTCGACATGACACGAATTTAAAGGCCATTAATGATGTTTGGCATGAATGTCGACAAGTCAACGATGCGTCAATGCCGACAGGGTTACCGACCATTTTGCAGCGGCTATTTGATCGACTTCTTGAACAATATTTCATGGCCGCAAATGCTTTGGAGGATCAAATTGATACATTGGATGTCAATCTGAAAGGGGAATCGATTCCGAAATTAAACAATCGTGTGTTCCACATACGTCATCAGCTTCTTGGCTTCCGGCGCAGCATTTCACCGCTTCAAGATATTTTGCAACGGATGATTGCCTCACCCGCTATTGAAACATCTGATCAGGATATTGTGTATATGCGTGAATTCAGTGAAAACTTGTCCCGTCTTGTTCACATTATTGAATCAAATATGGAAATCACGTCAGATGTACGTGACAGTTATTTGTCACTAACTTCGTATCGAATGAACAGTATTATGCAAACCCTAACTGTCATTACTGTTATTTTTATGCCGCTTACGTTTATAGTTGGTATTTATGGAATGAATTTCAAATATATGCCTGAGTTGAACTGGCGTTATGGTTACTACGTAGTGATGGTTTTAATGGTTGGCATCGCCATTAGTATGTACTTCTGGTTTCGAAGAAAAGGTTGGTTTAGAGATTGATGAACTGAACAGCAATTAAGATTTAGCACTAAACTGAAAATGTGTGGGGAATGAAGGGACGTTTATTCTATGGAAGAATTGAAGGCGCGAATTGTAGCTGAGGGGAAGGTCCTTGGTGATTCTATTCTCAAGGTCGATCGTTTTTTAAATCATCAGATTGATCCGGGACTTATGAAAAGGATTGGTCAAGAGTTTGCTAATTCTTTTGCCAAACAGCGAGTGAGTAAGATTATCACGATTGAATCTTCGGGTATTGCCCCAGCAGTTATGACTGGACTGGCACTTGACGTGCCGGTTATTTTTATTCGTAAGAAAAAGCCCTCGACAGCGCAGGGGAAGGTATATACAGCCGATGTCTATTCTTACACAAAGAAAGAAACAAATATGATTTATATTGAGGAAGAGTTGTTAACCCCGAACGATCGAGTCCTGATTATTGATGATTTTTTGGCTAATGGGGAAGCCGCGCTCGGTCTGGCACATTTAGTGAAGCAATCAGGTGCTCACATTGTCGGAATTGGCGTGGTAATCGAAAAAGCTTTTCAGCAAGGACACCAGCTTTTAGAAAACGCGGGCTATCAAGTACGGGCATTAGCAAGCATCACGTCTTTAACAAATGGACATATTCAATTTATTGAATAGAAATGCAAGAACAGACATAAATAAAATTATGTTTACTAATTAGGAGATAAAGAGAAGCGTCTGCAAATTTAGGAATCAAACTCTTTATTTTTCACTTGGCTGTCCAACTGTGCAGGATGATCTTCTTCAGAATGCGAATCATCCATATGGTCGACGGCTTTTTTCAATTCATCATTCGTTAGATGTGTATAAATCATTGTTGTCTGAATAGAGGAATGACCAAGCTGACGACGAAGCTTGGGAATATCGTTATTTTCCGCTTGATACCGCGTAGCAAAGGAATGCCGCAATTTATGCACCGAGAGTGACGGTTTACCGAAGGCGGCTGCATATTTTTTTACAAGATTTTCAATAGCTCGAGGACTCAGACGCCGACTTGTGCCTTTGGGTCCCATTGGAGCAGCCACAAACAGCGCCTTATTGCTCGCTGGAATTTGATACGTTTTCGTTCGCTGAACTAGGTAATCAGTAAGATCGAGTGCGGCTTGCTCACTGAAGAAGACGTATTGTTCCTTATTGCCTTTACGAATGACGCGCGCCATCCGTTTGCTTAAGTCAATATCGGCGAGATCAAGACCGACAACCTCTGAGAGACGCAGACCCGATCCGAGAATTAATGAAATAATCGCCGTGTCTCGGGCAGCGTTCTGCTGATGAAAATGCAGGAGTTTTTTGTCATTGTCTATGGTCTGCCGGTAGTCAGAAGCGACAAATTGTCGAAACTGCTCGTATTCGTCATGCCAGAGGATTTTTCCAGCCATCTTTTGAGCAATTGTTTCTTGATCTTCTTTTACTTTATTAAAAGCGATTTTCGCCATCACATTACGGGTCAGATAGGGGGTTAAATCATCATTTTCAGCGACGTTCTGCAAATAATTAAACAGCGATTTCAAAGCAGACAGCTTACGGTTAATGGTAAACTTGTCGTTGCTTAAGCGAAATTGCAGATAGGATAGGTAGTTTTCAATAGTTTGCGGCTTTAATGCCTCGAGACAGCTGAGCGGAACATCTGTGCGTGAACCTTGATAAAATCCTTCGCTGAGTAGCCAATCGAAAAAGATCAAGAAGTCATGGCAATAATTTAATAGCGATCGCGGCGACATCGTCCGCAGTTTCTTATCGACGTATTCGCGGACGTACCACGGCAATTGATCAGTTTTCTGATCGATTAAAATAAAGAGGTGTTGCACTCTGACGTCATCCATAAATTTGAGCCTCCGAAACAGCAAAATAGAAATAGAACCTGAACAGGCTAGCTTTACTATATCATCTTGACATTACTTCGTCAAAATTATATTTTACGCAGTAATGTCAAGATGGCGAAAACACCCTCTTTCTGTACAGTCAATTGCTCAAAATAAAAAATTAGAAAAACTTGGCGAAGCCAAGTCCGCAGGCGATGGCTGAGCTTTAGTTTTTCTTATACTTGGTCCCGCTGGAATCTATATACTTTCTTAACGTATTCAATAAGCTCGATAGTTTGGCCAATCACCCGAGAGCGTTTCTACTGCTTCTCCTGACCTATCAAACGATCAGAAATGGTCATTCTATTGCTCGTTGCGACACGTCTGTACGAATTGATAATTTTTTCTATTTATAAATCTTGTTGATACACGCCTGTACACATCGTTCTTCCTTATAACTATACGGTATCCACATTTGCCTTATCTTCTACTAAATTGTTTAATCGAAAATCAGCTGCTTTCCCCTTCCACTATTTTTTCATCCTAACCAAACAGTCAAACGATCGTTTGCACATCTGGCCTCTCCAATGTATACTATAGTCAAATATAGGTTTGACTGGAGGAGTTAGATGACTAGGCCACAGGATATTTGTGAGGTGACATGCATTCACAAAGACAAGGTCATGCGTGTCAGAAAAAGTCTAGAAAAAAGTAATTTTAGTGAGATCGCTGATCTATTTAAAATCTTAGCCGATCAGACGCGGATAACGATCGTTCGTGCCTTAGCACTTGAGGAAGAATTGTGTGTCTGTGATGTGTGCGCTATCGTTGGCTGCTCAAAAGCAACTGCCTCCCACCACTTACGCTTATTAAAGAAAATCGGATTTGCTCAATCTCGTAAAGATGGAAAATTCGTTTATTATTCCCTTGTTGATGAATATGTACAACAGCTTGTGCAGCTAGCATTTAAGCATCAGACATCAAAACAAAACCTAGCTAAAGAAGCAATGGCATGAAACATAGAAAAGAGATGTTTCGTTAAAAATGAAGCGAATACAATTAACACCCATTACGCACTTCAAAAAGCAATGTACTTGTTCAACCTGTCAGCATCAAGAAATACAGGCCTGTGTAGAAGCGAAATGTGAGTGCTGTAATTGTTTTAAGGCGAGTGGAAATCTTGCGATAGAACCGGATAACTGTTCGTGTGGTACAAGTGGGCATGATGATTGCTGCGATGTCGAAGACGAGCACAGTTTAAAGAAGGTCTCTCCTCTTCAACGCGACCTTTCTTCAGCAATTTATCAGGTCAGTGGAATGGATTGCCCTGCCTGTGCAAAATCGATTGAGAGACATTTGAATCGTTTCCCCGAGGTACAGAGCGTTGAAGTGAATTTTTCATCGGGCAAGATGTCGATCATCCATACCCTCTCCACTGAACGTATTCAACAGGAAGTTAAGAAAATAGGTTATCAGGCGATACCAGATACGCATAAGGCGCAGGAAACCGTTCAGCGTGTCCATTCTCATCAATCATTTTTAGAAATTCTGATTTCTGGTCTCTGTCTTGCGTCTGGTTTCGCTTGCTCATTTACTCCCATCACAGGCGTTGTCCCCACTGTTTTATATGCCATTGCCCTCGTTATGAGTGGTCGTCAGCCGCTGCGTAGTGCTTATTTCGCGCTAAGAAGCCGATCACTTGATATGAATGTGCTCATGTCTGCCGCAGCAATGGGTGCTGTACTCATTAATCAATGGTTCGAAGCAGCTACGGTCGTCTGGTTGTTTGCTTTAGGCGCCGTTTTAGAAAATCGTTCGGTCGAAAAAACGCGGCGTTCGATTGGTGATCTGATGAAAATTGCCCCTGCGGAAGCATGGATCAAAACAGGCCATTCACTAATGAAGAAGTTAGTCAGTGCTGTCACAATCGGTGAAACGATGGTCGTGAAACCTGGAGAACGCGTTCCATTGGATGGTAAGGTGATGAACGGCGAATCAAGTGTCAACCAGGCACCGATTACTGGAGAATCCATTCCTGTCGACAAGAGTCCGGGAGATGCCGTCTTTGCTGGAACATTGAACGAAAATGGGACGCTTGAATGTCAGGTTACTCAATTAGCGACACATACGGCTATTGCTCGGATCATTCAAATGGTTGAAGACGCTCAGGAAAAACAAGCACCGACCCAAACAGTTGTTGATCGATTTGCCCGTATTTATACACCCATTGTTTTTATTCTGGCGATTGCGGTCATGGGTATTCCGCCAATGATCGGACTGGGAACATCAGAAGTATGGTTTTATAAGGGTTTGGAATTGCTCGTTGTTGCCTGCCCTTGTGCGCTGGTCATTTCAACACCCGTTGCCATTGTCTCGGCGATTGGCAACGCTGCGACGCAAGGCGTATTAATCAAAGGTGGTGCTTTTCTGGAGCAAGCCGGTCAGATTCAATCCATTGCTTTTGATAAAACCGGAACGATTACAGAAGGCAAACCGACAGTCGCTCATCTGATTGCATTTACTGGCGACGAGAACCATCTACTATCTTTAGCCAAAACACTTGAGGATTACTCCACCCATCCCATTGCCCGCTGTCTGTCCGCCTATGCCAATGAAAAAAACTGCCTTGCTCTCGTTGGGGAAAATTATCAAACGATTCCCGGCAAAGGCGTTCAAGCAAAGATATCGGGAACTGTTTATTATGCGGGCAGTCTGAAACTATTTCATGAAAAAGGCGTCGGCACTTTAGAAGAATACGCTCAGGCCCAAAACCTGCTGGAGTCTGGTCAGACTCTGGTCGTGATTGGCACAGATAAAGAATTGATTGGCGTCATTGGCGTCTCGGACACAATTCGAGAGACAACGCGCTCAGCACTAAATAATCTGAAAAAAATAGGCATTCATGAGTTGGTGATGTTGACCGGCGATAATCAAAAAACAGCTGAACACATAGCTAAAGAGGCCGGCATCACCCGCTATTATGCGGACCTGCTGCCAGAGGATAAAGTTACAGCGATTAAGAAGATGCAAGCGTCTGGACTTAAAACTGCTATGGTTGGTGATGGCATGAATGATGCCCCTGCTCTCGCCAATGCTGAGCTTGGTATCGCGATGGGTGGTGCAGGAACAGATACGGCAATGGAAACGGCAGATCTTGTCCTCATGGCGGATAATCTCGAGAAATTGCCGTTTGCCATCTCTTTAAGCCGAAAAGCATTAACAATAATTAAACAAAATATTAGTTTCGCTTTAATTGTTAAAGCGGCTGCCTTGTTTCTGATTTTTCCGGGGTGGCTCACACTTTGGCTCGCCGTGTTGAGCGATACAGGAGCGGCATTGCTTGTTATTGCCAATAGCCTGCGGTTAGTTCATTTTCGGGATTCTTCTCTTTAAATTCACATAAATAAAGCAGACCTTTGTATCCATTTTTTAATTTGGTGTGCAATTAAAATTAAAGAAAAAAACCCGTCATCGTTAAAGTGCTGGCGGGTTTATAACATTTTCATCATTTATAGTAAAGATGATTGTGGACTGTCGTACTAAAGGGCGCCTTAACTTTGATAATCATCCAGCTCGTCGTCGTCCGATAATCCAAGATATTGTTTTTCTAATTCTTTATCCGATAAATCCGCGAACATTAAGACAAGCCCATCTTTGTTACTTAATTTCGATTCATTTTCAATAACTCTGTTAAAATGTCTTTTTTCATACCATTCTACTTTTTCAATTAATGCATCGAGAAAAATAATGCGTTCATTAACCATTCTCGAAATTTTTAATATATTATTAAGAATATAGTCACCTATTCCCTTTCGTTGATAATTCTGTTCCACTGCAATACGTTCAATATATAGAAAATTGTTTTGATTAATTTCTTCAAACGTTCTTGTTTTATGCCTTTGAAGTGTGAAATAACCCACCAATTGTTCTTTGTACAAAACAAGACTTGTCGCTGCCTCTTTAGTAATAGTAGAAAAATAGGCATCATTTTTTAAAAAATTATCCATACTAGGATTTGTACTCTTAAAATTTTTACAAAGAACATAATCTTCTTGAGTAATCAGATTAAGGGTCATTAAAGAGAAATCAATGCCTTCTGCCATTTTAATTGTTTTTCGTCTTCAGTTTTTTTATACGTTCTTCCAACAGCTTGTTATTTTTTTGCAATATTTCGGAAATTCTTTTTGCATCATGATCGTTGATTG
Organism: Sporolactobacillus sp.; assembly: GCA_047718535.1. Taxonomy (GTDB): domain Bacteria; phylum Bacillota; class Bacilli; order Bacillales; family Sporolactobacillaceae; genus Sporolactobacillus. Next base: position 104,873 of record JBDNRH010000007.1, read on the forward strand.
CTGGTTTTTTACGCATAGCAGCAGGCATTTTCCTTTCCCCCTTGTTTTTATCCACCATTGACACCACCTAATGTATAGTGGTATCACTATATGCATCTTCTAAGAAAATTATAGTGTATACGCTATAAAATGTACATTATTAGTTAGGCTGCAAATGCTATGTTACAGACTATATGATTGACTGGGATCCGCCTATTTCAGATAACTCAAATCAGAAATGCTATGTCCTTTATGTGCAACAAACGCCGTTTATGTTTAATGAAACGCTTCGATATAACCTCACAATTTTTTAATCATAAGAAAGAACAAGTTTTAAAAAGGCAATCAGTCCCTCTGCTGCGGGTTGATTGCCTCTTTTTTTTAAAATCGAAAGCTCTAGATTTCTTCCGGTGCGGGATTAATGGGCAAATGAAAAAATAACTTTAAACATCCTTCATATTTTTGGATGTATTATATTGACAATTTAAAATATAACCACTAGTATGAACGTTTGAAAAGGGTTGTATAAAGGATGCCTAAGCAAGGCTTACTTTAAAACGGTTCAATATATATTTTTTGGAAATAACAAGCCTTTCATAAATCAATTTCACATCTTGAAAAAGTTTAACAATTCATTACATATGAGGGTGACACAAGCTTATGAATATGAGAAAATACCTGTTTCAAAACAAGAAGCTTAACGGAGTAATTATCGCACTGGATATGTTGACAACACTTTCTCAGACGTTAGCAGCATTTGTTCTTACATTTATGATGGATGGACTGATTCATGCCTCTATCCGATTGTTTTTTTTCTGGTTGTCTATCAATACTCTTCTATGGATATTACTTATAATTGCTGATTATTTTTTCAGTTATCTGAAGGCAATCAGCATTCAAAGAATGGACACGCAAATAAGAAATGATCTGGCGATAGGCATTACTAATCTCAGCTATGATCGCTTCCATCATTTATCAATCAACAATTACTCGTCTTGGTTTAATAATGATATTGTGCTGATTAACGAGCAAGGGTTCGAGTCGTTTTTCTCAATAATTACCTATGGTTCGTCAGCGATCTTCGCTTCACTATTACTGATTGTCTATAATTGGTGGCTTTTTGCCTTGGTTCTCCTCCTTGCCGTTCTAATGAATGTTGTACCGAAATGGACGAGTAAGAAAACTGATCAGCGGTCAAAAGAGCGCACCGCTATGAACGAACTTTTTGTCAATAAATTGCAAAATTTTATTGAGGGTATGGACACGTTAATTAATTTTCATCGCTCGAACGAATTGATTAAAAATATTCGTCACCATTCATTAGAACTGAACAAAACAAATGTTGCTTACGAAAAACAAAAAGCGTTTGTTTCTTTCATTAGCTTCAATGCGAGCTCGTTAAGTCAATTGTGTGTACTATTGTTTACGGGTGTACTTGTACTCATGCATTGGATCACTCCGGGATCGATTATATCTACAGGAAATCTTGCCGGGCTCATCTTTACTTCGCTATCACAACTGACGAGTCTTGTTGTCGTTGTGAAATCTGTGCAGCCTATATTCGACAAGTATAAAGGATTGGCTACTGAACAGCATAGTGATATTGCGTTCGATTCGACAGTACATCCAAGTTTAAAACTGAATGATGTGTCCGTCGGCGATGGGGAGCACACCTGGTTACTCCCCAATTCATTTCAAATCAAGTTTAATGATAAACTCTATCTAACGGGTCCAAGCGGTTCCGGGAAAAGTACATTGATGCGCATCATCGCTGGGTTAACTGAGCATTATCAAGGTGGGATTGACTGGGATCCCCCGCTTTCAGATCACGCAAATCAGAATCGCTATGTCCTTTATGTGCAACAAACGCCGTTTATATTTAATGAAACGCTTCGATATAACCTCACACTCGGTGCTCAGGTTACTGATGAGCAATTAAGTGAAGCGTTAGAAGTCGTGGATCTTAAACATACAGTCGATAAACTAGCAAACGGATTAGATACAGTGCTTAGTAATACCGGCGCCGATCTCTCCGGGGGCGAGCGACAACGTCTTGCCTTAGCAAGGGCATTGCTTGTCCATGCACCTGTCCTGATCCTAGATGAAAGTACATCGAACGTAGATCCGGATACTGCAAGTAAGATCGAATCTTATTTTTTAACAATGGACGACAGAACAGTCATTTTCATTTCACATAATCCACATCCTGAGATAGAGCATCTTTTTACTGCCCGTCATCAAGTTCAATGAGCATAGTTTTTTTATTCATAAGAAAGAACAATTTTTAAAAAGGCAATCAGTCCCTCTGCCGCGGGTTGATTGCCTCTTTTTTTCAAAATCAAAAGCTCTAGATTTCTTCCGGTGCGGGATTAATGGTTAGCGGATCAACAGGATGCGGCGGCTTTCGCTTAATGGTTAATGCCGTCAGCATGGAAATCAATGCGGCAATCACGAGAGTCCAAAATGCTGCGTTATACGAACCGTGGAATGTGGTGACAAGAAAACCTATTAAGGTCGGCGCGATGATTCCTGCGACCTGCCCGCCAAAATTGATTGAGCCGGTTGCCGTCCCAATCGAATGGCCAGGCAGATACTTTAAAGGAATCGCAAAGACGGAGACAAAGACACTGCAGAATGAAATTTGGCATAACGCCCAGAAGAATACGGCAAATCCGATTGTGTGCGCATGGAACATTAAGAACAAGAAGAACGCCGTGCCGAGCGAACCGAGGATGAGCACGTATTTTTCCTTACCGTTCAGCCACTTATCGAGCATCCAGCCGAAGGAAATGATGGAAAGAAAACCGCATGTCGTCGGAACGGTCGCCATAAGGCCCATATGAATCAAATCTAAATGGCGGCTGTTGACTAAATAGGACGGCATCCAGCTGGCAAGTCCCCAATCGACAATGCTAATGCCAAACCAGATGATCAGCACCTTCCAGACTAAATCCATCTTAATTAATTGTTTATACGGAATTTTCTCTTCCCGTTTCTCTGACGCCGTCTTTCGTCGATTGGGAAGGAAGAAAAATAACAGAATAGCGACAATGATCCCTAATACCGCGAGAATGTGAAAGGCCATTCGCCAATTGTACAGAGCAAGGAGTGAAGCGATACCTAGAGAACCAACAATGCCTGCCAGCTGATACGAGGAAAGTAATATGGACTTCGCCCTTGCCCGCCCGCTTCGCGGGAAATTTTCCGCGACGGCGACTGAGCTTGCCGGCGAAAAACTGCCTTCACCTAGGCCAAATAAGAAACGAATAATGAGCAGTGCCGCAAGTGACATGGCAAAACCAGTCAGACCAGTAAAAATGGACCACGCCAAAACACAGGTAATCAATACCCGCTTTGCCCCAATCTTATCAGCGAGCATGCCGCCAAATAGCTGCATAACCGAATAGCTGACGAAAAAGACACTCAATATCAGTCCTGATTCGGCGGCAGTCAGCGAAAATTCTTTACCGATTGGTATAATTGCAATATTAATCGCCAGCCGGTCGAAATAGCCAATGAACCACGCCAGAAAAAGAGCACTGATCATCACATAACGGTTGTTCATCGATTTCACAACGCCCATTGGGTCAACTCCTGTCTTTGGATTTATTATTATAATTGTATGTGAGAATGAGCTTTCAATGCAAGCGCTTACACTTAGGGGTGAGTTAAGACCTGAAAAAATCGCAGCATCTACTAACAACTGGCAATCATTCTGTCAGTAGCTATGGACTAGATCGTCCCAAAGAACGTGAAAATTACTCTATACGGTCATGGTATAATGAAAATTAGTTACCATAAGGAGCCTTATTATGATGAAAAATAATCAATTTGCCCGGCTACGCGCCGATCACCAAACCGTTATGAATGAATTGACCCGCATCCGCTTTCTTGACTCGGCAGTCAAGGAAGCGCCTAATGCGGCAATGGCTTATCGCCTGCTGTTAAGGAAGGCGTTCACTACCAGCCAATCAGAATCAACATTTGCCGCAAAACTAACAAACTATCTTGCACAGCCATCACTTAATTTACGAGACTATCTGTCGTCAACGCATCCGATTACTGCAGAAATCTATTATTTAGTGGCGCTGCAGCTTTTAGATTTCCTCCCGGAAGTGGATTTCCAGATTGACAAACCGATTGAAGCGATGGCGAGCATTCAATTGCCCATGATTGAGACAGAGAACTCGTCTTGGGACGTGGCGGATTTATTGGATGCGTGGTATTTGCTGCTCACTACTCATACGAAAAATGGGCAGACCTATCTCGATAAGCTGACCAATGACGGCTATTTTCTTCCGTTCTATTCATTGCCATTTACTGAAAAACCGCTTTTCTTTAACGGCAAGGCACAAGCAGTCTTTGATACCGCGCAGCTGATTCGTGAAGTGGTCTACGTCGAGTCTTCAGTTGATTCCGATAACGATGGGAAACGAGATTTGTTGAAAGTTGAGATCATTCGACCCGCGGAAACAAATGAAGGTCTTAAAATTCCTGTTTTGTTTACAGCGAGCCCATATAATCAAGGGATTAATGACGAGGCGGGAGAAAAGGCAATGCATAACGTCAATGTTCCGCTTACAGAAAAAGCGCCAAGCTATTGGTCGCCCTCTTCGGGAACGCCATCCGCCAGCAAGACCATTCCCCTCCCTCGTTCAGTCGCCGGAGAAACGCGCGAAGCCTCTGAGACGTTCAGCCGTGAACGCTCCTATACGCTGAATGACTATTTTCTCGCGCGCGGCTTTGCAGCTATCTACTCCGCCGGTATCGGTACGCTCGATTCCGACGGTATTCAAACATGCGGCGACCCGCAGCAGACGGATGCAACCGTCGCCGTGATCGAGTGGCTGACCGGAAAACGGCATGCATTTACTAACAAAACGGACAAGATTGCGATATCTGCGTGGTGGTGCAACGGATCGGTCGCAATGACCGGGCGCTCCTATCTCGGCACACTGGCGACAGCTGCGGCAACGACCGGAGTGCCTGGATTGAAAACGATTATTTCCGAGGCGGCGATTTCCTCATGGTATGACTATTACCGGGAAAACGGATTAATGATCGCTCCCGGCGGTTTCCCCGGCGAAGACGCCGACGTCCTCGCCATCGAGACCTTCAGCCGGATGAAGGCCGCCGCGGATTATCAACGACTAAAGCCATTTTTCGATCAGAAAATGCAAGAAATGAATGCGGCGATGGCGCGCGAGTCCGGCGATTATAACGCCTTCTGGGACGCCCGTAATTACCGCAAGGCGATTAAAAATATTCAATGTGACGTCGTGATGGTTCATGGCCTGAATGACTGGAACGTGAAGCCCGGTCAGGTGGGCGCGCTGTGGCAAGGGCTGCGCGAACTCCCAGTGAACAAGAAAATCATCCTACATCAAGGCCAGCATATCTATATCAATGCCTTCCGTTCGCTCGACTTTACGGATATGATGAATCTTTGGCTCAGCCATAAACTTTATAACGTGGCCAATGGTGCCCCGCACGTCTTGCCGGATGTGATTGTTCAGGATAATGTGTTGCCAGAAACATGGACTGCGTATCCAGACTGGGCCGATCCCTTGCGGCCAAGGACGACATTCTATTTTGCTCCGAAACAATTAGTAAGGGAGCGCTCTGCAGAGCCGGGCATCTATTCATTCAAAGACCAGCTGCCACAGACCGACTTCTCGCGCTATGCAGCTGCACCGGAATGTTGGCAGACCGACTTGCTCAAGGATGAGCTCAATCCCCTGTCGGAGAATCGTCTGCTATTGAAAAGCGCACCATTCGCTGAGGATCGCTATATTGACGGCAAAGTCAGTGTGCATATAAAAATTGCCTCGACGCAAGTCTTTGGTATGCTGAGCGTCCAGCTTGTGGATTATGGCGCGGCCAAACGGTTACAGGCTAAACCGACAGTCATCCAATCGCTCCCACTTGGCTACGATTGGCGGGAGGACAAACTGAACGAATTTATGTTATCCCATCAAGAAACGCCCTATAAGATGATAACAAAGGGACATATCAATCTTCAGAATCGTGAAACGCCTTGGCAAACAGATGCGCTGATACCCGGTGATTTCTACGAATTGACGCTTGACTTGCACCCTACTTTCTACCATTTGCCAGCCGGCCACCAGCTTGGCGTCATTCTCTATGCGACCGACTTCGGCATGACCGTCCGTGGCAACCAAGAGGTGCACTATTCCATCGACTTTGCCGCGAGCCGCCTTGACGTGCCGCTCGATAATGGACTGGCTCGACTCGGTAATTATTGTGAGGCCGAGTAATTAAATAGATGAATCAAAAGGCGATACGCTTGATCTTGAAGCGTGTCGCCTTTTATTTGCTTTTTTTCATTTAATCGCAAATTTTATATGCAAGTTGGAAGAATCTAGTGTTTCATAGTCCGTATCCTGATGCTGCACGGCATAGCCAAGTTTCCCCAGGCGTTCGACCGCTTGTGCCCGCGTCGCCTCACTCGGGAAGGTGACGGTGAAATCAGCCATGCCATAGCTGCGCGCATCCATAGCCGCCCGGCCGAGACTCATCCACGTATTCATCCCGATATGATGATGATAGCCTCCTGTTGAAAGGAAGGAGGCTTGCTGTCCGTACTGGGCGACCTTTGCGAATCCAAGCCCCTCACAATAGAAACGTTCGGCCGCCGCCAAATCAGCGACTTGCAAGTGAAGATGACCGAGTATCGTTTGCTCCGGGATGCGATGCCACTGATCACTTTGAATTTCACGCAGAAGATTCGCATCGAGTTCTTCAGTCAGCATCTTGACTTGACCGTCTGTCCACTCCCATTCCTCAGCCGGGCGATCGCGGTAGAGCTCAATGCCGTTGCCATCTGGGTCAGCGAGATAAACTGCTTCGCTGACGTTGTGATCGGCCCCGCCTTGCAGCGGATAATCGTTACGTAATAAATGATACACAATAGCCGCCAAATCTTGACGTGTCGGCAGGAGCAGAGCGACATGATACAACCCCGCACTTCGCGAGTAATGCGGAGGCGCCTGCTTGTCTTCACGCAATGTAATCAACGGTGTTTTTCCATCAGCAGAATAACTGTGGGAGCTGTCTTTGTTAATTGTAAGCCGCAAGCCAAGCATATTCTGATAGAAATCATCTGAGCGTTCAAGTGAGTGAACACGTAAATTCAAGTGGCTTACGTACGTATTAGGTGATTGATGAAAAGGCATCGATAACTCCCCCATTCACAGTATATAATATATTTTCAACTATAAATTAGTTAGTTAGAAAAAGCGATTTATCTTTCCTGCAACCCATGACTAAATAAAGCCGCCAAAAAGGATGATTGTCCTTTTTGACGGCTTTATTATCGTTTTTCGCGACTTATGAATATTTAAACTGACTGACAAGCCTTTCTAAGCGCCCTGATTTATCTTGCATATTAGATGCTTCCGTCGAAAAATGAATGATGGTTTGATTAATACCTTGAATGGCCTGAGAGATCTCGTGAATACCGGCTGCTGTCTGTTCAAATACAGCGGCAAAACCGCTTACCGACTGCCGAATATCCGTGCCAAACCCGCTGATTTTCTCAAGATCGCTGGTCAACGCAGACATATCTTTACCGACGATCACCATTTTGTCATGAATGTCGGCAAATTGCTCACCGGTCACACGCATTTTCTGTTCACCAAGGACAGTGGCTTCCTGACTTGCGGCCAATGCTTCAGCGACCGCCTTTGTTTCTGAAAAAATACCATGAACGATTTTCCCAATCTGTCCGGCCATATCTGAGGTTTGATTGGAGAGCCGGCGAATAGAGTTGGCAATAACTGAGAACCCGTTATCCCCGCTTCCCGCACGCGCCGCCTCAATCGTCGCATTCAGAGCGAGCAGATTTGTCTGCCCGGCCAAACTGTTGATTGATTCGGTAATTTCAGTGATTTGCTTAATATGCGCTTCCAACTTATTGAGCTGATTGCTGCTCAACTGCACGCGTGCCCGAATTTCCGTCATTGCCTGCAGCGAATCGTTCATGACGGTTTGTCCACTTTCTGCCACTTCAATTGCCGAGCGTGCATTGGCGCTTGTTGCTTTTGCCTGATCGGCCTTATCTGTGACACGCTTCATGAACACGCTTGTTTTCTCCGCAATGTCACCCGTCTGTTCCGCCTGACTCTGAATACCCGCTGACAAATCGTTTAACGTCTGTTCCACTTGCGTACTGTTTTTGGTCACAACGGTCACGGAATTGGCCAAAGACAGACTGTTCTTTCGTGCGGCATTCGTGAGCAATCCAATGGCTTGAGTCATCTCTTTTAAATGGTGGTTCAAACGAATAACCGATTCCCCTATCTGACCAATTTCATCTTGTCCATCCATTTTTTGGGTGGTTAGTCGCAGATCGCCTGAGGCCATCATGCCTGTCATTTCCAGAACTTGTTTCATGGACTGACGAATGCTGCGCTGAATGCGGAAAGTGACCAGACCGCAAACAAGGAACGCCAGCAGTAAACTAACGGACATTGTGAGAATGGCAATCGTGATTTGTGCATTCGCCTGCTGAACGGCAGAATTTTGCTGGTCCAGTACCGTCGCCCGCAGCTGCTGCAGCTTGTTCATAGTGTCTATCTGCAGTTTATTCTGCTGTTGGCGCAGAATCAATGCCTGCTTACGATCGTTCATCAGCACTGCGGGCGCAAATTGATTCTGAAAGAGATCATAGGACATGGAATCATTACGCATGATCTGCATCAATAATTGTTTTTGTTCAGGTGTGCGCATCAGCGGCTGCATTTTTGTTTCGGCCAGTGTTAATGTATGCTGGTTAGCCGTATAGGCTTTGATCGATGCGTCGCCGGGATTGAGCAAATAGTCGACAACCCCCGTATCCTTCTCGCGGAATAATGAGCCAATTTCCGTAATCCGTGCGACCTGTTCACCCGCTGCGCCAACTTGCTGCACTGCTTTTCCCGTCTTTATAAGAAAAAACGCGGATAATGACACAGCCGCTGTCATCAATAGGAAGACGATAAGAATATTGATCAAATAACGTTGATTAATACTCAAGCCCGACCAGCGGTTACGTCCCAACTTCTTCCAAAATTCTCTCATTTTTTTCCTCCCTGATGTTGCCTCATCTCCATAATTAGTATTAAATGTGACAGAACACGAAACAAGTCAGTTTATGTAAAAGATTGTAAATATAGATTTACAATCTAATGATCTGTTAACCACTACAGCTAATAGACTTCCCCGCAGATTAGAAAAACTTGGTGAAGCTAGGTTCGCAGACGATGGCTGAGCCCTAGCTTTTCTTATACTTGGTTCCGCTAAAATTTTTATGCGTTCTTAACGTATAAAAAACTAGAAATGGCGTCTATTTTCCACTATGCGTTTCATAGAGTATAAAGAACACTATGGACGCATTGGATGCTCGGGGGGATCTGCTTTGAAGAAATTTCAGTCCACTCAACCACGCACTAGCTTACCTACTACTAAACAATTCATTGCCTGTTTCATCGCTTTATTCATCCTTATTTATGGGCTGATTATTGTCATTGCCAGCTGTCAAATACGCTTGAGCATGATTGATAATGCGCTGCAGAAGACCAAGCTGTCTCCTCAGCTCATCTTAAGCGAAACATTCGGCAATGAAAATAGTATTTTTAGGCACGCGCTTACGAAAAAAGAGCGTCCGCAAAGTCTCTCTCATTTCCTGCTTGAAGGACTGACTGATCTGCGCTTCGATGACATCCGCAGCCTGTTCGGATCGGAGCTTCCAGGATTCACCCTTTATAACACAAAAATCTTTTATGCCGGTAAAGGACTGACTTATAATACGTTGCCTCAAGATAATCCACCGCCGGAAATTAAGCTTGAAACGCCTAGACCGCAGAAGCCAGATAAGGCACAGCAAGAAAAAGACAAAGTCAACCGAAAATTAACAAAGCTTGTTTATATCTATCATACACATAGCTGGGAAGCGTATAATCCCCTCCTTGGTTCGGGAAACACGAGTGCAGTGAGCGCCGATCCGAATAAAGACGTGATTTACGACGGCCAGATTGTCGGCAACACCCTTGTCAGCCATGGGATTGGGTTCCTCCACGATACAAGCAATAAGAATGAAAAATTGCGGGAAATGGGCTGGACCTATAATCAAGCCTACCAGTACTCCAGACTTGTCGTTCAGAATGCCATGAAAGCCCAGCAATCGCTTACTTATTTTATTGACATTCACCGCGATTCTTCAGGGGGAAAACTGACGACAGCAATGATAAACGGGACAAGTTACGCGCGGATCAGCATTGTAATTGGTGAATCGAATCCTAATTATTCGGCGAATCTGTATATGGCACAACAGATTAAGAACACGCTTGATCAAGCGTATCCCGGACTTGTCCGAGGCATCGTCGGAAAAAATAAGAATGATGGCAACGGTATTTACAATCAAGATTTATCCAAAAATGCGATTTTGATTGAAATAGGTGGTATCGATAATACACGAGACGAAGTCAAGCGAACCTCAATTGCCTTTGGCGATGCGCTGGCAACCTATATTCAAAATCAACAAGCAAAAAAATAAGTCAGAAACGAAGTTCAAAAAACATCATGGTTATTGTTGCAAATATTAGTACCAGGTATTAATATTAACTTATAAATATTGAAAGTGAACTGTTTAGAAATAAAGGAGCGAAAAAAATGGAATTAAATGAACTGATTGCACCGGAATCTTATAATCTCACCCAAGAAATTGATCAATTTGATTCGGACAAAGTCGCCCTTTATTGGGAAGATGAACACGGCGTACGTGAACGTGTCACGTATCATGAATTAATTCAGAAAGGAAAGCAATTTGCCAATGTGCTGCACTCACTTGGCATTAAAAAAGGCGACCGAGTGATGACGATCGTACCACGGATTATTGACGCTTATGTCATCTATCTTGGCGCTTTACGTGCCGGAGTCGTCGTCATTCCCGGATCGGAATTGCTCCGCGCGCATGATATTGCGATCCGCTTGCAGCAAGGAGAAGCGAAAGCGATTATTGCTTACGCAGAGTATACTCAAGAAGTGAATCGAATTGATGAGGACGTGCCCACGCTGCAGCACCGGATTTCTGTTGCCGGTGATACGGACGGCTGGCTGTCAATGGATACGTTGATGGCGGATGCCGACACGACTTTTCAAACCGTTGCCACTACGCGGGACGATATGGCGTTCCTCACCTACACATCAGGAACGGCAGGAACACCAAAGGCGGTGGTACATTGTCATGGATGGGCTTATGCTCATTTGAGAATTGCGCCTGATCGCTGGCTTGATATTCGCAGAGGTGATTTAGTCTGGGCTACTGCCGGCCCCGGCTGGCAGAAATGGATCTGGAGCCCCTTCCTTTCTGTGCTCGGTAAAGGCGTGACTGGACTTGTCTATTTCGGACGCTTTCACCCGGAAAAACAATTGCAGCTGCTTCAAGAGTATAAAGTCAATGTGCTTTGCTGCACACCGACGGAATACCGACTCATGGCAAAAGTAGACAATCTGGCACGATTTGACTTATCCCATCTGCGCAATGCCTGCTCCGCCGGTGAGGCGCTTAATCGCGGGGTCATTGATACATTCAAACAAACTTTCGATATTGTTGTAAAAGACGGTTACGGTCAAACTGAAAGTACGCTCCTGATTGGCACAATGGTTGGCGTCGATGTGCGTACAGGATCGATGGGAAAACCGATTCTCGACGAGTTTATTACGATTGTCGATGAAGACGGTGACCCCGTCCCTGACGGTGAAATCGGCAATATCGCGGTACGGCGCGATTTCCCCGCCCTATTTAAAACGTATTATAAGCAGCCCGATCGCTATCAGGCGGCAGTCATTGGCGAGTATTTTCTCACCGGTGATCGCGCTTCGCGTGACAAGGATGGCTATTTCTGGTTCCATGGCCGCCGTGACGATGTGATTATTAGTTCTGGCTATACGATTGGTCCTGTTGAGGTTGAGGATGCCGTCTTGAAGCATGAGGCGGTTAAAGACTGCGCCGTTGTCGCCAGTCCAGATTCAATTCGCGGCTATATCGTTAAAGCCTTCGTTGTCCTAAAGGACGGCTATACGGGCAGCGACGCTTTGATGAAAGAAATTCAGTCCTTTGTAAAAAAAGAAACGGCGCCGTATAAATATCCACGCGCCATAGAATTTGTCGCGGATTTACCGAAAACGGTCTCCGGTAAAATCAAACGCGCCGATTTGCGCCAATTGGAGCTGCGTCGGGCAAGAGAAAAAGGAATTCGCGTGTAATTTATAGAGAGAAAAGAAACAAACGCCCTGAGAATTGAGCCTTACAGCCAATTTTCAGGGCGTTCTTTCGTTCTGTTTCGCAGCACTAAGCGCTGCACTCCTTGCAGCGTCAATATTGATCGAGGACGTTTGTGAACGGTGTGAGTGGAAATAGACGGGCTAGAACAAATGACAAGGCGACTGTCAGCACGATCAGCACGGCAAAAGCAACATCCAATCGCCCCCAGCCGATGCGATAATAATAGGTTCGCGCCGCCGTCATTGAAAACCGTTTCGCCTCCATCGCCACCGCCGTTCGCTGAGCACGGCGGATGGACTGCACGAGCATCGTCAAACAATACCGTGTAAAGCGCGCGTAGACAGCCCTGATCCCTCTGGCACGGGAAAGCCCTCTGATTTTCATCGCTTGCTGCAATGTATGAAATTCCTCAGCCATCATCGGCAGCATCCGAAATGCTGCCAGACAGCCATAGGCAATCCGAATGGGCAGTCGTCCTTGCTGCATGAGACTGTAAAAGAAAGGCACCGGTTCGGTTGTTGTGGCGAAGATCAAGCTGAGCATGCCGAATGTAAACGAACGTAACCCAAGCATCAGTCCCCGAGCAAGACTTTCCGTGGAGATTTGGATCAGGCCGAATTGAAATAGAAAATGCGTGCCTTTACCGAAGAACGTCATTGCGGTCATACTGAAGATCGACGTAATCAATGTAAGAATGATCAGCCAGAAGGACAGTTTGACGGAAATAGACTGATGCAGCCAATAGATAATGAAGAATAGTAAAGATGACCAAATCATGACATTTAAATTGTGCACCGCTAAATAAACAATAAATAAAGCGGCAACATCCACTAATTTAATCAGTGGATTAATTTTTTGAAGCCAGTTGACCTGTGCTGTCATGACGCGTTCCATCGGCTGACCCCTCCCAATCACTCGCGGCGCAATCGGTGATGACGTGTCCGCCGTCAATTTCCACGACACGTGTGGCAAAGCGGCGCACGACTTCCAGTTCATGCGTCACCATAATCACAGTTGTTCCTTGTTCCTGCAATCTGCGCAGACGTCTGAGCAATAAAAAAGTATTTTTCGCGTCCTGCCCAAATGTTGGTTCATCAAGCAGCAGCACTCGCGGATGCGTGACAAGTGCCGTTGCCACGCTCAGGCGCCGCTTCTGACCGACGGATAATTGAAAAGGGTGCTGATCGCGGTAAGCAGTCAACGAAAACAAGGTTAAGAGTTCATCAACGCGCCGGCGAATCCGATCCGCATCCACCGCACGTACTTGCAAGGAGAAGGCGAGCTCGTCCTCCACGCGATCCGTGACAAATTGGAACTCGGGATTTTGAAAGACAAAACCAATTTCATCTTCAGGATGACTGAATGCCCAATGAATCGTTCCTTTTGTCCGCAGTAGACCGGCCAATCCTTCGAGCAAACTGCTTTTGCCAGCGCCGTTGTGACCAATAATAGTCACCCATTCCCCCTTGAACACTGACAGCTGGCTGACGGTAAAGGCGGTGTATTTGCCACGCAACACGGAAAAACAATTGAGTTCAAAGATTGGCGAACGATTTCCCGCCTGCTTCGGGATACGTTGAACAGGCATTTGATCCTCCCAAGCACCCGGATACCAGATGCCGTTTGCCTGCAAATACGTCTTCTGCTCGCTGAGTACATCCTCTCTAGCCCCATCAGCGATACAGTTCCCAGCCTGATCAAAAAGCACTACCCGATCAACCAATTCAAGAACGTGGTTAATCTTATGTTCGACAATCACCAACGTCCGCCCGATTGAAACATTGCCTAATATATTCCAAAAATCCACTGTTCCTTGCGGATCAAGAAGAGCTGTTGGTTCATCGAGAAAAAGCACATCCGGTTCAAGCGCGAGCACGCCGGCAATCGCCAAGCGCTGCTTCATCCCGCCTGACAAATTGTGGATCAGTTGATGCGAATTGGCGAATTCTAAGCCGACAAGCTGCAGATAATGCGTGATCAGTGCAGGCATCTCCTGTCGCGGCACGCGGCGATTCTCAAGCACGAAGGCAATATCTTCATCAACATACGGCATACAGAACTGCGTCTCTGGATCTTGAAAGATAAACCCCCAGTTGTCTGGAATATCATGCCGCCCGGCCTTCATCGCAGCAGGAATATGTTCTGGAATCAGACCAGAAAGCACTTGCAGAAGCGTCGATTTTCCGCATCCAGACGGACCAAGAAGAAGAATTTTCTCCCCTGCTGTGTAACGAAAATTGAAGTCTTTAAACTGCATCGCTTCCGCTTTTGGAAAAGCAAGGCGAAGATCGGTCACGCCCCATTCAAGATTGTTATTTATCGAGCACATCGTAGTCATCCTTGCTTACCGGGCGAACGAGCTGCGTGACACCGGTTTTCTCCAGCGCTTTGACAAGTGCGGCCGGGAAAGCGCCGGCGAGCAAGGCGGAACCAATAAACCGGAAGATAATATTTAAGGATAGATTCCAGCCCATGAGATCGATTAAATAACCATAATAGACATCAAGAATTAACGACCCGAATGAAGCGGCGATGCCTGATAGAATGGCCGGCCATATTGAGAAGTGACGGTAGCGAAACGCCGCGAAAACCGCTTCGGAGAAAACACCTTGAATCAATCCATAATAGAGATTCACGATGCCGCCGCTTCCACCAAATAGCACCTCAGCAAGTGCAGCAACGGTCTCGGCAAGAAAGGCAGCACCTGGCTTACGGATTAATAGCGCGGCAAAAGGGCCGGCGATAAACCAAATCCCATAAATGAGTGCGTCCAATTGCACGCCGAATGACTTCAACACGTCATAAACCGGACCCATCAGCCGGAAGACTAGGCCAAAAACGAGCGAAACAATAATTGTGACGAGAATGTCGGTGAACGTCAGCGCGCGACGTTCTTTTACCATGTGTTCCATAAAATAAGCTCCTCCAATTTTAGTGATGTCCGCTCCGACGAAAGGATGGATCATGAAAGCCGCCTTCCAATTAATTAGAAAGCGGCTCTTACTTATCTCAACCACTTTCCTACGCTGGAATTAACCAGATCAGGTCCAAGGGTCGGAACCGAAGTTCCTCTCAGCAAGAAGCACCCCTAGTGGACAAACGTCTATTTAATTTAACTCTATTTAACCATACACGCTTCGCCCATTTATGATCAAGCGATACGCTTCTGAAAAATAGAATAAATTGGCGACTTTAGGTTAGCCTATCAGGCGACTACTCTATCTCGAGGAGGCCTTCCGTGCTGAATAAAAAAATGATGAGTCGCACATCACTTATTTTATTACTATGCGTGTTAATGGCTGTATCGGTCAGCAAAGCAGCGCCAATCGATCGCCCGATTACTCTCTTCACTACCCGTCCGGTGCCCACTGGCAATTTACTGATCGCGCAGTCAGATTGCATTGTCGCCGTTCACTTAGACGGGCATTACATGAGCTGGCCGACGGGAAAACGTCTTCCTTCCGGAGCGCGTCTTGTCAACAGCCGCCAAATTTTACATCGGCTGCGCGTTCTCAAAGGCAGTGCACCGGACGCTTTATTAACTACCGGGATCAGACCGCTACCAGAACCGCATGATCCGCTTAACAAGCTCTATACAGGACCGCTTGCAGACGGCGACTATTTGCTGTTTCTCAACCATTACAGCCGCACAGACGCACAATTGAATGGCGGATTCAGTGCTGTCTATCCCATCTATCAAGGACGGACGATTGCCTTAGAGGAAGGATTTCCCTCACTCGGTGGCAAGACATTAGATGAAGTGGCTCAGCTGCTCCAATGAATTTTTCCCGAAAAGAAGGTCTAAAGCGATGGACAAGCCATATATATAGACCATCAGATGCCTAGGATCAGGGGGGAAAGACAATGGAAAAAACAACTGTCCATTTTGCTGAAAGTCCGCGGCCACGCCTTCTCAATTGGTTTAAAAAAATTAGTCTGCATATGCAGCATATCTCTGTTGAAGAATGCCTTGATCATTTAACCACCTTGATGTATCGACTGATTCTTCTGATCGGTGTTCCGTACTTTCTCTTCATTCTTTTCTCATTTATACGCATGACGCAGTAAATGGCTTGCTGCATTGCAGGGCGAAGCCGTCAGTCCTATGTTGTACATAGACACGTCTCATTTTCCGACCACTCTATTTTGCAGCGCGTTCCCGGATAAAGCTTGATTCGCTTGTTTCTTCTTTGAACGTGTATAAACCCGGCGGTATTGCAGCGGTACAGCTGTCAGCGGCAATGCGCGAGTATAGTGATGAAATAATTGCGCAACTTCAGCTAATTGATTGAAAAGCGCGTGCAGCTTGTCTTGATGCGCCTCAACCTCCTCATCACATAATGCTTGATTTTTGCGCATAATTTTCTCGTCAAGCTGATCAATCTTAAGCAGCAGCATATCTAAATCATGTGTGATATCTTGACATAACCCTCTTTGTCTGATCATTTTCCATTCTCCTCTCTTATCTATCAGTTCCGCAAGATGCGCCTTGAATCCATTGCCTCTATAGTAATGATTTACGAGATAACTCACCCATTCCCTGCCTCTCCGACAAAAGAACAGCATTTCCGGCAAAACTAGTGCGCTCAAAATGGCTGTCCCGCTCATTCGACAAAATTGATTATAAGTTCGCTGTCGTGAAGAGAAAATTCACCGTTTCTGTCCAGTATTTGGTATACTGGATAGGAATAACGTATTTGTGTGAGAGGAGAGCCTAGCTGTGACGCTCTTTTATCCGAATGGACAGCCTTACCGCCAGTCAGATGAGGCAGATGGGAAACAGCATATAGCGGCCGTCTATGGCAAGCGCGGCATGACTTTGGAGGAAGCGATTAATAATTCCAATCGCTATTATATCGAATCCGACCAAGCGGTTATTTACAAAAAACCGACGCCTATTCAAATTGTGCATGTCGACTACCCAAGGCGCAGCGCCGCAAAAATTACGGAAGCTTATTTCCGTAAAGCATCAACGACGGATTATAATGGGGTCTACCGCGGCAGGTACCTTGATTTCGAAGCAAAGGAAACGACGTTTGCCAATTATATTCCGCTGAAGAATTTCCATGAACATCAAGTGGACCATATGAACCGCATTTGCCGACATGGGGGGATTGGCTTTATTATCGTTCGTTTTACACCATCGGAAGAAATATTTCTTCTCGATGCATCCTATTTGGATCGCTGCTGGCAGGCGGCCAAAAAGCGATCAGGGCGTAAATCGATTCCTAAATCACTTTTTAAGGAAAAAGGCTATCTAGTACCACAGCACTATTTACCGCGAGTGGATTATCTTCGCGTGATAAAGGATGTATACTTCTAGCTGTCATATTCCACCGGTTCAGTCGAATACTATAAAAAGTTGAAACCGTGGGGACAGGCTTTTTGGAAAGGTAGGAATATTTCGTATGGTTGACTATCAGTCGAGGATGGCGAAACGGCGTGCGGCAGAAGAGGCAAAAGCCGCACGTCAAGCATCAAAGGGGAAACATAGTGGTAAATCGTCAGGTGGCGGCAAGAAAAAACGCAGCTGGTTTAAGCGCACGCTGATCATTCTTTTATTGCTCCTTCTCTTTTTAATTCTTGCAGGGGTGTCGGTCGTTTTCGCAATTATTCATAGCGCACCGTCACTAAATTCGAATGCCCTGCACAATGAAGTTTCTTCGGTACTTTACGATGAGTATAATAAGAGCGCGACAACTGTTGATGCTGGTCAACACCGGCTGTACGCGAACCTGAATGAGATCCCTCTTTCCGTTCAAGACGCGTTTATTTCAACAGAAGACGTTCGGTTCTATCAGCATTTCGGCATTGATCCGGTACGTATTGGTGGATCGATTCTTGCCCAGTTCACGCGTGGGTATAAATCAGAAGGCGGCAGCACAATCGATCAGCAAGTGGTTCGCAATGCGATGCTGACACAGAACAAGACTTTCAAACGTAAAATTCAGGAAATGTATTTGGCAATTCAACTCGACAAGAAATACACAAAGAAACAAATACTGGAAATGTACCTTAACCAGATCTATTTAGGAGAAGGACCAACTTACGGCGTCGCCGCTGCTTCCGAGCTCTACTTCGGCAAAAATATCAAAAATGTCGATCTCGCGCAGTCGGCGATGCTTGCTGCAATGACAAGAAATCCAGGCTATTATGATCCAATTCATCACCCGGTACAGGCGAAGGCGCGACGTGACCTTGTGCTTGACTTGATGGCAAAATACCATGCAATCACAAAAGCACAGGCGACGGCGGCGAAGAATGAATCTATTAAGCAAATGACCAAGAATCATCGTGTAGTGGCCTATAGCAACCGTAAATACGGAGCCTTTGTGGATTATGTTCGCTATGTACTTGTTAATCAGCAGAAATTAGTCACAGAAAAGGAATTTGATTCCGGTGGTTTAAAGATATATACGACACTTGATCCAGAAATTCAGAAAAAAACGCAAGCTGTTCTAAATAATGAAGCGAATTATCCGAATGTAAAAAAGAATTTCCAGGCAGGTATGTCAGTGATCGATACTCAGACGGGTGCGATTCGTGCGTTGGGTGGCGGTCGAAATTATCAATACTTGATGAATACCAACCACTCGTATAATCTTGTCGGCAGTGTCGGGTCGACAGCCAAACCGATTGTCGATTATGGTCCGGCGATCAATTACTTGAAATGGCCGACCGATTATGAACTGAACGATAAGAAGGGATTGAAATATACCGGCGGCAATAAAGTGGTCAGCGACTGGGATGGCAGATTCATGGGCAAAATGTCGATGCGCAAGGCACTTACTTTGTCTCGAAACGTACCGGCTGTGAACACCCTGCAGCAAGTGGATCAGGCGATGGGAAGCACGCGGCCGGTCATAAATTTTGCGAATAAATTGGGGATGTCATTCACACCTGCCAAATTTGATGAAAGTTATGCCATCGGCTCCTTTTACTCCTCACCGCTGCAAATGGCCGGCGCCTATGCGGCGTTTGGGGATAGCGGTGTCTACAATCAGCCGTTCGCTGTGCGCAAAATTGTTAAACCG
The DNA here is from genome assembly GCA_047718535.1 of Sporolactobacillus sp. Classification (GTDB taxonomy): domain Bacteria; phylum Bacillota; class Bacilli; order Bacillales; family Sporolactobacillaceae; genus Sporolactobacillus. Next base: position 124,172 of record JBDNRH010000007.1, read on the forward strand.
GACGGTGAAGTCATCACGCCGGAGCATTCGCGTCATGTAGCCATGCACGACTATACGGCCTATATGATTACCGATATGCTGAAGGATGTCATGAGTAAGGGAACTGGCGTCATGGCCAATCTTCCCGGAACGCCGCTGGCAGGAAAAACAGGGACACAAAATATTCCTGATAATTATGCGGCTCAGATGGATATCTCGCCTTATAATGTCGACCATGGCGCCATGGATGAATGGTTTGTCGGCTATACCACACGGTTGACGGCGGCTGTATGGACCGGTTATGACGTTTCAAAAACGGATATTCAGAAGAAACGTTATTTGCAAGCTAATTTTGGTACCTACTTAGGGATCGGGGAACAGAACTATTCAAAACAGATTTTCAAAAATGTCATGGCAACGATCATGCCGGGCGCGCCGGATTGGACACAGCCTAGTTCAGTCGTTAATCTGAGTGGAGGCGAACTTGGTGTGCGGAACTCAACGGTGCAAAATCATTTTCAATCGAGCAGTAGCTCATCAAGTGCGGCATCCTCATCGAGCAGCAGTTCGTCGAGCGCCGCATCGTCAAGCAGTTCCTCCTCCTCCTCGTCATCAAGCAGCAGCTCATCAAGCAGTCCGCCGCCAGCGTCATCGTCAGTGGAGCCTTCTTCGCCGGAGAGTTCAAGCGTGACGGCGCCGCCTGCCTCCTCCTCTTCCTCGTCTCCTGCTCCGTAATGGGTGGGATAGAAAAAGACTGACTCTCGTTAAATGGGAGCCAGTCTTTTTCTTACATTAGGAAGTATTAAAATTTCAGCTCAGACACGCTTGCTGAGCGCCAGCATTATTTTTTTATTAAGTTCCTCTTCCAGCTCATTTAGCTGAATAAAAGCCTGATAGCGATCCGGGCATTGCAGGAGGTAGGCCACACGTTCTTCACAATTAAGGGGTGCGCAGAAGATCGGAGTCATCTTTGTTAGTAAGGAATCAGGCTTGCTTGTTGATACTGGCAGACCGGAGCACCAGTAGATTTGGTCGATCAGTCCGGCAATTGCTCGCAGCATCGGTTCTCGTACAGCGCCTCTTTGCCGCTTTCGAAAAAGCTGACGAATGTTTTCTCGATTGTTCTGCCAAAATAAATGAAAGAAATTCGTCTTCTCTTGCCAAGGCCAACTCATAGCCAGATTGGGCTGCTGTAGATAGAGAATATCGCTGATGAAAGCTGCTGAGAAATACGACCGATCCGCGCTCCCCAGTTTCACTTCCGTCTCGCCTTTCCTATAGAAAGGCGGGTATCGAAACGCCTCCGGAATTCCTATTTTATGACTTGGATCCATACGTGCGCACGCCTCCTTGACGCATTCGTTTCTGCCCTTCCCGGCACAGATCAAGCAGCGGGCATTCGGGGCACGCCGGATGTTGCGCGCGGCAATGATAACGACCAAAGAAGATCAGTTGATGATGGGCTTCCGACCAGCGTTCTCGCGGCAATCGGCGCATTAATGTGTTCTCGACTTCAAGCACGCTGTCTTTCCAGCGGCAGATACCCAGTCGTTTCGTCACACGTTCTACGTGAGTATCAACGGCTAGCGCAGGTACGCCAAAGGCGACAGACAGAATGACATTGGCTGTTTTGCGGCCAATACCAGGAAGCTTGATCAGATCGTCCATCGTCTGCGGCAGCTCACCCCCATACTCCGTGATCAGAACTTCGCACATCTGCCGAATATGCTTCGCTTTATTTCGAAACAGGCCGATCGATCGGATATCTTGCTGCAGCTCTTCAACCGATACCGCCAGATAATCCTCCGGTTCATGGTATTTCTGGAATAAAGCGGGTGTCACCCGATTGACGAGGGCATCCGTACACTGCGCCGAGAGCATCACAGCGATCGCCAGTTCAAAGGGATTGTCATGATTCAGCTCGCAATGGGCATCGGGAAACATCTGTCCGATCATTTCAAATACAAAGTCGATTTGTTTCTGGCTCAGAATCGTTAATCCGCTCCCTTCACATTTTGTCCAACCAATCATAGGTTGGCATCGCAGGCGCGGATGTGTCCGCTGATTTTGGTGCCATATTTACACGATCTTCAGCAGATTGCTGATGGTTTCTTACTTGCTGCCCGTACGCTTTGGCTTGATCCAAGGATTTAATGCCTGCTTTACGCCAATTGAAAAGAATGCGATCGATATATCTGAAATTCAGTTTTCCTGAGATGACCGATTCACGAAGCGCTGCTTTGATGAGCTGCGGCGAAAAATGATCATCATCGAGCCACATTGCCAGCGTCTCGCATTCAATCGGTGAAAGCGGCCGTCCAAATTCGGTTTCAAAAAGGGTAAATAACGCTTGCTCGCCCGTCGTTTTCTGCTCAGAAGGCTTGCTCAAGACGAGCTGCACTAATTTTTCCCAAAGCGGCTGCAAGGAATAGGCCTCTGAATACACCTGATTGTCCTGTTTTTGAATAATCGATAAAAATCCGCGCTGAATGAGACTTTGCAGTTTATCGGCACACGCCGTTTCGTCCAATGTCATTCGTCGGCAGAGATCGTTAAAGGTCGGAAAGGTGATCCCGTTAGTTAAAAAGGAATGCACCTCAATAAGCAGCATACAATCCTGTTCGTCCAGACCAATTACATGATATTTTTCGAGCAGCAATGAAGGTACTTGAATTGTACCGTTAACAATCATCGTAACTAAGCGATTTGTATCCATTCTAGACACCTCTCTGACTATTATAGCATGCCCGCTCTTCATTCTGGGGATCTATGCCGCGCGAGGGGCGTCTTCGACAAACTAAAAAAGCGGTGTATGCGCAAGCAGCGTCATACACCGGGGGATTTGCGGATTATAGATCCGAAAACCGTGATTACGGATAAATTCGATTGAGAAGACGCGGAAAAGGAATGGCCTCGCGGATATGCTCCAGCCCGCAGATCCAAGCGACAGCGCGTTCCAACCCAAGCCCGAACCCAGAATGAGGTACGCTCCCGTACTGGCGCAGCTCTAAATACCATTGATAAGACGGGTCGTTTAGATGGAAGGTCTCGTAGCGCTCTTTCATCAGTTCGAGATCGTCAATTCGCTGGCTGCCGCCAATAATTTCACCATAGCCTTCCGGCGCCAATAAATCAGCACATAAGACTACTTCTTCCCTGCCCGGCATGGGTTTCATATAGAAGGCTTTGACCTTTGTCGGATAGCCGGTCACAAAGACAGGAACCTCAAAATGCTCGGCAATTGCCGTCTCGTGAGGCGATCCGAAATCATCACCCCATTCAATATCCGTGAAGCCCTGCCCCTTTAGAAAATCGATCGCCTGATCATAGCTGATTCGCGGGAATGGCGCCTTAATTTTCTCCAGTTTTGACGTGTCGCGGCCGATGGTTTTTAATTCTGATGCACAATGCTTGAGCACTTGTGCCACAAGATAGCTGACATAATTTTCTTGAATGGCAAGACTTTGTTCGTGGTCGCAGAAAGCCATTTCCGGTTCAATCATCCAGAATTCGATCAGGTGGCGACGCGTTTTCGACTTCTCTGCGCGGAAAGCCGGTCCGAATGAAAAGACTTTGCCAAATGCCATCGCTGCGGCTTCCATATACAGTTGGCCGCTCTGTGAAAGATAGGCATCGCGATCGAAATACTCTGTATGGAATAGATCGGTCGTCCCTTCAGCGGCACTTCCGGTCAGAATAGGCGGATCCACCTTGATAAAGTCATTGGCATTGAAGAAGTCATACGTCGCTTTGATTATCTGATTCCGAATCCGCAAGATCGCGTGCTGGCGACTGGAGCGCAGCCAGAGATGACGGTGATCCATCAAGAACTCAACACCGTGCTCTTTCGGCGTGATCGGATAATCTTGGGTAATTTGCAGCACAGACACGCCGGTGACAGTCAGTTCAAAACCGGATGGCGCGCGCTTATCCTCGCGGACGGTCCCAGTCACATATAGGGAGCTTTCCTGAGTCAGCGATTTGGCATTCTCCCACACCTGCTCCGTCACTTCATTTTTCAAAACAACGGCTTGAATGAATCCTGTGCCGTCGCGCAATTCAAGAAATTGTATTTTACCACTGGAGCGTTTATTCGCCAGCCACACACCGATTGTGACTTCTCCGCCCACATGATTTTTCACTTCGGAAATCGTTGCCTTCATCTTGCCGAGACCCCCAATAAACGTCTGTTTCTTTAATTGGTATGTGTTTGAATAAAATGTTCGATGCGATCCAATGCTTTTTCAAATTGATCAAGTGACGTGGCATACGACAGCCGAATATGATCAGGCGCTCCGAAGCCTGCACCCGGAACGACCGCCACCTTCTCTTCGTCTAGAAGTGCAGTGACCCAATCGCTGACCGTGCGGAATCCGCAGGCACGGCTTGCTTCAGCGATATTCGGAAACAGATAAAAAGCGCCTTGCGGCTTCACGCAGCTGACACCCGGAAGACTGACTAAACGCGGAAACACTTTGTTCAGCCGCTCTTCAAACGCCTGACGCATCATTTCCACGCTGTCCTGCGGGCCGTTATAGGCGGCAATTGAGGCGTATTGCGACATCGACGCTGGGTTTGACGTGCTGTGGCTGGCCACATTCGTCATCGCTTTGATTAAGGCCGCGTCCGCCGCCGCATAGCCAATGCGCCAACCGGTCATCGCATGCGATTTGGAAAGACCATTGATGACGATTGTCTGTGCTTTAATTTCGTCAGAAAGCTGCGCGATCGAGAAGAATGTATGGCCGTTATACACGAGCTTTTCATAGATTTCATCGGAGATTATTAAAATATTATGAGCCAAGCAGAAGTCAGCGATCGGCTCGAGCTCCTCCTTCGAGTAGATCATGCCCGTCGGATTGCTCGGCGAGTTGAGAATCAGCGCGCGTGTTTTCGCCGTCACTTTCTTCTCAAGTTCCGCCACGCTAAGTTTGAATTGCTGCTGCTGAGTCGTCGTCACAATCACCGGTACACCATCGGCGAGCTTCACTTGTTCCGGATAGCTGACCCAGAACGGTGCTGGAATAATGACTTCGTCACCGGGATTGAGCAGCGCCTGAAAGAGCAGATACAAGACATGCTTCGCTCCGTTGCCGACGATAATTTCGTTCAGTGCGTAGGAAAAGCCTTGGTCTCTTTTTAATTTATCACAAATAGCCTGCTTCAGCGCCGGCAGCCCCGCCGTCGGTGTATACTTCGTATGGCCGGCGCGCACAGCGTCGCACGCGGCATCAATAATAAAATCCGGTGTATTAAAATCCGGCTGACCCGCACCGAGGCCGATGACATCAAAGCCTTGAGCGGCCAGCTCTCCCGCTTTCGCCGTAATCGCCAGCGTACTCGATGGGGTAATCGTTGACACGCGATCTGCTAGTTGCATAACAGTTTCTCCTCCATGGTAAAAAGATAGATGATACAGCCAGCGCTCAGATATTTAATATGCGCTGCACTTCTTTACCTGTATCGAAAGCAATAGAAATATAATTATACGTATGGTTTGGCGCAAGAAACGTGATTTGCCAAATTGGCTGACTATTAATCGCACCAAGCCGCACGGAAACAACCTGTTTCACATGAAGATGCATCCCCTGAACGATTTGCAGCGCTTTCTGGCGCGTAATGCCGCGCCGCACCGCACGAACGATATAAGGCGCCTTCTTCTTCTGGTCGGGTATCCACACATACATTCTGACACCATTTCGCGTGCCTTCGACCACTTGATAGGCATTCGTCCCGTGAAAATAAGAAAGAGAATGCGCATTGTCCAAATGATAGATGCTGCGTGCCTTAGATACCGCACGAGCTGCTGCCTGCCCCTGAAAGGACGCATTGCTGTGATAGAGCGACCAAGCGCCCCAACCGAGACAGACAAGAATAAGTAAAGCCGAACTAATCAACCATCTTTTCACAAAATCACCTGAATTCAGCGAACCCAATCACCGTTCATTTGTGTACCCTTGCTCGTTTCTTCAAACAGACGCCGAGCAGTTCTCTGTCACGTTATCAATCAAACGCGCTTTGCTATAATATACCGCGCTGGCGATAATAAATCGTCCCGTGACCATACCGTCAGGCGGAGACGTGAGTCCCGGATAGGTCAGCACATCGACATAATCGACGCGGCCAATCGTCAGATGCTGCTGATAATAGTCCTTTACCGTCTGGGCAATCGCCGCGGCCTCGCGGCAGCCGTCGCGCACAGCTTCAAGGCCCGCCTGAAGGCCGCGTGATACGTGAGGCGCTTCGCTGCGCTCCTCTGTCGTCAACCGCGCATTGCGCGAGCTTCTTGCCAGGCCATCAGCTTCGCGGACGATCGGGCAGGCCACGAGCTTGATCGGAAACAGAAAGGAATGCAGTAAATCGTCGACAATCGCCACCTGCTGGGCATCCTTCATTCCGAAAAAGACGCAATCCGGCTGAATCAGCGCAAACAGCTTCGTCAGAATCGTCACCACCCCGTCGAAATGTCCCGGACGGCTTTGGCCGCAAAGCACATCTGTTTTTGCGGCCACGTGCGCCGACACGCTTGTTCCTTCGGGATACATCGTCTCGGCGCTCGGGCAGAACAGAACGGTGACCCCCGCGTGCTCGGCGACAAGGCGATCATGCGCAAGATCCCTTGGATAATACTGATAATCATCGGGATCACCAAATTGCGCCGGATTCACAAAAACGCTGATAATCGTGCAGTCTGATTGCGCGACGGCCTCGCGAAATAAGAAGGCATGCCCTTCGTGAAGAGCGCCCATCGTTGGTACAAAGCCAATCGTCTCGCCGCGCTGCTTCCTTTCACGACAAAATGCCGCCAGTTCTGCTGGTTCGCTGATGAGACGCAGCGAAGTGCCGCGTACATACGTCTGTTTCATGAACTTGTCCTCCCAATAGTCATCGGGGAGAGCGGCCCAAGCCGCCAGTCTCCGTCCCTGTTCCGTGTAGGGAATCAAGGCAGACTTTTTATTGTATCGATGAAAGCTTGTCAAGTGACATCTTCGTGCCGCTTCAATGAAGAATGCAGCCCATCCATTCACAAGCCACTAACATTATAGCAAAAAAAATCAAGTATTTCTGCATTTGAAAAACTTAAATCAAGCATTGAGACAAACAGAAATCATTTGTTTTTAGGTGCTTAGCCCCACTCAATATCCGCGGAATAGACACAGTTAATTTTCTTCGCGCTGTCTTCAAGCAGCAACACGCCGTCATCATTAATCCCGATTGCCTTGCCAATTAAGACATGACCGCCGGGCTGACGCACCTTAATCGTCTTGCCGAGACTTGCCGCGCGGCTGATCCACAGCGGTTTGATTGCCGGGAAGCCTTGGGCCAAATATAGCGTATAAAGCAATTCAAAGCGCTTTAGGAAAATCTGAATCAGCTTCGCAGGGTCATAATGTACGCCAGTTATCGCTTCGAGCGAGGTGGCTTTCCCTGCCAACTCGTCAGAAAACGCCTCTTGGTCCGTATTGACATTGATCCCGATCCCGATAATAACCGCTTTGACATAGCTGGATTCCGCTTGAAGCTCGGTCAGAATGCCAACGAGTTTCGCGCCGTTATACAGAATATCATTGGGCCATTTAATTTGGCAATTGAGGCCGGAAAGCTCCTCGATAGCATCCGCAGCTGCGACGGCCGTAAGCAATGTGAGCTGCGGTGTCTTATCGATCGGCAGACGTGGCCTAAGAATCAGACTCATCGCAATATTGGCACCGCGCGCCGATTTCCATGAATGGCCGAGCCGGCCGCGACCAGCCACTTGTTCATTCGTGACGACGAGCGTGCCTTCAGGCGCGCCCTCGTCGGCGAGCGTCAGCGCCTTCTTCTGCGTGGAATCCATTTGATCGAAGAAGACGATTTCCTGCCCCAGCTGCTTTGTTTCAAGGCCTGTTAAAATAGCGGCTTCACTCACCCCTTCGGGTGCCGCCGTCAATCGATAGCCATTTTTCTGCAACGCGTCGATTGTATAACCATCGGCGACTAATTCGCGAATATGTTTCCATACAGCCGTTCGCGAGCAATCAAGCTGCTGCGAAATTTTCTCACCGGACAAATAGGCGTCGCGGTGCGCATAGAGCAGCTTCAGGATGGCTTGCTTTGTTCCCTTTGCCACGCGCTGAACCATTGGCCAATCTCCCTTCTGTCATTGCGCAATCGTCCGTCGACAACGGCTTGTTCAGCCGCACGAAGCGCCTCAGCAAGCCACGGACCGCCTTTTCTTTCTGGCGACCAGGCGAGAAAATCACGCCCATTGACGGCAAGCTCGCTCGCCCTATGGACGGGGCACGATGCCCAGAGCTGCGTAATTTCGTGGCAGGCTGCCGTCATCTCGCCCGGCGTGCTTTGACCGAGCGCAGTACGCAGCCGTTCGACGGCGATTGCCGTCTCGAGCTGAAGCGTGTATACGCGCCAACGTGTCCACGGCGCGCGTTGAGGGTTGTTCAAAGCGTTCAGAAGCTGGCAGACACGCCGCTTGCGGGCACTGGACCATTTCCAATCTCTGGCGACGCGCTCAGGCTGCGCTTCCCTAATATGAGCTAAGAAAGCTGCCCAACGCTCTTCATCCGCCGTCAGCACGTCCAGCTGTAGCGCTTTCCAATCCGTTTCCGTGAACTGCGCATGAAGCGGAAGATAATCCGTGCAATGCGTCGCGACAAGCAGCTGCAGCGCGCGCACGGCATAGGGTCCCGCGAGCAGACGCGTCATCTCCTGATCGACGCGCTCCATAGATAATTTCGTCAGCAAAAACGCATGACGGGTAAATACCGCCTGTTCTGCCGCAGCCAACGTGAAACCGAGTTCGGCGACAAAACGGATACCGCGCATGATTCGCAGCGGATCCTCGCGAATGCGCGCATCAGCGTCACCGACCATGCGAATCGTCTTCTGCGCCATGTCCTTTTGGCCGTCAAAGCGATCAATGACCCGTCCTTGCCGGTCCATCGCCAGCGCATTCATCGTGAAATCACGACGCATTAAATCTTTTTCGAGCGTTCGTTCAAAATGAATATATGTCGGATGACGAAAGTCGTCGTACCCATCCTCGGAGCGGAAGGTCGTCACTTCAAAGCTTTGGCGATGATAAAGCACGGCGACTGTGCCGTGTTTAATACCAATCGGAATCGTCCTGTTAAAGAGCGCGCAGACGTGTTCCGGCAACGCGGAGGTCGCGATATCGACGTCGTGTACAGGGCGGCCGAGCAAATAATCGCGAACAGCGCCGCCGACCGCGTAGGCTGCATACCCGTTTTCTTCTAATTGGTTGAGAATGACTACCGCATCGCCAAATGGAAACCCCATCTGCAAATTCCTCTTTTCTTCCCATGGTGCTGCGCCTCTGCGGCGAAAAAAACATAAATTATTTTATCAATTCACGCCAATGAAGTTCACCGTGCTTAAGCGCGAACATTAGAATTTCCGCCGAGGCGAGATTGGTCGCAAGCGGAATGCGATACACATCGCTGAGCCGCAGCAGCGCGTTCACATCGGGTTCATGCGGCTGCGCCGTCAGCGGATCACGCAGAAAAATCACCATATCCAGATCATTAGACGCAATCATTGCGCCAATCTGCTGATCACCGCCAAGCGGACCCGATTGAAAACGATGGACACTAAGGCCAGTCGCCTCACTGACCTGCTTCCCTGTTGTTCCCGTCGCAAACAGTGCGTGCTGCTGAAGAATGCTTTTATAGGCGATCGCGAAATTAACCATTTCTGGTTTTTTCTTGTCATGGGCAATCAACGCTATTTTCATTCGTTTCCTCTCCATTCATTCGTGGAACGTGCCGTATTCGCCGGTCGTCCAATTAATCAAGCACATTTTCCAATCCGTAGACGAGCGTGTCAAGAGCCATTGCCGTTTTCACTGCGAAGGCGACGCCTGTCATGAACGAGGCGCGATCCATTGAATCGTGGCGCAGCGTCAGCAATTCGCCCTTCCCACCAAAAAGCACTTCTTGGTGGGCAATTAAGCCAGGCAAGCGCACGCTGTGAATTCGCATGCCCTCATAATTCGCGCCGCGCGCGCCGGGCAGCGTTTCCTTCTCGTCTTCAGCTCCTTGCCGCTTGGCCGTGCGTGTTCGGCTGATCAGTTCTGCTGTTTTAACAGCCGTACCTGAAGGCGCATCCTTCTTCTGATCATGGTGCAGTTCAATAATTTCAACGTCTGGAAAATATTTAGCGGCCATCTGGCTGAATTTCATCACGAGCACGGCACCGATCGCGAAGTTCGGCGCAATCAATCCACCTAATTGTTTCTCATCCATCTGACGCTTAAAGCCCGCAATGTCTTGATCAGAAAAACCGGACGTGCCGATCACCGGACGCACGCCGTAATCAATCGCGTGCTGCAAATTCACTTTTCCGGCTGCGGGATTGGTGAAATCAATCAAGACGTCCGGCCTCTCCTGTGAAAATAAGCGCTCAATATCCGTATAGATACGCGCCTCTGTTCCTGTCACGGAAAGCTTATCCGCGAGGCGTTCGCCATCAAATTTCGTATCCGCAGCCCCGACTAATTCAAACTCCGGGTGACTCAGGATCATCCGAACGGTTTCTGAACCCATGCGGCCGCGCGCACCTGCCACGGCGATTTTAATAGTCTCTGTCATCTCATTCACTCCGTATCCTTCATTCGTGTCCAGCGATTCTCATCCCGCGTGGCGAACTTGTCCATCACGCGGCCGAGTGCCGAATCGAGATCAATATGTAATCGATTGGCCATGCATATTACAACGAAGAGCAAGTCGCCAAGCTCTTCCTCGACCGTTTTCTCAGCTTCGGTCTTTTTTTTCGGTTTTTCGCCATAATAATGATTAATCTCGCGTGCCAATTCGCCGAGTTCCTCTGTCAATCGCGCGGTCATCGCAAGCGGCGAAAAATAACCTTCCTTAAATTGACTGATATAACGATCGACATCCTGCTGATGTTCCCCGAGTGATTTCTGCATCTGTTCCCCTCCTCGCTTCGCTCCATTTTCCACTCTTTATTTTATAGTAGAATATCGGCAGGCGCAAAGCGCATCGTGCAGCTTAGTGCATCCCTGTGGCGCTCGCAATGCTTTTCCATTTTTCAAAACAATTTTATATTAGCCAATCCGGTTGAAGCTAAGCCTGATAACGCTTATGATAGGATCGCTAAGTGTTGGTTAAAGGATGTGGACTGTTTGAAACTTAATGTAAAGACGAAAGAAATTTTGTTTATCTTGCTCGGCGCTGCTCTTTATGCGTTCGGACTCGTCAATTTTAACATGAAAAATCAATTGGCTGAAGGCGGTGTGACGGGTATCACGCTGATTCTATACAATTTATTTCACATTGATCCGGCGATCAGCAATATCGTACTCAATATCCCTCTGTTTTTTGCCGGCTGGAAATTTTTTCGCCGAAATGAATTTATTTATACGCTTCTCGGCACGTTTTCCTTATCTGGATTTTTATTCATTTTCCAGCATGTGATAACTTTCGATTTTAGTCTCAGCCATGATTTATTTCTAGCCGCGCTGTTTGCCGGTGCCTTTATCGGCGGCGGGCTCGGCATCATCTTTCGCTACGGCGGGACAACGGGCGGATCGGATATCGTCGCCCGGATTACCCATAAGCGCTATGGTTGGTCGATGAGCCGGACGATGTTAATCATTGACGCCACTGTCATCCTTGTATCGATCGTTTATCTAGATTATCGGCAAATGATGTACACGCTTGTCGGCGTATTTGTCGGTGCGCGGATGATCGACACGATTCAGAAAGGCGCCTATGCGGGCAAGGCAGTGATGATTTTCTCAAGAAAAAGTGACGAAATCGCTACGAAAATCATTGACTGTCTGGATAGAAGTCTCACATTGATTGACGGCAAGGGCGGCTATACCCGCCAAGAAATGAACGTCCTCTATTGTGTCGTCAGCCGCAACGAGGTGTTCCGGCTGAAGAACTTGATTCACGAAATCGATCCGGACGCTTTTGTCACAGTAAATGATGTGCATGAAGTCTTCGGTGAAGGTTTCACGACCAATAAAACGTCTGGAGAAAACATTGTGCATGAATGATGCTGCTGGTTCACTTCACGTCTAATGTGCACAGCGCACCGATTGCTCCGCAGAAGCCGCCTTCGTCGAAGAAATGAGGACGCATACCGTTGAACTGGCAATACGACTCAATAATGCGGCGCATCGGCCGATTGCCAGAAAACGTACTGCCAATATAAACAATGTCTTCTACTCTTTCTTTTTGCGCAGCGAGTATCGCCATTGTACAGACTGTCTCCGCAACAAGTCCGATAATGGCGGCTGCCTTGTCGGCCGAAGAGACCGCTTTGTTCCATACGGCGTGACCAAAATTACTGGCTGTCAGATCGCCGGGAATGGGTGGCTCCTTGCCTTCATAAATTGAGGCGACGCTCTGGTCGACACGATCGCGCGCTCCCGCCTGACCAAGCTGGATGATGGCGTCGAAAGAATGGCTACCAATCAGCAGCGCGCTCAGCCCAAGTAGCGTGCCACCACCAACACCGGAACCACCAAGGCGCTCCGATTTGTCGCGATGGACAGCGAAGAGCGACGTGCCAGTTCCGACGTTAACCAAGACATAGTCGTTTAAAGTTGCCGAGGGGCTTCGGTTAATTAAGACGTACGCGCCTTTAAGTGATGCCTCGAATTCAGGAATGAGCAACGGGCGTGTCCCTTTAATTTGGGCTGCGAGGCGCTCCGCGCGGCCACCCGTCATCGCTAATCTAGCGTTTGGAAAATGTGCAGCTAGCCATTGGGCGCATTCATTCAGTTCGGATGATTGAAAATAGTGAAATTGTAATCCGTCGACTGTTGACATGGCAAGCTTGATTAACGTACCGCCGGCATCAATACCTATCTGTTGTAACGCTTGCATCGTTTACCTCCCAATCTTTGCGCTGGATGGTCTTCTCTTATCGTAAGGGAAGGCTCCTTTGTCATTCTAGCGCGTGACACATCGAATGGAAAGAAGGAATGGACATTTATGAGCCCCAACATGCAAAAAAGAACTAGTGATCGAAAGAAAGGAATTGCCTACGCCATTAGTGCATATACACTCTGGGGACTTCTTCCTCTTTATTGGTTGCTGGTTGATAAAGTACCAGCAGCCGAAATCCTATCGCACCGAATTGTCTGGTCGTTCCTGTTCATGGCTGTGCTACTTCTTCTCGAGAGAAAAACAGGCAGAAGCCGAATAGCCTTGCTACAATTGATCAGAAACCCGAAACAACTCGTCTTTTTGATCCTCGCCTCCATCTTGATTAGTATCAATTGGCTGACATATATATGGGCGGTGACGAACGGGCATGTTGTCGAGTCTAGTATGGGTTATTATATCAACCCGCTTGTCAGTATTTTGCTCGGTATCCTATTTCTGAAAGAACGTCTGAACCGTTGGCAAACAATGGCGATGCTGCTTGCCGCCTGTGGCATGATAATGCAGACGATTAGTTTCGGCCATTTTCCTTGGATTGCACTTCTGCTGGCGCTTTCTTTTGGTTTCTACGCCCTCACCAAAAAGATGATTCCGATGGATGCGACGCTTGAACTCACGTTTGAGACGCTGTGTATGTTTCCGATCGCTTTTATTTATCTGCTGCATCTGCAGTTAAATGGCTCCGCCTCGTTTGCTTCCGGTTCGCTAGTGCAGAGTCTGCTCTTGATTGGTGCCGGCGCCGTCACCGCTGTGCCTCTACTCCTGTTTGCCGAGGGTGCACAGCGTATTAGTCTGACGATGATCGGCTTCCTACAGTATGTCTCGCCGACGTTGACATTGATTATTGGTTTAACCGTCTTTCATGAACCCTTTTCAACCCATCAATTCATCTCATTTTCGTTTATCTGGGCCGGCCTGATTGTTTTTTCGTTAAGCAGTCTTCCCGTACGAAGAAAACGGCATCTCCCCTATTCAGCATAAGAGGCTGTCCCAAACGCTGGGACAGCCTCTTTTTACGCCATCATTAGTAAACAATCGTCGGTGCTTTTCTATACGCACTCGCCTGTTCAAATGCATAGGCAAGTTCAATCAATCGTGGTTCTGAGAAAGCCATTCCGGTAAATGTTAACCCGACCGGTTTTCCCTCGTTTGTATAGCCAGCCGGCACCGTTATCGACGGATAACCCGCCTTTGCGGCGATATCACTGCCACTCGCCCCTTCAAAAATCAAGGCATCGAGATGATGGGTCTTCATTACCGGATCGATTCCTTCACGCTGTGCGAGGCGGATATCATCTGCCCGATCAATTAAATAGGATTTGTCGCTCAGATTTCCGCTCGTCTGTTCCGCTTCTTTGAGCACATCTTGTCCATATTTCAAGGCTTCATCAGCATGGTTCTCATTAAATAAAATAAGTTCATTCAGACTGTGAACGGGTATTGATTCAGGGAGGGCATCAAAATAGCGATTAATTTCCCATTTAAATTCATGTGCCAATACGCATGACGTTCTGTTCGCCAGTGCGTCAGCAGACGGCATAGTTACAGGTATAATTTGCGCGCCTTCTTTGCGCAGGATGTCTAATGATGCGTTTATTCGTTTCATTTCTATTTCTGATGTGTCGCTTAGGAAGGAATAGTCAATCCCAATTCGAGCATTTTTCAAGCCACTGCGTTTCAAGAAGATCGTGTAATCCTTCTGAACATCTCCCTGACTCCAAATCGTTTCCTCATCGTCCTCATCTACACCTATCATCGCATTTAAAAGCAGAACGGCGTCACGCACGGTGCGCGCCATTGGTCCTGCCGTATCCTGACTGTGAGCAATGGGAATAATGCCACTGCGACTGACGAGTCCAATTGTCGGCTTGATTCCGACAATTGAGTTAGACGACGCGGGACTCAGAATGGAGCCCGATGTTTCAGTACCAATTCCTGCTACGGCAAGATTTGCGGCAATCGCAGCTGCGGTTCCAGAGCTTGATCCGCCGACATCCAATGTCTCCCCATAAGGGTTCTGTGTTTGTCCGCCAATTGTACTATAGCCATTCGGCATCTGACTGCTTACAAAATTCGCAAATTCAGTCAAATTTGTTTTTCCTAGAATGACCGCACCTGCCTCGCGCAGTTTTTTGACAAGAAAAGCATCATTTACTGGATGATGATGCGCCAGTGCCAGCGCGCCAGCGGTTGTGTGCATCGGCCTGGCAGTCTCGATATTGTCTTTAATCAGTATAGGGATGCCGGCTAGCGGCCCGGCAGCGGGATTGACCGAACGCCGGACGTCGCTTGCCTCCGCTTCGTGCAAGGCATTCGGATTAATTTCGAGGACAGCGTGCAATGCTTCATGTTGACGAATCCGCGCTATATAGGCTTCTGTCAGTTGCTTAGATGAAAATCGGCCACTTTTCAACGCCTTTTGCAGATCGGTTATCGTAGCTTCATCAAGGCTAAAAGGACGCTTCTTCGTAAATTCTTGGCGCAAAAAAACACTTGCTGTGACCGCAGCGGCAGTGGCACCTGTGACCACCGCAGCCAGCGCAAACTTCTTTTTCTTCGACATTGAGTTCACTCCATTTACAATCCATTCATAATATTCATATTACCTTGATGGAAGAGGACTTGCAAATGAATCCTGAGAGAAAAACATTGGCCAAAGTGCCCTTTTCTAGAAAACGGAATAGACTAAAGACAGAAAGCTGGTTCGCCTTAAGCGTCATTCATTCTATGTAGATAAAGACGGCCTTTTCAGCCGTCCTCATAACTCGATGGGTTATCTCACTTATTCACAGCACTGCGGATGTTTTGAAAATGTCTTGACAGCGGCGATATCATCGACGCAGATCGTCGTACTGGAGACACCATCGCGGTCGCAGTTGAACAGCGTCGCCGTATTACCATTGACACCGGCAAAAAAGCCCTTAATAACACTTCCGTTGCGAAGATAAATTTTAACGCAGTCATTTTTAGAGACACCTTCGAGCAAGTCGGCCCCGTTGCAAGGTGATGTGCTTTCGCCGCCTACGTTACCACCATTATTGCCGCCGCATCCACAGCCACTGCCACTGCCATACACCATATTATTCCAACACATATTAAATTCCTCCCACTACTTTGTTTGCCTTACATCTATACCATATGAAAAAGTTTAAATTGCGGATGGACAGACGGACTGGTTCATCCGTTGATTTTTATGTCACGCAGCCATGCAGGCAAAAACGATGCATTTTATCACTGCTGCGAATAAACTATAGAAAAAGACAGCAGCAACGCACTACTGAGCGAAATGAGGGAAGACAAATGGAGATACTAGATGAAAAAAACCGTTTCTGCCTATTGGCAGAAAACGGTGGGGAGATCGGTGAAGTTTCCTATTGGGTGGATAAGGCGCAAACCGTCCATATCACACATACGTCTGTCGATCCGCGCTATCGTGGCCAAGGCCTAGCCAGCCAGTTAATGAAAGCGATGGCTGCGAGGGCGCGCGCGGAGCAGTGGACCGTGCAGGCAGACTGTTCCTACGCGGCACTCTATTTCGCGAAAAACAAGGAAAGCTACCAAGACATTCTTAAAAATGAGTAGCTGATCCTGCTCATTAACTTCTATTCATTGGTCATATTCATCGCTCGATAAAGCCATCGCTTCTTTCTGTTTCTGCCGCTTGCCTCACGCAGCCGGCTGATTAATTCTCGATCACGACGTTCGATCATTTTCTCGATCGCGCTGTCGTATTTTTTCGCTACCTTCTCCGCCGTTTTCTCCGCAGCCGATGCGGCCACTTGCTCGACGACAAGGCGAAACTGTTCTTCCGTTAGCGCGATCGCCGGCGCAATATTAGGCCCTGACGGAAAATCGGCCGTGCTGGCTGCTGGAAATAATGAGGCGGCCACTTCCGATTGCTGCGGCCCGTCTTCCTGCTGACAGAACTGCTGCGCGGCTTCATCCAGCAAGACGCCGTCTCGACTTGCTTGAAGCATCTGGCGCAGTAGAAGCAGATCGCTTTCATGGAAAAGTCGCTGATTCGTTTTATTGCGCTGAAAGCGTCGCCCCTGTTTTTCAATCGCTGTCGTCAATCCCCTTAATTTATTACGCGAGATTCCAAGCACTTTTAACACATCTTTAGTATAAAAAATCGTTGTCCCTTTCGCTGTTCGCATTGCTTTATCCCTCCGTCTCCTGCTCGCAGGTAAAATTAGCTTATCTTTGAATCGTTATTCAGTGATCGCGCCTACGTTCAGGTTCCTTATATGTATAATTATTGGACAAATCATGCTAGCTTCCTGCTTACCCGTAGCAAATAACTTTCTACAAAAACTGCATTATGCTCTGCAAATCATGTCGGACAAACAGATTCGTGCGCGGCTTCAAAGGAATCGCTGCGAATTTACGGAATCAATTTTTATATGCCGAAGAACTTCTTGTCGAAATTATCTGTCAGAAAAACATAGGGTAATGCCCCTCTTCTGCGGGATCGAGCCCCTCTTCTGCGGGATCGAGCCCCTCTTCTGC